>CAYTNG010000001.1:0-389246 GCA_964439105.1 uncultured Saprospiraceae bacterium
TTCTGCTGGCTAGAGCATGGCGCCTCAGGCGCCAGGGTCCTGGGTTCTCCCGCCAAGGGCGGGACAGGAAATCCCTGATCCTCGACAAAAAAGGTCGCTATTGCAAAATCTGGTGTAATTACCCACCCTTCAAATCTATTGTTTGATAAACAACTGAGAACACACGCCATTTTTGCTTTCAGATCTCAGGTAGTAGGAACCCGCATTGTAATTCTGTATCGGAACAATTATCTGCTCGCCTTCAATAGATGAATAGAAATCATCCATAATTTTCCCTTCAATAGATACAATCTGATAGTGTGTTTTCTCTGCACTTGAGTGAAGCAACACTATATAATTATTTGCGGGATTGGGATAAATTACTAATTGATCTTCCTTCTCTTGGTTTTTTGTGCTTACTGTTCCACATCCTGGAATTAAACATCCATCGTCGTCAACTCGGAGAAGCCAGGGCATATAGTAAGGATCTCCGTATTTCTCCCTAGCATCGTCAAGATAAGAAGCAGCCGCAATAATATATCCTCCAGATGGACATGATTTAAGATCATAGAGATAACCATCATCTTTGCCATTTCTGATGCGATATGATTTCTTCCATTGAATATTCAATAAACTATCGAATTTGATTAAATGCAAAATATCATGTCGCCACTTTAGAGAATCAAAACTTTGAGTTACATTATTAAATGTAATAATGTTATCGATATAACTAATATCACCACCCACGACAAACCCATTATCAGCATTACAATTTATAATTTTATTAAAACTGTTATCAGATGCATTGCCATGAAGAGTGGTGGAAAAGTTAAGCGGAATAAATTTTTTGAACTTCATTGAAGAATCAAGTACTTGAATCGCTCCATAGCCTCTGTTTGCATATGGGTATTGTGGCTCATTATAGTTATAATCTGAAAGCAAATAAATACTTCCATGCAAATCTTCAACAATGTCATAAGTATAGCAAAACCCAGTTCTTCCAAAGACTGAGTTTGTACTATTTAAACTCTCACCTTCGGGGTTTAATTTATAGAGCAAGCTTTGATAATCTGCTGGCCAACCTAATCCAAGATTATCCGAATATCCTATACCAATTAAAATATTCCTATCCCTATCGACATAATTAGAGTAACAATGATTTTGGTAGCCATTCCCAGGATCTCTGCCAATAATTTTCTGCCATTTAATACTACCTAATGTATCAATTTTTGTAACCTGAATTTTATAATTGAAACCAGTAGAATCAATTGCGATATCACTTGCTGTGATTAAACATCCATCATTGGTGTTTGTCATGTTTCCTCTCAAAATGTCTCCATCTAATA
Organism: uncultured Saprospiraceae bacterium; assembly: GCA_964439105.1. Classification (GTDB taxonomy): domain Bacteria; phylum Bacteroidota; class Bacteroidia; order Chitinophagales; family Saprospiraceae; genus Vicinibacter. The sequence continues at coordinate 1,326 of CAYTNG010000001.1, forward strand.
TTTTGCTATTTTTTATAACAAGATCTTCTTGAAGTCTAGTGTGTCTATTGAATTTAAGAATAGATTGTTCCTTATAGTTGTTATTAAATGAAGTATAAAAGACTATACCATCCCATGTTAATATTCCTTCTGGATAAAAAAAGTTATGAAGACTGTCATCCTTTATATGATAATAATCTAAAAGGTTACCCGACCAATCAAAAATATAGAAAGCTGTTCCAAAAACATCTGTATAACTTGTGTCGGCTGAATATCCAAAAGCAAAGATCAGCGAGTCCGTAGGAAATAAGCTACTTAACCAATTAGGAAAGTAGTTGGTTTGACCAGTTTTATCTTCAGGGACTTTATATACATTACTGAATAAATCCTGCGATTTTCCCTCAAAATACACAAACAATAGCAGGAATGTAACTAATCTTTTCATGTGATAAAGAACCGGGATAAATGTACGGAATTTACTCTAATTTATCCCGGTCGGATTATACTTGGTGTCATGTGAAACGTACAATACAAAACAGTCAAGAGAAAATGGGATAAATGCTGTAAAAAGAGATGCTAAGACAGAACCAATTGAGGGTTAAATAATTTAATTCTTCACAAACAAAGTTGAACTGCTACCTTTTTTATTTTCAGCTCTTATAAAATAACTCCCATGCTTAAAATGGCTGATAGGAATAATAATTTGCTCGTCTTGTAAATAAGAATAAAAATCATCCATAATTTTCCCTTCAGTTGAAACTATTTGATAGCGAGTTATTTCTTGACTTGAGTGGAGTAATACGATGTAATTATTTGCAGGATTAGGATAAATGTTGATTTCTTTTTTTGATTCAGGATCTTTATTGCTGACCGTTCCGCATCCTGGTATTAAACATCCATCATCGTCAACTCGGAGAAGCCAGGGCATATAGTAAGGATCTCCGTATTTCTCCCTAGCATCGTCAAGATAAGAAGCAGCCGCAATAATGTAGCCACCAGTTGGACATGATTTCAGATCGTAAAGATAGCCGTCGTCTTTTCCATTTCGGATTCTATAAGTCCTTCTCCATTCAATTTGTTGGGAATCGTTTACTTTAACGATATTAAGTAACTCATGATGCCATACTATAGTATCATACCCCTGTAATGAGTCGACAAATATCAGAGAGGTGTCAATAAGTGGTAAACTTCCTCCAACTACAAAGCCATCCTTTTTATTTGATCGGATAATCTTTTTAAAGCTTACGTAAAATGCTTGCCCTTTATAAGATGTATCGAAATTCAAATTAACGAATCCTTTATAATGAAGGCTCGTATCAAAAATCTGAACAACTCCATAACCTCTATTTGTTGAAGGAAATCGGGGAGAATAGTTAAAATTATAATCGGAAGATAAATAGAACCAACCTTTTTCATCTTGCGCAATGTCGTAAGTATTACAGAAGCCCTCTGAAGCCAATTTCGAATTATAAGAATTATTTAAAATACCGTTTATATCTAATTTGTAAAAAATACTTTGGTAAACTGCGGGCTGTCCATTATTAACATCGTCATTATACCCAACTCCTGAATAGATATTGCCATTCATGTCAACGTAATTCGAAAAACAACTGTTTTCAAATCCATTAATAGTTGCCTTTCCTAAAATTGATTGCCATTTTATTTTTCCAGTTGTATCAATTTTTGTTATTTGTATTTTGTAATTATAACCTGTTGTGTCAATTGTTATTTCACTTGCAGTTACCAAATGGCCATCATTTGTAGGCTTCATATTGCTACGAAGAATATCGCCATTTTTAATAACGCTGTTAGTTATTTTTAAAACTTCTTGGCTTCTTGTGATTCTATTGAATTTAAGTATAGATTCTTCTGTATAATGATTATTAAAACAAGTATAGAACGTTATCCCATCCCATGTCTGAATTCCCTCCGGGCCAAAAAATTCATAATCGTTAGTGTCTTTAATGCGATAATAATCTATGAGGTTGCCTGTCCAGTCAAAAATGTAAAAGGCTGTTCCATAAATATTTTTAAAGGTTGTATCAGTGGAATATCCAAAAGCATAAATTAATGAATCAGTAGGAAATACAGCAACTAAGTAATTAGGCCATTGATTTATTAGCCCAGTACCGTTTTCAGGCACAGTAAAGACCTTGCTAAAAAATTCTTGCGAATTGCTTTCAAAAGTTATGAATAATAAGATAACTTGAAATAACTGCCTCATATTAGCAATATTGAAACAAAATCGGGATAAATATAAGCATTTTGCTTAGATCTACCCCGATTCTTTAAGAAAACACCAGTAAAACTTAAAATTAGGTTAAACCCTTTTATTTAATGATTTGAACCCTTTTAAAAATTCTATCAGTTTTATTGTTTGATATTTTAACCAAGTAAATGCCATTTGTAATATTGGTAATATCCATCCTCAGCTGTCTAGTGTCTGTTCCAATTCCTTGAAGAAATTTACCATTCCAATCTAGCAATTCAACATTCCAAAAGTCTTCTTTTCCTGTAACTGGCAAAACAATGGTCAATTCATTTTTACTAGGGTTCGGGTAAATATTTACCTCAGAATTAGCTAAAACTTTTGACTGTACGTTCTCACCAATCACACTCGTATTATGAGTTTTTGCTTTTCTAAGAGATTCATCTACATCAGGATTTATTCCATAATAAAAAGCCAAAGCAGCACGTACTTCTGCTCCAGCTTGATTCGGATTGCTTTCAGCAAAATCAATCATCCAATTAATCTCTTCTTCTGTTAAACTGCCTTCATATCTATCATCACCTCTTATATCAACCATATAAGGAAGTAAATCTCCTAGTCCATCTACATCTGATTCTTGATCGGAATTTAAGTTTGTTATACTTCCTAAATTAGTAAGAGCAGTTGCCGCTTCTGTGAAATCTCCATTTGAATAGTATGTACTGATTACTTCTCTGAGTGAACCATAATCGCCTGTTCTGGTTTGCCATGCGAGTATGCTATCTTGATTAATCAATGAGTCGATTTTTAACTCATGCAACTTGTCGTAACACAAAGCATTTTTTTCAAGATTCAGGAAGGCAATTTCGGATTCCAAGTCAGTTCTTGCAGTTGAGTAATTGGTTAAAGTATCCAAATTATCTAGTGAATTACTAACAAGTGGACTGCTAGCATCACGAAGAGATGATCTGAAATCATTTGAATTGAAAAGATCAGGGTTTGAATATAGCAGTTGAGCACGATGCGTTGAATCGTAAATATCCGTGCGGTTATACGCTGCAAGAACAACAGCAGAACTCAACCAAGGTGAGCTATAAATTAAGTTGTTGTATAAGCTTGTTGCAGTACCTGAAGTAGCACCACTTATATAGGAAAGAAGTGTTGAAGTATTGCCTCCATCAATAGAACTTACATGCGTACCATTTCTGACATCCATTGTGTCCTCTTTTTGTTTAAAGGCTGTATAATGCACTAAAGTATCAGGATTGGGTTTATTTATCAAATTACAGTTTCTTGTGCTTACCTTAACTCCAATTAATTTAGTTCCAGGTGAGGCGGTCGGTCTTTCGGTTGTTGTATCTCTATAATGATATGTAATTTTTGATACTGAAGAACTGTTTAAATCAAACGAAACATATCCATCAGATGTATTACCAGCCGCTCTTTGTAGTGAACCTTGTTTCCCCGAAATCATGCCTTCGATTAGAAAATCTTTGGTTGTACTATTAATATGAGTGTTGCATAAGTATTGAAGGCCGACATTAGGATCACCATTTGTCCCTTTAGATATATCACCATACTTTAAATTAGAAAAAGTATTATTTTGAATGCTGTTAGGAACGACACCAGAAGCTTGCATCTGAATTCCGACTGAATTTGCATAATACCCTGAATTTCCAAAATAATTATTAGTGATTATATATCCCATACATTGGTCGCTCAAAAGCCCAAACTTCCAAGATGTATCAAAGGAATCAAGTTTAATAGAATAGTTATTAACACCAGCAGTGGTATTAATTCCCACAAACATTTTTGAAAATTTACTGTTTGAAACTCCCAACGTATTCTTTGACATCATTGACATGGACTGAACACCGTATAAGCTGTCTTTAAATGTCGTATGTTGAATTCCAACATCAGTATTCATTGCCTTTATGCAATAACTAGTTGAGTCTAATGGATGTTTAGTAGATGGGTTATCAAATCTACAGCTATCAAAGTAAATTTTTGAATTATCAATCTTTACTTGTGAATAATAACTGCCAAGAGGAAAAGATCCATCTATATAGAATCGAGCTTTACTAATATAAATCGGCAGATTATTACGAGTAGGCCCACCAATTAGAGAAATACTATTCTTATTATTTTTAAATGCGCCACTATATACATGTATCTGAGCATTGCCAGAAGAATTACTTGGATTCGTTATTCCAAATTCCGAGTACTCAATTGTACCACTTGTGCAGTAAAGTTTAGGATAAGAACCAAAAGTAGATCTTTGCATTTCGATACCATACCAGAATTGAGAATCTCCAGATCTTTCATGACAAATATCCTTGAAATTGCCTTTCGTTATTGTGCCGCCACTAATGCTTAATATACCTCCCGGCTCAATAACTATTTTAGATTTTTCCGGCATATAAAGAGTTGATGTAACGATCAGTACGCCACCATTTTCAATAATAATATTCGCAGCAGCACGATATGGAGAGGATATAGTCAGTGAATCATCGACGACCAGATCAGCCACTGGCAAATTAAAATATGATCCAGATAGATTATTTAGAATTTTATTCTTCATCCTATTTTGTTGATCATTGGTAAAAAAAGCTGTGCATTCATGATAATAAGACATCATTATACCTGGATTAAACCCCGAATGAGGTGAATTTCCACACCCATCTGTACAATTTACACTACTCATGCAAGCAAATGTATCCCATAAACATGTTGATAGATTTATTATTCCGTAAAAATCAAATAAGTCCTCATCAGGTGGAGTATCTAAGCATTTATCCCCTCCATTGATAAGTGATGTAGAATCGTCAAGACATGATTTACCAGTAGAAGTTTCAAAGGTGTGATAAAGATCCAAAACATGTCCGATCTCATGAGAAATTAAGTTTCTATGTGCCCTATTTTGAATAAAGCAAGAAAAGCCAACCTGATTACCGTTTCCGAATGCACATCCATTTCCTGAGTTTCCAAGTGCGGGATGAATAAACACGTTTATAGCATTTGCTGTTGAATAAGCTGTTTGCATACTAACCCAATTGCTGCCATTGAACCCAAGAGTGCAATCATTATAGATAGGTGTGCTGTCAATAAAATTGGTACAAAGGGTATCGAAATAGATACCCGCTGGATTATATACTGTATTTAATTCAGTCACATAGTACGTTAAATCCGAGCTTGAGGCACCACCTGATCCATTACTTTGTCTGATAACATGAAACACTAAATTTAGTGTAACATTTGTACTAGTATAGTTTTCAAAAACTGGCTCTCCTGGCTCAGCTACAAATCCACACTGAGCTATTAAATCGCTTAATGAGAAAAGCGTGATATAAATAACTATTGTTAGAAATTTCGATAATATTTTTTTCATAAAATGTAAATTTAGAACGTGAATAAATTTGAAAAATAAAGTCTCATTACACTCACAGAACATGAATGCATTCTTAATTTCAATAAGGAGGATGCTAAGGGTAAGTAGGCTGATTCAGGTTATCGGCTCGCAGGGAATTTCTTTCAAAGGGTTGCGTTCGGCAATCGGTTTAATTCTTTCCGTAAGAGTTAAGCGGTTTTGGAAGAAGTAATCGGCGTGCGTCAATTAAATCAGCCTCTAAGAGCCGGGTGAAGTAAGAACAGTTGAATTCATAAAAAATGGTTTTAGTTAAAAGAAAAATAAATTCAACAATTCACATTAATGAATTGATTGATTTTGAATAAATAGCTTTGATTAAAAATGTAAAATAATTTCTGTGACGAGAAATTAACTGGAAGCAAGAGCAGTCACGGAATTAAATCTAAAGCAAATTTACCTCAGTCCGTAACGAAAAACAATCGGGGAAAACCCGGATTTTCTAAAATTTCTATAAATTGGTATATGTTGCAACAAGGACAGTAAAAACTGCAACAATTCACAAACTCAACCCAGGCTTCAAGCGTCATGCTCCTGGGTCCTCCGGCCATGGGCGGGACAGGAAATCTCTGATCCTCCACAAAAAGGTCGCTATTGCAAAATCTGGTGTAATTGCCCACCCTTCAAATCTATTGTTTGATAAACAACTGAGAACACACGCCATTTTTGCTTTCAGATCTCAGGTAGTAGGAACCCGCATTGTAATTCTGTATCGGAACAATTATCTGCTCTCCTTCAATTGTTGAATAAAAATCATCCATAATCTTTCCCTCAGCAGATACAATCTGATAGCGTGTCTTATCTTGACTTGTGTGAAGCAATACGATGTAATTGTTTGCGGGATTCGGATAAATTATCAATTGATCTGCCTTGTCTTGATTTTTAGTGCTTACAGTACCACATCCAGGAATCATGCATCCATCATCGTCGACTCTAAGAAGCCAGGGCATCCAGTATGGATCTCCATATTTTTCATAAGCGTCACCTAAAAAAGAAGCGGCAGCTATTATATAACCTCCCTTGGGGCAGGATTTAATATCGTATAAATAGCCATTATCTTTTCCAGATCTAATTCGAAAAACTCTTCGCCATTCAACTTTATTATCCCTAATTTGGATTAAGTTAAGTAAAAAATGCTGACCTAGAATACTATCCAGTTTGTAAATAGAATCAGTTAGGAACATCAATGTATCTCGTGTAACAGGAAGCGATCCTCCAAGAATAAGACCTCGATTATTGTTAGACTGAATAATTTTTTCAAAGCTATTACTAAAAGCGGGGCCTCCATTTGAATCTCTAAAATCTAACGGAATGTATCTTTTAAAACTCAGATTACTATCTAAAACTTGAATTGCACCGAACCCTAGATTATTGAAAGGATACCTTGTATTATTATAATTATAATCTGAGCAGAGGTAAATAAATGAATCATTTGCTTTAACAATATCATAGATGGTGTTAAATCCAGTCTTTGATAGTTTAGATGCATAAGTGTCAACAACACTTCCTCCACTATCTAACTTATAAAGTATGCTCTGATATTGCGCTTCCCAACCTAATCCAAGATTATCATTGTAGTCTACACCAACAAAAATGTTCCCAATACTATCAGTATAACAGGAGAAGCAATGATTTTGAAATCCATTAATTGGATTATTTCCGACTATTCTCTGCCATTTGATACTTCCATTCGTATCAATTTTAGTAACCTGAATTCTATAATTATACATGGTTGAATCAATTGCTATTTCATTTGCTGTGATTAATTCACCATTTAAAGTGGAAACTAAATTGCTTCTTAGTATATCCCCGTTTTTAATGCTACTATTGGTAATTTCTAAAACATCTTGCTTATTTGTAAACCGATTATATTTTAATATTGATTGTTGCTGGTAAAAATTATTAAACCCTGTATAAAATGTTTCACCGTCCCAAGATACAATTCCTTCAGGATTAAAAAAGTTGTAGGTTGTACCATCTTTAATATGAAAGTATTTTAATAACACTCCAGTCCAATTAAAGACATAAAATGCAGTTCCATTAATCCTAGGATATGTAGTATCCGCTGAGTAACCAAAAGCAAAAATCAATGAATCAGTCGGAAGAATTGCGCTTAAATAATTAGGTGCTTGATTAACGATCCCAGTTCCATCTTCTTGTACTTTATAAACTTTGCTAAAAAATGATTGAGAAAGCAGTTCGCTGCTTAAGAGTGTTAAAACATAAAGGGCTACAATTTTCATGTCAGAGTTACATATACCAGGATAAATATAAGAAACTCTTAAATGCCATATTTCCCAATTTTTTTATCGCACAAGAAATGCAACTGTACAGAGTGTATTTTAGCCAAAACAAGAAAAGAAGCTACTCCAATGGAAACGAATTGGTGCAAATCCTGACTCCTTACAAGACGAAATACCTGCCAATAAGATATCAGCCAACAATTCTCAATCCAAGACTCAACTCAGCTGGTTGTAGGCTCCCTAAATTTTCAGATTTGGATTTTGCTTTCTGCATATAGTCGAGTCACTGAATTAAAAAATATCATTAAAAAAAGAATCCCCAAATGATTATCCGGGGATTCCTAAAATGTTGATTAATTTTTTCCTACTTGGCTCTCCAGGCTCCAATGACCGCTCCCATCATGCTAAACAGCAAAAAAGTAAAAAATCCATCTACCATGGACAGACTTACCGGATTTCCTGCAAAACGATTACCTGTGTAAATTCCAAATAAATGAATAGTTCCAATCACAGCACCCAACATGAGACCAGACCTCAGGTCAAATGAACTGGTCTTATTAACAAGCCAATTCATCAAATACGCATACACCAATAGTGAAACCGTATTGACGATCATCGGCAATGGGGAATGGGACATTTCAACTCCATTCTTAAAAGCAGTCTCACCTTGCATGGTGATCCCATTTCCAGCCATCCACTGACTTGTAAACAACATCCCATACCATAGCCAGCCCAATGCCATTCCGGCGACCGCAGCGACTACCAATGCCAACCAATTTGTTTTTGCTTCCATTTTGTTTGTGTTTAGGTTAAAAAAATAAAAATAGTACTGGTTTAAAATGCATACATAATATGAATGCTCGAATATAACAAAATTTTACAATTGGTTTACTTCCTGGTTCCTGAAGAAAAGGGCTTCACGGATATAGCGCATCGCAATCTGCCTGATCTCCTGGTTAATGCTTCTTTCAAAACCTTCCTTGAACAGCTGGAAATGGCTTGTATCTCCTCTAATAAACATGCCCAATTCCTAAACTCTGAATTCTTGCTGCCGTGAAAAATAATAATAGACCTCAGCCAGACTGTATTCATGTCCCATTTCACCATGGGCTGCGAGTTGTTGCATTTTAAAACAATAGAGTTGGTAAAATGCTTTTAAAAAATTCAAGCCTAACTTAATTCCCTTTTGCAGCAGGTAAAAAACTCGCTACTTATAATAATGCAATACAACAATGCCTGCCTTGGATGAAGAGGATTTTCAAAAAAAGAAGTTTTAAGTTTGCATTATTGACTGTAGGGATATTCTTTTGTTGCTCACTCTGTAATGATTCTGTAAATACGCTTGCCTGGCCTGGATTAAACCATGCTTACATGAATTACAAACTACCTGCATTCTCAGATAGTATACAAATCCCTAATTTTGCATACTAAAGAGAAAAAAATGAACTCAACATGTTTAAATTGCGGAGAAGCAATACAAGGCAACTACTGCTCTTCTTGCGGACAATCCGCACATATTGCCCGTATCAGTTGGAAATCCTTGGGTCATGAGTTCATCCACACATTTACCCACGCGGAAAGCAGTCTTCTGGGTACAACATGGCAGTTGATTCTACGACCAGGAAAGGTATTGCAGGAATATATTTCCGGAAAAAGAAAAAAATACCAGGCCCCGGTAAGTTTTTTCCTGATTTGGGTCACCTTATCCATTTTTACACACCGGATGATTCTTTCAAAAAACGGCTTTCACCCGGTATATAAAGAGGGCCTTACATTCAGCAATCCGCAAAGCATTAAAGTGTTTATTGAACATGGGCAGTGGTTTTATCTTTTGACTTTTCCGCTCATTGCAGCATTTCTGTATTTTTTTATAGCCCGCACAATATTTAGTTACATAGAGTCCCTTGTCATCACCATGTACACCTTCTCCGTCGATTATGCCTTTTTTGTCCTGTATTATCTCATTGGAGGAGGTCTGCTATCCCTGAATGTCCTGCATTGGGGCTTTTATCTTTTCCAGATTCTGTTCTCCGTATTCTATACCCTATGGGTTTGCATTGACTTATTTCATAAAAAAGGCATCCCTCATTTTTGGTTGAAACTGCTTTTATTCACAGTCATCAATTCGATTGCCGTTCTCAAGTTTCTTGAGTTTCTGAGCAATGCATGGGTTCACTTATTTGGCAACTAACACCCGAAAGCCTGGAATTCTGTTGCGGAGATATTAATTTTTTCCTGAAAAAGCGTAGAGGTACCAACACAGAAGTCCAATCCCCGCCCACAGCGGAAAGCTTGCAAGCAGGGCGCCTGCAATCTTCGAATCTGTCTTATGATACAAATAATAGGAAATGGCGTTCAGTCCTCCGAATATAAACAGGGTCCACATATTGGCTTTTAAAATTTCAAACCAGGATTCTACACCCCCGTTAAACAATCCGGGTAATGCCCTGTATATCGGCAGAAATAAACATATGCAGTTAAAATAAAAACCGATTTTAAAAAGAACTGCAGTCATACTTAGGAAGATTATACAGTAAAGATAAGAGAATACAAACTCCATCCAAGGCCTAATGGCATCAGAAGAACGACATTTTGAAAATTTCTTGATGTCCAAACTCTAGGGTATTTTGCAATTTCGCAAAACGCAACTCAGGCTTCCACTTTAATTTTAATTACCTTTGATGCTTCATTAAACATCGATACATGATCATTCAAAGAACTTTTATATCCCTCCTTGCTGTCTTTTTTATAGAGGCCACCGGCTATTCCAAGGGCATTCTTCCAAAGCCCACAACAGAAAAGAGTACTCAAAAAGACAGCAGCGAATTGATCCAGACTGTAATTCGTTTTTTGAAGTGGTATAAATTAAATTATGAAAAAGCCAATGATTTTGAATTTATTAAGAAGGACCTCAAAGGCAATTACCAGGTCAATCTCGATGCATGTAAAAGATACCTGGATACTTTAAAATCCAGCGGTTGCATTTCTGAAAGTTACCGGAAAGACTGGCAAAAATACTTTGACGACAAAGCTGTCTACCTTACTGAAAACCCGCAAAACGAAGGCCCCCCGGAAGGCTTTGACTATGATCTGGTCCTGATTACACAGGAACCCGAACTGGTTCTTGACAACATTCGCAAATTAAAATATAAAATAGTAAAATACGGTGGCGGCAAGGCTACGGTAAGCCTTACAGGTAAATTCGGTGTTGACTATGAGTTTGAAATGTCCAAGTCCGGAAAAAAATGGCTAATAGATTATATATCCACCATGAACTACGATTGATGTTTTAATTTAGATCAAGCGGTTTCAAATGGGAAGGCTTACTTTACTTGTAAATGGTTATCACATTTTGACCAATCAGATAGGTACAGGCTCCATGTGTTTTATCTGCAACAACACTTCTGGCTATAAACTCTAAGACTTCATCCCTCTTCCCAATGGGAATTTTCGTCAAGCGCTCCCATTGCTCAGGGCTGGGCACATCGATAATAACCAAAGCATCGCCCCCGCCAAATTCCCACCACATATCAAATTGGGTCTGGTCATTTTCGAACCAAATGGTTCCGCCTCTGCCTTCAGAAGAATAACGCAGTCTTGCTCCGGGTCCAATCGTTTGCTGGATATCGAACTCATGAGAAGGATAAATTTTTTTAAGGCGAAATAAAATGGTCTCAATGTCTTCTACAAATTTCTGATCTACCTGAAGCCATTTGCATATATCTTCCTTTGTTCGACCCGCCTCAAGATGGCTGCGGATTAATTGGCGAAGCCATTCGTTTTTTGCAAATTCCAAAAGGCCCTCCCTCCTCTGCTCAAAATAAGCCTGCACCAGTTTTTCACCCTCTTCCTCAGCTTCTTTTCGAAGCAAACGGGCTTCCTCATATTCCTTGTGCAGTTTGTCCTCCATGACTTTTAATGCTTCCTTTGCATGGTCTATTCCACCAAGACTTTCATGCATCAGCTTTTGCAAGTTTTCGGAATAGTCGCCTTGCATCTTTTTTAAAAGCCGCTCCGCCTCTTGCTTTACAGCCTTATCAAATCGCAATTTTTCCTCCTCAGACTTCATTCATGCGTTTTGATCCAATCGTCGAGTAAGGATTGGCAGGCAAATTTAGGTTTTTCAAATTCAGAAGGCTCATCCAATGCCTTTCTTAGTTCAAGGACTTCTGCTTTATAAGATTGACCAAGAGGTTCAAATCTTTTAACCGTTCGCAACACCCGTTCCACTTCCCAACTAAACATTTCTCTGTACAAATGGGATGGATGCGAAGCTTCTCTTATGCGTTCGCGAATCAACCGAGCCTGATTGCGTATTCCTTCGTGTAAGACATCTTTGAAAAGATCCATGTGCTCCGCATCATTTGACGCAAAAAAAGTAAACGCCTCGGGGGCCCAGTCTGTCTTGAGGTACCGGATCAACTCTTTTTCCCAATCAGGATTTGTTTTCATTTTAGCTAATGCGCGTTCCCGTACATCCGGATCGTGATTTGCATCTGTAAACACCAATAGGAATACCATGTTTTTACTCACATCGCACTGATCAATATCATTCAGATGCTGTTGGTGAATGCGCTGGTCATCCTCCGTCATTCGCTGTTGCACGCGCACGGCATTGCGGGCAGAATCCTTTGCCAGCATCCACAACATGGATGCGGACCCGGTCACACCTATAAAAAAAATAATGTGCAAGGGCCACTTGTAAAGACCCACAGGAACGCTATTTCGCAAACCATCGTTCAGAAGAATGGCAAAACTGACGAGAAGCCCAAGTGGTAAAAACAGAGGTGCAGTTTTGGAATACAGGCGCATCAAAAGCTCTGCAGGGCCTCCTTCGCTGTTATAGAAAATACTGAAGGCGGATGTACTCAACACCGCTATAAAACCCAAAATGAGCAGCAGAATGCGCATACCGGAACTTGCGGCCACCCAGTCAAATCCACCCTTTAGAAAAATCAAGACTGCTACTACAGCCAGACATGCAAAGATGATCAGATTCGAAATCAGAATTCCCCATGCATAACTAACGACCGCATCTCCTCCTTTCGGAGCGGGTTTGCTTAGAATATCCATGCCAAAAAGGAAGAAAACAAATGCGGCCACCGCCAGAAAGAGATTCCCTAATATTGCCATATATTGTGTTTTGCAGATGGAATAAAACCACCCTATTAAATATATTCTAACAAACGTTTGTTATTACAGGTATTTATTTTCATTTGGATCTTATCCAAAGATTTTACATGTTTCTGCGATACTTCCCGCCCACAGCATATAAAGCCGAAGTAATCTGTCCCAATGAACAAACTTTGACAGTTTCCATCAGCTCCGTAAACATATTCATATTGTGTATCGCTGCCTGTTGCAGTGACTTGAGCTGAAGGGAGGCCTTCTCCTCATTGGAATGCTTGAGATTTTCAAGCGCCCTGATCTGATCATTCTTTTCATCTTCCGTGGCGCGTATGACTTCGCGCGGCAACACAGTGGGGGAACCATCCCGGGACAAAAAGGTATTGACGCCAATGATCGGATATTCTCCCGTATGTTTGAGCGTTTCATAATACAAACTCTCTTCCTGGATCTTGCTCCTTTGGTACATCGTCTCCATGGCACCCAGAACGCCTCCACGTTCTGTAATGCGGTCAAACTCCGCAAGCACGGCCTCTTCTACCAAGTCGGTAAGCTCTTCAATGATAAAAGAGCCTTGCATGGGATTTTCATTTTTAGCAAGACCCAATTCCTTATTGATGATCAATTGAATGGCCATAGCCCTGCGCACCGACTCTTCGGTTGGTGTTGTGATCGCCTCATCATAGGCATTTGTGTGAAGGGAATTGCAGTTGTCATAAATCGCGTACAAGGCCTGCAAGGTAGTCCGTATGTCATTGAATGAAATTTCCTGGGCATGTAGCGAGCGGCCTGATGTTTGGATATGGTATTTCAGCATTTGGCTTCGCTCGTTGGCTCCGTATTTATGCTTCATGGCTTTTGCCCAGATACGTCGTGCGACACGCCCGATGACTGCATACTCCGGATCCACCCCATTGGAAAAGAAGAAAGACAAGTTGGGTGCGAAATCATCAATGTGCATGCCGCGGGAAAGATAATACTCTACGAAAGTAAATCCATTTGCCAGTGTAAATGCCAGTTGCGAAATCGGATTGGCTCCTGCTTCCGCGATATGATATCCACTTATGGACACGGAATAAAAATTCCGCACTCCGTTCTGGATGAAATACTCCTGTACATCCCCCATCAGCTTTAAAGAAAACTCCGTCGAAAAAATACATGTATTTTGCGCCTGGTCCTCTTTCAGAATGTCTGCCTGCACGGTGCCGCGAACTGATTTGAGAGCCTTCACTTTTAAGTCCCTGTAGATTTCAGTTTCAAGGACTTCATCACCACTGAGTCCCAATAAAAGCAAACCCAGACCATCGTTGCCTTCTGGAAGTTCACCCACGTAAGCCGGTCTCTTGAAGCCGCGATCGTCGTATTTTTTAATGAGCGCCGACTCCACCAGATGTTCCAGCTTGTGCTCGCGGATATATTTTTCACATTGCTGATCGATGGCGGCATTCATGAAAAATGCACAGATGGTCGCAGCAGGGCCATTTATGGTCATACTAACGGACGTTCGTGGGTCGCACAAATCAAAACCGCTATATAATTTTTTTGCATCGTCAAGGCTGCAGATACTCACCCCACTGTTGCCCACTTTACCATAAATATCAGGGCGGTAATCCGGATCTTCTCCGTAGAGTGTCACCGAATCAAATGCCGTACTCAGGCGATTGGCGGGCATGTCCAAACTCAGATAATGAAATCTCCGGTTGGTGCGTTCCGGACCGCCTTCTCCTGCAAACATCCTTGTCGGATCTTCTTCTTCCCTTTTGAATGGATAGACACCTGCAGTATAAGGAAACTCCCCCGGAACATTTTCCTGTAAAGTCCAGGACAGGATATCCCCCCAGCTTTGATAGCGTGGGAGACTTACGCGTCGTATCCGCGTATGCGAAAGGGATTCGGTGAAGGTAGGAACCCGCACTTCTTTGTGGCGCACCTGGTAAATGTATTCATCGGCCTCATATCTCTTTCGCTTCTCTTCCCACTTTTCCAGGATCAGTTTATTGAAGCCATCCAGTTGCATGCCGATCTCCTCGGCCTTATTTTGTAAGAGCCCTCTGGTAAATTCTTCTTCATTCCCGATCAGTTCCTTTGCAGTCCTGATTGCCTGCCATTCGTGTGCCAACAGACTTTGTCGTTTGGCCCAATTGTCGTAGTTGCGATTGTTATCCGCAATTTCACTGAGATACCTGGTACGCGATGGCGGAATGATATATATTTTTTCAGGTTCCCCTGTATGTAATTCCATGTGGCTTTTAAAATCCACATGGGTTTTGTCACGAAGTGTTTGTATGAGGGCTTCATACAAATGGTTTGTTCCGGGATCATTAAACTGAGAGGCGATGGTTCCGTAGACCGGCATGGTGTCCACATCCTTGTCCCAGGCTTTGTGATTTCTCTGGAATTGTTTGCGCACATCGCGCAAAGCATCCTGAGCTCCGCGCTTATCAAACTTATTGATGGCAACGAGATCAGCAAAATCCAGCATATCGATTTTTTCCAATTGCGTAGCAGCTCCGTATTCCGGGGTCATCACATAAAGTGAGACATCGCTGAAGTCGACAATTTCCGTATCGCTCTGTCCAATTCCGGAAGTCTCCAGAATGATGAGATCAAAAGCAGATGATTTCAAAATCTTCACTGCGTTAAGGATGTGGGGCGATAAAGCAAGGTTGCTCTGGCGCGTTGCCAGCGAACGCATAAATACCTTTCCGTGATGAAACTCCGGATGGATGGCATTCATGCGTATACGGTCTCCCAATAGCGCTCCACCCGTTTTGCGTTTAGAGGGATCCACCGAAAGGATGGCGATTTTCTTATCATCAAAATCCAACACAAATCTTCGTACGAGTTCATCTACCAAGCTGGATTTTCCTGCCCCTCCAGTTCCGGTGATCCCGAGTACCGGAATGAACTTATCGGATTTCCCCTTCTCCAGTTCAGAAATCCAGTGGTCGGCCTGCTCCGGAAAATTCTCCACAGCAGAAATGAGACGGGCCACGCTTCTGAAATCGGTATGGTGGGCTTCGCGGAGCTCACCGTTGAGTGAGGAACCTGTCGCAAAGTCACATTGCGAGATGAGATCATTGATCATGCCCTGCAAGCCCATGCGGCGGCCATCATCCGGACTGTAAATACGGGCTATGCCGTATTGGTGCAATTGATCGATTTCAGAGGGCAATATCGTTCCACCCCCGCCACCAAAGACTTTGATGTGACTGCATCCCCTTTCCTTCAGCAAGTCAAAAATATATTTGAAAAACTCATTATGGCCTCCCTGATAAGAGGTGATCGCTATACCCTGCACGTCCTCCTGAATCGCTGCGTCAACGATTTCAAGAGCAGAACGGTTGTGGCCCAGGTGGATGATTTCCACTCCGGAACTTTGCATGATACGACGCATAATATTTATGGCTGCATCGTGACCATCGAACAAAGAAGCTGCGGTCAGGATCCGGATTTTATGTTTTGGCTGGTACACTGTGCTTTCAGCGATCATATGTGGTGTTTAAATCTCAAAATTAAGGCTTCTGCGTCAAAGCGAAGCAATGATGCATTTCGATAAAAAACGGATGAACGCATTGTCGATTCTGAGCAATTCAGTAATTTAGTATTCTGATATTCACAAAAAATCCTATTGGACGGCCGCAATGATTGAAAAGAGTCTCACAAACAAGGCTTTAGAACTTCTTAGGCGAAAAATGAGAAGGATGAAATACGGTACCGGTCTCATTTTTCTGGTTTCCTTTTTGTTTCTGTCAAACCCCCTTCCGGCAAAACAATGGCTGATATTTTATGCCAAAGAAGGCTTTTTCAATGGCGTCATCCGGCAGTCTTTCGGCCATCTTTTTATTGGTTTGGTCCAGGAAGACCCGGACGAGCCCAAAAATCTGCTGGCTGGTTTCTGGGGCTATTATCCGAAAGATGGAATCAAGCCTGAAGGATGGTGGGGTTATATGGACGGGAGCATCCGCAATGATTTCGCAGCTGATTATCAACACAGTTTCGCCATAGAAATAGCTCCCAGGGATTTCGATTATTGTCTTCAGCAAGTTAAAGAATGGAACCATAAACCCTATTCTCTGAGAATGCGAAATTGCATTTCATTTGTCCGCACGCTCATTAAAAACATTCCAGGTATTGCAGCTCCGAAGGGGTTTTATATTTTACCTTCTGCCTTTATAAGGGACTTGCAGGATATGAATCGGTCCATTGCATACAAAGGCCACTTTGAACATTATAACTCCCTGACCCACGTTACCCATTACGATGGAAAACTTGCCAAAAAATTCTTCATCCTGGACAAATGGAAACGGTATTTTCAGAAATTCAAAAAGTCCCCAAAAAAGCACGAACATTCCCATCAATAAAAGTCAAAAAATTTAATCCGAAAAGCCAGAAATTATTTAAAAGCATTTGCTTTGTATTGCTGATGATACTTTGATTATTATTGCAGGTATTTGTCCGGGATGGCAATTGGCTTCCTGCGATTAACAGACTGTCTTATCACCCATTTTATGACTTACTTTGAAGCCCTCCTCATTGCACTGATTGAAGGTCTGACTGAATTTCTACCGGTATCTTCTACGGGCCATATGATTTTAACTTCAGCCTGCCTCGGCCTGGAGCACACTGAATTTTTGAAATCTTTTGAAATTTCCATCCAATTAGGTGCAATCCTTGCCATCGCCTGGATTTATGCACGTCGTTTCCTGTTGAATGGACTGATGTACCAGAAACTGTTTGTTGCATTTCTGCCCACTGCTGCCATAGGTTATTTCTTTTACGGCATTATCAAACATTATCTCTTTAGTCCGCTGGTGGTGGCAATCAGTTTGATAGCAGGAGGTATTCTTCTTATATGGTTAGACAAGCGCGTTGTGCAAAAGGATAGCAATTACGAGTCTATGGAACAGATTTCCTTTCGCAATGCATTCTGGATAGGCTTGATTCAGTCTGTTTCGATCATTCCGGGCGTATCAAGAGCGGGCGCCAGTATCATCGGAGGCATCTTCAATGGGTTCAATAAAAAGCAAGCCACCGAGTTTTCTTTTCTATTGGCAGTGCCCACTATGGTAGCTGCCACAGCTTACGATTTATTAAAAAGTTCTGCACAATTTTCCGGCGATGAATTAAAGCTTTTAGGAATTGGAAGCCTGATGGCTTTTTGTTCCGCATGGATTGCTGTAAAAGGACTTTTACTTTTTGTCGAAAAATATGGTTTTAGTTTTTTTGGTTGGTACCGCATTGCAATCGGTCTTCTCTTTCTCATTTTTATTCAATATAAACTGATCCCTTAAAATTTCCGTCAGTTGAAGAAATGATGTTCCTCATCCATTTTCATTTTTGAATCATCTTATCTTCGGATTCAGTTTCTCTGTGCCACACAGTCATCAGCTTTTATCGAGTTCACGTGTTCACTGCACGATTTTAAAAATTAAATACACGATTCATGTGTGCAAAAATGCAACCCGAAAGTCTGATGATGTCCTATGGATATCGCCCCGAATGGTCTGAAGGGGCCATCAAAAGTCCAATCTTCCAAACTTCGACCTTTGTCTTTCGCAGTGCGGAAGAGGGAAAAGCCTTTTTTGAGTTAGCCTACGGCCTGCGAGAAAGAAAAACAGGAGAAAAGACAGGTTTAATATACAGCCGGATCAATAATCCGGATTTGGAAATACTTGAAAACCGACTCACCTTATGGGATGAAGCGGAAGAATGTGCCGTTTTTGAAAGCGGCATGTCCGCAATCACCACAGTCCTCCTTGAATTTTTGCGACCCGGGGATCTTCTTTTGTATTCCACACCCTTATATGGAGGCAGCGATCACTTCATCAATAAAATTCTTCCACAATTCGGAATTCATGTCGCGAGTTTTAAAGTAGGCCAATGCAAAGAAGAAGCAATTGAAATCGTCCGTGCAACAGGACACGGGGAGCGTCTTGCCATGGTGTACATCGAAACGCCTGCAAATCCTACAAATGACCTGATTGACATCCAATGCAGTAAGGAAATCGCAAATCACTTTTCCAACATAGACAAACAGGTTTTACTTGCCGTTGACAACACCTACATGGGTCCTATTTGGCAACATCCCCTCAAACATGGTGCGGACCTGGTCCTGTATTCTGCAACAAAATACATCGGCGGCCACAGCGATGTCATCGCCGGAGCTTGTCTGGGATCCTCCGCGCTCATTAGCCGTGTCAAAACCCTTCGCACCTTTTTAGGAAATATGGCGGGGCCCTGGACAGGCTGGTTGCTCTTGCGCAGTCTCGAAACTTTGAAAGCCCGCATGGACATACAAGCAAGCAATGCTGAAATAGTGGCCTCATGGCTCTCCAAACACCCGAAAGTTGAAAAGCTGTATTATTTGGGGCTACTTACCGAAAAGGATGGAAAGGCATATGAAATCAAAAAAAGGCAATGTCTGAGCAATGGAGGGATGATCTCCTTTGATGTGAAAGGCGGTGAGGCAGAAGCCTTTCGATTTCTAAATCAACTCAAGCTTATCAAATTAGCGGTCAGTCTGGGCAGTACAGAAAGTCTTGCCGAACATCCGGCAACGATGACACATGCAGATGTTGACCCGGCACAAAAAATGGAATTGTCCATAACCGACAAAATGATCCGCCTGTCCATCGGAGTCGAGAATGCATCTGATTTAATCAGTGACATGGAACAAGCTCTTGAAGTGGTCTGATATAGATTTTGAACAAGATCTATTTTTTCTTCCATCAAGCAGAATATTTTATTTTTAGGTCTAAATGTATTGTATGTGCAAGCCTATGAGAACGCTTATTACGCTGACTCTCCTTTTGGGAATACATAATTTCATGCATAGCCAGAAATTAAATCCACAATATGATTCCCTGCTGGCCAGAAAATATGGTGCTGACTCTTATGGAAACAAAAACTATTATTTTGTCCTGCTGAAAACAGGGCCCACCATGCTGGAAGATAAATCAAGGGTTTCCAAATTGTTTGAAGGTCACATGGCAAATATCGTTCGACTTGCAAAAGAAGAAAAGCTCATTGTTGCAGGACCTTTTGGAAAAAATGAATTATATCGCGGTTTCTTTATTCTCAATACAAATAAATTGGAAGAAGCACAGGAAATGCTCGCTGCGGATCCCGCTATTCAGGAAGGTTTATTGGATGCTATCTATTTGCCCTGGTATGGCTCGGCCGCCTTACCCGCCTATTTGGAGAGCTCCTGGAAACTGGGCAAATTCAGTTTTTAGAAAAATCAAACTTTACTAATTTCGCATTCGTGTTGTTAAACCTGCATACTATGAAAAAACCTTTCTTCCGAATTTCACTCATCTCCGCATTTCTGTTGTTGCAATTTTTCTATTTCTCCTGCAACTCGTTCCCCGGCTCCGGAAGCTCTGATAAAGCCAAACAATCTATACTTTCAACGGAGAAAGAATTCGAGAAAATGGCTGCAGAAAAGGGCATCTCACAGGCTTTTGAATTTTTCGCTGATTCAAATGCTGTTATTTCAAGAAATGACAGCATCATTAAAGGCAAGTTGGGTATCCGGAAATTTTATTCAAACCCCGTTTACTCTAAATCAACACTGCGCTGGACTGCAGATCATGTAGAGGTTTCATCATCCAACGACTTAGGCTACACTTATGGCAAATATTTATTTACCATAAAAGATACGGGCACTCAAGTTAAACAATTCAAAGGTCTGTTTCACACCGTTTGGAAAAAACAACAAGACGGAAGCTGGCGCTTTATCTATGATTAGTCCTTCCACTTTTAACTAAGCAACAACCGGTCAATAACGGGCACCCTGTCTTGCAATTGAAAATCCTTTTCTGAAAATTTCAGCGCGGGCTGTTTCGGACCAAATCAAAGGATTGGTGTGATTAAAGTGTATAAAATGGATTTTATTTCGCGTCATTTCTGAGGCATCCTTGAATAGATCCATGGTCTCTTCGACAAGCGGATGCGGAATATCCTCCATTTTCCGATAAGGCAATTCGGAGGATGAAAAGAAAGTACCATCGATAAAAGCAAGATCCACTTTCTTTAACTCATCCAAAATGCTTTTGTTCCAACTGCTCCATTTGTTAATATCCGGAATAAATAAAATGTTCCGGCTTTCCAGGTGAATCCGGAACCCTGCCGTTTCCGAAAATTCATCGCGATGCGGAACAGAAAAGCTTTCCATCGACAAACCGGCTGAAAGATCGGTCATTTGGCCTTCATGGATCTCTACCAGATCGATGTTTCCCAGATCAACCAATTGGCTCCAGGGGCCATTCGCTTCGAGAAATTTTTTCATTCGCGGCATGACATACACTTTCACGCCCGAAGTATGCAAAGCCTCTTTACCCAAATACATAAGTCCTGAGTAATGTCCGATATGGGCATGGCTGATGACGATTCCCTCGGGCAGGTAGGGATAATTTCCTGATGTGAGCGTATTAAAAAAATCCAGCTGCTTACCGATATCAGGACTTGCTTCGAACAGCCACCATTTTCTGTTTAGCGAATCCACGCAGGCGAAACTGCACACATATACCGGTTCCGTGCTGCTTTTCCAGGCATGGGCACAGCAAGATCTCATACAGCCAATATGCGGATAACCCGCATCCTGAGCGACACCCAAAATGATCAGGTAGTTCTGCTGCGCGGACATTCTATTCACAAACAGAAAAAAAATGAACCAGAACATGCAGCATGCGAACCGGGTTCTTGTTCCTAATTTCAAAAAACCAACCGGCTGAATGCTTTTTATTTCCATTGGTTTGCCAAATAGTATTTCAATTAGAAAGCCTGTTTTTTTCCGAAGGACTTCCAAATCAGGATGCCCTTTCTTAAAAAAGGAAATGCCCGACTTCATAAGAGTTCCTTCAGTTTCTTTTTTAAAAGATTCATTTCATCCCTGTGCGCTGCAGCCTGAATAAAATCAAGGTCTTTTGCCGCCAGTTTCATTTTTGTCTCCGTCTCTGCAATCAATTGCTCCAACTGACCTCGATTCATGAAAGCGACGAGAGGATCCGCCGCTATGTTAGGTTCTGCCTTCTCTATATAAGCCTTGGGATCACGACCCCGCATATCTAAAATAGAACTTTTTTGCATGATTTCCTCCTTGGTCTTGCTCAGGGTGCGCGGTATGATCCCGTGTTCTTCATTATAAGCCATCTGTTTTGATCTCCTTCTCAATGTTTCATCGATGGTGCGCCGCATGGAATCTGTAATTTTATCTGCATAAAAAATTACAAGACCATTTGCATTTCTTGCAGCGCGGCCTGCTGTTTGTGTCAACGAACGATCGTTTCGCAAAAAGCCTTCCTTATCCGCATCGAGGATAGCAACTAAAGAAACCTCCGGCAAATCCAATCCTTCTCTTAACAAATTTACACCCACCAGAACATCGAAATCACCCATGCGCAAATCTCTCAGGATTTCAACGCGTTCCATTGTGTCAATTTCAGAGTGAATGTACTTGCACATAATTTGCAAGCCCTGCAAATATTTACTCAGTTCCTCCGCCATTCTTTTCGTCAATGTAGTAACTAACACTCGTTCGCCTTTTTCCCTTCGTTTGTGGATTTCCTCAAGCAAATCATCGATCTGGTTCAGACTGGGCCGGACCTCAATTGGAGGATCCAGCAAGCCTGTAGGACGGACGACCTGCTCGACAAACTCACCTTCTGTTTGCGCCAACTCGTAATCACCAGGAGTAGCACTTACAAAAACGACCTGGTTGATTTGTTGCTCAAATTCTTCAAAGCTCAAAGGTCTGTTATCCAGGGCAGATGGAAGCCGGAAACCAAAGTTCACCAGATTTTGCTTACGGGCGCGGTCGCCTCCCCACATCCCCCGGATTTGCGGTATGGTGACGTGACTTTCATCTATGACCAATAGATAATCATCCGGAAAATAATCCAGGAGGCAGAATGGGCGCGTCCCTGGATTTCTACCATCAAAAAAACGGGAATAATTTTCAATACCACTGCAATAACCCAATTCGCGAATCATTTCCAGGTCAAACTGCGTGCGCTCTACAATTCGTTTTGCCTCAAGGTATTTCCGCTCAGATTCAAAATAGCGTCGTTGCCCTTCGAGCTCATCTTCAATAGAATAAATAATCTGCTTCAGACGATCCTTGGGCGCTACATATAAATTGGCCGGGAAAATCGCCGCGAAGTCCATACTCGTGATTCGTTTGCCACTGCTCAATTCAATCTGGTCGATGTTTTCGATTTCATCTCCATAAAAATGAATACGCAAGCCATAATCGGCATAGGGTAAATAAATATCCACCGTATCGCCTTTCACGCGAAATTCACCTCTTTCGAGAGCCGATTCCGTTCGGCTGTAAAGACTATCAACCAATTTATACAACAAGGTATTTCGCGGAAGGACCTGCCCTTTTTGAAGGCGTATAATACCTGTCTTGTAATCTTCCGGATTCCCCATGCCAAAAATACAGGACACCGTTGCAACAATAATAATATCCCTTCGGCCTGAAAGCAAATTGGAGGTTGCCTTCAGTCTAAGTTTGTCTACCTCTTCATTGATTTGCAGATCTTTTTCAATAAAAGTATCTGTAACCGAGATATACGCTTCCGGTTGGTAGTAGTCGTAATAGGAAACAAAATACTCGACAGCATTATCCGGAAAAAATTCCTTGAATTCACCATATAATTGTGCTGTCAAGGTTTTGTTGTGTGTCAACACAAGGGTCGGGCGGTTTATTTGTGCGATCACATTAGCCATGGTAAAAGTTTTACCTGAACCCGTCACGCCTAACAGAACCTGAGCACGATCCCGATTGTTAATGCCATCAACCAGCATTTTAATCGCTTGCGGTTGGTCGCCCGTAGGCTTATATTGAGAACTGAGAATAAATTCCATAAAACGACAAAGATACTTTTCAAATGCCCGCTACAATCTTAAAACTTCATCACAAACAACAAGGCGAGGGCCCTTGTTTAATTATATTACATGGACTGTTTGGAAGTCTCGACAACTGGCAAAGCATCAGCAGACAGCTCGCCGGCCAGTTTTGCGTATATACTTTGGATTTAAGAAATCATGGCAAATCACCCCATTCGGAATATTTTAATTATGACATCATGGCAGCGGACCTTGCTGCCTTCATAAAGCATCAGCATGTTGAACCAGTTAATTTAATTGGGCACAGCATGGGAGGCAAAGTAGTCTTGCAACTTCTTAAAGAACATCCTCAGCTAATCCGGAAAAGCATGGTTCTCGATATCGCCCCCAGAGCATATCCGGAAGTTCACGGCCAGATTTTCAAAGCCATGCTGGAGCTGGATCTCCAAAAATGCAAAAGTCGAACGGAGCTTGATCAAAATCTGAGTCCTGAGATTGATGATCCGAGAGTAAGACAGTTTATTCTCAAAAATGTGGATCGCAATCAAAACGGCATTTTTGAATGGAAGCTGAACCTGCAATCCATTCATTCTAACTACATGCATATTGCATCCGCCATATCTTTTGAAAAGCCTCTCCAGGCGGAGATTGCCTTTGTGCGCGGTGCAGCATCTTCGTATATCAAAGATTCCGACCAAATGGCCATGCGGGAAACTTTTCCCAATGCGTCTTTCTTTACTGTTGAAAATGCCGGACACTGGATCCACGCGGATCAGCCTGAACAATTGATGAAAATAATCTGTTCCTATTTTGCATAAAAACTTGAAAAGAGAAGTCCATGATCATATGAACAACTGTTCGTTTGAAATCCAATTACCTTTGTAAAATGTTCTTTATATAAACAACAATCCATTAAACCATGAAGCTCACAAACGCTAAAGTTCTGATCACCGGGGGAAGCCAGAGAATAGGCTATGAAACTGCTAAAATGCTCATAGAAAGAGGCGCTTCGGTAGTAATTTGCAGCCGCGACGAGACCAGGCTTCAAAAAGCAGGAGAAGAGACCGGTGCAAAAATGATAAAAGCAGACATCAGTAATGAACATGAAGTCATCGAATTAATTCCCAAAGTCATTGACCTTCTGGGAGGCTACAATGTACTCATCAACAATGCGGGATATGGTTATTTCAGCTCACTCGAAAACTTAAATCTCGAAGCTTTCCGGAAACTCCTCGATACAAATTTATTGGGAGCTGCGGCTTGCGCCCGAGAGTCCGTCAAGCATTTTATCCCAGAGAAATACGGGAACATCATAAATGTGGCCTCGACGGCAGCAAGATCCGGTTTTGCAATGGGAAGTGCCTATTGTGCTTCCAAATTTGCTCTTACTGCATTAACGGAATGCTGGAGGGCAGAGCTGAGAGCGCATCACATCCGCGTCATGCAAATCAATCCAAGTGAAGTTCAGACTCAGTTTGTCGTTAACAGCGGACGAGAAGCACGCGCTTTCAACAACACGAAATTGCAAGCTTCCGAAATAGCACACAGCATTGTCAGTATGCTTGAAATGGAAGACAGAGGATTTATCACGGAATTGACCGTGTTTGCCACGAATCCACAATAAGAAATCGTGCAGGCAAAAAAATCGTTTGGGCAACACTTTCTTCACAATAAAGGAATCCTTGAAAAGATTTCCCTTCTGGTGAATGCACACCCCATTGAAAATATACTTGAAATCGGTCCGGGAAAGGCTGCATTGACCCAGCATTTGCTAAAATTAAACAGGAACTTTCTTGCCATAGAGGCGGACCAGGATATGCAGAATTTCCTGTTGAATCAAAACATACTTAAAGCGAATCAACTGATTTGCGGCGATGCCCTGAAACAAGACTTTACAAAAATATTCGGAGGAGAACGTTTTCTTTTGTGTGGCAACTTTCCCTACAATATCTCTTCTCAGATTTTGTTTAAAACACTTCAACATACAGAACATATTCCTGTCATGATTGGAATGTTTCAAAAAGAAGTTGCCCTCCGCATCGTTTCAAACTGCGGCACGAAAGATTACGGCATCTTAAGCGTACTTAGCCAGTTGATGTACCATGCGAAAAAATGTTTTGATGTTGCACCGGAGTCCTTCAGCCCTCCTCCAAAAGTCATGTCCTCCGTCGTGGAGCTGATACTCAGAGAAGACCACCTCAGTCCCCGTGAATTTGAGCTTGTACGAAAATTGGTCAGAAATGCATTCCAATACCGGCGAAAGACTTTGCGCAATAATCTCAAATCCTTAATAAGGGATCCACTTGTTTTAAATGATCCGTACTTTGATCAACGTGCTGAACAATTGAACCCACTGGAATTTCTGGAGCTCAGCAGAAAGTTATGGGGTGCATAAAATTACATGCAACAGGATTCATCCGGATCTCCCCGTTTTGAAATAAAATTTATCAGGATATCATTTGTACTGAAAAGCAGGTCAAAAATTCAACAACGAAACTCACTTCACCGGAAGGTCACCCACAATCATATTTGCTGCTGCGCTGCCGGGATTTGTGACCCTGAAGCCAAATGGCTTTCCATTGTAAATGAAATGTGTCGCTGCTGCTCCGGTATGTACACCTGCCTTAATTTGAAATTCAAGTTCCGTTAGCAATGAACCATCGTACTTTACCGTGGAAAATTCCAACTGGACGCCTCTTTCCGCAACGACCTGCCGGATGGAATCCAGCAAGGCCATCGACATTTTTCTTCCAAACTGCACTTCGATGCGTTCATTGGAGTTGACAATTTTATACTCCTTTGGCTGAGGGAAACATCCGAAAAGAAAACAGAATAAAAAAATGCGACAGCTCATGTTAAAATTTTTCATGAATGTACAACAAAGTAAGCTCCAGGCTGAGCCGGAGTGTGCATACGAAAACTCCTTAGGGTATGGGGAAATCAGGAAAGTCTTTGTTTGACTTCCGTGATTTCATAGGCTTCGATAATGTCCCCTACTTTGATATCGTTGAAGTTTTTAATCGAAAGACCGCATTCCATGTTCTCCTTAACTTCCTTCACATCGTCCTTGAATCTCTTTAGTGAGGCGATTTCAGCGGTTGCGCCTTCTTTATTTGGATAAATGACAATGCCGTCGCGAATCAAACGTATTGGATTGTTCCTTGCGACCTTTCCATCGATCACCATACAACCTGCGACTGTGCCGATTTTGGAAACTTTAAATACTTCGCGGATTTCAATCTGGCCGACAATTTTTTCTTCCTTGGTCGGTTCGAGCATACCTTCCATGGCCATCTTAATTTCATCAATTGCTTCGTATATGATGGAATACAATTTAATCTGTACCCCTTCTTTCTCAGCCAATTGACGCGCACTGGGCGAAGGTCGGACCTGGAAGCCAATTATGATTGCGTCTGACGCTGAAGCCAAAAGTACATCCGACTCTGCAATCGGGCCCACTGCCTTATGGATCACGCTGACTTGAATTTTCTCGACTGAAAGTTTGATGAGTGAGTCAGAGAGTGCTTCGACAGAACCATCCACATCCCCTTTGACGATGAGCTTGAGTTCTTTGAAATCACCCAGTGCCAAACGGCGACCGATCTCATCAAGTGAAATCCGTTTCGCAGCGCGTGTTGCCTGTTCGCGGTTGATTTGTGCACGGCGTCCAGCGATGAGACGGGCTTCGCCCTCATCTTCCATCACTTTAAATTTTTCTCCGGCGGTAGGCGCCCCGGGCAAACCCAGAACCAATACCGGAGTTGCAGGCCCTGCCTCTGACATTTTTTTTGCACGTTCGTTGAACATAGCCTTTACCTTGCCGGCGTGCTCACCTGCCAGGATGAAATCACCATTGCGCAGCGTTCCATTCTGCACTAACAATTTGGTGACATACCCCCGGCCCTTATCCAAGGATGCTTCAATTACAGTACCCACAGCACTTCGCTTTGGATTTGCTTTGAGGTTCAGTACTTCCGCTTCAAGCAATATTTTTTCAAGTAAGACATCTATGCCCATTCCGGATTTTGCGGAGATGTCCTGCGATTGAAATTTGCCGCCCCATTCTTCGATCAGGAGATTCATCTGAGAAAGCTCGTTTTTGATCCGGTCGGGGTCTGCTCCAGGTTTATCGACTTTGTTGATGGCGAATACCATGGGCACTCCGGCAGCCTGAGCATGAGAGATAGCTTCCTTGGTTTGGGGCATGACGTGATCGTCTGCAGCAATGATGATCACTGCAATGTCTGTAACTTTCGCACCGCGTGCACGCATCGCTGTAAAGGCTTCGTGTCCCGGTGTATCAAGGAAAGTGATCGGCTTGTGTTCCGGTCCGACAAAAACTTCGTATGCGCCAATATGCTGCGTAATACCACCTGCCTCTCCGGATGCAACAGAAGTTTTTCTGATAAAGTCAAGTAATGAGGTCTTACCATGATCCACGTGACCCATGACGGTCACGATGGGTGCGCGGGGTATGAGGTCCTCCTCATGCTCTTCGATTTCCTCGTCCTCTTCCAGATCCGTTTCTTCGGCTGAAATAAACTCGACTTTGTGTCCAAACTCTTCTGCAAGGATCTCGATGACTTCCGCATCCAGCCTTTGATTAATGGATACAATGATACCCATGTTCATACAGGTGGTAATGATATTCGTAACCGGCACATTGAATAAACTTGCCAATTCAGAAACCGTTACAAATTCTGTAAGCTGTATTGCTGCGTGATCTTCAACAGATTGACGGGCCACTTCTTTTTCTCTCATCTCCTCGCGCTTATCTCTCCTGATTTTTTGACGTCTGTGTTTTGTACCCTGGTTCAATCTTGCCAGCGTTGCCTTGATCTGGTCTTCAATTTCCTTTTGTGAAACTTCCTTAACGACTTCCTCCCGCTTACGAACGCCCGTTCGGTTTCGATCGTCCTGAGGATAATCCGTCGTATTTACTTTCTTGCGTTTGCGCTTCCGCTTTTTCTTATCTGCCTCCGATTCTGTCACGGGTGCTCCGGGTGCAGGCGTGGCGGCTGCCTTCTTGGCTTCCTCTTTTTTGCGTGATGGCTCCTTGAATTTATTGGTATCAATTTTACCAAGGATTTTTAAACCTTGCAATTGCGGCGCCTCAATCCGGGTAATTTCTTCGGGAGTTGGAATCTCCGGAATCGGTGCAGGTTCAGCGGGAGCTTGCTCAACCACCTCTTCCTTTTTCTTCTTTTTCGTCTTTGGCTCAGGCTTTTCAAGGTCAATCTTACCAACAACTGTTAGTTTTGGCTTTAATTCTTCTTCGACCTTCGCAGAGATGAGCTCTTCCGTTTTTGTTTCGGGCTTCGGTGCGGGAGGCGGCGGAGCAGGTGCTGCAGGTTCTGCGGCTTCGCCAAAAAGATTGACACTTACTTTGGGTTTTTCCTTTACAGGCACAGCGGTAGCCGCTTTCTGAAGCTGGTCTGCCTGTTCCTTTTCCTGAATAAAACCCTGGAATTCTTTCAGCAATACCGCGTACATCTCATCGGTAACCTTAGCTGTAGGCTTGTTATCGATCTCAAACCCCTTGTTGTGCAGGGTTTCGACCAGCGTACTCAGGCCAACATTAAACTCCGTCGCTACTTTGACTAATAATTTCATTCGCTTTTTTTAACTGGATATTGCTTTTTACTCCACGACTTCCTCTCAATCTTTAAACTCCTCTTCCAGAATCCGAAGCACATCCATCACGGTTTCTTCCTCAAGGTCTGTCCTGCGCACCAATTCGTCCACACTCAGATTCAAGACACTTCGCGCAGTATCGCAACCAATTTTCTTGAAGGCGTCTATCACCCACTCTTCAATTTCATCGGTAAATTCATCCAGATCCACATCATCAATTTCACCTTCTTCCTGATCGCGGTACACGTCAATTTCATAACCTGTCAGCTTGGAAGCCAGTTTGATGTTGGCACCACCTTTACCAATCGCCAGTGACAACTGGTCGGCCTTCAGGAACACGCTGGCTTTTTTGTTTTGATCATCGATTTCGATAGAACTTATTTTCGCCGGTGTCAGGGCACGCTGAATATACAGATTTTGGTTATTGGTAAAATTTACAATGTCGATATTTTCATTTCTCAATTCACGCACGATGCCATGTATGCGGCTCCCTTTCATACCTACACAGGCTCCAACAGGGTCGATACGATCATCAAATGATTCCACCGCAACTTTAGCCCTTTCTCCGGGTATCCTCACAATCTTTCGAATCTGGATCAGGCCATCTTCAATTTCAGGGACTTCCTGTTCCATCAGGCGTTGCAAAAAGCTGGGGTCTGTGCGGGATAAGGTGATGGAGGGTTGATTGTTTCGGAGTTCTACCTTCTTTATCACTGCACGAACGATGTCGCCTTTTCTGAAATGGTCTCCGCGAATGGTCTCGGTTTTAGGCAAAAGCAATTCGTTGCTAGTTGCATCGTCGATAATCAGGAATTCCTTTTTGAGTACCTGGTTGATTTCCCCGATCACAAGTTCGCCTTCGCGCTCGCTGTACCTCCTGTAGACATCGTCCTTTTCAAGCTCCATGACCCTCGATACCAGGGTCTGGCGGGCAGCCATGATGGCGCGGCGGCCAAAATCGTCGAGCTCCAGTTGCTCATAACATTCAAGACCTACCTCGTAATCCTCATCGATAGCCAGCGCTTCGGAAATGGCAATTTCCTTGAGGTCATCGGTCACTTCCCCATCTGGTACGATCTTGCGAATCCTCCAGATCTCGAGGTCTCCCTTCTGGGTGTTGACGATTACGTTAAAGTTTTCATCAGAACCGTATTTTTTGCGAATGAGGCTGCGGAAGACATCTTCCAACACCCTCATCATCGTGGGCCGGTCAATATTTTTTCCAGCTTTAAACTCCGCAAAAGTTTCTACAAGTTTCATTTCCTTATATTTTGATAACAATTCGTGCTTCCGCTATAGCCCCGTAAGGGACCTGTGTTTCAATTTGGTCTTTGACTTTTTTCTTTCCCTCTTTCCTGATTTCCTCGCGTCCCAGAGTCAATTGTCCTTCATCCGCATCGAGTATTTTTCCTTCGCACTGACTCCCATCCGTTAGTTTCAATTGCAAACTTCTCCCGATATTTTTTATGTATTGTCTTGGAAATTGCAGGGGTCTCGTTAGTCCCGGAGAGGAGACTTCCAACACGTAATCCGTTCCAAACCAGCCCTTTTCATCAAAAATCGCCTCGAGATAGCGGCTCAGTTTCTGGCATTTGCTAAAGTTCATCCCGCTGTCACTGTCTGCGAAAATCCGTATCTGCTTCTGATGTTGTTCAATTTCTACCAGAAAACAATCCTTGAAGTCTTCCTCCTTGAATTTCTCCGCCAGCAGATTTTGAATTTCTTCCGTATACATGTTTGTCCGTCACCAAACAAAAAAAGGGAACTTTAGTCCCCTCCTCTGAAAGTCACGCAAAGGTATGAAATTCTGGCCTGATTTCCAAGCTCCCGGGCTTGCAACTGCCTTTAAACATTAATTAATGAGATCGTGTTTTTTATCTTTGGCCCTTTATGACTCTGCAAGCACAGGTACAGGATTTGTTGGATCGAGCCCTTGATCTTGAAAAACTCTCTTCGGAAGAAGCCCTATTTTTATTTCAGAAGGCACCGCTGGCCCTTCTGATGAACACGGCACACAGTCTGCGCCGTAAACATAAACCGGACAATAAAGTCAGCTGGATCATAGACAGGAATTCCAATACTACCAACGTTTGCGTAGCAAACTGCAAGTTTTGCAATTTCTACAGGCCCCCCGGCCATAAGGAGACTTACATTACCAAAATCGAGGAATATAAAGTCAAAATTGAGGAGCTTTTTAAACTCGGTGGCAGACAATTACTCCTGCAGGGAGGGCATCATCCGGAGCTCGGCTTGGATTACTATTGCACCCTTTTCAGACAACTCAAAACGCTCTTTCCGGATTTAAAACTTCATGCCCTGGGGCCTCCCGAAATAGCGCATATTACGAAATTGGAGAAATCCACGCATACAGAGGTGCTCAAGGCATTGCGGGATGCAGGCCTGGATTCACTTCCCGGCGCCGGCGCTGAAATATTGTCAGACCGCGTTCGCCGATTGGTAAGTAAGGGAAAATGCGGAAGCCAGGAGTGGCTGGACGTGATGAGGGCTGCCCATCAGCTTCGTATCACTACATCCGCAACGATGATGTTTGGACATGTCGAAACCCTCTCGGAACGCATGGAACATCTCGTACTGCTGCGAGATGTTCAGGACGAGAAACCCACAGATGCCAAGGGCTTTATCGCATTTATTCCCTGGCCTTTTCAGGATGAAGGAACCATGCTCAAAAGACTTAACAGAGCCTATAATGCCTGCACTGCAGAAGAATACATCCGCATGATTGCGATTTCCCGCATTATGTTTCCAAATATTCCCAATATCCAGGCTTCCTGGCTCACCGTTGGCAAACAAACTGCTCAGATTTGCCTGTATGCAGGAGCAAATGATTTTGGAAGCATCATGATCGAGGAAAACGTGGTGTCCGCCGCCGGAGCCTCTTTCCGGTTCACAGCTTCCGGCATCCAAAAAGCCATCCGCGAAGCTGGATTCGAAGCTCAATTGCGCAATCAGGAATACGAGTATTTGGACTTGCCTGAGTCAATCCAAGATCAGGTCCTCGATCCTCTGCAAGTTCAAATTGACTGATGACGGATTCTGGACTTTTTGATCAAATAGAGGAAAGTGCGGGCTTTCTTGAAAAAAAACTGGGACATGCCACCGATCATGCCCTTATTTTAGGCACAGGTCTCGGAAAATTGCCGGAACGGATCCGCATTATTAAAGAATTTTCGTATCCGCTGATTCCTCATTTCATGCCTTCCACTGTGGAAGGACATGCAGGTAAACTATTGCTTGCGGAATGGAAATCCAAACCAATCCTCCTTCTGTCGGGTCGCCTGCATTATTATGAGGGTTACAGTACCCAGGAAGTCACCTTTCCCATTCGCGTCCTGAAACAGCTTGGAATCCAAAACCTTTGGATCACCAACGCAAGTGGTACGGTTAATCCCGCAATTCAGGCCGGAGACCTTGTCTTTATCGAAGACCACATTAACTTTCATCCGCAGAATCCGCTGCGCGGTTTGTACGATCCGCGAATGGGAGACCGTTTTCCGGACATGTCTCAAGTGTATGATATCCGCTTTCTTCAAATGGCAGAAAAAGCGTGCGCCGAATTGATGCTTCCTTTTCGAAAAGGTATCTATTTCGGACTTCAGGGTCCCAGCCTGGAAACACCGGCAGAATATAGAATGATCCGTCTGCTGGGAGCAGATATTGTAGGCATGTCCACTGTGCCCGAAGTTATCGTTGCCCATCAATGTAAAATGAAAATCATGGCGGTTTCTGTGGTGACAAATTCCACTCCCGAGCAAAGTGGATTTAAAACAACTACGATTGAGTCGGTATTAAAAGTCATCCACGAATCCTCCGATCGGCTGTTTGATCTGCTGGAGCGTATGATTTAACCCCCCCGGAATACATGCTATTTTACAATGTCAATCTGCGGAACAGGATGTAATCAGTTCCCGGAGGCACGAGGCCGCTGTCGCGAATCACTTTAGCTATTTGGCCTCTGTGGTAAGCATAATGATGCGATACATGGCTCAGAATCGATTGCACGTCGCATTCGTACTGAAGTCCATCCAAAGCGGTGTATCGGATGGACTGTTTTCCTGTGTAATGAGATAAAACAATTTCCAATTCCGCTCTGTTCTTAGAAACCAAAGAATGGAGTTCAGCTTCCTCAAGAATGGACCAAAATTCGTAATCAAAGCTACCCCCCTGTATCCTGCGCTGCCATACATGTTGCGTCATGAGGATATGGGAGAACATGCGGTAAGCATACTCCGGCAGATTCGGGTTTGCAGGATAGAGTATATTCATTACCCGGACGTTGGCTTCATCGTGGTATTGAAATAAATCAAGAAAATAGCTTTTAAAATCCATGCACTAATCTTTTAAAAATTGAATCAATAAATAAAAATAAGCGTTTTCACTCTGTATATGATGTTCTTCATTTTATGTAATTTCTAAGATCTGAACTTAGCTTGCGCAGTTCCACTTATTTTTGAGGCCAAATATGGAATACCAAGACCAATATCCCGATCTGGATTACATCCATGTGGTCGGAGCCGCAGAACACAATCTGAAACATATTTCACTGAAGATCCCGCGCAACCAAATGGTGGTGATTACCGGAATATCCGGTAGTGGCAAATCTTCACTGGCCTTTGATACCATTTATGCAGAAGGCCAGCGCCGTTATATGGAAACTTTTTCCAATTATGCCCGCCAATTTATCGGTCATATTGAAAGACCCGAAGTAGAAAAAATTGATGGTTTAAGCCCGGTCATCTCGATAGAGCAAAAAACCACTGGCTGGAATCCCAGATCCACCGTGGGAACCATTACTGAAATATATGATCTTTTGAGATTATTGTATGCCCGGGCAGCTGATGCTTACTCGCATGTAAGTGGAAAGAAAATGTTGCGCTATTCGGAAGACCAAATGCTCGAACTGATCCAAAATCAATTCAAAGGCAGACATATTTCTATCCTTGCTCCTGTTGTCAGGTCGCGCAAAGGCCACTACCGCGAACTTTTTGACCAGGTTCGAAAACAAGGATTCAACAAGGTCCGGATCGATGGGGAGCTTACAGATCTTAAACCCGGAATGCAGGTAGATCGATTTAAAATACATGATATTGAAGTCCTCATTGACCGCATTCAACTGGGCCCCGGAAAAGAAGAAAGACTGGTTTACAGTCTGCAAACAGCTTTGAAAGTAGGTCAGGATGTCCTTTTTATTTTAGTTCAGGAGGAAAATAAAATATATCCATACAGCAAGCGACTCATGGATGCGGAATCCGGATTATCCTATGATGAGCCATCGCCCAATACTTTTTCATTTAATTCGCCTTATGGCGCCTGCCCTAATTGTAAAGGCATAGGATCGGTGCATGAGGTAGCTTTGAATTTGGTCATTCCGGATGAAGAAAAATCCATACAGGAAGGAGGCATTATTCCAATCGGTGAAGTGCGTGAAAACTACATGTTCCGGCAATTAAAACAAATTGCAGATCGACATAAATTCAATTTTTCAACTCCAATAAAAAAAATTCCCAAAAAAGCCCTGGATACCCTATTGAATGGGGGTGACGACTCCTACCCAAATCCGAATCCGAATGGTTGGTTTGAAGACAGTTACCATCTGGCACATGAAGGACTGATCAATATGCTCAAACGCTGGTACCGGGATAGCAGTTCGGAGAAGATCCGGAAATTTGCCGAGGACTTTATGATTATTACGGATTGCCCAGAATGCGGAGGCAGCCGCCTGAAAAAGGAAAGCCTTTTTTTCAAAATCGATGAGAAAAACATTTCCGAACTGGCAGGAATGGACATCAGTGAACTTTATGAATGGCTGGAAGGTGTAGAAAAACGTCTGAGTGAAAAACAGGCCCGCATTTCAAAAGACATTTTCAAGGAGATTCGCGCACGAGTCGGATTTCTCATGTACGTAGGCCTTGATTATCTGACCCTCAACAGAAGCGCCATAAGCCTCAGTGGTGGTGAATCCCAACGCACACGTCTGGCTACCCAGATCGGTTCCCAATTGACCGGTATCACCTACATCCTCGACGAACCGTCCATTGGTCTGCATCAAAGAGACAATCACAGGCTTATAAAATCCCTGCATGAACTTGCAGGAGTTGGTAACACGGTGATGGTAGTGGAACACGACAAAGACATTATGCTGGCTTCAGACTATATCATCGATTTGGGTCCGGGAGCCGGTGTACACGGAGGTGCCATTGTTGCAGAAGGCAGTCCGAAGGCTTTTCTCAAAAAAAAATCTTTAACTGCAGATTACCTCTCAGGCAGAAAACAAATTGCCATTCCCGATCAAAGGCGAAGGGGCAATGGAAAAGCACTGGTCCTGCATGGGGCAAGAGGCCATAACCTGAAAAATCTGAGTATCAAATTTCCACTTGCTTGCTTTATTTGTGTGACCGGTGTATCAGGAAGTGGAAAGTCCAGCCTTATAAATGAAACCCTCTATCCAATTCTCAGAGAGCATTTTTACAACAGTCTTCAGCGTCCTTTGCCTTATGACGAAATTGAAGGACTGGAACATCTTGACAAGGTCATTGAAATTGACCAGGACCCTATCGGCAGAACTCCACGATCAAACCCGGCCACTTACACCGGCGTATTCACTGAAATCCGCAATTTGTTTTCAGGCCTTCCGGAATCCAAAATCAGAGGTTATAAACCCGGACGCTTTTCATTTAACGTAAAAGGAGGGCGCTGCGAGACCTGCGAGGGCGCAGGCCTGAAAGTTATCGAAATGAATTTTCTGCCCGATGTGCATGTGCACTGCGAAGTATGCAATGGTAAAAGATACAATCGGGAAACACTTGAGATACTATACAAGGGAAAATCCATCGGCGATGTCCTGGAAATGACCGTTGAAGATGCCACGCCTTTCTTCGAAAATATCCCGGCGATTTATCGCAAACTTAAAACACTGAACGACGTAGGGCTTAGTTATATCACATTGGGCCAACAAGCCACAACCCTGTCGGGTGGAGAAGCCCAACGTGTAAAACTTGCAGAAGAATTATCCAAAAAGGACACGGGTCAGACTTTATATATCCTTGACGAACCCACAACCGGTCTGCACTTTGAAGATATTCAGCATCTGATCTTTATCTTGCAAAAGCTCGTGGACCGCGGCAATACCGTAATGGTCATTGAGCACAACCTTGATGTGATCAAAGTGGCAGATGTTGTTTTGGACCTTGGCCCGGAAGGGGGCAAAAACGGGGGTGAAATTGTTGCCTATGGAACACCGGAGCAACTTACAACTGTTAGCAACAGTTTTACGGGTCAATACCTTAAAAGTGAATTAAAGCTGAAGACAAATAATAAGAGCAAATGAGGATTCAATTTAGATGAGTGGAATTTTCATTCTTGTGACCTGCCCGTTTTCAAATATGATCTCCAGATAAACTCCGGTGCAGTGGACCGGGAATCCCATCCGTAAAGGCAAAGCTGGTCTTTCCCACTTTCTCAATATCGCACCGTCAAATCCTATTGCGCGTATGCTGCGCACCGGCATCGCCGGGTTTTCGGCCTTTAGCACTCCTGACTCCATTTCATAATAGAATCCGGAATCGTAGGCTCCAAGCTGTTTTATTTTCGAGTACTTCCATTCCCCCCTGTCTTTCCATTTCAGCCGGTAATACTGCGTACCGCAATGCCCCATACTGTCCATAAAACTACCATTTGTTAGTAATCCGCTCCAGTGTGCAATGTCGGCAAAGAAACCGCTACAGGATCTTCGTTGGAGGTAGACTTCAGACGAACAATTGTTAGAATTTAGCCGCCACTGGATGTGTGCACCTGCTCCGGTCCTGGTTACTTCCCAATCCACATCGCAAAGGGCAAGTTGAAAATCAAGCAACAATACAAACAAACCATTCTGTATGTCCGAAGCCAGAAGAGTACCGGAAGGCAAATAGGGATAAACACCCCAGGCACCTTCATAGGCCTGATGGTAGTCCGCATTGGAAGGCTCCGTATCGTAATAAGCTATTATAAAAGGATTGCGCGGATCGACACAATTGAAGACAACGACGCCATCGTGATAGTAACTTACAAATGCATAATCGCCTTTGAAGTAAGGACTGTGAGGTATACTGGCACTGTCGCGGGGCGCTTCCAAAGCAGAACGGAATAGTCTGATGATATCCGGATTGGATGGGTCACTTACATCCACCATTTTAAGGCTCGTATTATGGGTCTCGTCGGCCCAAATAAGATATCGCCCGTCTTCATGTAACCAGCTGCTGTGATTATATCCCTGCTGTGGATAGCTTGTAATGGATCCCAGTTCGCTGAAGTTTCCGTTGGATTCCAGTTTATAGATGTAGAATCCATTGTATCCATGTGAACAATAGGCAGTGTCATTCCTCACAAAAAGATCATGCATGTAATTTCCGGGGAGGTCAATTTTTTTTATCAATGCGGGATGACCCGGATCGGGATTCAGATCCATCATAATGAGATCCACCGGCCCTGCACTGTCACGTGCCCCTGCCAGATACAAATGGGCGGTAGCCGTGTCGACAAAAAGCATATGGGATTTCAGGAAAACACTCAGGTCCCTGCGAACGACCGATATGGAGTCGGGAGATTGTTTTAAATCGATTACGGTCAGACCTTCATTCACCGCATCCGTTATAGCATAGAGATAATGCTTGTATGTTTTGAACTCCCTCCAAATCGTGGAAAATGCAGCCTTAAAACTGAAGACTCGCCGGATCTGATAGGGATCGCTCACTTCATAAATCCAGATACTATCCAGGGTGCCAATGATTGCAATTTCCCTTCCGTCCGGATAGGCATATCCCCATACATCGTTATAAGCCACACCGCTTTGTTGCGGCAATTGATCGTCGTCATAGCGGGAAGCCAGGGACATGTTGAGGGATTTCTGAGATTCAAGTTGCGGATGTGCAAAAAGCAGGATGAGCCATAGAATGCGTACCTTTCCCATTTGTTATGCGTTCCTACAAACATAAACAAAGTAAACCATACAATGAAGGCGCTGGAGATACTTTGTAAAGATCCAAAGATGGCCAATTTGGTGAGCTCGGTGCCCCAAAATGCCTTACATGTTCCCGGTCAAAAATCCGAGATCCGGGAGTACCTCGTTGGTTCGATTATAAGCCAACAACTGTCTGTCAAGGTAGCAAAAGTCATTCAACAAAGATTTTTGGAACTTTTTGAAAATCGCTTCCCGACCAATCCGGAAATCATATCCAAACCAAATGAGGACCTCCGGGCGGCCGGACTTTCCAATTCAAAAACCTCTTATATCAAAAACATTGCCCTGTTTTTTGAAGAACGACAGCTGCATCGACAAGACTGGAACGCCCTGACTGACGATGAAATAATTGAATTGCTCACCCAAATTAAGGGGGTTGGTCGCTGGACCGCCGAAATGGTGCTCATGTTTGGATTGTGTCGCCCGGATGTATTTTCCCCGGGAGACTATGGAATACAACAATCTATGATCAAATTATACAAATTAAAAGAGGAGGGTAAAGCCCTGCAATCCAGGATGTGCCGGATTGCTGAAAAATGGCGCCCTTACCGAACGACAGCCTGTTTGTATCTTTGGGCCTGGAAAGACCAAGTTTAATTAATAAAGTATGATCCAATCGCACCAACTGGACGCAAGTATTCTGCGCTTTCAAAACAACCCCAAGTATATTGACAAGTTGCTCGATCAATTACAAACCGACCAGACCTTGTTAATTGATATTCTCGTCGGCAGCCACTCGGAATTGCTCACAGAAGAGGAGTTGGATTACTTACTCTTCCTTTTCCTGGCAATCTATGACAGCTTTCAGCAAATAGCACCCATTCCTGTGTTTGATGAAAGTACCATTATTAAAGCCGAGGAAGCCAGCTGGGCCATTGTAAATGCACACAATGCCTATGATGATATGGTTGAACACTTCAATAAGGAAATCAGAGAGGTTGAAGTGATTGAATTTATTGACCTGTCCATTGCCCCTGATGATGAAAATGAAATACGCATCACCGATCCGGGAAGACTTCTCATGTTGGCTGTTTTAAGCTCACTGGTGCGTTTGCTTGAGTCTGAAAATAATTAGAATAGGGCTTCATAATGGACCGAAAAACGCTCATTCGTGCGCTTTTTGAAAAGGTCCTTGGTAAGGCATATACGCCTAAAAACATTCAATCTTTGGAGGGTGGATGCATTAATGAAGTTTATAAATTGAGTTGCTCCAATGCTTCCTTTGTTTTGAAGCTCAACTCTCTGTCAAAGTATCCTGCAATGTTTGAACTTGAACAGCAGGGTCTTCAATTACTGTCACATAGCAGGACACTTAGAGTGCCCGAGGTATTGGAAGAGGGCGTATTTAATGACCATCAATTCCTGATATTGGAATACGTTGAAACGGAACAGAAGACTAAGCTCTTTTGGATCCGTTTTGCAGAAGACCTTGCGGCCTTGCATAAAATGAAGGGCACCTCCTTCGGTTTGGAAACGGACAATTATATAGGTTCCCTTCCACAGTTAAATACAAGAAATGAAAACTGGATTTCATTTTTTGAAACCAACAGGCTTCGTCCACTGGTAAATAGGGCAATTGAACAGAACCTTATAAAAAACCCTCTTGCGGACAGGATTGAAAAATTATATCCTAAATTATCTGAATTGCTAGCCCCAGGGCCACCCAGTCTGCTACATGGGGACTTGTGGAGCAGCAATATACTTGTGTCGCGAGATCAAAAAGCATGTGTGCTGGACCCGGCTGTTTATTACGGGCACCGGGAAATTGAAATAGCCTATACCGGACTTTTTGGTGGATTCGATCCTCTTTTTTACAAGGTATATCAGGAAATCTACCCAATGGTTCCAGGCTATTCGGAACGTTTCAAAATTTACAATTTATATCCATTGCTGGTTCACGTTCTGCTTTTTGGACCAGCTTATCTGAAACCAATTGATGATACTTTGGATCAGTTTATGTAGCGTTTTTTACATTGTACATATTCCCTGAATCACATACTTGGCATGCATGTCGCCCCTTCAAACCGGGAGTTGGCCGTCAGGGTATCCTTATTCGCTCTGAAGGCTTTATCTTCGCGTTCTAATCCACTTATTATGTATTTTTCACTAACTGAAGAACAACTGGCTGTGAGGGATGCGGCTCGCGAATTTGCGCGCAGGGAACTGCTTCCCGGAGTGATCGAACGCGATGCCAAAATGCAATTTCCAGCTGAACAAGTTCAAAAAATGGCCGAAATGGGCTTTTTGGGAATGATGGTTTCGCCGGAATATGGAGGCGGCGGAATGGATACCATTTCATACGTACTTGCAATGGAAGAAATCAGTAAAATTGATAACTCCTGCTCTGTAATTATGTCTGTCAACAATAGCCTGGTTTGCTGGGGTATTGAAAAAATGGGTACGGAGGCCCAAAAGCAACAATACCTGCCCAGGCTGGCAAGTGGCGAATGGATTGGTTCCTTTTGCCTTTCCGAACCTGAAGCAGGCAGTGATGCCACAGCCCAAAAGACTACAGCTGTAGACTGTGGCGA
Source organism: uncultured Saprospiraceae bacterium (assembly GCA_964439105.1). Lineage (GTDB taxonomy): Bacteria > Bacteroidota > Bacteroidia > Chitinophagales > Saprospiraceae > Vicinibacter. The sequence goes on from CAYTNG010000001.1 coordinate 42,346, forward strand.
CTACTTTTTGCTGAACGGTACTAAAAACTGGATTACAAACGGAGGCAGTTCCAGTCTTCACCTTGTCATGGCTCAGGCGGACCCTTCCAGAGGGCACAACGGCATTTGCACGTTTATTGTTGAAACCTCCTGGCCCGGAGTTACAGTTGGAGCTAAGGAAGACAAACTCGGCATACGCTCGTCAGACACACATACCATCATGTACAATGATGTAAAAGTGCCAAAGGAGAACTTACTGGGACCACAGGGCGATGGTTTCAAATTTGCAATGAAAACACTCACCGGAGGCCGGATAGGCATTGCTTCACAGGCCCTGGGCATAGCATCCGGGTCTTATGAACTTGCATTGCAGTACGCGAAAGAGCGAACTACGTTTGGAAAGCCCATTGCCCACCACCAGGCGATCGCATTCAAATTGGCGGATATGGCAACAGAAGTGGAAGCAGCCCGGCTTATGGTCCTGCGAGCTGCATGGATGAAAGATCAAGGGATGGATTTCGCAACTGCTGCCAGTATGGCAAAACTCTATGCATCAGATGTAGCCATGCGTCAGTCCATTGAAGCTGTCCAAATTCATGGAGGATATGGCTATGTGAAGGAATATCATGTAGAGAGATTGATGCGGGATGCCAAAATAACGCAGATCTATGAGGGAACTTCCGAGGTACAAAGGATTGTTATCTCACGTGCCATTTTACAGGGTCAACTTTATCAGCCCATGTGGATTGAATGATGATCCTGCAACAAAATGCCATTAAAAGCTATTTCTAAATAACACCATTAAGTTCACTCCATTGCATGTTTGATAAAGCCTGGTATATTGGAAGTTTTGCAAATATCCCGGTGAAAATTCACTGGTCCTTTCTTCTCATTTTGCTTTATGTGGGGATCAGCAGCGCCACCCAGGGCGCCGGAGTACAGGCCATTATCATCGAGTTATGTTTTGTTCTGGCCATGTTTCTTTGCGTGGTGCTGCATGAATTCGGACATGCGCTTACCGCTAAAAGATATGGAATCAAAACAGAAGACATCATCCTACTTCCAATAGGAGGCGTCGCACGTTTGCGCAATATGCCGGAAAAACCAATGCAGGAACTGGTTATTGCCGTAATGGGACCTTTTGTCAACGTCGTCATTGCCTTTTCACTTTTTTTTATTCTTTTAGGAGGAAAAGGGATCAACTATTTTTCACTGGAGCAACTCGACCAGGCAGATTTCAATAACTGGTCAGGATTTTTGCCTTTGCTTATGGTTTCCAATATCATGCTGGTATTGTTCAATATGATCCCTGCATTTCCAATGGATGGAGGCCGCGTTTTCAGAGCCCTGCTTTCCATGGGCTTCGGGCGACTTAAGGCTACGCGTTATGCGTCTATAACGGGACAGGTGATTTGTGTAATATTGATCGGAATTGGCATGTATTATGGAGCATACACCCTTGCCATCATTGGAGTATTTATTTTTTTCAGTGCTTCACAGGAATACCGATCTGTCGTGCTCGATACTGCGATGAAGCAAAGAACGATAGCGGATTGCTACAGAAAACATTTTACAAGCTTAACAGAATATACCACGGTTGCAGAAGCCTTCAACACGCTTTTACATACGTCTGAACGCTATTTTCCTGTTATCAATCTCTATGGGACCTATTGCGGTTGGGTAAATGCCGCGCAGGTGCGCATGGCCTTTAAAAAAGATCCAAAACTGCGCATCGGAGAAATTTGTATTCGCAATATCCTGAGTATGCATTCAGAAACACAACTCATCACAGCATTGTATAGTCTTCGGGGTGACTCCGAACTTATGCTAGTAGTCGAAGAAGACCAGGTGGTTGGTGTTTTGGACCGCGATGCTGTCCAGCATTACCTTGAAATGGTAGGTTGACGCTTTCCCGAATTTCTAAGGCTCCGCTCAAAATTTAGAATAGATCAGTCCTGGCGGATAAACCCTACCGGCATTTCCTCGTCATAATCTCCTGCAATCATCGGACTTTGAACATTTGCCGTATAATCCCTCACATTTTTGTACACATATTCAAATAATTCTTTCAGGCTGATAATCTTATCCTGGTTGCGGTCTGATTCCCCTTTTAATCCGCGGATCAGAAAATGTGAGAAAACACCCTGTCGCAATCCTCCATCTTCCAATGAATATTCCTTACTCTTCGAAGACATCAGAAATGCAGTTCCCCCTTTGCTTTTGGAGAGCTCATCGTAAAATTCCAACAAGGAGTTGGAATAAGGACCTTTGGTTGCAAGAAGACTGCCTGAATAACATGCGTCAATATAAACGACTTTATTTTTGGCTTTGCATTTGTCGAGAAGATTACGGATCTCATCATGTTTAAGTTGGTTCTGATAACCGTCGTAATCCACCGGAAGAAAAGTTCCATCGAGACCATGCCCGGAATAATACAGCATGACCACATCATTTTCATCAGCCCTCATGAATACCTGATTGATTGCCTGCAAAATTGCATTGCGATTTGCTTCTTCATCAATCAATACGCGAATCTGGTCGTCTTTCAAAGCTCCACCCTCTGGGCTCTTTAAAAAAGCATAAATCTTATACGCGTCATCATCTGAATATTTAAGAGAAGGCATGTGCTCATATCGCGCGATACCCACGATCACTGCCCAAATTTTCACCTCTTTACTATGGTCAACAGGAACTTTATTATCAAAAACAAACTCCTTTTTGCGACTCAGTTCCTGTATCGCTTTTCCCTGAGACCAAATCGCAGCGTACACCAGCCCGGAAGAAAAATACATGACGCCTTCCCCATCGGGAGCGTGATTCTTCCAGGACCCTTTGTAGCGATCCCCGTTGGCATAATAGCAAATTCCCTTACCTGCTGGTTCGCCGGATAAAAATGTTCCAACATATCTTGAACCATCGCCGTAAGTGAAAATTCCCCTTCCCTCAGCGCAATACTCCGCGTTGCAATTGGGCAAATGTTCCTCCGGTTTGGGGTCTGTCGGTTTACCGGATTCCGCAATCGGTTTCTCCTGCTGGGGTTTCTCTCTTTCCTCAGTTGGCTTAACTTTTTCTTCAGTACGAACAGTTGGTACAGATGACGCACTTGTAGATGGTTTATGATCTGTTGTCGGGACTACCTCCGCTTTATTAGGATTTGCACGATGCTCCTCCCCCTCTTCGCCTGAAAAGCTATCCATATCATCATGACTTTGTCTTGTGGAATATTGACTCGCAGCAGTACCTTCGGTCTTGCCCGTCTCCTTTGCAGGAGATCCTAACACTTGTTCGTTATGGGCAGATGAAACTGCGGGGTCCTCCTTGTCTCCAAAAAATTTCTGAATGTCTTCGTGATCCTTATCCGCAGCAGACTCCGTATTGGCCTGGTTAACCGAAGGTTTGCCCTCCGGAATTTCCTGACGAACGACCGTTTGTTTTTTGTGCTCCGGATGCTCCTTTTCATCCTCGCCGAAAAATGCCTGAATAGCTGCGTCGGAAGACTCTGAGGCAGAAACAGAATCAGGCTTTGCTTCAGCCAGGTTCCGGCCGGTTGCCTCGCGACGATCTGCAGGTTCTTGAGGCTTGTTCTGTGCCTTATCCTCTTCTCCGAAAAACCTGCGGACATCAGAATTATCCGTTACGACCGGCTCATCTGCCTTTTGCTCGGAGACGCCCATGATCTTGTTGAAATAGTCATCCTCTTCCGAAGAATTAGCCTGACTTTGCAATTTGTCTTTGGTATTGTGAATTTCTTCCTTCTGATCCACTGAAGCCAGTTCCTTTTGAACTGTCGGTTTGTTACCAACGGGAGATTCCTCAGAACGCGAAGGATGGATCGTGCGGATAAGTTTATCATTTTCCCAAATTCCTGACACACTCCGTCCATTCAATTCCTGAAGAAGCCCCTGGCCCTGCTTTTTACTGGCTCTCCACTCGCCGCTGAAAAAGGAACCATTTTTATAATAAAGCATGCCTTTCCCTTCAAATCGCGCGTCTACAAAATCTCCCTCATATCGCTCCCCTGTTTGAAAGTAATAGATGCCTTTCCCGTTAGGCTTATTTTTTTTCCAACTTCCAATATAGCGATCCCCATGACTAAAAAGCATGGTGCCCTGACCTTCCATAAAATCAGCCTGGAATTGTCCTGTAAAAACATCCCCATTGGCATAATTCAGCTTACCTTCCCCTTGTCGGAGGTCTTCCTTCCATTCTCCCAGATATTTATTTCCATTGGCATAATAATAGACTCCTTTGCCATGTTTGAGCCCTCCGCGGAATTCACCTGTGTAACGGCTTCCATTAGCATACACATAGGTGCCGAAACCCTGTTTGCAATTACCCCTTGTACATTCCTGTGCATGAAGACGCCCGGAGTTCAGGAAACCGGGAACCTGCAGCATAATAAACATGCAGGCAAAAAGGATGGAAAATCGGTTATTGAATTTCATAGTGCTGATTATAGGGTCCAAATATATTATAATTTTATATAATGTTTTAGATTCGTGTTCAATTCTCTTACTGGATCTGAAACACAATAGTAACTGCAATTAGTATCTTTGGGGTTCAAAAATTAAAGTTAATATGAAACAAGTGCTCATTTTTAGTGCTCTTATTGCCCTGATCTCCTGCAAAGAAGAAAAGAAAATGGAGGCCGAAGCTCCAAAAGCAACGGCTCTGGCGTATTACGGTGACAGCATCAACATCGATTCATCCGTCAGCGTAGATCAAACTTTACTGGCTCTTAAATCCAGCGACAGCCTGATGACCACGGTTAGCGGTTATGTAACCTCCGTTTGCCAGATGAAAGGATGCTGGATGGTTCTTAGTCAAAATCCGAATGATTCTACGGGCCTTTTCGTCAAGTTCAGGGATTATGGGTTTTTTGTACCAAAAGACTTGTCCGGAAGCAAAGTATCTGTTTATGGAAAAGCATTCAAAGAAGTGACTTCTGTTGACGAATTGCGTCATTATGCTGAAGATGAGGGCAAATCGGAGGAAGAAATTGCCAAAATAACTGCACCTGCAGAAGAAATGAAATTCATGGCAAACGGAGTGGCTGTTTTAGAAAAACCAATGAAGTAGCCTTCTGCAATGCAAGCATGGGTTTGCACTTTTGAAAACATACGACAAACCTGTACAATTGCGTTTTTTATTGATAAGCCTAATTGAATTCTAATCACTTTCTATGTCAAAAACTGATATCCTTCAATTACTTGGTGACCGCGCATCTTTTTATTTGGAACATACGTGTAAAACCATATCTAAAAGCAATTTACATTTACCGGGTAAAGATGGCATTGATCGTATCTGGATTGCCAGCAACCGCAGCAACCAGACTCTTCGGAATTTTCAAAATCTGATGGACAAAGGGCGGCTGGGCGGAACAGGATATCTTTCCATACTGCCGGTTGATCAGGGAATAGAACATAGCGCAGGAGCCTCTTTTGCGCCGAATCCGGCCTATTTCGACCCGGAGAATATCGTAAAGCTAGCCATTGAAGGAGGCTGTAATGCTGTAGCTTCAACTTTCGGCGTGTTGGCTTCTGTTTCCCGAAAATATTCCCACAAAATTCCGTTTATCGTCAAGATAAACCACAATGAATTGTTGACCTACCCAAATCGCGCGGATCAGGTACTTTACGGCAGGGTCCATGACGCATGGAACATGGGGGCAACAGGGGTTGGAGCCACGATTTATTTTGGCTCCGAAGAAAGCTCACGTCAAATCGTAGAAATCGCAGAGGCTTTCGAAGAGGCTCATGAATTGGGAATGTTTACCGTTCTATGGTGCTATTTGAGAAATCCTCAATTCAAAAAAGATGGGGTTGACTATCATGCTTCAGCAGACCTCACCGGTCAAGCGAATCACCTGGGTGTGACCATCCAGGCAGATATCATCAAACAAAAGTTACCTACAAACAATGGAGGGTACACCGCTCTGAATATGGGGGGCTCCTCTTACGGAAAAAGCAATCCTAAAATTTATTCCGAATTAAGTTCAGACCATCCGATAGATCTTTGCCGGTATCAGGTCGCAAATTGCTACATGGGCCGTGTCGGTTTGATCAACAGTGGGGGTGAATCTAAAGGAGCCAGCGATTTGCAAGAGGCTGTGATCACGGCAATTGTCAACAAAAGGGCAGGCGGAATGGGTCTTATTTCTGGTCGCAAGGCATTTCAAAAACCACTGAAGGATGGCATAGCCCTTTTACATGCGATCCAGGATGTATATCTCGATAAAAAGATTACCATCGCCTGAGTCAGGCCTTTCAGAGTTACACCTCATCTGGCTTGGAGTTTTCTTAAAATAACCGATTTGTTTGCGGACATGATATGCTTATTCTCGGCTCGTCCTGAAAACCGCGCAATAGCTGGGATGTCCGGATATTTTGAGAGGAAGCACCACAATACTACCAAACGTTAGTTAGCTTACGAAACGATGTTCAAATATCCTTCCATACGAAAGGGAATTCCCATCGCCGGGAATGCCCTTTCACGTTAAACAGTTTACTGCGTTTTATTTCTTTAAATTAATACCGGCTATATTCCTGCCTATTTCATGTCCCTGGCTGATTCCAAGTTCGATTGCAGGACGGAAATGTATCCCTCCGTATAATCTTGATATTGCAGCTTCATTTGCCAATTGGGCAAATGAATTAAAATTGCGGGGAGATCCGTCAATATCGGTTCGATCCTTATGTGTGTCATCCGTAAGCGCATAATGGTATCCGAAATAATCTTCGAGAACCGCCATCGATGCAGCGGTTTGCACCGAATGCCCACTGGTATGCTCCGGAAACGGAGGCGTGGATAACAAGGTTGTAAATTGAGGATCAATATACCTTTGGATAAAGGTAACCGGTCTTAAAAGATTGTATACATATTTGCACTTCCAACAGGAGACAAATGCATCGTGCACTGCCAATCCTACCTTGGAATATACCTCTGCAGCAAGTGCCAGATCTGCATTTTCCTGTTTCAAGACAATGCCTGCGATGGACATGGAGTGCCCCGGGGGAGTTGCTGTTAATCCCGGATCATCACTCCAGAATTTTGCAATGCGCTTTTGTTCTTCCGTCAAATTTATTGAGGTAATATATACTTCATTAGCCTGCAGATAAAAAACGGATTTTGGATCGCTGGAAAAGGGCGTATTTTCTACAAAGAGACTGTTTTGTGCATCTGAACTCAGAAAAGTGCGAACATTACCCCAATAAGGCTGCAGTGGTTTTTGATTCGCTGCGGTTGGCTCCCATTTGCCCGGACCAGTTGGGACTGTATAGGCGGGAAAATTATTCAAATAGGCTTCATCCTGGTTATCCAGTTTCGAATAGGTATAGATCGCTTCGGCAACTCCCTTTCCAAAATCAATAGATCTTTGGATAACTTCCGGATCTGTTGTCGCACTTTGATCTTTTACTTCCTGTTCCAACTGATCGATAGCGCTTAGGTTGGCGGAAGAAGTCGTTTTGAAGAGATTTCGCAATATCGAGGCCATTGCCGCATTTGCAGAAAGTTCCCAGTCGTAATTCTTTCCTATTTCAATTTCCGGAAGACCCTTACCATCAAACTCCTGAATCAAACCTTTGTATGATTTATTCGTCCTGATACCTGCTACCACTGATTCGTACAAAGCAAGTCCTGCATACCCATAAGCCCTTGCTGCAACGGGAGGTGTAAAGCCAGATGTGGATTTTACGAGGTTGCGCTGAAGGTTTATCCATTTGATGGCAACATCAGCTGAATAGTCAGATGTCTCGTTAAGTTCGACGGGTACTGCCGTATCTTCCTTACACGAGTTAAAAAAGAAAATGCCCATTGCTAAACAGGCGAGTAATTTGTGTTTCATATCGGATTGTTTTATTCAAAAGTAATCATATCTTTTTCATCCGTCAAGTGCCTTAACTTTTTATAAGTTATGCCCTTCTTTCCTGCCTGACTTTTACGTATTACATTTGAACTTTCCCCGGTAATCAATCCTCTAAGTTGGGAGCTGATTTGTCAAAAACAGAAATATGCAAATGGTAGCTATTCCCTATATGATACAATATGCACGAATATGAATGAATCCTGGTATTTGTGGATGGGTTTTGTGCTTTTTATAGTTTTAATGCTTGGCCTGGATCTCGGGGTATTCCATAAAAACACAAGAGAAGTCAAAATGAAAGAAGCCCTGATGTGGACTTTCTTCTGGATATCTCTGGCTCTGCTTTTCAATATCGGAGTATACCATTTCCTCGGAAGCGAAAAAGCCATTCAGTTCCTAACGGGCTATCTCATTGAAGAATCCCTTTCGATTGACAACCTCTTTGTCTTTATACTCATCTTTCAGTATTTTAAAGTTCCTGCCCGATACCAGCACAAAGTCCTGTTCTGGGGGATTCTGGGCGCAATGATCATGCGGATCATTTTTATTCTTTCCGGAATTTGGTTGATCGAAAAATTTCACTGGATCATTTATCTCTTCGGGGCTTTTTTAATTTTTACCGGCTTCCGGATGGCCTTTCAGGAGGAAGGCTCCATTAAACCGGAGGCCAACCCCATTATCCGTTTTTTTAAGTCCATTTTTCCTGTCACGGAAAACTACCATGGGGAAAGGTTTTTTGTGAAGCTTCATCATCGCAATTACGCTACGCCTCTGTTTATTGTATTGCTGATGATTGAAATTTCGGACCTCATCTTTGCTGTGGATAGCATACCCGCCATATTAGCCATTACTTCAGATCCCTTCATTGTGTTTACTTCCAATGTGTTTGCCATACTTGGGCTTCGCTCACTCTATTTTGCCCTTTCCGCGGTGGCCGGATATTTTTCCTATCTCAAATACGGGCTTGCGGCTATTATGGCCTTTGTCGGAATAAAAATGCTGAGTTCGGATTATTATAAAATTGACCCGATCTATTCCCTCCTGGTCATAATGTGCATCTTGTCCATCAGTATTCTGGCATCTTTGGTAGCTACTTACCGTAATGAAAAAGATTCATGAGTGAACCTGCGAATTAAACATCCAGGAACAGCCTCGCAGGATCTTCTAAAAGCTCCTTAATCTTTACCAGAAATACAACAGAACTTGAACCATCGATAACGCGATGATCATAAGAAAGTGCGAGATACATCATCGGACGTATTTGAATTTGCCCATCCACTACAACAGGCCTTTCCTTTATGGCATGCATTCCCAGGATGGCAGATTGAGGCTCATTGAGAATTGGGGTGCTCATTAGGGATCCAAATACTCCTCCATTGGTGATCGTAAAAGTACCTCCGCTCATTTCTTCCATTGAAAGACTGTTGCTTCTGGCCTTTTCTGCAAGGAGCTTGAGCTGTTTCTCAAAATCAGCTATAGATATCGATTCAATATCGCGAATGGGAGGTACGACTAATCCGTTAGGTGTTGAAATGGCAATAGATATGTCTACAAAATCGTGGAAGATCAGATCTTCGCCATCGAGATGGGCATTTACTTCCGGCATTTCCATCAGAACTTTTGCACATGCTTTCGCGAAAAAGGACATGAATCCCAATTTCACTCCATGCTTTTTCAGAAACGCTTCGTTATATGCACTGCGCCATTTCATAAGTGCAGACATATCCAGCTCATTGAAAGTGGTAAGCATGGCCGTTTCATTTTTGGCTGATACCAATCGGCGTGCAATGGTGCGGCGCATTCTGCTCAATTTGACCCGGCGTATCTGCCTGGGGGCAGCTGGATGGATTGGCAAATTTGGCTCCAGGACAGGCTCAACCGGGATATCAGTCCTTTTTTGAGCACTTCGTGCCTCAATTGCATCCTGTTTCATGATCCGGCCCTCACGCCCTGTGCCCTTGACCTCGGAAGGTTCCAGTTCGGCCTCACGCAGAATTTTTGCCGCAGCTGGAGAGGATACCTTGACTTCAGCTTCCTTTTTCGCCGGAGGCTGCTTTTCCAACTTTTCCTTACCAGATCCTGAAAGATCGGGCCCTCCCTTTGAGCTGGTATCAATCTTTGCAACCAGGGCTCCAATCGGAAGATCTTCACCTTCCTTTGCGACGTGGACTAGGATTCCTTCGGCTTCAGATGGAAACTCCAGGGTGGCTTTGTCTGATTCAAATTCACATATTGCCTCATCCAATTTTACAAAACTCCCATTGGGCTTTATCCACTTCGAGAGGGTAACCTCCGTTACTGATTCTCCGATTGCGGGTACTTTCAATTCAACAACTGCCATAGTCAGATTTATATTCAAATGTAGAACAACAATTCCATCAGAATTTGTTTTTATTTTGCTTATCTAATTTTAAATTTAGACTAAACTAAATTTTATTTAGATTTTCTGCTAAGAGCTCTGGGAATTTGTCAGGTGCACAGGCAAAGCAGGGGATGTCAAGCGATCTCAAACGCAAAGCCAAACCCTGATCGTAGTCGGGCTCTCCGGCATCGCTTAAGTTCAGCAAACAAAACAGGGAGGCCCCCTGAGCCTTCAGATAAGCACAGCTTGAAATAAGTTCATCCTTGTTTCCTCCTTCATAAAGATCGCTGATTAAAAAAACTATGCAATCCTTTGCGTGGCTCATACCCTGCAAAACATAAAGCATGGCTCTTGAAATATCGGTCCCACCTCCGCAAGCCATAGCAAACAGGAGATCCACCGGATCATCGTACATTCCGGACAGATCTGAAACTTCCGTATCAAAAAATATAAGGTGGGTATGAATGCTTTTGAGGGAAGCGAGAACAGAACCTATGACCGATGCGTAAATCATGCTGCTTACCATAGACTCTGATTTATCTACGAGAATGTAAACCTCAGGCAGTCGACAGGATTTCAAATGGCCATACCAGTTTTGCGGGATAATGGTTTGCAGCGGCAACTGGTAGTGTTTCAGATTTTTTTGAATAGTTTTCTTCCAGTCAATAAAAGAGGTTTCAGGTTTAGCAGGTTTTGAACGGGCTTGCCTGGATTTTTGGCTTGCGTTATACAAAGGAATTTTCAATCTTCGTTCGATATCGCGTACTAATTTTTCAACGAGCACCCGGGCTGCTTCTTTTGTCTGGTTGGGGAGTAAATGATGCACTTGCAAAATGGAGGACACCAATGAGACGGAAGGCTCAATTTTTTCGAGCAACTCCGGCTCCAGGAGCATTTCACGAATTCCCTGCCGCTCCAAAGCATCGGCCTGCATCAATTGTACGACCTCCTGCGGAAATCGCTTCCTGATACCGTCCAGCCAGTCTTTAATTTTTTTTGAAGAACGCCCGAAGCCACCTTGTCCTTTCCCGCCATAAACAGGCTGCAACAATTCATCCAATTTCTTCTCATCAGGCTTCAGGGTATGTTCCTCCGGTGATTCCGATTCTTCACCCAGGATCAATCGCCAGCGAGTTGTGCGTTCTTCCATATGCCGCCCAAAATTAATACCTTGCCCTTGAATTTATGTGGAGGACATATTTTAAGTGGGTATGGTCAATGTATCTATTCTGGCTGCTATGGTATGCCTTTCTTCGCGCATCTTTTATCGCGATTAATGGAAATCTGAGTACCGGACTTACTGCGAAGAACACTTTGATGAGTTTCGTCTATGGGGCTTATATGGACCTGTCGATGGCCTCTTACTGGATTTTGTTCAGTCTCTTTCTTTTCTTCTTAAACCCTTTTTTCTCCCTTCAACCCCTTCTCTTGCGACTTCATATGGCCGGCATCTTCCTCATTTCCGGACTGAGTGCCGGGGATGTCCTTCTGTATCGCGAATGGGGATACCGACTGGACCGGAATGCCTTTCTTTATTTGCAACATCCCGAAACAGCCCTCAGTTTTATTTCATACAAACAAACGTTAGTTAGTATATGTCTGACGCTGTTCTTTACCGCTGCAGGTGTATGGCTCTACAAAAAGCTGGCCACAAAGGTAGAAAAGGTAAAATCTCCCTGGATCTATATCACCAACATCCTCCTGATGGGCCTGCTCATCATCCCCATTCGCGGAGGCCTGGGCATCATACCGATGAATCCCGGTAAGGTCTATTTCAGTAATGAGATATTTACGAACCACGCTTCGCTCAATCTTCCCTGGAATTTGATGTACAGTCTGGATAATGCCAGGAAAGCAAAAGCTCCGGAAACCTTCATGTCTGAATCTGAAGCAAAAATCCAGATGGATTCCCTGACACTTGATAAAAATTTGGACTGCCTTCAGGTTCTGAATGTAAAGAAGCCTAAAATTCTAATGTTGCTTCTGGAAAGTTTTACTTCCAATCTGCTGTTTCAAAATTACAAAGACAAAGAGATCACTCCGGCACTAAACGCGAGGTTCCGCACCGGCATTTATTTTTCAAATGCCTATGCAACTGGAGTACGAACGGAGATGGGCATCGCTTCCATATTAAGTGGTTTTCCGGCACAACCTCTCACATCCATTGTCAACTATCCGGAAAAAACCCAAAAGCTTCCCTCCCTGATACGCGATCTGAAATCGTTGGGTTACCATACAAGATTTTACTATGGAGGGGATGCTGCATTCGCAAGTATGAGTAGCTACTTTTTTAATTCCGGATGTGATGAAATCATGGACCGCGCATCATTTCCTTCAAAAAGTTACAACGTGAAATGGGGCGTCCACGACCATATCTTATTTGATACGGTTCGCAACAGAATTATAAGTGATACCTCACAATGGTTCAGTGTCTGCCTTTCACTCAGCAGCCATCCTCCCTACCATATCCCGGTAACCGCCTATTGGGATGGTTCTACAGAAGAGGATGCTTTTCTCAATTCAGCCCATTACACGGATGCGTCGGTTGGTCAGCTATTGGATGCGCTGGAAAAAAGCAAGTTGTGGAGTGATCTTTTGGTGATCATCGTTGCCGATCATGGTGCCCGCTTACCCGGGAATGTAGAATACCATGTGCCTGATCGTTTTCATATCCCCATCTGGTTTGGAGGAGGAGCTATCAGACAGGATAGTTGCATACGTCGTGTGGTAAGTCAAAATGACATTGCATCAAGCCTGTGTCATCAATTAGGCCTGGAAAACAGTGCCTACAGCTTTTCCGGAAACTTCTTTTCCACTAAAAAAGAGGATTTCGCATTCTATGCTTTCAACAATGGATTTGGGTGGATAGATTCCTGCGGCTTCCGCGTATTTTCATTGGATTCCAGAAAGCTCTTGATTGAGAAAAACCCATGCTCCGATGATACCAGAGCAAAAGCATTCGCCCAAAAGGTATTAACTGATTTCGAAAACTTGCATTAAGAACATTTAATGTTCTTTTTTCTCAACCGGCTTTTCTGCTACAAAAAACAATTCATTCCCTTGCCTTGGAGGAATACTGATCATGCAAGGTTCCATACTTCGTATCTGAAACTGACTTGAGAAAAGTTCAAGGTAATCTTCCTTCTTTCCGCCGAACGGAGGACCTGCCTGATCAAACTCACGACTAAACAATAAACCAGCGAGCAGACCACCCGGCTTGAGCAAATTTGCACATTGGTTTATGTATGCACTGCGTATGGAAGGATCCAATGCACAAAAAAAGGTCTGCTCAATTATAAGATCATACGTTCCCTGAAATTCAAAAAAATCATTACAAATACACTTTACCTGAGGTGTATTTTGAAATCGCTTCTGCAACTCTGAAACGAGTAAGGGAGCAATATCCAGGAGGTGAATATTCAGAAATCCATTTTCGGCTAAAAACTGCGCTTCATAAGCATTACCGCACCCGGGAATCAAAATCCGGGCATTTTTATCCGGATACTGTTCCATAAACCGGCAGAGAGCTGGTGATGCATAGCCGATGTCCCATCCGGTTGCAGCTTGTTCCCATCGATTATTCCAATAAGACCTGTCTAAAGTGTTGGATTCCATTTCAACAATACTAAAATGAAAATAGAACGATTTCTTTGTGCCAAAATTGTATTTGTCAATTTCTAAAAAGATAATTCAATGATGAAATAGACATCGACTTGCCAATCCGGTTTTGAACTTTTATTCAATAATTTTATTCAGAAATTTCATTTAAAAAATATCTTTCCAATCCTTTCCAATTTAGAAACCAGAATAGATCTCCAATAGGATAGAACTACTCTTCAAAGTTCCTGCTTTGCATTTTCTCTCTCAATGGATACCAGTATGCACCTATCACACAAGCGTGCCAGACTTCATTCTACAATCCGGTGAAACTGCAAGCTTTTTCTCACACGCGCGCTGATAAAAATATCATTAGAACTTCAAAAGAACCGAATCATCCGGAAATGTCGAACTTGGAATTTGAAAAATCACTGCATGTAAAACTTGGCAAGTACAGGATAATGGTCAGAATAACTCGTGTGTAAAACCTTATGGGAGCAAAATCCAAAGGACTTGCTATCGGCTAAAATTAAATCAATACGAAGTCCCGGTAAAGCCGCCACATAGGTTGCACCTAAGCCTGAACCACATTCCAGGAAACTGTCCTTGCGATCTTTTGCCAACAACTTATAGCTATACGAGAACGGAGTATCATTCAAATCACCGGCAATAATGCAAGGTTTTCCCGACTGACGCGCATCTTCTAAAACAGATGCCGCCTGCTTTGCCCGTACGATGGCACTATTCCGATATTTGCGCAATATCCTTTTTAAGGTGGAAAGGCGTTCATCTGTATTTTCACTTTTTTCATCCGTCATGGTCCCTAAATCTTTTGTAATCTGGTTACTCTTCAGGTGTACACTGTAGACGCGCATCTCCCTGCCCTTTACCAGCAGGTCCACCCACAAACAACTGTTTGTACGGGTTCCGAAATCAACACGCCCTTTGTTGATAATTGGAAATTTAGAATAAATCGCTGCCCCGTGCTGGATCTGGTAATGAAAATAAGGATACAATCCTGTCTTGTTTATGACATCATCGGCAAAAAAATTATCTTCCTGCACACACAAAATGTCCGGTTCATGCTGACGGATGAAACTCGTAAAAGCTGATTTCTTCATTTGCATGCGCGCTTCAGAGCTATCCTTTAGTTGCTTAAGTCCATAGACATTGTAACTCATTATCTGGACAGGTTCCCGACTGCATTTCTTCGCTTTGTTCTCCTCTCCAAATGAAACCATTAGAAAAAACGCATTCCAGCCAAAAAGCAAAGTCAGCAGCGGAATCCATGCATAACGCCAGTGAAATATGATCCAGAAAAGAAAAAGCAGAATATTGACTAAAAAAAAGACAGGTACCAACAGACTGACAATGCTGAAAAGCCAAAAGGTAGATGGGTTGATACCTACAATCAAATAGAGCACCGCACAACTCACCGCCCACACGATATTCAAAGAAAGTAAGAAACGCAACATGATTTACTCTTTGCTTGCGCGGTCTAAAAAATCCTTTTCCTCTTTTGTTAGGGATTGCAAGCCCTGATTTTTAATTTTATCCAGAATGCGGTCCAGATGGCTTGCATCCAATCGTTCTTTATTTTTAGCAGGAGGGAAATACAATGTCTTTCCCTTTTTCCTGATTTCCTTTTTCTTCAAAAAATCCATCACATATCCCTTGCGAAGTAAAAAGACATAAGCCCAGCCCCACAAGGCACCTCCAACATGTGCAAAATGACCTCCCGTATTTGCATTCTGACTTGCGAACAACAGATCCAGCAACAGCAGACCTGCAGCAAGATATTTTAGCGGCACATTTCCAATTAAAAACAAGCGCAGACTGTAATTGGGAGACAGGGTTGCAGCAGCAAACAAAAGTCCGTTGATGGCCGCCGATGATCCCTGAGCGTGCACCTCGATACCTCTGTACCACGGAAATATAACGGCACTGAGTAGAAAGAACAAGGCTCCTGCCAACGCAGATTCAAAAAAAATATACATGGCATGCCGTCTTCCAATCAGATCTTCCACAATGGATGATATCCAGTAGAGCCAAAGCATATTCCACAGGAGATGAAAAAATCCTTCATGTATGAACAAATGGCTTAGCCAAACCCATATGTACATCAAATTCTTCAAAGGGATTGAAGAGAGACAAAAAAAATCTATGATCTGCCGGTAAGACATACCGGCAATTTGCCCGTCCTCAAATGTAAACCAAGCTTTTATCAGATTAACCAAAATGAACACGACCACGCAAATCGTGATGTAGCGAACCCAGAAACCTCCTGTTCTCCACTGATACTGCAAATCCTTGTAAAGCGAATCAAACATAAATCACCTCCGTTTATGCCATATTGTAAGCAAAATCAAACCCATTGCGGCTCCACCCAAATGTGCAAAATGCGCAACGCCTGTATGATATCCACTTAGTCCCCATATCATATCCCCGACTATAAAAAAAATGGCCAGATATTTGGCTTTGATTGGAATTGGAATAAACAATAAACTCATTGGCATATTTGGATAGAGAAGAGCAAGCCCTACAAAAAGTCCGTTGATAGCTCCTGAAGCACCAACCATCGGAATCTCCATTCCTGCATCATTCCCCAGATAATGAATGGAAATGAAGTTCACAAATGTATGTAGCATGGCCCCGCCCAATCCGCAAGCCAGGTAATATACCAGAAATTTTTTTGAACCCAGTGTATGCTCCATCATGGGCCCTATGAAAAACAATGACATCATGTTGAATAAAATATGGTTGATGCTGCCATGCATGAACATATGTGTAATGACTTGCCAGGGTCTAAAGAGAGGGCTTTCGGGATAAAATAGGTAAAGCTCGTATTTGTATTCACTCAACAGGCTGATGAAAGCCAAAAAGAGAATGACATTTATAAAAATTAAATGCTTTACAGTATCTGTAATTTGAAACATGGATCAGCTGAATTTTTTTTGTAATTCTTCAAGACTTAAATGAAATATACAAGACTTACCTGTTGGACTGGAATAGGGCACCTCACAAAGAAAAAGTTGTTCTATGAGGCGGTCGATTTCTTCCTGCTGAAGAACCTGATTTCTTTTAATTGAACTGCACTGGGCCATAGAGCGTGCGATACTTTCTTCAAATGGAAGTTCGAACTCCAGATTCAATTTCAACTGACGCAGCACATCCAGGATCAGCTCAGTCTCACTGACCTTTCCACCCAATGCCGATGGAACGCCCTGAATAATAAAAGAATCAGATCCGAATTCCTCGATTTCAAAGCCCATTTTTTGAAGTGAGGATAGTGCTTCCTTAAGCACCTGTGCATCCGGTTTGCTTAAATGAATGGTTTGAGGAAAAAGCATTCCCTGGGTCTGCCCTTCCTGAGTGACTAACATCTGTTTGTAAGCCTCATAGAGGATGCGTTCACTCGCATGCTGCTGGTCGATCACGCTGATCCCGGATTTCAACTGAACGACGATATAGGAAGATAAGTACTGATACGCTTTAAATCCCAGTTCGGTTTCGGTAACCGGAAGCTCCTCCTGATGACTTGGATAGATCATTACATGAGAAGTGGAAGATCCGGTTGGTACATTTGTTTCTGCCGGTCTTTCTGTTGGTGAGAAAGCAAGAGCGGTCCAGCTGGTAAAACTTCCACGATTTTCAATTGTTGGCGACTGAGCCTGAAAGGATGGTGCAGAATCCGCGTGAATCAGCCGGCCAAGGCCGGGATTGGAGCTTTCAAAATCAATTTGCGGACTTAAACTGTACTGGGCCAAAGAATATCTGACCGCTGCTTTCAGAAATTGATAAATCAACCTCTCGTCTTCGAATTTGATCTCATCCTTCGTCGGATGAACGTTGACGTCAATTTTTTCCGGATCAATATGAATGAATAAAACAAAAAAGGGATGCATGCCTTCCGGTATCAGCTGCTCATATGCGGCATGCACGGCATGTTGCAGGTAAGGACTGCGGACAAAACGCCGGTTCACAAAAAGTATTTGCTCCCCTTTGGATTTCCTGGCAATTTCTGGCTTGCCTATAAATCCACTGATTTCCACTGCATCGGTATGCGGGTTAACCGGTAAAAGGGCATCTTCATATTTTTTTCCATAGATGCCCAGAATGCGATGCTTCAAATTAGCCGGTGGAAGCTGATAAACGACATTATCATTGTTCTGGTAGTGAAAGGCCAATTCGGGATAGGACAATGCCTGATGGATAAATTCATCATGAATGTGACGGAGCTCCATGGCGTCCGACTTCAGAAATTTGCGTCGCGCAGGTATGTTGTAAAACAAATTCTTTACCTGAATTTGAGTACCCGAACCACATGCACAAGGTTCCTGGGTTTTCAACCTGGAATCGGCTATCAGAATGCGGGTTCCCGTGGTACTTTCATGGGGTTTGGTCTTTAATTCCACTTGTGCCACCGAAGCAATGGAAGCCAAAGCTTCGCCGCGAAAACCCTTTGTATGTAATTGAAAAAGATCTTCGGAAGTCTTGATCTTTGATGTCGCATGACGCTCAAAAGCCATTCGCGCATCTGTCGGACTCATTCCACATCCGTCATCGCTGATCTGGATCATGGATTTTCCTGCCTCTTTCACAAGTAAACTGATCTTCCTCGCACCTGAATCAATGGCATTGTCCATCAACTCTTTCACAACGGAGGCGGGGCGCTGGATCACCTCTCCAGCTGCAATCTGGTTAATGACTCCATCAGGCAATAATCGGATTAAATCCGCCATATCAGGTATTCATAATTAGGATATCTCTCATTAACAACAGTTGTTCCTGTTTTGATCAACAAATGTAACAGAACGGCAGCGATTCGCTGTGATTTATTCTCTCCGGCAAGGATGCCCCGACAAGGAAATCCAGTCCTCCCGGGCTATTGAATTCTCAACATTTCGATTTGAAATTATTATATTCGTCAAAGTTTGAAATCCTGCATGGATATCCAAAAGAAATTCCTCCAGTTTGAGCATTTGTTGTTTCGTCAACTTGAAGATCAGTTTAAACAACTTGCAAAGGAAATTGTGCCTCAGCAAATTCACGATTTCAGGCTTTCCATTAAAAAATTGCGGGCCTTTGTCGAAGGAAGCCAAATGGTTCTGGATAGCCCTGAATCCCGCCTATGTTACAAACGAATCCTAAAATTATTTGATCACATGGGCGTGATCCGGGAAATACAAATTAACCGGGAATTGTATACAAAGTATGAATCGGGTTTGCCATCTTCACTACATACCCTTCTGGACCGCAAAGAGCAAAAGGCAAATGCAGCTTTCTCCAGGTATCTCAAAGAGATGCAGCTTTATGAATTAAAAGTCCTGAATCTGAGCTGTTCCTTTTACCTTGAATCCAGTACTTCAGCTTTGCTTTTGCAAAAACTTCATTCGGGTATTGAGAAGAACTTCAAAATTCTATTTGCCCATTTATGCAAAAGAAATTGGAAAAGACAACTTCACCCCATACGTATTAGAATCCGACATTTATGGGAGTTGATGCAAATACTCCGAATGTTCGATGATACGGACATCCTGATGTCTTTTATAGATCATCTGAAAACCCTGAACCGCAAACTCGGGGACTGGCATGACCTGGAAGTTGCCCTATTTGATTGCCCCAACTATTGGAAACACATTCCCGATCAAAAAGAAGTTTTAGTAAAACTGACAGATTCTTTAGAAACCCAAAAGCAGATTCTGGAAGCCGATATATATCAAAATCTGTTGCTCTCCGGCCCCTTTAAGGCTGCGTATCCCCATCTGTTAAACACGGGTGCCCACTAAAATGAAAACTTTGGCAAGACTTGGGCGTTGTTATATCGTATCTTTATGCCATTGAAAAATCCATGAGCGATCAAATAAAACACGAATGTGGCCTGGCTTTGATCAGACTGCTCAAACCTCTTGATTATTACCAAAAGAAATACGGAAGCTGTTTCTACGGCCTCCAAAAGCTGCATTTACTGATGCAAAAGCAACGGAACCGGGGTCAGGACGGTGCCGGACTTGCTACTATTAAACTAGATATTGAACCTGGCAGAAAATACATTTCGAGACGCCGCAGCAATGCTACCAATTATTTACAATCTCTTTTTGAAGGGGTCATGCAGCATTTTGACCAACTTAGCGATGAACAGTTGAATGATGGTCAATGGTTAAAGGATAACAAACCATTTACCGGTGAATTATTAATGGGCCATTTGCGATACGGGACACATGGAGACAACAGCATCGAAACGGTACACCCCTTTATCCGTGAAAACAACTGGATCAGTCGCAACCTGGTGCTTGCCGGCAATTTCAACATGACCAATGTTGAAGAATTATTTCAAAAATTGGTCTCCCTCGGTCAATATCCAAAAATTAAATCCGATACGATTACAGTATTGGAAAAAATTGGTCATTTCCTTGACGAGGAAGTACAACAGCTATTCAACTGGTACAAACCGGAAGGTTACAATCAACAGGAGATCAATCAACTGATATTTGAGAACCTGGATGTTTGCAATGTGCTCAAGAAAGCATCAAAAAAATTTGACGGGGGTTATGTGATTGCCGGTATGATTGGACACGGTGATGCATTTGTATTGCGAGATCCCAATGGCATCCGGCCTGCTTTTTACTATCAGAATGAAGACCTTGTCGCCATGGCTTCAGAACGTCCCGCCCTTCAGACTGCATTTGAAGTTTCCTCTTCGGAAATTCGCGAACTTCCTCCGGGAAATGCCCTGATCATAAAGTTCAATGGGAAAGTGAGTGAGGAGTTGTGTATAGAACCCAAAGAAAAATTGTCCTGTTCCTTTGAACGCATTTACTTTTCAAGAGGTAACGATATTGACATTTATCAGGAGCGCAAGAATCTGGGTAAACAATTGGCTCCATCCGTCGTACAAGCTATAAACGGGGATTTTGAAAATACGGTCTTCAGCTTTATTCCCAATACTTCAGAAACTGCGTTCATTGGACTTACCGAAGCCCTCCATGACCAGCTGAATGTACAAAAAGCAAACCAGCTCATCAGTTCAAACGGAAGTCTCAATCCAGAGCGAATCCATCACATCCTCAAGCAAAAGCCCAGGATTGAAAAACTCGTCGTAAAAGACGACAAAATGCGCACTTTCATAGCAAACGATGCGGTTCGCGGTAAAATGGTATCCCATGTTTACGACGTTACTTATGGAGTGATCCAACCCGGGAGAGATACGCTGGTAATCCTCGATGATTCAATTGTGCGAGGAACAACTTTAAGGGACAGCATTGTACATATTCTTTCCACCCTGAATCCTAAAAAGATCATCATTCTGTCATCAGCGCCTCAAATCCGCTACCCGGATTGCTACGGAATAGACATGTCCCAAATGGGAAAATTTGTAGCCTTCCTGGCTTTAATCGAACTCATCCATGAAAACCATCTGGAGCATCTTCTTGAGGAAACTTATGATAAATGCCTTGCCCAAAAAGACCTTCCTCCGGAAAAAATGAAGAATGAGTTGATCGCACTTTACGATTTGTTCAGTTATGAACAAGTTTCAAAGAAGATAGGTGATATGCTCCGTCCCGCGCATAGCGATCTCGAAGTTGAAGTAATCTTTCAAACAATTGACGGGCTGCATGCTGCTTGTCCAAAGCACCTCGGAGATTGGTACTTTTCAGGAAATTATCCAACACCGGGAGGAAACAAAGTAGTGAACACAGCCTTTCTGAATTACATGGAACGAAAGGATGTCAGGGCCTATTGATCCTTCGTGTGATCAGGATTCAAGTAATTGTTTTACCATAAGCGAAATAGTTTTCCCATCTGCCTTCCCGGCAAATTGCTTGCTGGCTAATCCCATCACCTTTCCCATATCCTTTGCAGACTGGGCCCCGGATTCCTGAATAATTTTCCTCAGAGCTTCACGCAATTCATCTTCGCTCATTTGCTCTGGTAAATAACGCTCAATGATGGCAATTTCTTCGCGTTCGACCTGCGCGAGATCTTCGCGTCCCTGCTTTTGATAAATATCGAGTGATTCGCGGCGTTGCTTAACGAGTTTTTGAAGGATCTGGATGGCTCGCTCATCGTCAACATCTTTTCCGGTTCCATCCGTATTTGCCAATAAAATTGCAGCTTTAATGGCTCGAATCCCACGCAGTGCAACCTGATCCTGGGCTTTCATTGCCTCTTTCAGATCTCCGTTAATTTTATCCGTAAATGACATGTTATTATTTTTTACAAAAATACATGATAAGCCCAGTTCCATAAAAAGAAATATAAAGCAATTTTACCGCGCTCCTTCCCGGACTTTGCTACGCCTCATCACAAAACCCGATGCCTGCACGGATTGTTCTGAATGTACATGCATGCTCATTCCTGAGGGCTGCTGACAAAACACGAAAATTGTGTGCAGATCACCCGGAAAATTCCAATCACAGATGTTGGTGTTATAATTTCATCCAGGCTTATGAAATATATTCACATTCCATAGAGTGCGAGACACCAACGTTCAGAAAAAATGGAAATCAAGTCTGTAAACAGACAGGCATAGAACAGGAAAACCACTATGCTTAGTTTATTGTGCAATACACATGGCACTAACAAGTGTTAATAACATGTTTTACACCCGTAAAATGCAGCCTGGAATTATTTATAGGTTTCATTTAAACCCTTGGCCATATCCTCTGTGATATCCAAACCCGGATCTGAGTAAAATATGTTTCCATCCCGTGCTACGCTGAAAATATACTGGAAGCGGCCGTCCGCATTGTATTCCTTGAGAAAGGAAATTACTTTTTTGTGAAGGGCTTCATTGAATTCAGCAGTTTCCGAAGCAAATTGAGCTGACATTTTATCGCGTTGTTCCGCAAGTTCCCGGTCCATCATAGCCAGTTTTTTCTGAGCTTGCTCGGTTTCATTGCGCGTCATATTTTCGGCATTTTTTTGCAAACGCTGAAATTCCTTTTGCAAATTTTGTTCCTTGGCCTTCAACTCATTTACATACTGCTCTTGTTTTTTCTTGAATTCTTCTTCTGACTTTCGGAAAAACTCCAATTTGGGAAGCAAACTATCTGAATTAAAAAATGCAATTCTACCTTCTTTACCTTCGGAAGCAACATGCTCTGCAGATGTTTTTCCTGAGGTGGATTTTAACTGCCGGTTTTGCAGAAACAGAAAAAGGATTCCGGCAAGCGACAAGATGTGTAAAATCCAGTTTAAATTTTTACTATTCATAACAGCATGTACTTTTAATTTGAAATGGTTGATGATTATTTGAAAACTTAAAATTCTGCATTTCCCGGATACCGTGGAAAAGGAATTACATCGCGTATATTGGTCATTCCGGTTACAAACTGAATCAGGCGTTCAAAACCCAATCCGAATCCCGCATGTGGGCAGGTTCCGAAACGACGTGTATCAAGGTACCAATACATCTCTTCTTGAGGAATGTGCATGGATTCCATACGCGCTTGTAATTTATCAAGACGCTCTTCCCTTTGGGAACCTCCAACGATCTCCCCGATACCGGGAAAGAGTATATCCATGGCCGCTACCGTTTTGCCATCTTCATTCTGGCGCATGTAGAAAGCTTTAATCTCCATTGGATAGTTGACTAGTATCACCGGTTTTTTAAAATGCTTTTCAACGAGATAGCGTTCATGTTCACTTTGCAAATCGGTACCCCATTTCTCGACAGGGTATTGAAATTTGCCCTTCTTGTTTGGTGGTGATTGTTTTAATATGTCGATGGCTTCCGTGTAACTAATTCTGACAAAATCATTTTGTGTGCAAAATTCCAATCGTTCCAACAAGGACATTTCGTTGCGTTCGTTCTGAGGCTTTTGCTTTTCTTCCTCCTGTTCGCGCTTGTTCAGAAAATCGAGATCTTCTTTGCAATGCTGCATGACGTAGCGAATGACATATTTGAGCAACTGTTCGGCCAAATCCATATTATCATTCAGATCGTTAAAAGCCACTTCGGGTTCGATCATCCAGAATTCCGCCAGATGTCGGGGTGTATTGGAATTTTCTGCACGAAAAGTCGGGCCAAATGTGTACACTTGACCAAGTGCAGTAGCAGCAAGCTCTGCCTCAAGTTGGCCGGAAACTGTCAAATTGGTTGCCCTTCCAAAAAAGTCCTTTTTAAAATCGATTTCTCCGGTATCCGTCTTTGGCAACTTATGCAGATCGAGTGTTGTCACTTGAAACATTTCCCCAGCGCCCTCCGCATCGGAAGCAGTAATTATTGGAGTATGCAGATAATAAAAACCCTGCTGATTAAAAAAGTCGTGGATTGAAAATGCCAGAGCGTGGCGTATTCTGAAAATGGCACCAAAGGTATTGGTGCGGAAACGCAGATGTGCGATTTGCCTTAAAAACTCCATACTGTGCTTTTTAGGCTGCAACGGATAAGCAGAGGCATCACAATCTCCTAAAATATCCAATTCGGAAACCTGTAGTTCCATCGTTTGCCCGCCTCCCTGCGAGGCTACCAGGATACCACTTGCCTTTAAAGATGCACCCACTGAGATTCTTCTAATAAGCTCTTCGGAATATTTTTCAAAGTCAATGACAAGTTGCAAATTACCAATGCAGGAACCATCATTGAGGGCAATAAAGCGATTACTGCGAAAAGCCCGCACCCAACCCATTACACTTATTTCCTGGCCTGAAGGCTCCAGGCTCAATATCGTGGCTAATTTTAACCTTTGCATAGACTACATTGAGCCGCAAAGATAGGCTTTCCACGTTTAGAAGGCACCCGAATCAGAACCAAGCTTTTTGCTTTTAGCGGCTGAATTTCCAATTCAGGCTTTTTTCTTATTCTTTTTTCTACTTTTTGATAGAAAGAGCCCTAAAACTCGTGTTTAACTCCATTAATGGATGGGTGCCGGCACCGAAATGCCCAGTTCTTTAGCTTTTTGAAGGATTTCTTTTAGCTGGTCAGAATTCAGTTGGCCACTGTATTTCAGCAGCTCTGTTTGATTGAGCAATTCTTCGCATGCCTTTGCAAAGGCGCTCTCTCCTGACAACTCAGCAAGCTTGCTTCGAAATATAATTCCCAGATCAGCTTTTCCCAATTCCGGAAATCTATGACATAATGCCGCAGTAATGGCCTTTTTTAGGTCTTCCAGTTCCTGTTCCGGCCCGACAGATCTTACAGATGGAAGCTGAAATCCGCTTTGCTTCTCCAGTGTTGCCTTTTGGCGGTTTCGGAAAATCATCCAACCAAGTGTCAGAAATGGCAATAAGGCAAAAACATAGAACATCGGTTCTTCCAAGAGCCCTTTATTGCCATGGACCAAATGCATGGGTTCAATAAATGAACCTGCCTCTTCGGCATCCTCAGCGTTTTTAGATTTGAGCTTTTCACTTTTCACCTCAATATTCAGGCGGTCTGTCAGAGTAATAAATCTCCTTTGTTTGGGATCGAAATAAACAAATTCAGGAGCCAGTTCAAATTGGCCTGCTACCTTAGGTAAAAGTAAAAACTGATAGGTGCAGGTTTTGATTATCTCCGGTTCATCTGTCACTTTGACTGGATCTGATGCTTTAAAATCTGAGATTTCAAACAGAGAATCCGGAATATTCAATTTAGGCTTGACCAATAAAAAATTTGCATTTCCACGGACCTCAATGCTAAACTGAATCGCATCCTCCAGAGAAAAGCGGTTTCCAGGACTTGTGATGTGCATTTGCATGTCTCCTACTGCACCTGAAAAACCGACAGGAATTGAGTCCGGCAAGGGCAGGACCGTTATGGTCAGACCATTGCTCGAAATTGTTTCAACCTGTCCCTGGAAAAAACTTGGCATTCCGAATCCGAAAGGATCGCGTTCTCCTTTGACGATTCGGTACACCGTGGGCTCTATCGCAATTACACCTGTCTTGATGGGAAAGAGTACAGTTTTTGACAAGACCTTGGTCATGTATTCTTTCCCATTATAAATTTCACGCTCCACAGGATTTTGAAGCATGTTTACCCATTCTGCATTGAAGGCATCCAACTCGGGTCTTGCTGCAGCCTCAATGTTTTCAATAGAGACCCGCGTATACAATTTATAGCTCAGGATACATTGTTCACCCGCATATACTTTGGTTTTGTCGAGTTCAGCACGAATGAACACTTCTGCAGACTCCTGTCCCCTTGCCACTTTAGCATGAACGACTTGTATTTCAAGTTGCTGCGTTTTTAATTCAGAAGTCCCTACACGGATTCTTGCAGGGCCAATTTTAAACGTTCCGGATTTAGGGCAAAGCAATTCGTATACATAAGCCATGCTGGAGGACTGTTGTCCGTTAATGATGGATGTTTGAATCGACCTGGAAGGGCCGGATAGCACTTTGAAATCTGAAAAGTCAGGTGGAATAAATTGATTGCCCTCCGCATTTTGCAATTCGAAACGAATCTGAAAGCTCGACCCTTCCAAAACCTGGCGGGCATCGCTGACCGCAATAAATCGAATCTGCGCACAAACCAAAGAAGACGCAATACATGCCAATGTAAGTCCAAGCCAGAATCTCATGCTTACAACTTAATGGCTTTTCGCTTTTTCTTAATGGGATCAGCGGGTGGGATGATTTCCTCCGGGAAAGTTCTTTCGGCTTTATTTTTTGGATGTTGACGAATTCCTTCCGGATTTGGCAACACAACTACTTTAATCTCAGGAGTCTTGAGTTCGCCATCGTTTGATTTCAACCTGGCCTGACCTATGATAAACTCTCCTTCGGATGGCGCCTCCAAATAATAGGAATAGGAACTGCTCTGGCTGACTTCTCCGTTATTAATGGAATAACTGGAAGCCGTATTTGGCCCTGCAACAATTCGCCAACCTGCAAAATCCGGAGGATTGAATTTCCCCGAACCATTGAGAACTTCAAATCGAAGCTCCAGGTAGTTGCCAAGGAGCAGGGTGTCGCTGCTCACAGACACATTGAACTCCACTTTTTGACCATACAATAATGTAAAATTCATCGTGAAAAGTAAGATCAGGTTTTTCATAGCTCACTTAATTTTCTTTTAAAACAATGGTTTCATGTATCAGTTCAGAAGCCTTCTTTTGTTTTTTAGTCCGCTTGAAGGAACTTCTGAATATCAATTTTTATCATCTTCAAAATTTTATCACCAGTCCTTTTCCCGCTTTGGAGATCTGGATTGCGCTTTTTGGATGCGTTGCCGGATTTTTTCGTCCTGTGCATGTATCATTCTCATGATTTGCTCGGCCTGCTCTTTATTTAACTTTGGATTTGAAGTTTGCTGCTGCTTATCCTGGTCCTGGGTAGTTTGCTGTTGCTGCTGCTTTTCTTCATTTGAGGGATTTTTATTCTCTTGCTTTTGATCCTGATTTGACTGCTTCTGCTGATCCTTGTTTTTTTCTTGATCTTTATTTTGCTCTTGCTGCCGTTGTTGTTGTTGCTGCTGCTGCTGTTGTTGTATCAACTGTTGCTTTGCCAGCACCAAATTATTTCGCGCATCGTTATCCTTTGGATTGAGTTTGAGTGCCTCCCTATATGCTTCAACACTTTTATCAAACTTCTTATTTTGGAAATACGCATTACCCAGGTTATACTGTGCTCTTGCTTGATCTTCTTTTGTTGAAGTGGTAAAATTCAGACTTTTTTGATAATAGTCAATGGCCTCATCCGCTCTGCCTTGTTGATACAGGCAATTCCCAATATTATAGTTCCCTTTAAATCCCGGCAGTTCATGATCCTGCCCTTTGCGATAGGCTTCTTCCGCCTCTGCATAACTGGAGTCTTTATACAGACGATCGGCTTTCCGAAAATACGGATTTAGCTTCTGAGCACCCGCGGTCCCGATCACGAAAAGTATCAAGAGCCACGTAAAAATAGCAGCTATTGTTTTTTTCTTGTCCATACAGTTTCAATAAGCAGAAGTACAAAAGCGATAAACAGAAAAATCTGAAAATAGGAATTGTAAGAACTAAAGGATTGATATGTAATTTCTTTCCTCGCCAAAGCAGAAAACCGTTTACTCAACAGATCAAAGCCGCTGTCGCCTGATTGCATTTCAATTAATTCGGCACCTGTCTGCTCCGCAATTTCCTTAAGCAATTCTCGGTTTGGCCTGGTGACAATGAGCTGACCTTTGTTGTCTGTCTTAAATTGTCCCTCACCTCTGCTCGGCTCCGGTATTGCACCTCCCTGTTCTGTTCCGACAGGAACCGTAAAAATACTGATCCCATTTTCCTTTGCCTTTTTTGCAATCTCAACAGCCTCCCCTTCGTGATCTTCACCATCGCTGATGAGGAGAATCACCTTATGAAAACCTTCTTCCTTTGCGAATGATTTCATAGCCAGTTTTAAAGCATCCGCTATAGCTGTTCCTTGCGTACCTACACTTTTTGGCGATACCATCGAACTCATTGAATAAAGTGTTGCGAGGTCGGTAGTCAAAGGAGCATGCAGATATGCGCTTCCCGCAAAAGAGATCAATCCGATCCGTTCAGATGGAAAGTGCTCAATAAACTGGCGGATCCATAATTGCGCGCGGGATAAGCGGTATGGCTTGATATCGGCACACAGCATACTTTGTGACACATCAAGTACAATGAACACATCGATATTCTGAGTCCTGGCCTTCTCTTGTTTTTTACCAAACTGTGGATTCACCAGGCTGAACACAATGAAAAAAAGCGCGGCAATAAAAATCCAAAATTTGGAATTAAAATATCTTCGAATCGGAAAAAAATAACTCTGTAATACATTTGGATCTCCCAATCGGCTCAATGCTTTCTTCCGTTGAGACTGATAGTATGCCTTCAACCCAAAGAGCAGTGGCAAAAGCAGCAAAAACCAGAAATAGATGGGTTCTTCAAAGCGAAACATATCAAGGCAATTTTCTTAAAATGGTAAACCTGGCCAGCGCTTCAAAAATTATACAGGCTAAAGCCGTTAACAGGAACATGCGAAATTCTTCAGAATATCTCTTAATATATCGGACTTCAATTTTGGTTTTCTCCAATTGATCAATTTCGGTATATATCTCTTTTAATTTTTCAGCATTCGTAGCACGGTAATATTTGCCGCCGGTGTATGCGCTAATTTGCGATAGTAGTTCATCGTCAATATTGACGGGGGCCATTCCAAAAACGAATTCTCCATGCGGACTTCGCCCTATTGGGGAATAGGCTTCCCCATTTGTGCCAACGCCAATAGAGTAAATTTTTATGCCGTATTGTTTTGCCAACTCCGCTGCCAACTGGGGTGAAATATCACCTGCATTATTTACGCCATCTGTAATCAGAATGACGATTTTACTTTTTGCAGAATCTTCGCGGAGGCGGCTTACCGAAGATGCCAATCCCATGCCTATTGCTGTACCATCCTCCAAAAAACCGCATTGCAACTCAGATAATAGTGATTGAAGAGCCGGATGATCCGTAGTCAAAGGACATTGTGTAAACGCTTCCCCTGAAAACGCGGTGAGCCCAATGCGGTCGTAGGGGCGCTTTTCAATAAATTCGACAGCCACTTGCTTGCTTACCTCCAGCCTGTTGGGTTCAAAATCACGACTCAGCATTGAGGAAGAAAGGTCCATTGCCAGGAAAATGGCAATTCCCTCTGCATTCAATTTTTCTTCCCTGAGCATCCACCTCGGTCTTGCCATGGCTATGATGATGAAAGCCAATGCTAACAAACGTACGTAAGGAAGCAGACCGAACACAAATACTTTCCATCCGTAAGCCTTCGGCATAAAGTGCAGGCTGGGAAAGCTGATCGCCTGATCGGCTGTCGCAGAGCGACGCTTGGTATAATACCAAAGAAACGGAAGGAACAACAATGCCAATAAAATCCAGGGAGACTCCCATTGCAACCGGTCGAGATTCAAGATCATAGTGCTTTGGAATTTCGAAGGATTAATCTGTTATTTGCACTCAATCCAAATATCCCACGACCCATAAGGGACTCATTATTCCACTTTGCTACAATCAGAAGTACAGGCATAAAAAGGGTCACAAATGGAAGTACAAATAAAAAGAGTGCTAAGCGAATACCTGCGTTCGGATGGATGGAGAGGATGATTCTCTGCCACCTGTAAAAACTACCTGTATGCGCCAAATGATAGTCGATATAAGGTTGGGGCAGTTTGAACGATTTTTGTCTTATGAGTTGGTAGTGCAATTCCAATTCCGCCAAATTTCCTTCCCGGTATAACTGGAGGAGTTCCATCGGAACGGTTTGCTCCGGATCTTCAAACTGGGCCGCCAGTTCAGGACCTAAAAGACGCAGAAAATGTTTGCGTCCGGACTCTAACAACTGTTCGCTTAGTTGCGAGTTTTTCTCAATAAATTTTTGTACATATTGAAACCAACGTTCTGCATTGTCCATTGCAGGAACGACATTAGCAAATTTGACAAGGTCAGAAGTTCGCAAAAATTCTGCCAAATATTCGGTGTGTTTTACATTAGCTGAATTCCGATCTACTTCTTCAATCAATTCCGTGGATGTTTTTTCCAGTGCGGAGATCAACAATCCGTCGGAAATGAAATTCCTAAGAATAAATGTGAGTTGATCGGAATACGGCTTCCACTTTCCCTGCTCCGGTAACTGTTCCTTTTGGAGACCAGCCAAAGCATCCAGGGCAATTTGAGAAGGCGTCTTTTGTTCAGAAAGCCTGATGTGTGGTGGTTTTGACCTGTCCGCTTTGAAAAATTGCCATAAAATAAAAAGCATTGCCAGGATCAGAAAAGAGAATAATGCGATTCTCAAAATAAAAGAACTGTTGTCTTTGCTTTCAATAATATATTTTATGGGACGCAAGTCTGTAAGGCTGTCTTTTGGAAACCCTACCTCAAGAAACAAAGGGTTCCCTAAAGACTTCATGGAATCACTTTCGAGTGCAATTCCTAAGGGTGGAATTCGATATACACCACTGTCGAAAACGGTGAAGAGGACATCTCTGTTGATCCAGCCGCCAGTTCGATTCCAGGTCCCCGTATCCAAAACTTCCATCCACGACAATGTGTCCAATTGATCGAAGATCCGCATGGCAAATTTTTCATCCGCACAACGCAGATGCAATTTTTGCTGACTTCCGATCAGCATAAAGCTGCTGTCAATGGACTGCTCAAATGAAACCTGAGCAAATAGTGCATTACTTTTCCAAAGAATACCAAACAAAAGCCCGATCCAGAATTTTGTTTTCAATCAGCTTCTCCTTTTGAAAAAATGCAACAAGGTTTTTACATAACTATCATCGAGAGGAAGCTCAATATAATCGGCATGAGCACGGTGAAAGCACTGTCGTGTCTTGAGTGTGTGGGCCTCGTTCTGCTTTTGCCATGTCTCAATCCAGCCTGTTGCAGAACTGTCCACCAAAATTTCCTTTCCCGTTTCAAGATCGCGGAAACACATCAAACCCAGGGGCGGCATTTGCAACTCGAGGGGCTCGCGAAGCTGAATACCAATCAGGTCATGTCTGCGCGAAACGATTTTAAGTATTGCCTCGGGGATGGGATCGTAAAAATCGGAAAGTAGAAAAGCAATAGTGCGTTTTGATTGGACACGGTTCAGATACTGCAGAGGAAGATCAAAACGCGTTTTCATGGAATCGGGACGAAACACCAGTAATTCGCGAATCATTCTCAAAATATGCTGGCGACCCTTTTTGGGAGGAATGTACAGATGAATCACATCGCTAAAGAGAATCATTCCAACCTTGTCATTATTTTGTGTTGCCGAAAAAGCAAGAACCGCAGCAATCTCGGTAAGCCAACTAAACTTATCCCGATGCTGCGAACCAAAATACATGGACTTGCTGATGTCCACCATGAGAAACAAGGTCAGTTCGCGTTCTTCCTCGAATACTTTGACTTGCGTTTGTCCTGAGCGTGCGGTTACGTTCCAGTCAATATAACGGATGTCATCTCCTTGCTGATATTCACGAACTTCAGAGAAAGACATTCCTCTGCCCTTAAAATGGCTATGATAGGCGCCGCTGAATAAGTGACGGCTTAATCCTTTTGTTTTAATTTCAATTTGCCGGACTTTTTTAAGAATTTCCTGGGTCTGCATGCTTAAAAAAGTTTTCGTAAAGGGCCAGCCTTCCGTATATGAGGCTGAAGCAATGTGTATGGCATGATGATCTTCCGGACGCCCCACACCAGATTGAACTCTGATGTAAAGCAAAATCCTTCCGGTTTTAAGGTACAGTTTTTGAAATGCTCGAGTTCCATATAAATTTTGAATCGGCCGGAGGGATTCAAACTCATCATTTCCTGCTTTTTCCAATCTATATATTCCTTAAAAAAGGATTTATAATCAAAATCCTTTTCAAACATTTCCTCCAAACTGATGATTCTGTTGAGCTTTCGGTCATAATTAAATGCAAGATTCCGCTCTCCATCACCCCATGGCTCAACAAAGCGGAAGATGCCGCTGATCCAATCCTGACTGATCCAGTCAATATCCATATATGCATTGCAGTCAAGTGTCTGCTCGACAGGTCCCGCTTTGTAATATGCCAGCAATTGGTCCGCCCATTTTTCAAAAAAACTGAGGAGCCACTGGTCAAAATCGCGGTCTCCTGTCTGAATATACTGGGCATAAATTTTAAGTCCCGGAGCACTCATGTTTTTGCACTCGTAGCGGTACTGCTGCGTTTTTGTCCAATCCTCGTTAATCGGATATTTTGATTTGAAAATCTCTTCTGTTACCGCCTTGTTATTCGGCTGATTTGTAATGCGGAATTCTTTGATGCGCTCACCAAAATAATCGTTCAAACGTAGCGACATTTGATTGCAATCGTCGTCGTCACAATGACCGTTTACCAGGTATCCGGTGAGTTTACCCGGAACACTCAAGGTTCCAAAAATCCGAAGATCACTGTCTTTTTGCAGTTGGGCGACAACAGGATTTTGATCCATGATTCCTTCATAGCTGCGATACCACATCGCTGAAGGACATTTCAATATTTTAAATCCATCCCGACCCACTTTTTCAAATTCAATATAAATTCCGGACTCATTTTTAGGGTCCATAAACCTTGCAATAATCCGGGACCGGCTTACATCACCTAGAAGGAAGCCCCTGTGTTCGAAGCTGCTGTCCTGAACGACCAACTTGATCTGGTCTGCATAGTACGGACCTTCAACATAAAATTCCCTGGATCTGGATGGGAATTGAAGGAATCCCCGTTGTTCAAGCTGGTTGTGGCCAAGAGTGAGTAAGTATGCATCCCCATTGCTGGCGATCCCCGTATAATGTGTAATCCAGATTCCTTTGCTTTTTGAACCAAACAAGTCTATCACCTCCTGAATTTTCAAAGCGGTAAGTGAGTCCTGACTTGCAAGCCGGGATACGCAAAAGAACAATGCGATAATGATTTTATTGTTTACCATCTGTGTAACTAAGGAACCTGCACTTTAGATAAAATCCGGCTGATGATTTCTTCCTGATTTACATTTTCTGCCTCTGCTTCATAACTTAGCCCTATCCGATGTCGCAAAATATCTCTACACACATTCTGAATGTCATCAGGAATGACGAATCCCCTATGCTGCATGAATGCTCGGGCTTTTCCGGCCATTGCTAAAAAAATACTGGCCCTTGGAGACGCTCCGTACTGAATGTAGTCTGAGATTTCTTTCAGGCCATGCTGGACCGGATTGCGGGTCGCGAATACGAGATTCAGGATATAATTTTCAATCCGCTCATCCATGTATATTTTTGAAAGAGACTTGCGCGCTTTCAGAATATCTTCCGTGTGGACGACTGCTTTGGGCTTTTCAAAAATTTGCTCATTGAGGTTTCGACGGAGGATCTCTCTTTCCTCTTCGGGAGTTGGATAGTCAATTAAAAGCTTCATCATAAACCGGTCTGTTTGCGCTTCCGGAAGAGGATAGGTGCCTTCTTGTTCAATGGGATTTTGGGTGGCTAAGACCAGGAAAGGCTCCTCCAACATAAAACTTTCCTTTCCGATTGTAACCTGTTTTTCCTGCATGGCTTCCAGTAAGGCAGACTGCACTTTTGCAGGAGCCCTGTTGATCTCATCCGCCAGGATAAAATGTGCAAAGATCGGTCCTTTCCTGACCGAAAATTGATGATCCGCAGGATTGTAGACCAGCGTACCGATAATATCCGCAGGAAGCAAGTCCGGGGTAAATTGAATCCGGCTAAACCTGGCTTCGATGGATTGTGCCAAGGTTTTGATAGCCAGTGTTTTAGCAAGTCCTGGCAAGCCCTCCAATAAAATGTGGCCCTTTGTCAAAAGGCCAAGAACCATCCGTTCCAGCATGTGTTGCTGACCCACAATGATGTGTTTCTGTTGCTCCATGAGCCGGTCGAGGAAAGCACTCTCAATGGCAATTTGCTGGTTTAGTGCTTCTATGTCAATGAATTGAGCCATAATTAATAAAAATTAAGTGCCGGTGGCGGCGAAATGATCAACTTTGCGTTTACTTACAAAAAGCGAAAGCATGGCTAAAAACGATAAATTCCTGCGTATCTGGCATACACTTCCCATACTTTTATTCTTTTTTAACATTTGGTCACTCAGGGCACAGGAAGCCCAGAATCCTTTCCTGGAAGAAGAAGCCATTCGAAAACTCAAATCCGGAATTATCCTTGTTAGGCTTGAGTCCATGGATAAAAAACTTCAGTTTCTGGAACGTAGTATGGAAAACAAGGAGTGCAACGAATCCTGCAAAAAGAAAATTCAGAAGGACATCGAAGAAGTCCGCCTCGCAAGAGATCAATTTAATAAGACATTCATCTGGGCTTTCAGAACGTATTTCAGTTTCTCCAAAGTCCTTTTCTACTATGACAATCAGCATAGTACACTTCAACAAAAGAGATTTACCCAATTTCAATTTACCGGAGATAGTTTGGAACTGCTTCCCCCTGCTACTGTTCATAAAGACTCCCTCCTCATTTTGAAAAAGGATATCACCCCGGATTCTGAAAATGAAGGCTGGCTTTTCCAAACCTCAGAAGGGTTTACACTTAAAAGCAAATTTCCATTTATCACCGAGAACAATGCAAAAACACTGATAAACAGACTTGCATCATCCGATTACCTGAAAAAGAATTGCCGATATATGGTAAAAAAACTCAACAAGGACCTCTTCAAATTTTACTGGAAAACGGAGGAGAAGAGACTTGAAGGCCGAAAAGAATTCGAACGCATGCAGGAAAAACAACCATAAGTTTAAATCTCAGCTTAGAAATCAGACGCATCTAAGTTCTGGTATATGCACTTTTAATAAATACTAACAAAGGTTAGTGTCGCTGTGGAGAAGACAACACGATTATAGGATATCTGCCCGAATTTCTTAAATCAGCATCCTTACAACATGGACATGCCCATCCATTCAAAGCGCCTCTCCACACATCCATGCAACCAGATGAGTGAAAGCCACCTAAATTACTCCATTACGCCCAGACTTGTTTAGTTAGATTTGTGTTGCTATCGCGATAGAATTTTTGGAAGCCCCTTTATTATATTTTAATAAGTGAAAAACGCTCCAAATTGCTTCCTGATTGGATAGTCAGAAAATACAATCCCGGCTGCCAGTCTGCTGTTGAAATCAAAATTTCCGTTTCATCTGGGTATCCTGAAGTCTGATGGACTTGCCTTTGTCCCAGTGCATTGAAAATGGAGATCTCGCAATTGCATGCCCTCCCGAATTGTAAAAGCAGATTTTCATGAAATGGGTTTGGACTGATTTGAATACCAATGCCGTTCTGTTCGTTTACAAGGGTCGTGCAATTATTTTCCTTCCCAAAGCTTGGGTCCACGGCGAAAATCCATTTGACGGGACAATATGCATAGCTGTAATTTTCCTGAACTTCAGGATAGGTTAGTTCATCAACTGCACTGCTATCCTGATTCACCAACATCAGAGGTTCCCCGGATTTGGAAAGTTTAAAATTTGCATGGAGGCCGGGGTCGTTTCCATCTTCGTCTGCCCATACGACCAGAAAAGATTTTGCAGGAATGCTCGTATCCGGGAATGCCCATTTTAATTTATTTGATGGATTGTCTGAAAGATATAAGCCATAACAGGAAATCATTTGATCGCTGGTGTTAAATATTTCTATCCAATCATCGTAATCCCCGGATTCATCTTTAACAAAGCTTGTATTAGATGGCATGATTTCATTGATGCGCAAATCCCCCGATTCCACATTTGGCAATTTCGCATGAAGAGAATAAAATTCATACTCTGCTCTCTGAGGAGATAAGGCAGCAATGTCGTCGTTTTCTGCATAGATGTAATACTGAATATCCTGGTTTCTTCCAAAGTTGAAAACAGCAGCAAACAGGTTATCGCCGGCATTCCCATCCTGATGCAAACCATCATCATACATTGGCAGTTCAACGAATCTCTGCTCTTTATCAAAACGATAGAACAGGCTTGCTGATTTTGCATTCCTGATTTGTGCCGTGAAGCTTATTTCCTTATTGAATTCCGGGACGGCAGGTACATTTTGAACATTTGTTATTGAAGGCTTTACCACATTGATTGCAGGATGCGTATTCAAATAATTTACGCGTGCATTGCTCAATGAAATGAGTCCGGGATATGTTTTAGCCATTCCACCGCTGCCGTTTGTAAAATCAGAATACAGATTTGCATTAAAAGCGGCATCTGAAAAGAATTTATTTTTATCGTTGCTGACGGCAGAGGCGATCAAATTCTTGAGTTTCAATCCCTCATTTTCGTATGCATTACTGGCCTTTGCTTCTTCCAGGATGGTATACAAATGAGCAAGATATCTTTTCCTGAATTTCGAAATTGAAAAAAGTTTGGAGATAAGGGGGCGCTCGGAATTCGTTTGATGGAGCAGGGGGTCGAGTTGCTGCATTTGAATCAGGTTTAGAGATGCTCCTGTTCCTGCATTTGTAAAAGCTCCAAAGCATTCATTGAAATCCCATGGAATCGTATTAAATCTTCCAATGCCATTTTCAAATACAAGATAATTGTGGCCGGAACCCGAATAACTATCCAGGTTAACATAAAAATTATTGATGGCAAGCATCCACAATGCACGGTCCACGTCAAGCTTGTTTTCCACATTGCCGGGATTTTGTGAAAGGACCTGCATCATATTGACAAGCTGTTGCCATCCCTCGGCAGATTCAATTTCATAATTGTTATAATAACATGCGGAATCCATGCTGACCCATTTCAATGCAGAGCCTGGCATCCCAGGAGGACATGTTCCTGGAATAGTGACCTGCTTATCCGTCCTGTCGCATTGAAAAAAAGGACCGTCTGAAGTGTAAAAATGATTTGATAAAAATTCCTTATCCAC
Organism: uncultured Saprospiraceae bacterium; assembly: GCA_964439105.1. GTDB lineage: Bacteria > Bacteroidota > Bacteroidia > Chitinophagales > Saprospiraceae > Vicinibacter. The sequence continues at coordinate 79,413 of CAYTNG010000001.1, forward strand.
ATCTTCCACATTGGTATAAAGTCCAATCAAAACATCATTCACATAGACGTTCATAAAATTGGCCTTTGGGGCAGGCAAATATTGTCTGGCGATCTGATACCCCAATACTTCTCTCAGGAAGCTGGGATCCATAAATCCATTTGACAATTTCAATGTGTTGTACGATTCAACTCTCTGGTTTGAGTGGATATAGTCCAATTTTATATTAAATGGATTCTTAATCCTGCTAGCATTATAAGTACTGTTACCCTTATACCGGACTCCCACACTGTAGTAGGTCACTCCATTCAGAACTGCCTTTTCTGCAATCAGACGGGCATCTGAGTCTGCAGCGCGCAGAGAATCTAGTTTTTGATCCCAATTGCTGTTGGCAAAATAAAGCCGGATCTCCTGGATTTTTGAAGGATCGTAAAGGGATTGAGCAAAATTGTATGCGGAAATTAAAAGCAAGATTGCTATTTGGGAACTGCGACGGATCATATTGAAATTTTAAATATGTTGGACTCGATTTAGATGCTATGGTTTAATCTATTCTTGAAATTCAACTACTCCATTTTTGCGCCTGAACTGGCTGACGGACCCAGTAAAAGTTCTTTCCTGTTTTATATCAAAAGCCAACAGGTTACAAGTAAATAAAATTCTTTCAAAATCCCTGTTTCCACCAAAGATACAATCTTGTCTGCATCGATATGTATGGTCTTACCATCCTGAATTTCCAAAGCGGGAATACAAAATTACTTTTAAGGGAATGTTCCAAATGTATATGAAATGGATTGTTGTGCGTCCTAAATAAAAAACGCCGAAAAAAACCCCAATTTAACTTAAGAGTGTTTACCTGTAGGGCCAGGAAATTAAACTAACAAATGTTAACATATCGCCCTGTATAGGATCCTTCTAAAAAAAGCATTTTTCAGCTTCCTTCAACGCCCCAATCGCGGAGCAGGTAATCGAGCATTTGCGTTGGTTCCCCTTTTGATTTGGAAACTTCCAGACCCTTGCGGACTATTGTTACGGCCTGGTCCTTTTTTCCATTGATATAGAGAATGCGTGCATAATTTATGAAGAATTCCTGCTCTTGTTTGAGGTCCAGGGCTTTTTTTGCACATTTTTCACTAAAGCCCATGACATTTTTATTGTCTTTATAGTACTTCTGGCATATTTGAGAAATCTCTTTCAATTGCTTGGCATCGCTTTTCGCTGCCTTTGAAGCATAGGCTTTTGAAGCATCCAGAAATTTATCAGGATTGCCCGTCTCCCCATAATAATCCATACTTGTTGTATACTTGAAGGTCTCGTATTTGGAGGGACAGTTTTTCATTTTTTCCTGTGCTTCCACCAAAAGAGCTTCATTTCGGTATTCAAGAGCTTTTTTGACCGTCTTTTTACAAGCCATAGTTACTTTAGATTCGTACAACTCCTCTGTCTTAAGTTGAATGATGGCTTTTTTATTTTGAATTAAGAAGTCGAAAATCCGGGAGTCCGCTTCTGTAGCGGCTTCAAGAATAATTTCAAGGTTTTCGGTTTTACTCAGATCTTTTTGTGTCGAGAGATATTCATTGGCAATGCGCAAAGAAGGTTTCCCAACCTGATTAAGTGCTTTAATATATCCCAGAATGGTCGCTGCATCGCGATTACCGGCATCATAAAGTTTTGCCCAATCACCGGAACGATCAAATTTTTTAAGTGCGTCACGGCCCAATTCAATAAAGGATTCTGCAGGTCGCGCTCCTGATCCGGTATGCACCACTTTTCCGTCCGAACCAATGTATAAAAAAGTTGGATAGGAGCGCACACCATATTTCTGGGACAACTCCGGGCCTTCGCCCTTTTCCATGTCCACTTTCATATTGATAAAATTCGCATTGTAGAATTCGCCAACAGCTTCATCCGGAAAAACATTTGCAGACATTCTCCGACAGGGTCCGCACCAGGAGGTAAAGGCATCCATAAAGATCAGTTTGCCTTCCTTGTCCGCTTTTTCGAGGGCCTCTTTGAAACTCCCGTGGAAGAAGTCTATCCCTTTCAGTCCACTTGCGTTTTCCTGAGCATGAAGTATTACACCATTAAAAAAGACGGCTGAAAACCAAATTGCCATCATTGCATTAAAGAATCTATTCGGCATATTCCACTAATTTTACCACAAATATGAATAGAATATGCGGTTTGTCCAGAGGAACTCCGCATATAGTGAACAATCAAGCATGTTCCTAAGACGCCAATTTCTCGAGTGTATTGCACAAACAAGCGAAATCCCACAAGGTTTTGAGGTTGCATCTGCAAAAGCTTGTCACCTCTTTGATACCAAGGGAAATGCTTATCTCGACCTTAGTTCCGGATTTGGTGTCAATAATCTTGGCCATGGGGTAAAAGAGGTCCTTGAAGCCATTAATCAACAGACTTCCAGCTATTTACACAGTACAGTGTATGGAGAACACGTCCAGGGGCCCCAGGTGAAGCTTGCAGAGTTACTCGTCCAAATCTTGCCCCCATCTCTCCATTCCATTTATTTCCTGAACTCCGGTAGCGAAGCTATTGATGCAGCCCTTAAACTGGCGAGATTGGCCACAGGAAGGATTGAATTGGTGGTGTGCCGGAAAGCCTACCACGGTAGTACGCTTGGGGCTGAATCTCTTCGCTCGGATGAACAGCACAAAGCGCCTTTCCTTCCCCTCCTCCCAGGGATCCGATTCATCGATTTTGGTTGTATGGACCATTTGTCTTCCATTACCCATCAGACAGCAGGCGTGCTAACAGAAATTGTACAGGCAGAGGCAGGTGTTCGCAAGGCAGATTCAACATGGTGGTCTGCATTAGCTGATAAATGCCGTCAAACCAATAGCCTTTTGATCGCAGATGAAGTCCAAACGGGAATGGGGCGAACGGGCTCTTTGTTTGCATTTATGCAAACACCCATCATCCCGGACATCCTGGTTTCAGGAAAAGCACTGGGTGCGGGAATGCCTTTATCTGCCGTGATTGCATCGGGTCCGCTCATGAAGCATTTTAGTAAACGATTGCCACTAGGGCAGTTGACCACATTTGGCGGGCATCCGGTAAGCTGCGCGGCAGCCTACGCGGGACTCAAAAAGCTTTTGCAGTCAAAATACATGGAGTTTGTCCAACAAAGACATGACATGTTTAGACATGTCATGTCTAACCCCCATGTCTCTGAGATCCGGTCAGCAGGATTGCTCATTGCCTTGCAATTGGACACGGAGACAAGATTGATGTCCTGGATTCGCGAATTGTATCTTAAACACAGAGTCCTGGCGGAAAGCTTTCTTTTCGCCCCGGATGCATTGCGCATTGCCCCTCCCTTGTGTATTGAAGCAGACCAGCTTACTGAACTTGCGCATCAGATAAACAGCCTCAACTGATTCTCCCGGACTTGAAAGCATAGTTGATTTTAACATTTTGCTAATTACAATTTCGGATCAGACTACATCCATTTCAGCAAAACTGTGTTATTTCATTTTTGCAGATTTTTTTCAGGATGCGAAAGCAATTTTTAAGAATCAGTTTTTTCAAAAACTGAAAGCTCCCATAAAGGATGCGGAGTGAACCCGTTTACTCATGAAAATAAATAAAAATTAAAATAGAATTACCTGATCTTGATCTCAGGTTCAATGTGAAAATGCGAATCATGGAAAATTATATCCTTCACAAATCGAATAGTCGCGGCCACTCTAATTTAGGTTGGCTGGATTCATACCACACCTTCAGTTTTGCTGACTATTACGATCCCAAACGCATGCACTTTGGCGTGCTCCGCGTTCTCAATGACGATGCGGTTTCCGGTGGAATGGGCTTTGCCAAACATCCACATCATAATATGGAAATAATAAGCATCCCTTTAGAAGGAGATCTGGAACATAAAGACTCCATGGGTAACACGGCTGTGATTCAACAGGGTGATGTGCAGGTTATGAGTGCAGGTACAGGCGTCTACCACAGCGAATACAACAAGCATAAAGACAAGGACGTCAAGTTTCTCCAAATATGGATTTTTCCAAACGAACAGAATGTCCAACCCCGCTATGATCAATTGCGGCTCGATATTGCAAAGCGTCAAAATAAATGGCAACAAATTATCTCGCCCAAACCGGAAGATGGAGCGGTATGGATTCATCAGGATGCCTGGTTTAGTATGTGCAGGCTGGACGAAGCATATCAAATACAATATTCACTAAAAAAGGAAGGCAATGGAATTTACGTTTTTGTACTTTTTGGAAAAGTCAAAGCGGGAAATCAGATACTTGAAAAAAGGGATGGATTTGGAGTATGGGACACGAATCAAATTGATTTCTTGTCCCTGGAAAAAGACACTGAATTATTACTAATGGAAGTACCCATGAAAATAAACTAAACCCATGATGCAGATAATTTCTTTCGGCGCCAGCACCAGTACACATTCTATAAACAGGAGCTTTGCAGCTTTTACTGCCTTACAATTTGAAAACGCCGGTTGCGAAGTACTTGATCTCAATGACTACAGCCTGCCCATGTTTTCAGTGGATGTTGAGAAAGAAAATGGCATTCCGGCAGCTGTGTACCGCTTTATTGAAAAATTACAGCAGGCAGATTTAATTGTAATCTCCATGGCTGAACATAATGGTTCCTATACCGCTGCCTTCAAAAACCTCATGGATTGGAGTTCCCGAGTTGAATTAAAATTCTTCGCTGAAAAACCCATATTACTACTATCCACCTCACCTGGAGGAAGAGGTGGCAAGGGAGTACTTGAACAAGCATTGGTAAGGTTCCCAAAACACGGCGCACGAATTATCGCCAGTTTTAGCCTGCCCGGCTTTAAGGAGCACTTTATTCCAGGACAGGGAATCATTCATCCGGAGTTGAACGCCGCTTTCCAACTGGAATTACAAAAAGTAAAAAAAGAGTTCTTCTCAATTCCACATACCTCTTAGTATTCAATGGAGTTCCCTCTGTAAAATGCCATCGTCAAAAAAGATCTGTATGAATGTATACATTGCTCCTCAACGAACATTTTTAGAAATGCGAACTCATCGCACTATCCTAAAATTAATTGCCGCTAAGTAAGCTTAGCGTATTTTTGTGAATCTAATATAATCACATGAATAAAACAAGAATTGAAGCTTTCAGTGATGGAGTACTCGCTATCATAATTACCATTATGGTGTTGGAAATGAAAGTGCCCCACGGTACAGATTGGACAGACCTCATGCATCTTTGGCCCATCTTCCTGTCATATCTTATGAGTTTTGTTTATATTGGTATCTATTGGGGAAATCACCACCACCTGATGCACGCTCTAAGTAAGGTTAATTCCGGAATTTTACTCGCAAACTTGAACTTACTCTTCTGGCTCTCGCTGATTCCTTTTGCAACAGCCTGGATGGGAGAAAATCACTTTGCAAACAACACCGTAGCCTTCTATTCCATCGCTCTTCTGATGCCTGCCATCGCATATTATATTTTGCAGACTCTGATTGTCAAACAACATTTGCATCCAGAGGAATTTGAACTTGCCCATCGCAAGCAAAATAAAAAGGGTCAGATCTCTCTTGTCGCTTACCTTGCTAGTATATTATTTGCTTTCTATATACCTGTAATTTCCGGAATTCTAATCCTTGCAGTAGCTATCATGTGGCTTATCCCGGATAAGAACATCGAGAAAGAATTTGAGAAAGTCCAGAAAATCTAACATTTGTTAGCCATGCTACGTTATTCTGCGCAATGTACACTTCCGGAAGTGGAAGGACTCAAATAGGGAATTCCCAATCCCATGCCCCGCAAAATCAGCACACATGCTGTTAACACTATAAGGTATGGAATGATGCGGTTGATCTTTTGACGGATCCGAATGGATAAGATACTTCCTGCAGCAAGAAGCAAGACCATAAGGGGTATGGTCCCCAGGCCGAAGGCAAACATCAAAGCGGCTGCGGAATAGGCATTACCCGTGGCTAGTGCCGGGAGCAGTGCCAGATATACAAGACCACAGGGCAGCCATGCGTTCACCAAGCCAATTTCAAATGGGAACCAATTCGTTTTTGGCTTGCTCATAATTCCTGAAAGAATATCGCGAAGTGCCTTTTGCCAATAGACCAACCAGGGAATTCTTGCATCTGTCCACCTACTCACAAAAAAAAGCACAAGGATAATCAATCCGCTCCCTATTGATAAAATCTGCTGGTAACCAGCTAACGCAAATTGATTTCCAAGAAGGCCCAGGACAAGGCCCATGAAAGAATAAGACAAAGACCGTCCAAAATTGTACAACAAAATGGAAGATATTTTTCCTCCAGGCTGCAGGATCCCTAAGGCTATAGGACCACACATACCCACACAATGCATGCTCCCTATGAATCCAATACTCAGACCTGTCAGGAAAATGGCGCTGAAGCTCATGCCCGCGAATAGTAAAAGGTATTCCGGTAGGCATATGATTTACCTCCAAAAGCCCATTCCATGCGGACTTGATATTGGGCGGGAATAAATTCCGTTCCGGAAATCCGGAAAAGTCCATTTGAATCGGGAGACATTTGAAATGTCCGGTCTTTGGACTTGTCGGAAAGACAGATGAAAACTATTTTGCAACTGCTGCCACTCCCGGCACTTTCAGCAGGAACTTGAATGAGGACATCTTCGTTTTGAACATTCACCTGAACCTTCGTCTGGAATTGACTCAGATTTGAAGATCCTTCCACGACCTTCTGATACTCTTGTTCCTTTTCATAGTAGGATTCATCCATTAGGTCATTGGACTGTTGTGAAGAAACATAAACAAAATACAGCATCATGCAAATAAAGCCGGAATAAGCCAAAAGTATTCTGTATGACCACTTCATTTCCAATTTATTTAAATGGACCTAAAAAATTTGTTTCCACGGATTGGATTCGCTTGTTGTTTCGATATACGCCTATGTCAAGGTTTGTTTTCCTTCCTGTCAGTGCATCTTTATTGAGAACAACAAAAAACTCTAGTTCGTTTACAGACTCTGGTTTTAACACCCTGTGTTCATCACCAATCAGTTTAATTTCACCATTTTGACCTTCAAGCCTCAATTCGACTTCCTGCTCACGACTTGACTTATTGAGAATTTTGGCTACATACAAATTGCTAATCCTATCGTGCTCGATTTCCTGAAACAACTGACCTTGCGCCCTTTGCACATAAGTGTCTATGGTACGACGCGTAAAGATCAGGACAAACATGAGCAGGACAAGGAAACCGAGCAAACTGGAATATGCCTTCATCCGGCTATTAAAATGGAAATGGCTCTTCTTTGCAATTTCATTCTCGGAAGCATATCGGATGAGCCCTTTCTTAAAACCGACCTTATCCATCACTTCATCACAGGCATCAATACAGGCTGTGCAGCCAACGCACTCCATTTGCACACCGTCGCGTATGTCAATTCCTGTGGGACATACCATCACGCATTTTTTACAGTCGATACAATCGCCTTCATTGCGGACTTTTCCCCTCATGATTTTTTCTCTTGGCTCTCCCCTTGAATAATCATAAGAAATCTGCATCGTGTCTTTATCAAACAAAACACTTTGAAGTCTTCCATAAGGACAGACGGTTGTACAAACTATATCTCTGACAAATGCGAAAACCCCGTAGAATAAAAAGGTAAATACAAATAATCCAAGCAGAAGGCTCAGATTTTGAGAAATGGGTTGTCGCATCAGACGAAATAACTCATCAATCCCAATAATGTAGGCAAGGAAAATATTTGCAATCAAAAAGGAAATTGCCAGAAAAATAAAATGCTTCAATCCTTTCCGAATCAACTTTTCAGTATTCCAGGATTTTTCATACAAATTGCGTTGCTGGTTGGGAGAACCTTCTATCCACCACTCAATGCGTCGAAAAACCATTTCCATAAAAATGGTTTGCGGGCAAGCCCATCCACAAAACAACCGACCGTAAATTACAGTGAATAGGGCGATGAAAATGATGAAGGTAATCATCGCAACCGCAAAAATGAAAAAATCCTGAGGCCAGAAAATCTTGCCAAACAAAATGAACTTGCCCTTTATGACATTGAGCATAAAAAAGGGCTCTCCATCCCATTTCAGGAAAGGCAATCCAAAAAATACGAGCAGGTAAAAAATAGACGTATAATTCCGCCATTTATAAAAACGACCTGATGGTTGTAGTGCATAAACCCATCGGCGCTTCCCCTTTTCCGTTACGGAACTTACACGATCCCGAAAACCCTCTGCATGTTGTAAGTCTTCAAGATTCATCGCTATTTTGTCGCCGTGGTATCTTTTGGCGCAGTTGAATCCGCTGGTTTTGCAGAATTAGTGTCCGCAGTTTCCTTGTACAAATCGCCCTGAGGGTCCTTTGGATTTGGAGGGTTGGTGCCTTTCAATGACCGGATAAAACTGGCCAATTGCGCTATCTGACCCGGTGAGTAATCGTCCTTCCAGGATTTCATCCCTTTTTCAATCACACCATACTTGATAACAGTAAATATATTTTTAACGCTACCACCGTGTATCCAATACTCATCTGTAAGATTCGGTCCTACCACTCCCTGCCCTTTATCTCCATGGCATACGGCACAAGCCGTCTTGAAAATCGTTTTGCCCTCTTCAAATTTTCCCGCTTCAAGTTCGGTAACAGAATTTTCGTCGATCAGATTGGCTTGCGTTTTAAGAAATTCCATTTTTTCCTTTTCTGCCTTTTCCATCGCGATGTTATATTCTTCAATCATAAGCGGAGCAGCATGCGCCACATGGTAGCGGTATAAATAAATTCCGGCAAATACAATGGTGCCTGCGAAAGCCGCCAAAAACCAGGGGGGTGTAATGTTGTCCAATTCACGAATGCCATCATAATTGTGCCCGGTATCCAAATTTTCTTCCTGCTCAATTGGCTTAAACGCATTTATCCGGTCCCACCATGATGGTCCATGTTCTTTTACTTCCTTGATCTGATAATGGTAAATTCCCGTGTAATGCTTGATCCATTTCACTAAATAAATCAAAATAAAAAACTCCACCGCGATGATAACCAATAAGATCCAGGCCTGAGCAGACATAATAAAATCTGTGGATTTTACAACCGGTGCGCTTGCTGCCTGTGCAGATGCGTGGGCGGTATAACCGAGCATCGCAATTGCAAAAACAATGGATTTCATGGTCCCTCCACCCATTTTATTTTTAAAATGATATTTTATTGCAGTCCGCAACAATCCAACAAGAATTAGAATACATAATGCAAGAGTCAAAGCGATACTAAACAGAGCCGTATCCAAATCAAATGGCCAACTAGTTTTAGTTGCAGCAGTATCGACAGCCGCTGCTTGCGCAATGCTCAATGCCGGACACAAATAAATACATATCAACAACAGGAAGGAAATCTTCAAATATGATTTTCTCATGGTTTTTTGTTTATTCGTTTTTGTCAAGTGGAAGGTTCTCTAAATGCTCTATGGTCTCTTTCTTTGTGCCAAATGCAACGAATGTCACAGCAATAAAAAAAGCGACAAAAAGTATGAGCGAGATCAATGGATAAATCTCAATCCCGTTTATTTTTTCCAGATAATAACTGAACTTCATCGTGTTTCAATTTCTTGTTAGAGAATTACTTTGAACTCGTTCCTGTCGCCCTGATGTCTTTACCCAAGCGTTGCAGATATGAAATCAAGGCTACGATTTCCTTGGTGGGCGCAATTTCAATCTTGTCTTTCTTCAGGTTATCTGAGATTTTCTGTGCCTGGGCCATCAGTATTTCATTGGAATTGGATTCAAGACTTTCTGCATAAGGCACACCCATTTTACGCATCGCATGTATTTTCGAATTGGTAGTAGATGCATCCAGTTCATTCTCGAAAAGCCATGGATAGTTTGGCATGTTGGAACCGGGCGATATACTGCGCGGGTCAAGCATATGATTGAAATGCCATGAATCGGGATATTTTCCTCCAACCCTTGCCAAATCCGGACCTGTTCTCTTGCTGCCCCATTGGAATGGATGGTCATAGACGAACTCACCACTCTTGGAGTATTCTCCATAACGTGTCACTTCATATCTGAAAGGTCGGATCATTTGAGAGTGACAATTGTAACATCCTTCGCGAATGTAAATATCCCTTCCTTGCAATTCCAGCGGGGTGTAGGGTTTGACACTTGATATCGTTGGTACATTGGACTTTACGAGGAAGGTCGGAACAAGTTCCACCAGACCGCCAATACCTACAACCACTAAACTCAACACAAGCATCAACCAGGGTTTGCGCTCCAAAAATCCATGCCACATATAGGTTTTAGGAACCGTGTATTCTTTGGTAAGTGGCGCTGCTTCTGCCGTTTCACTTTCGATAAAAGTTCCCTGTTGGGCTGTTTTATAAAGGTTGTACGCCATAACTATGACGCCCGCCAGAAAAATGGTACCACCCAATGCTCTCAAAAAGTAAAATGGCATAACGGTTTGAACGATGTCCATAAACTGATACTGCAATTGTCCTTCGGGAGTGAAGGCTTTCATCATAAAATAGGAGCGGAATGCAGACCAATACATCGGGATTGCATACAATATTATTCCGAGGGTTCCTATCCAAAAATGCGTAGAAGCCAGTTTTTTGCTGTACAGCTTCACATTATACATTTTCGGAAACAGCCAGTACAACATACCAAAAGTTAAAAAACCGTTCCATCCCAATGCACCAATATGTACGTGGGCAACTGTCCAGTCGCTGTAATGCGAAATGGCATTGACATTTTTCAAAGAAAGCATAGGCCCCTCAAACGTAGACATACCATAGCATGTGACGGCAACAACAAAAAACTTAAGAACGGGGTCTTCACGCACTTTGTCCCAGGCACCACGAAGAGTGAACAAACCATTCAGCATTCCACCCCAGCTTGGAAGAATAAGCATGATAGAAAAAGCCGTACCCAGGGATTGTGCCCAGTCGGGTAATGCCGTGTATAACAAATGGTGTGGTCCCGCCCAGATATAGATGAAGATAAGAGACCAGAAGTGAACAATACTCAATCGATATGAATACACCGGACGGTCTGCCGCCTTTGGAAGAAAATAATACATCAGACCTAAATAAGGTGTCGTCAGAAAAAATGCGACTGCATTATGTCCATACCACCACTGCACAAGCGCATCCTGAACACCTGCGTACCAGGAGTAGCTTTTAAACATGTTGACCGGCATTTCAAAAGAATTCACAATGTGCAACATGGCTACTGTTACCCAGGAAGCAATGAAAAACCAGATTGCCACATACATATGGCGTTCACGGCGGGTAAGTATAGTTCCAAACATATTGACACCGAAGACGACCCATATCAATGTGATTAAAATATCAATGGGCCACTCCAGCTCTGCATATTCTTTACCAGTGGTCATTCCGCTAACAAGCGTTACGGCAGCCAATACTATGATCAATTGCCAACCCCAAAAGTGAATTTTACTGAAGGCATTACTCCACATCGGTGCTTTCAGAAGTCTGGGTATGGAATAATAAATAGCTGTAAAAATTCCATTGCCCACAAATGCAAAAATGACGGCATTGGTGTGCAGCGGACGCAACCTTCCATATGTTGTAAATGAAAGATCAAAATTCAGTACCGGAAATACCAGCTGAAAGGCGATTATCACGCCAACAAGCATACCTACAGCACCCCATAGTATGGTCGCAATGGCGAACATCCGAGTAATCTTGTTGTCGTATTGAAAACGATCAAGTTGCATATTCATTCGTTTGATTTTTGTTGGGAATCCGTTTGATCATCAAATAATATCCGCTGAGCAGGAGAATACAGATCATCAAATTGTCCATCTCCGGAACTCCATAGAAAAGCAAACAGGAAGCCGCCGGCAATACACATGCTTATTACTAACAATATGATGATTACACTCATGAATAGGATTACATCGCAAAAATGGCCAGACGTGAACGATCCCTTATAAATATCTATCACTACCCAGCATGATTTTGATCAGTGTCTCAGACTGGTCTCTGATCCCCTTTCCGGCGGGAGTCCATATCATGCCTAATAAATCAATTAAATTATTGAATTATAGTTCATTATATAGCTGTGATGACATCTGGATCCTTACAAACGTCCCATTTTCAAAACTGAATTTACAAAATAAGAAATTAGCCTGTAGTCCATGTAAAACTTGGCTAAGATTCTTTAATGAAAGGGAAAAAATTTCCAGAGTCCAATGAAATTACCGGGGTGGAAATCAAAAAATCACTTCGCCAGCTTTCTTCGCCTGGCCGCCCATTCCGTTATACCAAATGCCAGACCAATAATGCTCAAAGAACTTGCCGGCATGAGCACTGCTGCAATAACTGGCGACAATTCGCCTCGTAAAGCGAAATACGTTCCCACAAGATTATACAGTATGGAGTATACAAAAATGCCATTAATGATTTTACGTCCATCTTTGACAAAAGAGAGCAGATGTGGTATTTTGGAAAAAGCAGATCCATCAAGGATCCCGTCACAGGCTGGTGTAAAATTGTTTTTATTCTCCGTTACAGCGATGCCTACATCACTTTGTTTTAGAGCGCCCGCATCGTTTAATCCGTCGCCGATCATCAGGGTCTTATGTCCCTGTTTCCTCTGAAGTGTCTCGATATAGTCAAGCTTATCTGCGGGACTGCATTTGAAACGCAGCTGTGCAGAATCCGGAAGAATGCTTGAGAGATAAGCTTTCGCCTTTGTATTGTCTCCGGATAAAACGGAAAGCTGATACTCCTTTTTTAAGGATTCAAATACATTCGTTAGTCCTTCCCTGTAATCCTGCTGAACCAGATAACAGCCGTAATAATGTCCCTCTTCACAAATGTGAATGGCAGAACCTTCAATGGTTTCTTTATCCTGATATCCAACAAAGGATGCAGAGCCGATTTTCAAATGGCGTTCCTCAATCCACGCTTCAATACCCTGACCTTCGATTTGCTTAAAATGATTCACCTCGATCGGATTTACATCCGGGAAAGCCTTGATGATTGCCGTACTCAATGGATGCGTAGATTGAGCCAGCAAGGCATAAACCCTGCGGAAAACATCCGGTGGCAGGGCCTCCCCGGCGTAATGCAAAGCGGCCGCCTGGTCCACTGTCAATGTTCCGGTTTTGTCAAATACGATATGGTTCGTCTTCGTGAGTCGCTCAAGAACATCAGAATGCCGCAAATAAAGCTTATTGCGAGCCAGTATTTTCAATACGTTGCCATTCGTATAGTTGGAAGCCAGTAATAAAGCACATGGGCATGCTACAATGAGGATGGTAGTAAGTGCATTCCACATGAGATCCGTTCGACCCTGGATATTCCAGTAAGTTGCGGCTATTGAAGCAAGGAGCAAAACCACAACTGTAAAATATTTGGCCATGGCATCTATGCGACTCCTTTGTTGTTCACTTCCCTTTTCAAAAATATCGCGGTTCCATAGGCTGGTCAGATAAGACTGAGAAACCGGCTTTGCAACTTCGATTTCAATTCTTGAACCTGTCTGCCGGGCTCCCGCATATACCCGGTCTCCTTCATGCGCATATACGACTTCGCTTTCACCACTGACAAAACTGTAATCAAATGCAGCATCCCCTTTCAGGATCCATCCGTCTACGGGAATGATCTCCTGATTGTGTATGAGGATCCGATCTCCCGATCTCAATTTTTCAATCGGAACCGGAATGGATTTCTCTTCATAGATGCGGTGAACGGCAATCGGAAAAAACGAGCGGTAGTTTCGGTCAAAGGATAATGCCTGATAGGATTTGTCCTGTATAAAACGACCAACAAGCATGAAGAAAACTATTCCCGACATGCTATCGAGATATCCATTGCCAATCCCTGCCTGTATCTCATACAAACTTCGCGCGAATGTCAATGCGACTGCAAGAGCTACCGGCAAATCAATGTTTATGAAGCGGGCTCTCAAACCTTTCCAGGCGCTGATAAAAAATTCAGAGGCGCAATAGAACAATACGGGCAATGAAAGTAAAATGATTAAACCAGTAAACATTTTACCCAATTCGCGTTCCATGATGGCGCCACCGCTAAAATAATCGGGCAGACTAAACATCATAATGTTCGCAAAACAAAAACCCGCTATACCTATTTTTATAATCCGCCTTTTTTCGGATCCCATATCTTTACCGGGTATCTGATCCGGCAATTCCAATTGAGGCTCATAGCCCAAGGTGGTTAATAATTCAACAACCCTCCTCAATCCAATCCGCTCTTCATTATATACGATATGTATTTTTTTATTTTCAAACTGAACACGCGAATACAGAATTCCGGATTCAATCTTACGGATGTTCTCCAATAGCCAAAGGCAGGAACTGCAATGCATCTGCGGCAGAAAAAAATGCACATGTGCCTGGTGACCATCTGAAAATTGAACATATCGCTCATGCATTTCCGGGAGATCTAAAAATGCAAATTTTTCACGCCAGGCACTGAATTTTTGCTGCAATCCGGGATGCTCATTCAAATCGTAGTAATTGCACATCTGATTCTCCTCCAGCAATCCGTAAACCAGCTTGCAGCCTTCGCAGCAAAAATATTTTTCTCCCTCCTGAATTTTTAAATCAGGGCACTCGCTACCGCAATGGTAGCAATTTAGCTTATTTTCTATGCGTGCTTTATCCGAAGGCATTTGACAAAATATCCGGCAACATAAACAAAGGCTCAAAAATGGGCAAACTCGCTATGTCCGTTTTTGATCTCTATCATAAAACAAACTGACATTCGTCATTTCACGAATGGCAAATTAACACAAGAATATTCGACTAAATTAAAAAATTCCAGGAAAGTTAAAGGTAAAATGTTTTAGCCTACTAGGATTGCCTTTCAATTGGAAAAAGTTCCTCTATCACATCCAGATACGTGCGAAAAGCCACAAACCGGTTTGCATACCGTTCGATGTGTTCCCTTTGAAGCTCCGGAGCATACTGGGCCATATATTTATTAAGGGCCTCCTGAGATTTTGCGTCATATTGTATGACATAGGTAATACCATCTGATTCTTTCAATTCCAGCCTTGAAATTCTGCACTTGTTAAAAATACCTGTAGCTAAAACCTTTGGAATATGGTGCAAACGCATCCATTGAAGCCAGTCTTCATGAATTTCCGGATCAATTTTTACCGTAACATTGTACACAACCATGTTCAAAGATACAATGATGCCAAATCCGCACAAGGCAATCCGGGAAAATTAAAAATCAAAATTTAAAGACATACCATAGTTCGATCTTTGCTGGTCTCCCATAAACAAAATCTTAGATCCGTCAGACTGGGTCAAAAACAAACGGCGGGGTGCATTGTCGTAAATCAAATTATAATAAAATGAAATGGAGAAATGTTCTTCAATTGCAATGTTGAATGAAGTCTGGATATCCAGAAAATAATCTATTCGTTCATCACGTGCAGTTCCATCTTCAACAATCTTTTTCAGCTTACCCAGAGGAAATTTAATGTACGGATGTATTTTCAATTTGTACTTGTCCTTTGGCCTCCACACCAATCCCGGACGTATTTCACCCATCCATTCGTGTGTGGGATTGAATTCATACTGAATCATCGTATCTACCCCGTTAAAAGCAAGCGATTTTGAGATCTTCACTTTTTCCAATTCGTAGAAAAATCCCATCAAAAGGGATAATCTGAACCTGCTGTATTGCTTGCGATTTGAAACGAGGTATCGCGATTTACTTTTATTCAGAATTTCCAATTCGTGATCTGAAAGATTCAGGGCATTGTCAATGGATGCACATGATTGCAGGCAACGGATCAGATCGGTCCCATGTATCTCGTAACTTGGCTTTTTTAACATGGCGGACCTGTTGGCTTCTCCTTTCCTGGTAAGTGATTTGCTATATAGACTGAAATTAAATCCCCCGCCAACTTCATAACGCTGATCGATGCCAAGATAGCCGTCACTGAAGCGCTTGGCAATCATGTAATTTTCCAACCACAATCCATTGACTTCATTTGCACGTTCAATCTTGAGTTCATTTTTGTGGATCAATCTCTTGTACTCTTCCACATATTCAGGTTTTCCCTGCATTTCCTTTTTCAATTTCTCAATCTCCCGTTCATATTTTGATTTACATTCCAAAGGATCCGGTTGATAGGGATGAAAATCAAAAGAAATATCAATGTTGGATACATTTTCCTCAAAAACACCATCTTTTAACAAGGTCTGCACACGGGTAGAAAAATCGAGTTCATAAGGATACAGGCCCTGATCTATATCGACTCCGGCTCCAATTCTAAATAAACTTCCACTGTTGGTTTCATTCCCTGAAAAATCAAAAGAGCCTTTTCCATTCAACCTGTGCTCCTCATCCATAAATTCATAAAGAAAATCCAACAGTTCCTGTGTCTCTTTTAATAAGGCCGAGTCCTGCTGATAGCGAAGTCCTGCAGACCGTTCCAAATAAAATCCCGATTTCTTGCTTACAATGCTTTTGTATACTTCAGTAAATTCCTGATCTGAAACCTGTGCCTGAAGGAAGGAAATTCCGCATGAGAAAAAAATAAATACCCCGAAAACAAGAATTTTCGAGTAAGAAAAAGGGCTTAAATACAAATTGAAGCAGCTCATCCACTCTATACAGCAAAAGTTTTGCCATTTTGACAAGCCGGGCTCCTCTTAAGTACTATTTGTTTTTTAACGGACCAGATTAAAATTAAAAGCTCCGTTCTGGGTATTCATAAAGATACGAACCCAGAGGGGCAAGATCATTTCAGTGCCTCTGGAAGCAGAAATATCTCCAAGATCAATCAAATTGGATTCCTTCCATCCCATGCTCTGCAGGAGCTTTTTAACCTGATTTTTGGCTTCCGCATCATTTCCACAAAGGAAATTCACGTGCTCACCTCCGGCAATACCTGCTGGATTGACCATGATTCCACACCACATGGTGTTCAGCGTCTTAACCACTTTTAAATTTGGAAAGGTCCTTTGAGTTTGTTCTCCAAGCGAATCATCATTGCACACAGTCAGACGGGGCGGCATGCCTTTTGAAAAATCCAAAGGATTGGCAATATCGATAAGAATTTTACCATCCAGCAGGCTGGATTCTATCGAATGAAGTATGTCTAATGAGTGTTCTCCCTTTGTACAATTGATAATAAGGTCTGCCCCACGACAGGAATCTGAAAAAGTATGCAGGGAAGCATTTACACCGTTTCTTTCAACCCAAGCCTTACCCTTTTCATGATTCGTACTCCTGCTTCCCATCTGCACCCTATGACCTAAATCAATAAGCTTGCTGCCTATGGATTGCCCTACGTCACCAGTTCCTAAAATTGTAATGATCATCCTTTATTATTTTTTTTGTGAAAAATTATTTTGAAATCAACAAATAAAACTGCTGCTGGTTTTATCGTGCTCCACTCTTTTATTAAAAACTAGAATGGAGCAGAGACGATCTTCCACAATAGAGAAAACATGTGGATGTCTACGAGTAATTAAACCTCAGGGCACAGACGTTTTTATAGGATCCTTACTCGCTCAGGATTTCATTTATTTATAGTACTTTGGTCTTTTCAAATAAAAAATAGAACTATGGACCTCATGCAATTACTTCAAAGCCAGCTCAGTGGCCCGGCCTTGCAGCAAATCAGCCAGCAAATTGGTGCAAGCGAGGAGCAAACAGCGATTGCATCAAATGGGATCTTCGCCGCGCTTCTAGGTGGGCTTGCAAATAATACCACCAGTTCAGATGGCATCAGTTCTCTGGTATCTGCGTTGGACAAAGACCATGATGGAAGCATCATGGATGACCTCGCGGGGTATGTGGGCGGTATGCTGTCAGGATCTGCCAGCCCTGCGTTGAACGGAAGCGGTATCCTTGGCCATATCCTCGGCTCCAAACAAGAACAAGTCGCTCAACACGTAAGCCAGTCATCAGGCCTCGATCTCAGCCAGATAATGAAATTAATGCCCATACTTGCTCCGATTGTCATGGGAGCCATTGGAAAAATGCGTAATAATGCCAACGGTGGACAAGGAATGGGGCTTTCAGACCTGGCAAGCATCTTGATGGGATCTGCTCAATCTGCTCAGCAAGGGGGATTTGGGGACCTTATAGGAAATGTCCTCGGTGGTGTCCTCGGAAATTCAGGCCCCACTCCACAATCCGGTGGTGGACTTTTGGGCAAAATCTTTGGTGCTGTATTTAAACGCTAACAACTGCTTGCAGATGTTCACAATGATAACCCTGCCTGGTTTCCGTTTATTCGGCCAGAGTCATCCTCAAGTTTGGGTATTTAGACTGCTTTGCCCTTTTTGACCAGGGTTTTATAACTCATTGCTTCGAACATGGCATAGGAATTAAACCAATTGATAAATTGGCTCACTAGTTCCTCCTGGTTTTCGAACAAAATCGCCTTTTGCGTGCGGTTCGAAAGAATAGTTGGAAAACTAACAATCAAATGTTTGTTGTCAACAATCAAACAATCGAGACCGATGGTCTTTTCCATAAATTGTATATAGCGGTGGAAGTAAATATCGGCACCCCGGTCCTGGAAAATTTTAAACCTTCGGTCAGTTGCTTCCATAAATGAGGCATTGAAATCATCCGGATTCATATTGATTACAATGTCAAATTGTGCGGGCATGCCTGCATCAGACTTTGCTTTAAGGATATCTGCTACTTTTTCATTCCAAGAATCAGGTGCTTTCGGTGAATTGGCGTATACGACGGAGCGAACATGATTTTCAGATTGTTCGAAAAGACGAATGGAAACATTGTAAATATCCTGGTAAGTTTCCAGAAGTTTATACTGCCTGAAACCGCTGATGTGCTCGTCTATGGAATCCAGAATTTCAGTTTGACGATGAAGTGCATTTTCCAATTTACTGAGATCCAGCAATCGCTCAAATCCGATTACAACACAAAGAAGTCCAATACATGAATAAAAGAGTGCATCGGTGAATTGCTCAATTTGTTTGGAATAGGCCTCAAACATATCCAGCGAAAGTGAATCTAAAAATGTCCCCACAAATAACAAAACTCCCAAAGTCAGAATCGTGTACGTCAGGAAGTTCTGTACCGATTTTTGCCTTGAGTCTTCAATAGTTTTCCGTATATCCTTTTTTGTAGACATAAGCCTGTGCTATAATCGCTTTAACAATGGATAATAGAAATCCGAGTTAGGAATGTACACAATAACGCCATTTCAGGAAATGTGCACTTGTCAATTGGCCGCCTTAAACTCTAAATTTACACAAGGTGCAATCACAATCTTGTTACTATTTGCCGGAAATGTCGCACATCCATTCGGACCACATTTCTCTTCATTAAATGAGATGATTCTCAGACTCCCCTTATCCTGAGGAAAAGGAAATTCTGCTCCACTTAAATTTTGGGCTTTAAAAAACACATCCGCTACAAGGCTCAAACCCAAATCGGCTCCACTTCCAACTTTGATCTCGTTAATGGAAACGAAATGCTCCGCATTTTTCTCATTTGAAATGACTTCCTTTTCAACCAACAGTTGGTTGCTGGCCAAATCATAGAGCCGCACTTTGTATGTACCCAGTGTAGGAACTTTTATGCCCAAACGGCTGATGGTCCCTGCTTTCAGGCTGGAAAAGCGAAACCCGTATTCCCAGACATCAGCTGCCTTTACAACCGTGTCAATTCGAATATCTGAAAGATTTAAAAATGAAAAGAAAGGAGCTTCTGTTGAGCTATCGTCATCCGCATTGCATGATTGCAAACCAATTATGGATAACACCATGATGAGGATTCTTAAACTCGTACATAGCCGCGGCCTTTGTGAAGTAATCCGATATGCTGTAACAAATGGAGTAGTGTACATAAACTTTGTTTGTATTCGAAAAATAACATTAAGCGGCTAATTTACGAAATCGCTTCCTTTCCTGTATCTTCCATCACAAAGGGAATCAACTTTAGGTAATGCCTCTAAGCTAAACCCATACATGCGGAAAGCTATTGCCGTTTATAAATATGGCTGCGTTCCTTCAGGACCAGGACATTATGATCCTCCGAAATATAATATGGGATTCGTTCACCATCCATCAGGACAAATTTTTCACCTGACGACTTCACTATTTCCGTAGTATAAAAGCCTGTTGAACTTTTAGTGCCACTATCTGCTCCCACATCCTGAGTGCCTCCTGCATTCCGGCTGGTATACCGGTATTGTCCATCGGGAAAAAACTGATATTCTATAAGTGTGGCAATGTGAAATGAAAATTCACCACTTCCGCTGGAATAGGAGCTGCTGCGAACCCAGGTTCCAATCAAATCGGAATCTAAATTTGATTTTCCTCCCTTTACTGGATCCTTCCCCGGCAAATCCGCAATGCGTATCATCTCCAAATCAAGTAAATCCATTACCCGCATCTTATAAGCTCTTCCTTCGAAGCTAATTTCCATGCTATTTCCCTGGTCGTCTTTAACCTTTAAAGTATTTCCGATGCGCATGCCAGTAAGCTGCTCTCCATCAAGCCTAACCATATATGTAGCCTCTGGATTTCTCTTTATACTGATCTTTTTATCGGATTCTTCTCCCATAAAACGCACCTTATAAAGACCTTCAAAAGGATCTTTGGGAGAGGAACTGAGATCTGAGCCTTGCAATCGATCTTCTTTCTTATCTGTAATTCCTATGCTCCTTTCCGGACTCAAATTAAATTCGTAGGAAGCGATTTTCATGATCGTTCGTCCGTCCAATTTCTTAATATAAAACTCCTGCCCCAATTCATCTTTGCCATAGAGCCCTGCGGAAGTCAAACTTGCATTATACTCCTGATTATTATTTAGCCTGATAACATACGTATCCAAATTCCTTTTTATGAAGACTTTAGTCCCGGTGGGAGTTCCGCTAAAATCAACGACATAGGTCCCTTCCCACATATCTTGAGCCTGGAGGTCGTGAGAGGATAAAATAAAGATGCATAAAAGGAGTACAAAAAATCTGGCTACCATGTACTAAAGCTTATTAAACTAAACTCAATGTCCCGCTTTTGGTAAAAATAAGAAATAATTCAAATTAAGCCTTTGCACAAGCGGCCAGGACTCCGCATTGCATGAATTCATCCGGATAATCAGTATGGATGCTACATATGGTTTGGGCACTCTTTATGCCAGAAAAACAGGGAAATCCAAATCATTCCAAGTAATGAAGAAGCGCGAATTGAACTTAAAACTGCATTGGGGAGGCTGCATGGTGCGCCATGTTTGCAAATGCCTTTTTAAGGCCCTGTATAATATTTGGGTGGGCTTGGCTGTTCCATCGTTGAACAATGCAATCCTCCTCCCTTCCAGTTGAGAGGCATCACATTGACAAACACAATTTCATGATTCGGAAATTGCGTTTCAAAAATATGTTTTACTTGAGTCTCCTTCTCCAATGAGGTACCCATAGAAAGATACGTTGGAAGGATTACAACGCCGTTTGTTACAATAAAATTCAAATAGCTGGAGGTTGCTAATCGCAATAATGTGTCGCCAGCACTCGGGGCCTCAGAAGGAATGAATCCACCTGTAAGTACATCGAGAGGATGGGAATACTTGTCCATTTTGTTGCGGGCAATAACGGATTTTACAACCAGATTTGGCATGGGCACTTTGATAATTTTAAAGGGCCGCCCATCCTGATCTGTGGAAGTTTCCAAAATATGCAAATTATCGCGCATCCGGTTGTAATTCATTTGCAGAATCGGGTTGTCCCCAATTTCACTCACATCAATCCATGCCATAAGTATGATGTTTGGATTTGCAAATCGCACAAATTCATCGGTATGCCCACCTGTGCCGCCTGCAATATAATTTCCGGTAACTCTCCTCATACTGTGCAGGGGATCCTCTGCCAATCCGTATTTCAACCAAATAATTTTCGACACCCCAAGTACGCGTTTAAATTCACGCTCGATATATTTTCTATCCAGACCGGGATTTCTCTCGAACACTACCTCTTCGCTTAGCAAAAGGGTACCACGCCCATTAGCTTCTCCCGCACCTCCCTCAAAAACCACATTTGATTTAAATAAAACGGCACCTGTCTCTGAAGCCATTAAGCTATCTACGGAATCCGTTTCACTAATTTTTTTCTCGAGAAGTTGCAGATATCCATTGATTTCAGGACTATTGCCGAAATGTTCCTGTAAAAAATGTGGATAACCATAGCCATCATATGCGAAATCAACCGCACCCAGTTCACCATGATCGTTTACAATAAATTGGGCTCCATAATCACGGATCCAGAAACGGTCACCACCCATAATAGTGCAGGTGTACATACTCGAATCGACACCCCAGTTTGCAAGGTACTCCTTTGCCTGAAGCATCAGAGGTTCGGTACGGAATACCAACTTTACAGAAACTTTACGGTTTAATACTTGAATCAAATCAACCATGGAAGGCGCATATCCCAAGGTGGTATCCTCTTCCCACCCAATCCATATGGCATCATGGGGTTCCAGTGCAGAAGGCATATGGAAGCGATGTTCTTCCTTGCATGAACTATACAGTATACCCCCTAAAAGGCTTAGACATAAGCCTGACTGCTTCCAACTCATAAATTACCCTACTTCCTGTCACCACTGCAAACACAATGGATCACAGCGATCCTCGCATTGGAATACGACGAACGCCTTTTTAAAAATACGATCCAATTGAATCCACCGCTGCCTGAATGAAATCAGGCAACCGCGACTTTAACTTTTGAACATTACGGCAAAAGATAATAAATCGGATCTTCTTTAATGGGATTGTCGCTGCAAGCCTTAAAAGATGAGCCTCCCGTGACTTTGGAGTAATCCGAACAATTGTTAGATTGTAATTGTAAAAAAATAATTTTCAATTAAAATATTAACATTTCTTGCCATATGTTTATTAACATAAATGTTAATACTTCAATTAAAAAATTTAACGATACGATTTGCACCAATAACTTGTATGGAAGACTTTGAGGGGAAGATCTGTGATGTTCCAGTAAGAAATGTAGCGAACTTCAACTTCATACATTTTCAAAAAGCTACGATTGAGTAGAATATCATTTCTGCAGATGACCCCCTATTAAAAATCGTAACTTTCTAATTTATTGAAATTAAACATAATTACTCAGTATTGAAATCCTTGCATAAGAAGCAACATTCTTGGCTTATAATTTTCTAAGTAAAAATTTCCGACAAACATTAACTGTGTGTACATTAATAGATAATATTTTTGATAATTCAGACTTAAAATTTCCCGCAATAGTCAAGTTTAGAACTTGCGATTTACGCTCGGTAAGTTGATACGGCAATTTTTGTTTCATTTTATATTTAAAATAAATTAATTCAGATATTATAAGTACCCATTGAGTTCGCTACGCGCACCAAAGATGCCACATTATTTGCCTTGAGTTTTCTTAGTAAATTTTTCCTGTGCGCATTGACCGTATGCACTGAAATGCCCATTTCACAGGCTATCTGGGAGTCTATTTTACCATGTACAATGTGATGTAAGGTTTCCAGTTCCCTTTTGCTAACCAAAGCATTTACAGTGCGTTTCATAATGCAAAGCTCGCAGATGGGAAACTTCCGGGGTATTACCAAAAGTGGTAGTATATCTAATGCCTGTATTACACAAGACGATTTTGAATCGCCTTTGCTACTGCCTCTGTCATAGAGCTGACGTGTAGTTTTTCATAGATTTTTTTGATGTGTGCACGAACCGTATCGTAACTTATGTTCAGTTCAGAAGCAATCATTTTATAAGCTTTGCCTTCGACAAGCAATTTCAAAACATCCTTCTCACGCGGAGTCAGGCCCAACAGATCCTCCGCGTTGGAATTTGCCTGTGTCCGCATACTTAACATCTTCAATACCTTGCTTGCCACCTCCGGTGTCATGGGCGCTCCTCCGAGATAAACCTCCTGTATGGCTTCAATTATTTTATACGGTGGTGTGTTTTTGAGTAAATAACCGTGCGCACCTGCGCATATCGCAGAAAAGATCCTGTCCATATCATCAAATACCGTCTGCATCAAAATCCTGACTTCGGGAAATTTTGACCTCAGCACTTTCACGGCTTCAATTCCGTCCATACCCGGCATGTCGATGTCCATTAGGATCACATCAGGTTGAATTTGTTCAACCACATTTTCAAGATCCTTGCAATCTTCAAATGCTCCACAAAAATCAAGCCCAGAGCTTCCCGACAAGAGCATGGAAACGGCATCCCGGATTCTTGGGTTGTCGTCAAATAAAATTACTTTTATAGTATTCATCTTTAGGAGTTCCTCTACAAAAATGATGGATTCCAATCAATTATGCAACTACCCTATCAAGACTTTAGCGGCAGGGATACATGGATTCTGGTTCCTTTACCCGGTTCACTCTCCAATACTATGCGTCCTCCGGATTCTTTTACACGTTCACGCATATTTCGAATTCCATTTCCATTATATGCCTGAAGGTTTGAAGGATCAAATCCTTTGCCGTCATCTTCAATTTCCATTGCAAGCAACTTGCCTTTGAGTTGCAATGAGAAAAATACATTCCTGCAACCTGCGTACTTGATGATGTTATGCATGGCCTCTTTGAAAATCAAATAGACACAGCGTCTGAGCTTCATTGGGATAATGTGCTCCCCGTCCGACACTTCAAATTTCCAATTCATCTGAATCCCCGTTGTTGATCCAACGATATTTGCATAATTTCTTATCCGGATTTCCAACTTCTCTAAAGTATCGTTTTCCGGATTGATACTCCACACAATATCATTTAATTTTTCCAGCATCTCCCTGGAGCTTTCACCCATTTTTTTTAGCACTTCCATTTGTTGGTCGCGTTCTGATAACATAGCCACTTCACTGTAAATGGAAATACTTCCCAAAGTAGAGCCTATGTCATCATGGAGGTCATGTGAGATTTGATTGCGAATTGAAATAAGGCGCTTTAATTGATTAATCCTGTAATTATAAATGGCAAACAGCAACAACAAAATCACACAAATTACAAGTATCTTAAACCAAAGTGTTTGATAAAAAGAGGGGAGGACAACAATTTGTACATGTTTAATATTGCGACTCCAGTTTCCGAAGCCATCTACCGCCTTCAATTTAAAAAAATAAGTACCCGGACTTAAGTTGATGTATCGAACTTGTTCTTGTTGTCCTTGATTCACCCAACTGCGATCCGCTCCTTCAAGCTGAACCCAATACCTCAATTTTTCCCGTTTCATATGCAATGTCGAGCCATAGTCAATGTCAATGGCATACTCACCAGGGTGCATGTAAACAATTGAGCTATCTGCAAATGGATGAATTTGTTTTTGTACTTTATCTTCAATAGACAAGCTGTTCAGGTAAACGTAAAATTTTTCACCGAGCTTTTGAAAAAAATCCGGATGAAAAACATTGAGCCCGTCTGGCCCTCCGAATGCCAAAGATCCATCAGACATTTTGGTTAAACATCCTGCATTAAATTCATTACTTTGCAAGCCATCTTCGAAATGAAATGCAGCCCAGTCCTGATTCCCTGGGTTGAAACGAATGATTCCTCCATTGCTACTAATCCACAACCTCCCCTCCTTATCCGGTAGGAATCCATAAAAAACCCGGCTGGGCCAATCTTCTGTTGGAAATTTCTTTAGTGAGTAATCACATAAATTCAGATTCCATATTCCATCTCCTGATGCCAACCATAAGGAATCTGAACCCGGAGCCTGATAGGCACCATAAAATCCAGCAGAATGCTGACGGTACAACAAAGCCTGAATTACTGACTTTTTTACAATCAAAAATAATCCATATACAGGTCCGGGTGAAGAAGTAAAAACATAGCCTTCCTGTGTTACAAAAATATTTCCAATCAATGGAAAAAACTGGTCTTTTGGAATTGTTGTGCACCTCTTATGGCATAATAATTTCGCGGAGGTGGAATCTTCTGAACTGTGATAAATAATAAATGGTGGATCAAAACTTTTATTTAGGAAATCGTTGGCAATGGTAAATCTACTGAGCGTGTCCAAACATCTTATCTTAATGCCTCTTTTTTCTGAAAATTCAGCCAGGTAATTCGGCTGAATCAGAATGCTTCCATCCGGGGCCGCGATCATACTCGAAATGGATGAAAAATCTTCTCCGGTTTTGTTCCTTACATTTCTTCTTATAGCCAGTGATTTTGTCAATTCCGGATTCAGAATTTGGATGGTTCCATCATGGTATCCAAGCCAAAGTCTTCCGGCCTTATCGCATTGCATGCTCCTCATCAGACCATTGTACAACAGCGATCCCTGGTGACCGTTCTTAAGCAGTTGAAACCGGGCACTTAAGGGATGTATGGAATAAAGTCCATAAGGCATGATTGTAAAAAAAATCCGGCCTTGCGGGTCCACAAATAATAATTTGATGTCTGTAAGCCTGGCTATACTTGGGTCTTTTCTAAAATCCCAGGTTCTCTCAACCTTTCCATCTCGTTTTCTAAACAACAATAAGCCGAATCCATTTTTCGCTGCGACCGCCAGACTGTCATTGTATCCAAGCATGCTGGCACGAAACTGATCCGGAACCTCTTTTCCGTATCCCCACAATTTTATCGAATTCACCTGGTCCTTTCCATATTCGAATTTTAAAAAATGGAGTTGCTCATTTATGGAAATCCAGCTATTGTTTCCTTCTCGGGAAACAATCTGAAATTGAATACCCTGCTTATTATTTACATCATTTAAATTAAATGATGTAAAAGTATTTCCATGAGATGCTGACAAGGAATTGCCTGTCCTGAACATCCAAAATTTCCGGAGTATAGCTTCACTTGCTTTGTAGGATGGACTGCCCTTTTCCAAAAAACACATTTTATCCAATGAGAATATTTTATAGTCGGGCAAAGAATTGAGCCCCAGCATACCGACTCCCAAAGAATCCATCAAGTAAATTTTCGAATTCATATTCACCTCCAGAGATCCGGATACTTTGATAAATTTATTTCTTTCGGAGATAAAAACTTCAAGACCACGATTGCCATTCAACCAGATCCTTCCTTTTCGATCCTCTGCGATACTGTTAATCTGTGTTGACTGAATGGCATTGGTATCTTGCCGGTCAGGCAAATAAACCTGAACATGTTTTCCATCATATCGATGTAAACCTTCCCTCGTTCCCAGCCAGATAAATCCCCTGGAATCATATAATCCACATTCAATCGTCCCACTTTTCATTCCATTGTTTATGTTCAAAACAGGAACAGGAACGCTTTGCGCATGAAGCATCCAGGATACATCGATGGAAAAAAACTGCAATAAAACAAAGAAGAAAAAACCGGGCAGAATGGTAACAATTCGACAATGAATTAGGTCTATTAATGTCCCAATGAATGTTTTCAGATTAGTAAAGAAAGAGCACATTCCTAAGCAAAGAGTCCAAGACCGGGATATAATGTAAGAGCGGGACAAAAGAAATAAAGTCTGTAATGTATTGCAGAAAGGCCTAAGTACCTTAATTCCATCTTGGTTTTCCAAAAATCATCAACAATAAAAATAGGGCATAAACTAATCCCGGAATTGCCAAAACATAAAGAAGCGTTTTTGCCATGGCCATCTTATCGCATGACTTCAGCCATAAACTTCCCCCGAGAATAACGACCAGACCGGCCATTATGAGCAACCATAAACGGATGTTCTGTGAACTTACTGAACCATCTGAGAGCCCAATTATCAGAAAATAAACTATCACTAATGCAATGAGTGCATCAAAAGACCACAAAACCCAGAAATAATTCATACAACAAGAATACAAAATGGAAGTGCACTTTCAAAGAAAATTTTTGTAAACTTTAATAGGATTGAGGAGAAATGTAATGATTCAAACTTTGCATGCGTTCATTAATTTTGGCAATTGCAATCTGGAATTAGGCTCTATTCATTTTGCTAATTCCAAACCGGTCTAAGCAAATGAAGCTTCGCGGTTCTCTTTTACTTTAATTGATATTCCGCTCAGTCCGGTGCAGTCGGACTGCTCAGAAGGAAAGTGCCGGACTCCAAACTATTCCTAAAGAGTAAACAGCTGTTTGAAGCTTTCTGAATTAACCGGGATATGCACATAAATTGGGAATCAAGCTGGTGGCAAGGTTCATGTCTCAAGTATCCAGGAACTTAATGGGAAAAGCATCGTCCTTTAATAAATACTCAAAGCCGCAATGCTGAATCCTGTCAGCCTGGCTTTCCCTGTCGTTAGTGGAAAGGTACATCGACCTTATGAGCTGGAGCAATGTACTAAAAGCCGACTTGCAATTTATGTCCTACGCAGAGGGAAGTCGCACCCAGATAAAGAAATCAGACCCTGTTTTGGAAACAAAAACAGACCACAAATGCTATGAAGATGTTAATATTTCATTCAGCTGATCCCCTGAGGAGTAGATTTGAAACGATATATATAGTTTTGTGTTAGTAAAAATGCCGGCTAGGGCCGGGTTTTTTAAATTGATTTATCTTCTTTAATTAAAACGTTCATGAAATTCAGAGTTCTTCTTCTTTCTTTGGTAATGACCTACGGTGCTTCCATGGTAGCACAATCTTCCTCAACTGCTTATAAAGCCACCCACGAGGGATGGTTGGTAAGCCTGGATGAGGCATATGCCCAATCTAAAAAATCTGGAAAACCCATCATGGCGAACTTCACAGGAAGTGACTGGTGTGGCTGGTGTAAGCGATTGTCTGCTGCCGTTTTTGTGCATGATGAATTCAAAACATGGGCAAAGAAAAATGTAGTTCTTCTGGAGCTCGATTTTCCAAGGATGAAAACGATTCCGGATGATATTAAAAATCAAAACTTTGGCTTACAGCAAGCATTCGGTGTAAGGGGCTATCCTACCGTTTGGGTTTTTAATGCGGACAAAGACAAAAAGACAAATAAGTACAATTTTGAAGCATTGGGAAGTATAGGATACACTCCTACTGTTGAAGAATTTACCTCCGGAGTGGAACGGATCATGGCAAATAAGAAAAAGTAATAGCTCCTCTGGAGGGTATTGCTTTATTCCTTTTGATTTCTTGAAAATCGGAGCCAGACCCTTTTTTACTGGCTGTCCCGGTGCATCTTCTGCCTGGATTTACAATGAACTTCTAAAGCCTGTTCTATAAGTCAGGCACTTCATACCTTTGCGGGCACATGAATCGAACGCATTTACTTGAAAAACTCGCTTCTGAACGGATCCTGGTGCTTGACGGTGCCATGGGCACGATGATTCAGGCTTATCAGCTTACAGAAGCCGACTTCAGAGGAAGCCTCTTCCATTCCCATACTCACGATTTGAAGGGCAACAACGATCTTTTGTCGATGACCCGGCCGGATGTCATCAAAGCCATCCACTTTGCTTATCTGACTGCCGGCTCCGATATCATTGAAACGAATACCTTCAGTGCCAGCGCAGTTTCACAGGCAGACTACGGTTTACAGGAATACGGATACGAAATGAATCTTGCAGCTGCCCGTATTGCCCGGGAAGCTGTGGAAGAATTTGAAAAAAAACATCCGGGCAGTCCGCGATTTGTGGCAGGTGCCCTGGGGCCTACGAACAAAACCGCGAGTTTGAGTCCGGATGTCAACAGACCCGCTTTCCGCAGCATTCACTTTGATGAATTGATGCGGGCCTACTACGAACAAGCCAGAGGATTGATGGATGGTGGTGTCGACATCCTTCTGGTAGAAACCATATTCGACACCTTAAATGCCAAGGCTGCACTCTACGCAATTGATCTGTTGTTTGAAAATACCGGCAAGCAGCTGCCCATCATGGTTTCGGGCACAATTACCGATGCCAGCGGACGCACCCTCTCCGGCCAGACTGTAGAAGCCTTTTTCACATCCATGAATCATCTTCCCTTATTTTCCATTGGCCTCAATTGCGCCCTGGGAGCTAAGGAAATGAAACCTCATATTGAAACCCTGCACCGAATTGCAGCATGCCGCATAAGTGCTTATCCCAATGCGGGTTTGCCGAATGAGTTGGGTGGCTATGACCAGACTCCTGAGGAAATGAAAGCGTTTATGACTTCATTCGCACAAAGCGGATGTGTCAATATTATAGGCGGATGTTGCGGCACCACCCCGGAACATATCCGCCACATGGCAGATGCCGTTCGCAATATAGCACCCCGTCAAATACCGCAGGCTACAGCGTATACCCGGCTTTCCGGATTGGAGATGCTCGAATTTCGACCCGAATTGAACTTTGTCAATGTAGGAGAGCGAACCAACGTCACCGGTTCGAAAAAATTCTCAAAATTGATCCTTGAGAACAAATTTGAGGAAGCATTGGAAGTAGCGAGACAGCAAGTGGAAAGCGGTGCCCAGATCATCGATGTCAACATGGATGAGGCTTTGCTCGATGGAAAAAAAGCAATGGTCGAATTCCTCCATTACATCAGTTCAGAGCCCGATATCGTAAAGGTTCCTGTCATGATCGATTCTTCAAAATGGGAGGTCATAGAGGCCGGACTCCAGTGTCTGCAGGGAAAATCTGTGGTCAACTCCATTTCACTGAAAGAGGGAGAGGAGATTTTTTTGGAGCAGGCCAAAAAGCTCAGACGCTATGGGGCAGCCGCAGTCATTATGGCCTTTGACGAACAAGGCCAGGCAGACAGCCTGGAACGAAAAGTAGACATCTGCGTTCGTGCATACAAACTGCTCACAGAAAAACTTCTATTCAATCCTTCTGACATTTTCTTCGATCCAAACATTTTCGCCATTGCCACTGGCATGGAAGAACACAATGAATATGCCATCCATTTCATTGAAGCCTGCCGAAAAATAAAACAACTCTGCCCGGGTGTAAAAATTTCGGGAGGCGTGAGCAACCTCTCCTTTTCGTTCCGGGGAAATGAACCTGTGCGCAGGGCCATGCATTCTGCTTTCTTGTATCACGCAATCCAGGCAGGAATGGATATGGGTATTGTCAACGCAGGACAGATCGATGTCTACGACAACATTCCCAAGGAATTGCTTTTACTTGTCGAAGATGTTCTGTTCAACCGAAATCCAAACGCTACCGAAGCACTCATCGACTATGCAGAACAGATAAAACTTAAAGGAAAAACCAGCGAAGAAACGAAAGAGGCGGAATGGCGCAGTCTGCCCGTTGCGGAGCGTCTGAAATATGCTCTGGTAAATGGGCTGAACAGTCATATCCAGGAAGATGCGGAAGCCGCACGGCAACATTTTGGCCAGCCTTTGCTGGTCATCGAAGGCCCTCTCATGGACGGCATGAATGAGGTTGGAGATCTTTTTGGAGCCGGAAAAATGTTTCTGCCTCAGGTGGTGAAAAGTGCTCGCGTCATGAAACAAGCGGTTGCCTACCTAACCCCATTTATGGAGTTGGAAAAAACAGAACAGAGAAAATCAAAAGGCCGCATCGTACTGGCCACGGTAAAAGGAGATGTCCACGACATCGGTAAAAATATTGTTGGCGTAGTTCTCGCCTGCAACAATTACGAAATCATCGACATGGGAGTGATGGTTCCCTGTAATGCCATCCTGGCGAAAGCGCAAGAGGTGAATGCAGATGTCATTGGTCTCAGCGGCCTCATTACGCCAAGCCTCGATGAAATGGTGCACGTAGCTTCCGAAATGCAGCGATCCGGATTTAAAACTCCTTTGCTGATTGGCGGTGCCACCACTTCTAAATTACACACCGCCCTCCGCATAGAGCCGCAATACGAACAAGCGGTCGTACATGTACTCGATGCCTCCAGGGCTGTCACTGTAGTGAGCAACCTCCTCAGCCAGCACCCCGGACAAAAGGATCAATACCTTTCGGAAATCCGCTCGGAATACGAACGGATGCGCATACAGAGAGCACAGCGCCAAAATTCCAGGAATATTATTTCCGTCGAAGCAGCCCGGAAGAATAAACAAGTGATCCATTGGGAAAAATACATTCCTCCGGTGCCCAGGCAGATTGGCTTACAAACGTTTGTTCGTATCCCGCTTTCCATCCTGAAAGAATACATAGACTGGACTCCCTTTTTTATGACCTGGGAACTCGCGGGAAAGTTTCCCGCCATCCTGGAAGATCCTGTTGTGGGAAGCGAAGCGCGACAACTCTATGCAGATGCCACCCGCATGCTGAATGAACTGATCTCCGCGGGTGCACTGGAAGCACATGCTGTCATCGGACTCTTTCCCGCAAACGCACAAGGCGATGACATCCTGATATTTGAAGACGAATCCAGATCGAAAATAAAATGCCGTCTGCATCATTTAAGACAACAGGTTCAAAAAGCAAGTGGTCAGGCGAACTATTGCCTTGCCGATTATCTCGCGGCTTCTGATACGGGTATACCGGATTATATCGGAGCCTTTGCCGTGAGTGCCGGATTTGGACTCGAGGCCTTGGTATCCAAATACGAATCCGCACAGGATGACTACCACGCCATTTTGGCAAAAGCTCTTGCCGACCGCTTTGCAGAGGCGCTTGCGGAATACATGCACGAAAAAATCCGCCGGGAATACTGGGGATATGATCCCAATGAAAATTTAAATAACGACGAGAGGATTTCCGAAAAATACAGAGGCATTCGGCCTGCTCCTGGTTATCCGGCCTGTCCGGACCACACCGAAAAAATATTACTCTGGGAATTGTTGGATGTGGAAAAAA
The DNA here is from genome assembly GCA_964439105.1 of uncultured Saprospiraceae bacterium. GTDB lineage: Bacteria > Bacteroidota > Bacteroidia > Chitinophagales > Saprospiraceae > Vicinibacter. Next base: position 112,012 of record CAYTNG010000001.1, read on the forward strand.
ATATTGGAATACATCTTACGGAAAGCATGGCCATGTTTCCCGCAGCATCTGTCAGCGGTTGGTATTTCTCACACCCGGATTCCAGGTACTTCGGCATCAGCGAAATCGGAATGGATCAAGTCCAGGATTATGCAATCCGCAAAGGCTGGGACATCGCAACTGCAAAAAAGTGGCTGGGCCAAATATTGAGTTGAGCATTGCTTCATCCGTTCTGTGGTTATCCTTATGCTCAGCGAACCGCCAGGCAGCGCTGCTCAGGAAGTACCTTGAATAGTTGAACTGACGAAGTCTGTGCTGCCATCCGGGAGCTTTAAAAGCTGCCTTGCAGCGGTCTATTATATCCCCGTTTTGGCATCCCTTGAATTTGTGAAATGGGAGGTTTATGCCGCACTTACTTTGCATTGACATCAAGCTAAGAGTACGAGAAAACGCGATCCCTTTAAACCTGATCTTAAAAATCCGGCGCCCGCCATTCCGGGCCAAACAAGCCGGAGCATCAATGTAAAAATTCCAGATTGCTCATTCTTGCTGAGACTCCGTTTGTGAACGGAGCCATGCCGCTTCCAGTTGCATATAAAATTCTTCCCCAAAGCGACGGATCAAGGCAGATTTCAGAAAACGAAAAAGGGGCATTTTTTCCTGCTCTCCAAGCGCACAACCAGCTTTACAAATATCCCACTGATCGTAATTCAATGCGATGAAACCCTGGGCCTTATTTTCCTTGACGCGAATGGGATAAAGATGACAGGATACAGGCTTTCTAAAATCGCTGGCCCCCTCCTTCCATGCCTGTTCAATACCACAAACTGCAATGCCGGACGAGTCCCTGTTCATAAAAACACAAGCGCCGTCAGGCATCAATGCCGTCCCCCAGCTTTTCATTTCAGGATAATAAGCATAGATTCCGGATTCTTCGATCTTTTTGTTGCTTTCGCTGCTAAGATATTCCCGGATGTGGGGATATATCCGCTCCAGCTGCTCTTTCTCTTCTGGCTCAATGGGTGCACCAAAATCGCCTTCGTAGCAGCAAGCCCCTTTGCATTTATTCAGAGCGCATATAAATTGTGCTTCCATGATCTCTCCGCTGATCAGGATATTGTCGATCATCAACATAATGGTCCAAAGGTAAGGGTCCCGGATGAAGTGAAGGGCTCATAAGCCCCATTTATGCGAGAATAGAGCCGTCTTTTTAAAATACCAGCTTTTTCCTGGCGATCTGCAAAAACATTATACATTTGCGCTTTGTTTTTGATCAGAAAGTACATTGTATCCATGGATAAATTAAAATCTTTATTTAAAGAGCGTTTTGTAGCGGCTTCAGAAGAAATCAAGTCCCTCGTGAAAGACCACGGCACGAAGGTCATTGACCAGGTTCAGATCGAGCAAGTTTATGGGGGAATGAGGGGAATCCAGAGTATGGTATGGGAAACTTCATCTCTTGATTCAAAAGAGGGCATCCGCTTTCGTGGCTATTCCATTCCCGAATTGCGCAATTTGCTGCCAAAAATAAACGATGCAACAGAACCGCTGCCGGAAGGCCTTTTCTGGTTGATGCTTACAGGCCAGCTTCCTACTGAAGAGGATGTCAAATGGCTGAGCAGCGAGTGGCTGAAAAGAGCTAAACTCACGGATAAGGATACCGAGTTGCTCGATCATCTCGATTCCGCCATTCATCCCATGACGCAGTTCAGCATTGCCATTATGGCCATGCAATCAACAAGTAATTTCGCTGTGGCCTATGAAAACGGAATGAACAAAAGCAACTACTGGGAATACATGTATGAAGATTGCATGAATCTCATTGCGAAACTCCCGTTGGTTGCTGCCTATGTCTACCGCAAGACTTTTCATGATGGAAATCATATACCTGCCGATCAAAACCTCGACTGGAGTGCCAACTTTGCACATATGCTGGGCAAAGACTCTCCTGAGTTCAGAGATCTCATGAGACTGTATCTGACGATACATGCCGACCATGAAGGAGGAAATGCTTCGGCTCATGCCGTGCACCTCGTGGGATCCACTCTGGCGGATGCTTACCTCTCTTTGGCTGCCGGAATGAACGCACTCGCCGGACCTCTGCACGGCCTTGCCAACCAGGAAGTCATGGACTGGATCTACGATATGGTCCGCGACCTGGGAACCAACACTCCCTCGAAAGAGCAAATTGCAGACTATGTCAAAACGACCCTTGCCCAGGGCGTAGTGGTTCCGGGATATGGCCATGCAGTTTTACGCACGCCCGACCCGCGCTTTTTGGCACAAATGGACTTTGCCAGAAAACATTGCCCGAACGACCCAATGGTCAATATTGTCTGGCATGTGTACGATGTCGTGCCTACCATCCTACAGAATCTGGGAAAAGTAAAAAATCCCTGGCCCAATGTAGATGCACACTCCGGAGCACTGCTGGAACACTATGGGATGAAAGAACACAATTTTTATACGGTATTATTTGGAGTATCCAGAGCTTTGGGCGTTTTAGCACAACTATGCTGGGACCGTGCCTATAACCTGCCTCTCGAACGTCCCAAATCCATGACTACCGAAGAAATCAAAGAAATTTTATCCCTTTCAAACAATTAAAAAACCAAGGTATATGAATTTTCCGGATCAACTGAAGTATACAAAAGAACACGAATGGATTCTTGTTGATGGCAACAAGGCTACGATCGGTATCACTGAATTTGCACAATCTGAACTCGGTGATATCGTATATGTGGAAGTCGAAACAGTCGGAGAAGAAGTCCAAAAGGATGAAATCTTCGGAACCGTTGAGGCTGTAAAGACCACCTCCGACCTGTTTATGCCTGTCAGCGGGAAAGTACTTGAATTCAATCCTGCATTGGATGAAAAAGACGGAAACGATCCCACGCTCATCAACTCCGATCCCTATGGTCAAGGCTGGATTATCAAAATAGAGGTCTCAGACATTTCAGAACTGGGCGATTTGCTCGACGCAGCTGCATACCGCAGTCTGATCGGACATTAATTTCCAAATTATGCCTTGCGGATGCGCTTGACAGGACCGGATCGCTATCTGGCCCTGGGCTGGTTTATGGTCTCTTTTATTTTGGTGGGTTCTTTGCTTCCCGGATCCCGCATGCCCAAGCTGGAATGGAATCAGTTGACCGGACTTGATAAAATTGCACATTTCCTTTCCTACGGTCTTTGCTATTTTTTCTTTATTCAGCATTTCAATCGAATTGCCAAAAAAGACTGGATTGCCGCAACAGGATTCCTCTTGCTGTTTTATGGTCTTTCTTTGGAATTTATTCAAAAATGGTGCAATCAGGGTCGCCATTTTGACCTGATGGATCTCCTGGCAAACACATTGGGACTCTTGTCCGCGTATTGTTTATTCCGGTTTCTCGATACGTAATATTTCCCCATCATCCCTGCCATCAGGATTCATGCGAAATTCCCGCTCCGTTAGAGCCGTTGAATTGTCATCCCGGTTTAATTTTATGCATGCTCCGGTCAAAGTCAATACTACAAAATGGATATTCCATGATGTCCGTTTTTCTTGTAATTTTTATATTAATCCTTGCCAATCTCAACATCGCAAAGTGGAAAGAAAGCAAAGTCATTGATTGGGACGTGATCGGATTTTATGGATATCTCCCTGCCACCTTTATCCACCACGACTTTAAACTCCGGTTTATTAAAGAGCATCAAGTCCTTGGCGAGGACGAAAAAATCTGGCCGCTGGAAGCTCCTAATGGAGGACTCGTCCTGAAGCCTACGATGGGTATGTCCCTAATGTATGCTCCCTTTTTCTTTGCTGCTCACATCCATGCACAGTTTATCGGTGAGAAGGCAAACGGGTTCAGTCCCATTTATCACCTGTATATCAACTGGTCTTGCCTGTTTTATTTATTCCTGGGATTGCTTTGCCTTCGTGCGGTGCTGCTGACCCGCTTTGGTGACGGGATCACCGCAATGACCCTTATCGCACTGGTGCTGGCCACGAATGTATTCTATTATGCCACCACAGAGGCTGCCATGTCTCATGTATACAACTTTTCACTTCTTTGCTTTCTTCTTTATTCCGTTGTACGCTGGTACGCATTCCGAAGCGGGAAAGCTGCCCTTCTGATGGGAATATCACTGGGCCTGCTCACTTTAATTCGTCCCATCAATCTCAGTTTTGCCTTGATCCCCTTGTTTTATCAACTAACAAACGTTCGTATGGTGCCGGGGAGGATTCTTGAATGGGCCTCCAGGCCGCTTCCGCTTTTAATTTTTGGCGGAGCCGCCCTGTTCATCCTCATACCCCAGCTCCTGTATTGGAAAGCCGTAACAGGCTCCTACCTGTTTTACTCTTATTTAGACGAGCGGTTTTACTTTTTTCAACCACACATCCTGGAGGGTCTGTTTAGTTTTAGAAATGGATGGCTGATCTATACACCCATTATGATTGCAGCCCTTGCAGGTATTTTCTTTCTCAAGAAACAAAAAAGCGAGTTTAGCCTGTTGCTTACCATACTCTTACCTGTATATCTCTGGCTGGTATTTTCCTGGTGGTGTTGGTGGTATATCGGTTATGGCAACAGGGCCATGATTGACATATATCCTCTTTTATCCATTCCTCTGGCTGCCTGTTTTGTGGAAGTTTCCAAGCTGGCAGCCTGGCGAAAAATAATGGTGACCACTGTTTTTGTACTGCTCCTCGGATTGAATCTGTTTCAAACGCTTCAGTACAGAAAGGGACTGATTCATTTTGACGGCATGACGCTTAAAGCCTATTTGGAATCCTTCGGGCGACTGCACTATACAGAGGCTTATAAAGAAGCCATCCGCAGGCCCGATTACGAGCTCGCCAAAAAAGGTAACTAAGCAGTTTATACGAATAGGAGTATTGCTGTAAAAGTCGCATTGGCAAGCCCTTATTTAAACTAATTTTGCAATCTTACCGTTACTAGAACATGCGTTTTATTTTCTTCCTTTTATTACTTTTTTGCCATTCCCTGAATGCGCAGGACCCGCGTCTTGCCCAGCAATACTATGATGATGGAGAATATGAAAAAGCATCCCTGCTCTACAAGTCCTTACTGGAAAACAATCCGGGAAGCGATGCCTTTTTCAGTCGTTACCTGGATTGTCTGACGGCCCTCAAACAAGCAGACCAGGCGGAAGACATACTCAAAAAGGAAATAAAAAAACGACCTAAAGATGCCCAGCTCCATGTCCTGTACGGGACACTGCTGTTTAACAAGAATGAGCCGAAAGCCGCCGAAGAACAATTTCAGGAAGCCATTGACCGCATGGGTTCGGATGTCGGCGCCATTCACAGATTGGCCAATGCGTTTATCACCAGCAACCGCTACGATCTGGCCATTCAATGCTATGAGAAGGGCGAAAAGATTTCAAAGCCCCAGGCGAAATTCACTTACAATCTGGCTGATCTTTATCGCAGACAAGGCGACAACCGCAAAATGATCGAATATTACCTCAACGGCCTGGAGGATAAAAGCGTACAGTTGCTAGCCGTACAAAGTACCCTGATTGCCTTCCTGAATCCGGATATGTACAGGTATCTTCAAAGTCAGTTGTATCTGCGCCTGGAGAAAAATCCCGAATCCAAAGACTTTGCGGAGCTTTTACAATGGGCTTTTATCCAGGTCAAAGACTATGCAGGTGCCTTGCGGCAGGCAAAGGCGCTCGATAAGAAACTCAATGAAAATGGACAAAGAGTCTACGGGCTTTCCCTTACCGCCTATCTCGACAATGATTACCGCACGGCCATCGACGGATTTGAATACATCAAATCCTTAGGACCGAGCGGGACCTATTACCACGAGTCCTGCCGTCAGGTCTTAATTTGCAAACGCCAACTCATTGTAGAGAAAAAGGACTACAGAACAGAAGACCTGCTGACACTGGAGCAGGATTATAAAAAATACAAAGAAGAATTTGGCAGCAACTACTTAAGTGCGCAACTCATCATCGAATACGCTGAACTCGAAGCCCGCTATCTTCAAAAGCTTCCTGAAGCGATCCACTTGCTCGACGAATTGATCAACTCCCGGGTGGTTGAACCACATATTAAGGCGAAAGCAAAAATCGACCTTGCAGATTATTATCTGATTACCGGAGAGCGCTGGGAGGCCACTTTGCTCTATTCACAGGTGGACAAGGACTTCAAGGAAGATGAGTTGGGAGAAATGGCCCGATTCAGAAATGCCCGGCTCTCTTATTTTGCCGGTGATTTTCAATGGGCGCAGGAGCAATTTGATATTCTAAAAAGAGCTACGAGCAAACTCATTTCAAATGACGCCATAGACCTTTCCGTTTTCATCATGGACAACCTGAATCAGGATACGACGGGTGAATCCCTTTTAAAATACGCTTCGGCAGAACTCAAACTCTTCCAAAACCAGTACGACTCTGCCCTGTATATTTTAAATCAGATTTCATTCACAGATCCGGATAAAAGGTCCCTCGAGGATGACGTGTGGTATCTGGAAGGCCGCATTTACGATCAGCAAAGAAGAACCGATGAGGCTCTTGAAAAATATAAACTCATCGTCGAGAAACATCCTGAAGAAATTCGAGCCGACAATGCATTGTATGAAATGGCACGAATTTATGATTACCAGAAAAACGATAAAGAAAAGGCCAAGGAGTATTATGAAAAACTCTTTTTGGATTTCAGCAGCAGCATACTTGCAGTTGAGGCACGCAAGCGTTATCGTTATCTGAGGGGAGACAAAGTGCAATGAGCTGCATATCGCAATGCTCTTGTAAGGGAGGCTTAGCCATGGATCTTCTCTTGCATTCTTTTTTATCTGATTGTTTCTTTTGAATGGACCATTCCTCTTGCATGCACTCAGGTCTATCCAAATATTTTAAAAATGCATTTCAACTTCAGGACCTTTGCGGCGCGTTGAAAAATACATGCGGATTTCTGACTTGAAATTCATCTGCATGCAACACTACTATTGAACAACTTAAGTTGAGCATTAGACCGGGTTTGGCTTTGAATTTCCCAGGCTTCTATGCGCTGTTCTGAAATGAAAACCGGCTGATTTTGTTTTTGTACTTTAATCCCGGAAGCTCAAAAAAAACTGCATTCATTAAACCTTTCCTTAACTTTGATATCTATTGATTACTAAACAAATAATATGAAAACCAATGCGCTCTTTTTGATGTGCGTTTGCGCATCCATGATGTGTCTGAGCTTAAATGCCCAGGACACAGAGAAAGATTCCACAGGTCTGCCCGGTGATCAGTTCAGCCTTCAGGCTGCACTCGACATGTTTAAAAAGGCATCCTCTCCGGAAGAATTTGAAAAACTGATCAACTCGGAAGATCAGCACGTTCACAATCTGGACTTAAACGGCGATAGCCAAACGGATTACATCCGGGTCATCGACAAGATGGAAAAAGATCTTCATGTTTTTATCCTTCAAGTTCCCGTTTCGGAATCTGAAAGTCAGGATATCGCAGTGTTCGAACTGGAGAAAAATGGCAATCAAAATGCCATCCTTCAAATCATCGGCGACGAAGACATCTTCGGTGAACAAATCATCATGGAGCCCACCGACGAAGATTCAAAAGGAGAAATGCAGGAAGATGGCAAGACCAAAGGTGGCGGTCCGCTCGCTTCTTTTAATGAAAACAATTTGGGCATTGTTGTAAATGTTTGGTTTTGGCCTTGTGTACGTTTTGTGTACGCTCCTATTTACCATCCCTGGATTTCACCCTGGAGGTGGTCCGTTTATCCAAACTGGTGGAGACCCTGGAGACCCTTGAGATGGCATGTCTGGCATCCCTTCCGCGTAAGGCCTCATGCAGGATTTACCGTAGTGTCCACACACCGTGTGGTTCGCGCACACCGCATTTATACGCCCCACCGTGTAAGCTCGGTAACAGTTCGCACGAGACATTCAGCATCTGTTCAGAATTACCGCGTAACACGGACTAAAACAACACGGGTTACCACAGGTCCCAAAGGGAACACCAAAGTAAAAACAACACGCACGACAACCCGCGTCAAAAGAAGATAATGCAATAAGACATCCTTATAAAAAAAGAGCTGTTCAAAAGGAACAGCTCTTTTTTTTATCTGTGCTTTTGAGTCTCATCACATCTTAATCCATTTCAAAGTTTGAAACGGACTTTTGGAATCCGTTCGCAGCTGAAGAAAATAAATACCCGGTGAAAAAGTATGTACATCCAGTTGTGCTTTTGATAAACCAGCTGACATTTGAAGTGCATTTTTTTGAAGAATTGTGCCCTGCACATCTGTAATTTGATATTCCACACGCTCATGAGATCCGAGTTCTGACATCACAGCGAGTTCGTTCGCAACAAGATTGTTGTATATTCCGAAATGCGTTTGCGACAGTTCGGTACTTCCTGTATTCACTTTACAGGACAGACCTCTGCGTATTTGTCCGCGCAACTCCCCTGAAGGATTGGCCGCTGTAAATACATTGATGTACGCATTGTCACTTTCAATTTTGGATGCAAGGGTTCCGGTCGTGTTCACTACTCCGAAAGCATAGGGATTCGGAAGATTAATGGATAGCAGGACAGGCCCGTTGGCACCAAATGCTCCATCGCGGATGTTCGTAGATACTGCGTCCCCGTTTACATCGGTCGTATATAAAGTATATTCCAATTCGGTATTTGCTTTATTGATGGCTACGTGTGCTGCACCATTCGCCGGTACCGTCTTCTTTGGTACTTCCTGATCCCCGCAAAGGTCAAAAGCATACGCCTTCATCAGATTGTTTTGAAACTGACCGCGAATCTCGCCATCTGGAAAATTGCTGCTGTGGATATTGAAGTACAATTCATCTTTCAGATAAGCTTTCAAATCCTCTTCGCTCAGCGGGATAACACCTGAATACACTCCTGTGAACAGGGAGGGCCGGGTCATCTCTGCAACAACAGGACCACTTTGTCCGGCAGCGCCCCGGTGAATATGGGCAGCGACGGGATCGACACCCTCATAAAAAACAAAATAATTTAAACTGTCGAGGTCCGGAAAATTTAAAAGGGAAAATCCCACGCCGCGTGCTGTTGTGACAACCGCCGGTGTTTCCTGATCCCCGTTTAATAAGGCATCATTTGAGAATACAGGTCCAAATAAAATTTGTCCCCTCAGCTCGCCATCGGGAAAACTGTCCGTATGCACATTTACATATGCGCCTGAATCAATAAGGTTGAAGAATACATCCTGTACAAGCTGGGGATCTGCTATCTCGCCGCTCAGAAGATTACCGGAACCCAGATCTGCAAGTACAGGTCCGTTGCTGAGTTCACCTCCTGCATGTATATGCGCTGCCTTCACGGGTCCGCTTAAACCACTCAGCAGGATCTTATAAGACATGCGCGTAAGATTAGGTGAAAACCGCAAATTGCCAAATCCAAATCCGGAAGATGCATTCGGTGGAATCTGACTACCACCTGTTAGTGCCACAGGATACAAAAATTCTGCGCGCCAATAAAGTTGCCCGCGAATTTCGCCATTTGGGAAACCGCTTGTTTTGATATTGACATAAATTTCTCCAAGAGTCGCCAACTCTATAAAAGAATCCGGCGTTGCCAGATCCGCCTTTATGCGCTTTCCCTGCACATAAGGAAGCAAATTCAACAGTTCAGGACCATTGACGTCAAATGCACCTTTATGGAGATTGCAGGCCGTAATCGTCCCTGTAAGATTCGAAAATGCACCATGCACCTGAAGGCTCTTCAAATCTTCGGACAACAAAAATGTTATCAGTCCGGTTGCATCTCCGCGAACAGGCGGTACTTCGCTATTTGTATTCAACTCGGCGACAAAAAGCAACTGGCCATTTTCTGCAAATGAAGATTGCACAAAACAAAAAGTCATCAGGAAAGCGACCAAAATGGTACAGACAGGATTCCCTTTCATAAACATGATTTTACAGTTAAACAAAAATACTTGAAATATTTTCAGGGACAGGAGAACGAACTAAACAAAAGTAAGTCTTGTAGAGCCGTGCTCCAATTTTTTAAGGAAGTTTCTTGTAATCCTACCGCTGCTACGTACAAAAGCCTTACAGAAGACTTTTCGCTGCCAGAAGGATGTCTTCTACTCCCAGACCATACTTCGTGAGCAACTCCAAGGGTTTTCCGGATTCCCCGAAACGGTCATTTACAGCTACAAAACGCTGCCGTGTAGGATGTTTTTGCGACAGAAGCTGGGCGATACTGTCCCCTAATCCTCCGTTGCGCTGATGTTCTTCACAGCTGACGACACGGCCTGTTTTGCGCGCCGAGGCGAGAATGGTCTCTTCATCGAGTGGTTTGATCGTATGCACATTGATGAGCTCACAGTCGATGCCCTGTTTTTCGAGCTCCCTGCAAGCTTCAAGTGCATTCCATACCAAATGACCCGTCGCAATGAGGCTTATGTCTGCGCCTGTTTTCAATACCTGAGCTTTTCCAATCTCAAACGGTATATTTTCCAAAAAAACAGGCCAGTCCGGTCTGCCAAACCTCAGATATACAGGTCCATGGTGCTTTGCAATCGCAGCGGTCGCCGCCCGGGTCTGCGCCGCATCGGCAGGAACCACGACCGTCATACCGGGCAACATTTTCATGAGTCCGATGTCTTCCAGGATCTGGTGTGTGGCTCCGTCTTCGCCAAGCGTAAGTCCGGCATGAGAAGCGCAAATTTTCACATTTTTTTCTGAATAGGCCACCGACTGGCGGATCTGGTCATACACGCGGCCAGTACTAAAATTGGCAAAGGTTCCGGTATATGGTATCTTACCTGTAGTCGCAAATCCGGCTGCCATGCCGATCATATTGGCCTCCGCGATTCCGGTTTGGAAAAATCGTTCCGGAAATTCTTTTTCAAATGCATCCATTTTCAATGAGCCAATGAGATCTGCACAGAGCGCAACGACATTTGGGTTGGCCCTTGCTGCATCGAGGAGTCCCTCTCCAAAACCATTACGCGTAGCTACTTTCTTTGTCGATTGATACTGATCCCAACTCATTCACTTTATTTTTTCACTCTTAAATGCAATACCTGCCGGGTTCATTTTCCTGAACTTATTCTGAACCCATATGCTATCGATGCTGATTGGCATATTCTTTATATGGCTGCCTGCTTAATAATCGCCCAGGGTTTCTTCCAGCTGAGACAAGGCTGCTTCAGCCTGTTCCTTATTAGGCGCCACACCGTGCCATTTATGCGTACCCATCATAAAATCCACGCCAAAACCCATCACCGTTTTCATCAGAATGACCACTGGTTTGAGATTTCCGGATGCAGCCAGGGCCTCTTCCAGTCCACGCAACACATCCGCCATGTCATTACCATTCATATGCAGGACTTCCCATCCAAAGCTTTTCCATTTTGCTTCCAGGTCTCCCAGACTCATCACTTTTTCCGTAGGTCCGTCGATTTGCTGTCCATTCCAATCTACCGTAACAATGAGATTGTCGGCTTTGTAGTGCGCTGCAGCCATCGCCGCTTCCCAGATCTGCCCTTCCTGAAGTTCACCGTCTCCCGTCAGCACAAAGACTTTGGAAGCATCGCCGTCCAGCTTCTTGGAAAGAGCGGCACCAAGTGCCACACTCAATCCCTGACCCAGGGAACCGGATGCGACGCGCACACCGGGAAGACCCTCGTGCGTGGTAGGATGGCCCTGCAATCGGGAATTAATTTTTCGAAAGGTATTTAACTCTTCAACCGGAAAATATCCGGAACGCGCAAGAACTGCATAAAATAAAGGGGAAATGTGACCATTGGACAGAAAAAACAAATCCTCATTTTTTCCTTCCATATGGAAAGGCATGCTTTTTTTTAAAAATTTAAAATAAAGTGCGGTAAGAAAATCTGCACAACCTAAAGAGCCGCCGGGATGCCCGCTTGCGCAAAGATATGTTTGTCGGATAATGTCTCTTCTGATCTGAGATGCGATCCGTTTGAGTTCAGGTAGGTTCATAAGCCAAAACAAAGTTAGCTAAAGTCCGCCAACTTGTAGTTCAATACTATGGAATTCACAAGATTAAAGTTTTAATCTTTTTATCATGCAAAATGCTTTATCCCTTTTCAAAGTAGTTCTCGATAAATTGCATCTGATGCCGGAAAGCCTCTTTCCAGTAAGGCTCATCGTGTCCACCTGGTAATTCCATATAAACATGCGGAATCTTGCGTTCCAGCAGATCCTGATGCACTCTGCGGTTCACATCTATCAGAAAGTCGGATTCACCGCAATCGATCCACAGGGCCGTGTTATCGATATTTGAATTTCTGAGCAACTGGTAACAACTTTGTTGCTCCCATTGACTTTTATATTTCAGGGGGTCACCCAACAATTCCTTCAAGTTCCACTCTTTGCTAAAGGCCAGTAAGTCTAGAACACCACTTGAGCTTCCTACCATTCCAAAAAGCTCGGGGCGATGCAAGGCCAGCAGGAGAGCGCCATGTCCACCCATGCTGATGCCGGAAATAGCTCTTTTTTCCCTCTCTTTTGAAACGGGATAATGCGATTCAATGTAGGGCATGAGGTCATTTGACAAATAACTCGAATAGCGAAATTTCCGTTTCACATCCAGATCGAGATACCAGCTTTCCGGACTGCCATCGGGACATACGATCCAAATCTTCAATCGCTCAGCCCAGCTTTGTAATTCCGGTATGAGTTCCAGCCAGGAACCGTAATATCCTCCATGGCCATGCAATAGATAGAGCACGGGGCGCCCCACTTCAGATGTATCCGCTTCCACAGGTCCGATGACCAAAACGGGCATCGTTTTCTGTAAAGAAGCACTGTAGAAATGCAGCGTATCAATGCCTTTTGCCATGGGCGAACTAAATAAATCAAAGGAATAAAACCATCCAAGCAAAATTATGAATCTCATATTTATTACTCCAGGACACTGCTTTAAAACCAAAGGTAATCCGCAGTTTGATTTGCTGCCATGCAGACCCATTGAATATTCCCGCATGAGCCCCCTGTCCATCTGATCCTGCCTCCCTAAAATAAAAGACAAAACTCCATTGGATAAGGACAGTTTTCTACATTTATGCTGAAATGAAAGGCAAACATCTCTTTTCCATTGACATGCTCCGCGGCATGGTAGCTCTTCTTGTATGCCTTTACCACTTCAGCGAAGGATTCCTCCCTTCTGACAGTACCTTTCGGTTTGTTTTCTCAAGAGGCTACCTCGGGGTAGAAATTTTTTTCGTCATCAGCGGCTTTGTTATCCCCTATGCCATGTATAAGGCAGATTACCAGCTTGCCGATGCACCGCGTTTTTTGCTAAAGCGTTTACTGCGCATCGAACCGCCCTACTGGTGCAGCATTGCCTTAATTTTTATCATTGAATACGTTTCAACTTTTTTTAGTCCTTACAAAGACAAAGTAATCATTCTGGACTGGAGAAACATCTTGTACCATGTGCTGCACCTGAATGATCTGCTCGGAAAAAGCTGGCTGAAGGGAATTTACTGGAGTCTGGCCGTCGAGGTACAATATTACATGCTCATGGCCTTGATATTCCCATTCCTGGTTTTCAAAAACAAATGGGTCAGTAGTGCTGTACTCCTTGCCTTCTGCATGGGGCGATGGCTCGAATTTGATCATACGGTGCTTTATTATGGCTGCCACTTTGCTGCAGGAATCCTGCTTTTTAATTACCACATCCACAAACTGACAGAGCGGGAAATCCGGATAGGCTTGTTTATCAACTTTTGCATTTGTTTTTGGTGCTTTGACGTGTACCATCTCTGTGCAATCGTAGGATCTTCCTTGTTTATTTTGTATTTCAACTACTTTGTGGGCGCCCTTGTCACCTTGGGGAAATGGTCGTACTCCTTTTATCTGATCCATATCCAAGTCGGATGGACCCTTCTCGATGCGCTCGTAAGAACTTATCCGGAAGGGAACCGGATAGAGTTTATTTTTTGGAGTATCTTCTGCACTACAATAGCTTCCTATTTCTTTTATACCCTCATCGAAAAACCCAGCCACCGCTGGTCGCATCATATAAAACTCAAACGAAATACTACTTCCGGATAAAGAACATCCGAAATACTAACGTACGTTTGTTCGTATTCAAAATCAGAATGCCCATAAGATTCAGGTCCCGGAAATCTATGCTTTGCATCCTGTTTTGTGCGGAACTTTCCCGTTCTGTCTGCTGCAGGATTTTTTATGTGGATCAAAGCAAGGGATCAAAATTCCGGATGCTTCCGGCACATGCCCCTGTGGAACTCATTCCTTAGGTTTCTTATAGTTTCTTGCGATGATTTTTAATGCTGCCATCTCTTTCAACATTTCACGTGCCTCTTCACAGGGGGCACCAAAATAGCTTTTCCCGCTTTCCAGGTTTTTGGAAACACCCGATTTGGCCAGCACGGTGACGTGGTCTCCGATCACCAGATTCTGTGCAATTCCAACCTGGCCATACAGGGTTACATGGTCCCCGATGATCGTTTTGCCGGCGATACCCACCTGCGCAGCAAACAAACAATGTTTACCAATGACCACACCATGCCCAATATGGACCTGACAATCCACTTTGGTGCCTTCTCCAATAATGGTATCTCCGCTTACACCTTTGTTGATGGTACATCCGGCTCCAATATCCACATGATCATGCAAAATAACACGACCCCCGGAGCACCATTTTTTAAAGCCATCGGCGGTTTTTTTAAAATAAAATGCATCTGTTCCGATCATGCATCCCGCCTGCACATTTACATGATTGCCTATTAGGGTATGAGAACCAATATGGGTATGACAAGCAATCGTTGTGTGCGCACCGATCACCGCGTAAGGGCCAATCGTCGCATGTGCTTCTATACGAGCAGTGGGATGGATCCATGCACTCTCCGCTATAGCCGCGGTCTGCAACTCGACAGGTCTCGCTTCGCACACGAGTTGATTGTAAATTTCAAAGGGTTGTTCCGCAACCAGCAATGTTTTTCCGGCAGGACAGTCCGCCTCTTTGTTGATCAGGATGGTTGTGGCAGCTGAATGAATGGACTTTTGGTAATACTTTTCCGCATCTACAAAAGTGAGGTCCCCTTCCTGAACTTTATGAATCTCATTGATTCCATAAATGATCTGGTCCTTATTGCCTATAATCTGCAAACCAAAGCGATCTGCGAGTTCCTTTACATGAATTGGGTTTGATAATTTCATGGGTTGAACATTCTTTAATGTGCCTCGAGCCAATTTAATCCATAACCAATACCCACATCAATTGGCACTTTCAGATGAGGTATGGCATGCTTCATTTCATGAACAATGATTTCCTTCGCACGCTCGAGTTCTGATTTCGGCGTATCAAAAACCAATTCGTCGTGCACCTGCAAAATCATGCGCGTTTGCATTTTTTCGCTGTGAAGCTTTTTATGAATGTGAATCATCGCCAACTTGATCATATCTGCTGCCGTCCCCTGAATGGGCGTATTAATGGCCACGCGCTCAGAATTTGATTTAGCCAGAGCATTCCTTGAATTGATATCTCTGAGTACGCGTTTACGTCCCATCATGGTCATCACGTATCCGTTTTTCTGAGCATCCTCCACCACCGAGGACATATATGCTTTTAATCCACTGTATGTTTTAAAATAGAGGTCTATCAGTTCTTTGGCCTCTGATCTGCCGATACCCAATTGTCTGGATATGTTCGTCGCACCTGCACCATACAGAATTGAAAAGTTGACCGTCTTTGCGCGCCGTCTTTGCTCCGCAGTGACCTGCTCGTAATCCACTCCAAACACCTTTGCAGCAGTTGCCCTGTGTATGTCCTGATTTTTACGGAATGCATCCAGCATCATTTCTTCATTGGCAATGTCTGCAATGAGCCTTAATTCAATTTGAGAATAATCTGCAGAGATCAGCACATGATGTGTATCCCTGGGAATAAATGCTTTTCGTATTTCTCTTCCCGCTTCATCTTTAATGGGAATGTTCTGCAAATTTGGATTTTCGCTGGACAGGCGCCCGGTAGCGGCCCGCGCCTGATTGAACGAACTGTGGACACGTCCGGTCTTCGGATTGATCATCGAAGGAAGGGAATCCACATAAGTCGATTTTAATTTGGAAAGTTTCCGGTGATCCAGTATGTCATGCACAATCTCGTGTTCCTCAGCCAACTCACTTAATTTTTCCTCGTCCGTTGAATACTGGTTTGTGCTGGTCTTTTTCCAGCGGTAGGGAATCTTCATTTTTTCAAATAGCAATTCACCCACCTGCTTTGGACTTGCGATATTAAACCTGACTCCTGCCTTTTTGTAAATCTGATGTTCGGCTTCCTTAATTTGCTGTTCCAGCACCGTACTGTACTCATTCAAAAACGTACCATCAATACGCACACCTTCATATTCCATTTCGCAAAGCACGGGTATTAAAGGCAGTTCAATTGAATTAAGAACATCCGTTAGTTTGTGATTTTCGACTTCCTTTTTAAGAATCCCTTTTAATTGCAAGGTAAGGTCTGCATCTTCGGCTGCATATTCCTTGATTTTATCGAGTTCCACATCGCGCATAGAGCCTTGATTGGCACCTTTTTTACCGATGAGTTCTTCAATGGCCACCATTTTATAATTCAGGTAGGATTCGGCCAGGTAATCCAGTTTATGTCGCAAATCGGGCTCAAGAAGGTAATGGGCAATCATCGTATCAAAATGCGGTACCTGCATCGTCACTCCGTACCACCGCATCATCAGCATGTCGTATTTGATATTTTGCCCAATAAATTTCTTTTGCGGGTCCTCCAATATTTTTTTAAAACGGTGTACAAGCTTTAACGCTTCGGATTGATCAGAAGGTACCGGTATGTAAAATGCCTTTGAAGCTTTTACACAAAATGACATGCCTACAAGTTCAGCCTGATTGGCATCGATGCCTGTTGTTTCTGTGTCAAAAGAAATGATCGCAGCCTCATCCAGCAAGTCGATCAATTTTTTTATTTCCTGATCGCTCTGCACCAATTCATAATGATGTGGCGTGTTGTAAATATCGTGTTCCCCGATTTTGTATTCTGCCTTGCTTGTTGATTGTTCCTCTTTTTCTTCTGCAAACATGGAAGCCTGCGTAGGTTCTGTGGAAGCTCCGAGGATGGTCTGTGCAAGAGTCCGGAATTCCAGCAACTTGAAAAGCTCCATCAAACGCTGTTTGTCGAAGCCTTCTATGCGGTAGAGTTTTTCATCAAATTGTATGGGAGCATGAATGTCAATCGTGGCAAGTTTCTTACTTAACAAGGCCTGATCTGCATACTGCTCCACTTTTTCCTTTAGTTTGCCTGGCAGTTTGTCCTTATTCTTAAGGAGGTTCTCTACAGTATCGAATTCACCGAGCAATTTGACTGCCGTTTTCTCACCCACCCCTGGAATTCCGGGTATGTTGTCCACTGCATCCCCCATCAATCCCAAAAGATCGATCACCTGATCTACCCGTTTGATACCCCAATTTTCAGTCACTTCCTTAGGACCAAGTATATCCGTTCCGTTGCCTTGCCGTGAAGGCTTAAACATGTAGATGTGGTCCTCTACCAATTGCCCGTAATCCTTATCCGGGGTGACCATGTATACCGTAAAACCTTCCCTGGCGGCTTGCTTCGCCAGAGTGCCAATGACATCATCCGCTTCATAAGCTTCTACCGTAATGATTGGAATATTAAAGGCTTTGATCAGCTCTTCAATGTAGGGCAGCGCAATGGTAATGTCTTCAGGTTGCGCTTCCCGGTGTGCTTTGTATTCCGGAAATTCTTTATGCCTGAATGTTGGACCCGACAAATCGAATGCGACAGCCAGATGCGTTGGTTTCTCCTTGCTGATGATTTCCCAGAGGGTCCTGATGAACCCCGATATGGCGGAGGTATTCAGGCCTTTGGAATTGATCAGGGGACGGCCGATAAAAGCATAATGTGCCCTGTACACAAGTGCATGACCGTCCAGCAGAAAGAGTTTTTTCATAGATTCGAATGAGCCATGAAGATAGGGAGAATGTGAGAAACAGAAAGTACAGACCAAAGCAGCCTGCTACATGCATTCACAGCGGATTCAACAGCTCCCATGCATTCCTCACACGGCCGGCAAACGAACAAATCCTTTCAGGTCTTTGCTACTGCCTGGCCTTCCTGAAAAAGTGAACGTCAGAAATTTCGCGTATAATTCAGCAGTACTTGTTCAATAAAATTGACCCTGCGACCCAGGCCGGAGACACCTCCCACCGCATTGGAATTTGAAATGGAATTCAATTTATTGTGGTCGTAATAGAGGTCGGCATGAATGCCCAGATTTAAGCCCTTCAGGATTTCAATAGCAAAGCTGTTTGTCCAGATGACATCGATGTTTTGAGGCTGATCCAGGTAATCAGAATACAGGGATAAGGCACTTCCTACATTCAGTTTTCCAAAATAGGTATTCGCATATCCAACTTTGGCCAGTGCACCCAACATGAATTTAGATTTCTCATACTCCGTGGTGCTGCCCTCTTTGAGGCTGGTGCCATGCACACCAAGATTGGCAATATTCTGATCAGAGATAAATAAAATCTGACCCGCAACAGGAGAGAGGAAAAAATTCCATTTTGAACCTTTGGCATATTGAATCCCGGGAGCAAGTGTAATCAGTGCAGGTGAAAAGATCTTCGATACGAGACTCGTATTGTAATTTCCCTCTTTTATTTCTTTGAGATAAACTTTGCTTGAAGCGGAATCAATATAGCTGTTTAAAACTTGCGTGCGAAGACCCAGATCCAAAGAATAAGCCCAGGCGGAAGAAGAATTGAGCTTGTAGGCAAAATTGGTATTTACATTAAACTGGTCTAATGCTTTTTCAAATGGAATTTTTTGACTCGAAGTAGGGCTCACCACTCCGGAGCCGATCCGTTGAGTGGTAAGGTTGATAAGCAACTCCGTTTTCCAGCTGAACAAGGCCTTTTTATAGATGGTCTTGTAGTTGAGCACACCGCCAATTCCAAGTCTGTCTGAACCTGCTCCTACATAAGGATTAATATTTAAGAGTTGAGCCAAATCCAGTCCTATTCCTGCCTTACTGCTCCATCCTTCCTTTTCTTCGATTGCCATAGTGGCATTTACCTTATCCGCACGCATTTTCTCCTGCGCTGCAGCCTGTTCGGTCGTCTGGCCAAAGGCATTTCCAAATATCAGAAAGCCAAAGTAAAAGAGAATCCATTTTTTCATAATTGCACTCATTATGTGTTATAGTTTGCTGAGATCACAAAAGTAATCGAATGGTCCTTCTTTAAAGAATGTTCTTGTCGAATTTGAAACTCTTTACCGGATCTTCAAAATATAAAATCCACTTTGCAATCAAAGTTTCTGCCGTAAATTCATCCCAATTCTACCTTAAGTTTTCAACATGCCAAACATGAATTTGTCCCGCGAAGCGTGGTGCTTTTTTCTTAAAAATCCTTTACTGAGATGCATAGCCCTATTGTTCATTCTGTTACTGAACAATGTTGCAGCGCTAAAGGCTCAGGATGAAACCGAAGATGTCTTTGCGGTTAAAAAAATTTACGACGAAGCGCTCCAGCAGCAGCTTTCCTACAAATGGTTGACCTATCTATCCGAAAAAATTGGTGGCAGGATCGCCGGATCGCCGCAAAGTCTTGCAGCGGTCGAATTTACGCATCAGATTATGGATACGATAGGAACAGATACGGTTTGGAATCAAGCCTGCCAGGTAAAATACTGGTATCGCGGAGAGAAAGAAGAAGTAACTATCATAAACCATCCCCTGGTTGGTCAGCGCAGCCTCAAATGTCTGGCTTTGGGAAACTCCGGAGCCAGCCCAAAAGAAGGACTGAGCGGACAGGTACTTATGGTCAAATCACTTGATGAATTGCGATCATTGGGAAATGCCGTCAAAGGAAAGATTGTTTTTTTCAACCACCCTTTCGACAACAGCTATGTACGTACTTTTCATGCCTATGGTGCTGCTGTCGACCAAAGGGTTGCCGGACCGGAGCTGGCTTCCAAAATGGGAGCGATCGCCTGTATTGTCCGCTCCATGACCGGCCGCCTGGACGATGTACCGCATACAGGTGGTACCTTTTTCGCAGATTCGGTAAAGCCGATTCCCGCCATTGCGATTTGTACCAATGATGCCGAACTTTTAGGGCGATGCATACAGTCCGCAAATACGCAATTGTATGTGAGGTCGAGTTGCGAAAACAGGGGTATGAAAACTTCCTACAGCGTCGTAGGGGAAATAAAAGGAAGCGAATTCCCAAATGAGATCATCCTGGTCGGCGGCCACCTGGACTCCTGGGATGTCGGGGGCGGAGCACATGATGATGGAGCAGGTTGCGTGCAGAGCATGGAAGTGATCCATCTTTTAAAAAGACTTGGCATCAAACCCAAGCGCACCATCCGTTGCGTCTTGTTTCAAAATGAAGAAAACGGCCTGGCAGGCGGCCGTACATATGCGGAAGTATCCAACAATAATCGCGAATTTCACCTGGCAGCCATTGAATCAGATGCCGGCGGCTTTACCCCGCTTGGCTTTGGATTCGATGGGGACAGCCTTGCGCTCACGAAATACACTAAAAATTTAGCGAAATGGGATGATCTGCTGTCCCCTTACAACCTGAGCTTTAACAAGGGTGGCGGAGGAGCAGACATCGGACCTTTAAGAAGCCAGAAAGGCATGTTGTTTGGACTTTCTCCCGACAGCCAGCGCTATTTTGACTACCACCACACGGAGCAAGATCACATACAGGCGGTGCATCCCCGCGAGCTTGCATTGGGATCCGCGGCGATGGCAAGTCTGGTCTACCTAATTGACAAGTATGGACTTGACTGAAATCAGCATTGGAGGATTGCAGTTTGATCTTTTCATTGAAAATGAAGCGATACGGAATGCCATTGCCGAAATGGCGGATCAAATCAACCACCATTATGGAGACCAGGCGATCCACATTCTCATTGTGCTTCAGGGAGCAGAAATGTTTTCCAGGCAGCTTCTTCCCCTGTTGCAGTTTCCCGCACAAATTCACCACACTACCATCAAAACATACAAAGGACTTGAGTCGGGTTTTGAAATGCAGCTGGAGCCCGCCGCTCTGAGCATTGGCAAAGACAAACCACTTTTGATAGTCGAAGACATCGTCGATACCGGGTTCACCCTGCATTATTTGTTTGATCTGCTCAGGTCGCAGGGCCATGAGGACATCCAACTGGCCACCCTGCTTTTTAAACCAGACTCGCTGCGCTATCCGGTTCAGCCTTCCTATGTAGGTTTTCACATAGGACCTGAGTTTGTGGTGGGTTTTGGCATGGATTA
Source organism: uncultured Saprospiraceae bacterium (assembly GCA_964439105.1). Taxonomy (GTDB): domain Bacteria; phylum Bacteroidota; class Bacteroidia; order Chitinophagales; family Saprospiraceae; genus Vicinibacter. Next base: position 133,271 of record CAYTNG010000001.1, read on the forward strand.
TCAGGAAAATGGCCGTCAATTGACCGATATTTACAAACTCCGCCCTATTGACGAATAAAATTCCTGCATTTTGCAAGGGATTAAAGCAAAGTATTTATTTTTGCAGCCCCGATTTGCCATTGACCCATGGTGTAACGGTAGCACTACAGATTTTGGTTCTGTCTGTTAAGGTTCGAATCCTTATGGGTCAACTCAGAAAAGCCCTTTTTAAGGGCTTTTCTATTTTACAGCTGCATATTTTCCTTCTTCAGGTTATAGCTGTCGCCAGGTCCGGTGAAAAGCCCGCATTCTGTTCCTCAGCAATGGAAACCACAGGTCCCTGTTGAGCTTTCAAGCCGAATGCGATCTTTTCCTTTCCCCTTAATTAAAAAAGCCGGTCCTGTAAGAAAGGACCGGCAATTCATTAGGGCAATCCGATTGGACAAAGAGAAGATGTATACTTACATAAATTCTAAATTGTTTTGATCATCTTTTCCATGGGAGTTCAAGCACACGACGTGCACACAGGGTACCGCAGAAATTTCCACTGTCATAATCCATGCGATAGTGCACTCCCAGAGGAAGCCGGCTAAACGCATTTTCGTTGGCGATGTCGCGAAGCGTGCTGTAGCTCCGCGGTCTTCCATTAAAATCTGTACGGTTAGCATGGCAATAGTCCGTAAATGGATAACTACCTCCAACAAATGATTCAAGAATACCAACTCCTGAAAAAGCAAAGGTCGCATGTCCGGAAGGATAAGCTGGAAATGGCGGTGTGAAGCCAAGCCATGGAATCTCGAATTTAGGGTCGATCACACGGTGAATATAGGTAATAGGACGCTCCACGTTAAATTTATACTTATTGTACCAGGCATTTACGGCAGCATCGTTAAGTGCCATTCCCAATTGTGCGTATAGCAGGCAAGTTTTTTCCAGGTCGAAATTTTCTTTTACCACGATCTGGTCAGCAATGGCTTCCAATCGTGCCGGAGGGCTAAAAGTCCAACCCACACGGTCATCGCTCCAGAATTCTGCGATATGCTCCATTTCTCCTCTTGTATCCTTGCGAGCGATATTTGCTAATACATACATTTCATAAGCCTGGGCGTAAATAACGGAATTGGAATCCGCATCGCAATCATAAGGAGAAATCAATGCATCCAAATCGGACTGGCTAAGTCCAAAGCGGCGCACTTTGCCCCATTGTGGATACAAACCTCTGTCAGAAACCGTGGTAGGATCTGTAGGCACCCAGTCACATCCTTTTGCATTTACGGGATCCGGGAAAGGGTTGAGATGTCCATTGTGTCCGACGGGATCTGAAACGGAGAATCTCCAGATAGCAGCAGCAATTTCGCGTCCATGGGACTCTGAGTTCAGAAGAAGCGTATTGTCAGCCTCTGCTGCATAACGAGCCTTCAATTCATTTTCCTTATTTGTAATCTTGTTGAAGAAATCCTGTTTGTTGAGGACATTTCCATCCTTATCCTTAAAAGTTACACTTTCAAAAAATTTATACATCAAATATGCATAAGAGGCGTTGATGACTTCCGGCCAATACAGTCCCTTTTTAATTTCGGGCATGTCTGTAATACCCAGGCGATAGCGCAAGGACTGATAGTCCGGCATACCGCCGAGACTGGCTTCATAAGCACTTAAACCGAGGTAGGCCAAAGCACGCGGGGCAGGACCCGGACGGAAAAAAGCGGCATACCTGTCAAATTCCAAAAACATATTCACCCACTCGTGATATACATCATTGTTGAAGGCCTTTAGCTGGGAGTCAGGCCCTGAATTAGGCTCAGATTTATTACAGGAAGTTGCAAACAATGCAACGATGGCGAGAACAATCACCGAAATCCGATAAAACGCTTTCATAGGTTTGATTTTAGATTTAAGACTATTTTAACTTAATTGTACAAAAGTAAAAGTCCCTTCCATTTCCCTGCGAACATTTCTATTTAATTTTTTAAAAATTAAATCAGGACCTGCTTTAGCAGGCCTCCTTTCCATCCTAATCTGCATAGAAAGAATACTATAGCAATTCATTCCTGCCGTTATGGAGTAGAATTCAGGAGTAGATCCATGGAGAAGTGGAAGCTTTCCCGCAGCTTTCAATGCGAAGGAACAGCTGGCTTTTGTACATATCTCGAAACAGGACCCTTGAGTAGCTTATTCAATTTCTAATCTTCAGCTCAAACTGTGAAGAATGAAACATACCCTCTTTTAATTTAAAATCGGAATCTCCAATTTGTCCCAATGTTTCGGTACCACGAATCGTGTTTTGCAGGTAATACGTTCCTTTGTAGCTCTGTTTCTCAAGATACTGTATCATATCCGAAATAGTATTCCGGTCAAAAAATGCAGAATGGATGGTGGTCCGCACTTCAAAGGCAGCGTTCATCCGGATCAAGAGTTGAAGGGACTGCTCGAATTTCTGGAACAAATCGGATTGGGTGACTTTGTAAAAGGAAAATGGCAAAGCTTTAAAATCCAGAGCAATGTAATCTACAAGATGGGAGTGCAAAAAATGCTTTATCCGCTCCGGGTGAGAACCATTGGTATCGATTTTAAGCAGGAAACCCAGGTTTTTAATTTCCTTCAGGAAGTGATCCATATGTTGATGCATCGTGCATTCTCCCCCACTGAGGACAACGGCATCCAATAATCCCTTTCGCGTTTTAATGAACTGAAGGGCAGAATCATAACTCGTATGACCTTTTCCTCGGACGACATCCAGATTGTAACAATATTGGCAACGCATGTTACACCCCGCAAACCAGAGTATACAGCTGGTCTTATCGGGATAGTCCAGCATGGAAAAAGGCGTAATGTTGTAAATGGGACTACTCATGCTTCGGCTCCTCAAAATGGATCCGTTCGTGGTGCTCCCCTTTCTTGCCAATATTAAAACTCTCAATGGGTCTGTGGTAACCCATCACGCGGGTATAGACAAGGCATTTACTCCTCAGGGATTCGTGAACTGCTAACAGTTGTTCGCATTGTTTGGTTTCCATAAAATTATTGATTATGATCGGTTAAAAGTGTTTTAAGCAATATTTCATCGCATTTTGGACAATATTCGTGCTCTCCTTCCAGATAGCCATGTATGCGGCAAATACTAAATACAGGGGTTACCGTAATGTAGGGCAATCTGAAGTTGGAAATCACTTTCCGGATCAGATTCCGGCAGGCTTCCGGAGTGCTGATTTTTTCACGCATATACAAATGCATGACGGTTCCTCCGGTGTATTTACACTGCAGCTCATCCTGCAACAGAAGGGCTTCAAACGGGTCGTCGGTATGATGAACCGGAATCTGGGAGCTGTTGGTATAATAAATATTGTCGCCATATCCGGCTTGTAAAATGTCAGGATAGCGCTTGCGATCTTCTTTTGCAAATCGATAGGTCGTGCCTTCTGCCGGTGTGGCCTCCAGGTTGTATAAATTTCCGGTTTGCTCCTGGAAGCTGAGTATGCGTTGCCGGATATGTTCCAATATTTGAAGCGCCATTTCCCTGCCGTATTCATCTGTAATGCAGAACCGGTCGTGCGAAAAATTGCGAATCAATTCATTCAATCCATTTACACCAATAGTTGAAAAATGATTTCTAAAATGAGGCAAGTAACGCTTCGTATAGGGGAACAAGCCCCTTTCGTATAAGTCTGTTATAAACACGCGCTTTTTCTCCAAACTAGATTTGGACATTTCCAGCAATTGATCCAGGCGGTTCATCAACCCCTCGAAATTGCCTGCAAACAGGTATCCCAATCGGGCCATATTTATTGTGACTACGCCAATACTTCCCGTCATTTCCGCACTGCCGAACAGACCATTCCCGCGTTTCAATAGTTCCCGCAAATCCAGCTGAAGGCGGCAACACATACTGCGAATTGCATTCGGTTTGTAGGCATATGGATTTTCAATTTTATTACCGGAAGCATCGTACATGTATTGACTTCCGATAAAATTCTGAAAATAGGAAGAGCCAATCTTTGCCGTATTCATGAACAACAAATCGGTGTTCTCTCCGTACCAGTCAAAATCCTCAGTAATATTTACCGTGGGAATCGGAAAGGTGAAAGGCTGACCATTAGCGTCGCCTTCTGTCATCACCGTATAATAAGCGCGATTGATCAAATTCATCTCATCCTGGAAATGTCTGTAGCACAGCTCTGTCAGTTGGTCGACGCCTTTTCCCCTTGCAGCTTCCAAAAGTTTCGGATCCTGTTTGACCGAATTAAAAAGATGGATGTCATTCCTTGTTGGAAACTGATCTTTTAAGTCCTGCGGCACCATCCAGTCCAGCGTGATATTTGTAAAAGGAGACTGACCCCAGCGCGCCGGAACATTCAGATTGTACACGAAACTGCGGATTCCTTTCAGGACTTCTTCAAAGCTCAGCTGATCTTTAAATACATAGGGTGCCAGATAGGTGTCAAAGGAACTGAATGCCTGCGCTCCGGCCCACTCACTTTGGAGGATGCCCAAAAAGTTTGCCATCTGCCCCAAAGCTTCGCGAAAATGCGAAGGCGGTCTGCTTTCAACCCTTCCGCGAACCCCATTGAAACCTTCATTCAACAATATGCGAAGACTCCATCCCGCACAATAACCCGTTAGGCAATCCAGATCATGAATGTGAACGTCTCCGTTGCGATGCGCGTGGGCTTCATCCTTGTCGTACACTTTGTCCAGCCAGTAATTCGCAATGACCTTTCCTGCTACGTTATTGATGAGGCCCGCACTTGAATAGGAGGTATTCGCATTGGCATTGATCCTCCAGTCCTTTTGAAAAACGTACTCCTCAATCGTCTGACTGCTGTCGATGTAAGTCGTATCTTCATTGAGGCCATGCACATGTTCGCGCTGCAATTTGCGCGTATGGCGATGCAGCATGAAGGCGCGCATCACCTCGAAGTAATTTTTTTCAAACAGTTCCTTTTCGATGAGATCCTGTATCTCTTCAACCGCCCATATGTCCTTAGATTCCAATTTTGCAAAAACGGCTTCTGCCACACTTTGGTCCAATGGCAAAGCCTGTCCTTCAAAAGCTTTTGCAACGGCCTCTTCTATTTTAAAGGGCAGAAAAGGGTGGTACTCTCCGTTTCGTTTGATAACAAATTTTGTCATATTTCTCATTTTCATTTCTCCTTTAGGCAATGCTTCTCTCGCATCATTATTAAGATGTTTTTATCTTAAATAGCTACAAATTTTTTTAGATTCTCATTTTTTTCGAATGAACACTTTTCGCAAGATGCGCCAATGAGGTTTCTTCAAATTCCTTTTTCAGGGAACCCTTGACATCTTTCCAAAAAGCATGTACGGGGCATGGCTCATGTTGTCCGCAACCCGGCAATCCCAGCAGGCACTTGTCAAAAAAATCCTCGCCTTCAAGTATATGGACGATATCAATTAAAAAAATATCCTTCATTGGTTTCCTTAGTATGACCCCTCCCTGTGGCCCGCGGTGGGAAGCAAGCAAACCATTTTTTGTAAGAATCTGAAAAGTCTTGGTCAAAAAGTGAAAGGAAATGTCCAACTCCTCTGAGATTTCCCCAATGCTGACAAATTTATCCTGCTCGTTCTTGGAAGCCACATAGATCAGTGCACGCAAACAATAAATAGTCGATTTGGAGAGGGCCCGCATGAAATTTATATTTAAGACAAAGAACACCCAAATATATAAAATATTTATAATTTGTTCCTACGGGCAATTGAAAAAAATTATTTCCTGATCCCTAAAAAAAGTGCGGCCCCTCAGGTTCCGTTCTTCATTCCCGGAACTTGAGGGGCAGCACCAAACCTATACTCCCGGCAATAGATACGCCAGGTTCCTATTCACAAAAATTTTAATTCAAAACCACTTCTTCTACTTCTTTTTTCAGTTCAACTTCCTCCTGTACGGTGACACGGTCCATTTCACTGATGTCATTTGCTTTTGATTTGAGGGAATTGATTCGCGTTGCAATAAACCAGGTCAATGGGATCACTCCTCCAAAGAAAAACACGGAAGCGCCGATACCTCTCAACCAGGTAAGTCTGTTGAAAATGCCATAATCAATAAATTCATGAGAGCGGCCAAACCACAATCCTTGTTCAACCACATTTTTAAATTGTATGGAACCTGCTGGAAACAAATCCAAAACCACCATAAGCATCAGACCGATATTGATGGACCAGAAGGAGAAATTCACAGCTTTCGCATTCCAGCGCTCACTTTTTATGACAAGCTTTGATGCAAAGAGCAATGCCGCCAATGATATATTTCCGTAAACGCCCATCAATGCTGCATGTGCATGGTTGACGGTTAAATAGGTGCCGTGCTCGAAATAATTCATAATGGGCAAATTGATAATGATACCCATCACGCCGGCTCCAAAGAAATTCCAGAAATTCACGGCAACCAGGAATTTGAAAACTTCAGAAAATCCAAAACTCGTGGACAATTGGCTGTGCTCCACTTCGCCGACTGCAAGTTTAGGCATGGTTTTAAAACGCCATGCTTCAACGGTAAGAAGGATAAGCGGAACAAATTGCAGCGTTGAAAAGACGCTACCTAATGCCATCGTAGCAACCGGCTTGGCATTCCAGTAAAAGTTATGGGAAATGCCAAGCAATCCCGTTCCTAAAAACAAAATAGTTGCAAAGTACACCACGCGAATTGCAGCCTGCCTGCTCACCAATCCCATCAGCACCATCAGGTAACTGACGATTACCGTGATAAACACTTCAAAGAAAGCTTCCACCCACATGTGGATCACCATCCATCTCCAAAAATCAGCAATTACAAAATTCGTTTCGGGTTTGGCCACAAAACCGGATAAGAACAGTAAAGGAATACCGATAACGCTATACAAAATCCAGTTGGGTAAATTCCATGACTGGCCTTTGATCAATGCAGGTTTAATTCCCCGATAGACCACCGCAACCCAAAGAGCAAAAATACCCATGAGGAGAATCTGGTACCATTTTCCAAAATCTACAAATTCCCATCCCTGATGTCCCAAAGCATGCCACCATTTTCCCAATAATCCCAAAGGACCCAGGACAATTCCTGTTAGTGAACCGGCTACTAAAACAAAAAGCAATACGAAAAGCGTGTTAACCAGCTTCAACTGCCCCGGTACTTCCTTCTTAGAAAGAATTGGCAGAATGAAAATGGAAGAAGCAATCCAACAGGTCGAAATCCAATAAAGGGACAACATCAGGTGCCAGCTTCTTGAAATCGTTACAGGAAGATTATCCGTAATATGGATACCTATATAACCCATCCATTGAATAAAATCATTGATCGTAACCAAACCACTGGATACCTGGACGAAAAACAACAAAATGGCGACAAAAAAGAATTTATAAGTTGCCCTTTGCGTAGGGGTGGGCTTAAATGAGGACACCCGCTCCATATTGAATAGATCCCTCTTTGGAGGTTTGAAAAATTTATTCGGCAACTGATTGTATTGACCAATAAAATACAATACGATACCACAAGCCAATACAAAAGCCAATAGTCCAAGCACACTCCACAAAATGACCGGTGAGGTAGGTGTGTTGCCCGCTTTGGGATCATAAGGCCAGTTGTGCGTATAACTGAATGAAGATCCGGGTCTTTGCGTCACACAAACCCAGGCGCCCCAAAAGAAAAAGGAACTGAGGTCTGCCACTTCGTTTCGGTCCTTGATATAATCCTTAGGAGGGAAACCCACACCTTTGTTTTTATCAATGAACATATCTGTATAATACTTCTTCAATTCCCCTAGTGCAAAGGTCTGCGCCGGAGATAATTGCACGAGTTTATCCGAAGCGTTGTACTGATTTTGTTTCAGTTCCATCTTTACTTTTTCTCCTATTTCCCGAAGTTCATAATCCTTAGGTTCCATGCCCGATTGCGCTTTAATTTCGGCAGCATAGTAATTCGCCATTGCAACACTAATCTGATGCAAGGCTTCCGCCGTAAAATCCGGACCCCGCTGCGCACCGTCCCCAAAAAAGCTTCCATATTCCATCAGCGCTTTTTTGTGAAATACCTCTTGCCCGCGCTCAATGGTTTTCTGATCTATCACCACCTGTCCCTTATTGTCCTTAAAACCAGACATGGGCGGTGCATCCACATAGGTCTGGAAAGCAATCATGCCTACCCCCAGCAGACTGATGATAAAAATGAATAACAATGGACCTCTCCAGTTCTTGGTGTCCATGATGTAGCTGATGTTCTTGGTTCCAATCTGTCCATTTTGGCCATTCTGACCGTTCTGATCCGTTGTTTGCATAAGAAAGTGTTTAGGCTTTAATGTAATTTTTCAATTCAGATTTAAGACTATTTTGTCTTTTATAGTTTCAGACAAAAATAGCTTAATTATGATCAAAATGAACAAGTTTTTAGGGAACTTTTTTAATTAGAAAAACATTAGAGAACACAAATAGCTATATACAAATATATTATATATTGTATATAATTAAATATATGCATACGGAAGACGAGGCAAAACGATTTTCAGAGGCAGGACTGACCAGGATTTTGGTGTTTTCCGGAAAGATTTTGGGAAATCAAGTCCTGAAAAGTAGTGCAATACATCCGCTCCAAAGCGCTGTAGTTCAAAAATTCAAAAACTTAAAAGAAAAGCTATCCAGACCAGGAATGCAGCCCGCAACTTATTTTTTCGTGACCCGTATGGCGACCCTGCGGTTCATTTCCCGACCTTCCTCTGTTTTATTGTCCGCAACGGGGTGCTCGGATCCGTAGCCTTCTGCCATCAGGCGGCTTGAATTGATGCCTCTTTGAATGAGGGCCTCGCGAACAGCCTCCGCCCTGGCTTGAGAGAGGCTCAGGTTTGCTGCCGGATCACCCACATTGTCTGTATAGCCCCCGATTTTAAATTCCACCTTGGGCAAGGCCTTCATGATTTTGGCAATGTTGTCGATCTGTTCGTCGGAAACTTTATTCAGCTTCGCGCTCCCCGTCTCAAATAAGATCCGGTCAAAATTGAACCAGGTGTCCTTATCCACCAGTTTCGCTTTGTCCTGAACCCATTCAATTAATTTTATCTCGATACCCTTCAGGGGTAAGCGCATATCGAAAGTGTCCAGCCGGACATTGATCATATCCCCCAACTCTGCCCACTTTGCCTTAAAACCCAAAGCAACCGAATCCACCTGCGCATTTGCCTCCTTCATGGCTTTTTCAGCTTTCAGGGCGGCAGAATCGACCACTGCTTCGACACCGCGGATGATCCCGTATGCGCGATCTCCCATTTCACTGTTGTTACATGATTTCATAAGAGTCCACAAGCCAAACACCAGGACCAGGCATCCTAAAAGATAAATCCACGCATTTCTATTTGTCATTTCCATAATTCGGCTTCTTAGTTTTAAACAAATCTCTAAAGAAAACAAGCTTCATTTCAATCCCATGTAAGCACTACTTTTGCAAACAAGGCCAGTATCTGGCTAACGGAACACAAAATTAATGGAGAAAAGGAAGCTTTTTCGTAAACCAATTGTTATTTGCAGAATCGCAATCAAAACGCTTTAAAAGCATTCAAATACAAAAGATGGACTTGGAATTATTAAAGTATCCTACCGGAAAATGGAAAAAACCCGATCAGTACCATCAGGAGCTGATTCGCGGATGGATCGAAGAAATCCGGATTCTTCCCGCTCAAATGGATGGGCTTTTAAAAGACCTTCCCGAAGAAAAATGGGTCTACTGCTACCGGCCCGATGGATGGACACTTCGCCAACTGGTGCATCACATCGCGGACAGCCATATGAATGCCTACATCCGGCATAAGCTTGCGTTCACGGAAAACCAGGCTCGCATCTCGCCCTATCTGGAAAACGCCTGGGCTGACTTGGAGGATGTGAAAAAACTTCCGCCCTCCGTTTCCTGCGATCTACTGCGCGCGCTCCACCAGAGGTGGGCGGCATTTCTGGATTCGCTGGACGCAGACGGTCAGGATGCATGCTTTTTTCACCCTCAACACGATCGGCTTATTCCCATAAAAGAATCCATCAGCATGTATGCCTGGCACGGTCGCCATCACCTGGCCCATATCCGCAATGCTTTACAACGGCCCTATTGACCGCTGAAATGATTTGGCCAGTGCAAAGCCTTAGCTCCTGAAAAGCTTTCTCGGCAAGAGAAGACATTGCTTTTCAAGAAGAATAAAAAGCAGGGCAAAAGCCTGCTTCACGAGAGTTATTTACCTTTGCCTGCTTTTTTCACTTTCAAGAATTGACTATGCAAAATCCGGACGAACTATCCAGGAGGAGAACTTTTGGTATCGTGTCTCACCCCGACGCAGGTAAGACGACATTGACCGAAAAGTTACTCTTGTTCGGAGGAGCTATCCAGACGGCAGGAGCTGTAAAATCCAATAAAATCAAAAAGCATGCGACCTCGGATTTCATGGATATCGAGCGTCAGCGGGGAATTTCCGTCGCCACTTCAGTGATGTCCTTTCCGTACCGCAATCTGCAAATAAATATTCTCGATACGCCCGGCCACAAAGATTTTGCGGAAGACACCTACCGGACGCTTACTGCTGTGGACAGTGTGATCGTGGTTATCGACGTGGCGAAAGGGGTGGAGGAGCAAACGGAAAAGCTGGTGCAGGTATGCCGCATGAGGAATACGCCCATCATCGTGTTTATCAACAAACTGGATCGCGAAGGAAAAGATGCATTCGACCTTCTGGATGAAATTGAATTAAAACTAAAACTCAAAATAACCCCCTTGTCCTGGCCTATCGGGATGGGGCAAAGTTTTCAGGGTGTCTACAGTATTTATGAACATACGTTCATCCATTTCAAACCCCATGGAAAACAACAAGAAGAAGACTCCGTGGTCATCGAAGACCTGCATTCTCCCCAGCTGACCAAACTGATCGGCGAACGCGCCCATAAAAGCCTTGAGGATGACATGGTGACACTAACGGGCGTTTACCCCGCGTTCAACAAGGAGGATTACCTCCAGGGCAAAGTAAGTCCGGTATTTTACGGAAGTGCGGTCAACAATTTTGGAGTGCGCGAACTTCTGGACTGCTTTGTTGAAATTGCACCGCTTCCTTTGCCAAGGGAAACGGAAGAACGGATTGTTCATCCGGAGGAACATAAAATGAGCGGCTTCATTTTTAAAATCCATGCCAATATGGATCCCAAACACCGCGACCGGATTGCCTTCTTCAGGATCTGCTCCGGGGTCTTTCAAAGGAATACCAATTACTTTCACGTCCGCTTAAACAGGCAATTTAAATTTTCAAATCCAACTGCTTTTATGGCAGAAAGAAAGGAAATCATCGATGAAGCCTATCCCGGAGATGTGGTTGGATTATTCGATACCGGCAATTTTAAAATCGGCGATGCGCTCACGGAAGGGGAGTCGCTTCATTTCAAAGGGATCCCTCGTTTTTCTCCCGAGATCTTCCGCTACGTCAACAATGCAGATCCATCCAAATTCAAACAATTCGCAAAAGGACTGGATCAATTAATGGACGAGGGTGTGGCTCAGATGTTTTCAAAGGAGGACAATCAACGCAAAGTTATTGGTGTGGTCGGAGCACTGCAATTTGATGTCATTCAATATCGCATGGAGCACGAATACGGAGCCGCCTGCAGCTATGAACCCATTCAATTGCACAAAGCCTGCTGGGTCTCTACGAATGACAAATCAAAACTCGATGAATTCATGAATCGCCGCAAAAAAGACCTGGCCCGCGACAAAGATGGCAAACTGGTCTTCCTTGCAGAAAGTGCCTGGACTTTGAAACTCGTACAGGAGAATTACCCGGAATTACAGTTTCACACGAGCAGTGAATTCGAATAAACAGAACTTCAATTCCTTTGAAGCCTTGTTCTTTATTCGCATGTCACTCTCCTGTTGTTTTTTATTAAACTGTCAATTTTGCCATGCATCTTCACAGAAATCATTCTGCAAGATGCTCGCGTAACAAGTTCTTTAGGTCGGACATTCTGCGGAAGGCGTGTACACCTTTCTCCCTGAATATTTCCAAAGGTCCCTCCTCCACATAAGCCAGACAAGACATCCCCGCCTGAATAGCGGCATCCACTCCATGTACACTGTCCTCCATGACCAGACAACGTTCTACATCTACCTTCAATGTGCGTGCAGCATGTAGAAAAAGATCCGGTTCAGGTTTAAATTTCTGAATATCATGTCCTGAAAAAATATGCGTGGGCTTAAAGTAACTCATCAGGTTTGTCAGCTCCAGATTGTGGATGATTTTAATCCGGGGCCCATTAGATGCCACACAATGTTCTATTGTAATGCCCTTTAAAATTTCTTCTACTCCCTCCACTGCTTTCAGTTCGTTTTTGAACAATTGAAAACTGATCCTGCGGTATTCCTTTTCGACATCAAATCCCGGGGGCAGGGCTATGGTACTGTGCACGTAGTCTATGGCATTGTAAATGGATCCTCCTTTCAGACTATGAAATACCTGGTCCTCCGTCTGCATTCCATTGAAACTGGAGATGATCTGATAAAAAGCTCTGGCCGCAAGTCGTTCGCTATCTACCAAGACACCGTCACAATCCCAAAGGATCAGCTTTATATGTGAAAAGTTACTCATCTTATAATGTCATTTGTTATTGCATAGTTGCTGCATGAGGGAAAGTAAATAAACAATAAAATTGAAATACCTGCTTTGCTATCGTTTAGAAATCAGCTCAAAAACATTTAGAAAAGCCCTTAATCTTAAAAAAACGGAAGCATGAAATTTAAGAAAACACTTCCTGAGACCGATCACAAGCTTTTGAAATGAACACATACGCTCCTGGATGGGATCTCAAAAATATTTTATTCACCGGAATCTATTTTGCCGCATAAAGAATGGATGTGTATTTTTTATTGCGTCTCTTGAAAGCTAATATAAAATGCTAAAGTTGCTCCGTATGCTTGCTTCCAGAAATAAGGCAAACTGCTAAAACAGAGCATTTCATTTACAAACACAAGAAAAAACCAATTGAGACTTTAGAAATGCCGTTTGCCGGATGGAAACAATTAAAGTACATTTACAAAATCAATGCAGCTCTTCCAATAGAGCAAAGCCATGTTAACTGAATTTAAAAAAGCTCGAAATTGATATCCTCAGCCTGGATTAATCTCATCGCCGCGGCGTTGATGGAAGTTCTTTGGATGATTTCCCTGCGCTACATGAACGTAGCAGCAATAAAGAGCATTCAATGGTCCCTGTTCTTTTCAGATCTGAATGGAATAAAGACCCTTTGGCCCTTGATCGGCTATCTCAGTTTTGGTTTGCTGAATGTCATATTCATATCGCAGGCTATGAAAACAATCCCGATGTCCATCGCCTTTGCGGTTTGGATGTCCCTTGCCTTAGTTGGATCGGCGGCAGTTGACGTATTGATGTTCAAGCAGGTGTTGAACACCCTTCAAATTGCCTGCATCTTATTAATCCTGCTCGGAGTGATCGGATTGAAACTTGGCAAATAGGTCTCTGCCAAACCCTACCGTTTTCGATACACTATCTTGCAAAAGCCGTAGCGCGCTTTTCCCGTATCACCGTCACTTTTACCTGACCGGGATATTGCATTTCGTCCTGAATCTTCTGTGAGATCATGAAGGCCAGATCATCTGCATACTGGTCGGTCACTTTTTCGCTTTCTACGATGACCCGCAATTCACGGCCTGCCTGAAGCGCATAGGCTTTGGAAACGCCTTCGTAATTCATGGCCAATTCTTCCAGTTCGTTGATCCGTTTCAGGTAGCTTTCAAGAATCTCGCGTCGTGCTCCCGGGCGTGCTCCGGAAATCGCATCGCAGGCCTGTACTATAGGGGAAATGATATTGTTCATTTCGATTTCATCGTGATGCGCCCCAACTGCATTGATGATGATTGGATTTTCATTGTGCTTTTCACAAAGCTTCATGCCGAACAAAGCATGTGAAAGTTCTGATTCCTCTTCGGCCACTTTTCCGATATCGTGCAGCAGACCCGCCCTTTTCGCCAGCTTCACCTGCTTGGGGTTGAGGCCCAGTTCGGCAGACATCACGGCACAGAGATTTGCTGTTTCGATGGAGTGTTTCAAAAGGTTCTGGCCATAGGAAGACCGGAAACGCATCCGCCCCACCATCTTCACCAGATAAGGATCGAGACCATGGATATCCAGGTCAACGATCGTTCGTTCGCCTATCTCCACGATCTGCTCATCCAGCTGCTTTTTTACTTTGGCCACGACCTCCTCGATGCGGGCAGGATGGATCCTGCCATCTGCAACAAGACGTTTTAATGCCAGTCGTGCAACCTCGCGGCGGATGGGATCAAAACTTGAAATGACAATGGCTTCCGGTGTATCATCCACTACGATTTCCGCACCAGTCGCAGCCTCCAGGGCGCGGATGTTGCGGCCTTCACGTCCGATGATCTGACCTTTGATGTCATCGCTGTCGAGGTTGAATACGGAGACCGAATTTTCAATGGTATATTCTGCACACATCCGCTGAATGGTCTGGATGACGATCTTCTTGGCTTCTTTATTTGCATTCGACTTCGCCTGCTCGATCACTTCGCGTTCAAGGGCCATCGCTTCTGTTGCTGCTTTCGCACGCACCGCCTGCAACAAGTGGTCTTTTGCCTCGGATTCCGTCATCCGTGCAATTTGCTGCAATTCCTTGATGCGGGTTTCATTGGCTGCTTCCAGCTCTTCTTTCTTCTTGCTGACGATTTTCATCTGCAGTTCGAGATTGTCCCGCAATACTTTGACTTCCGATTCGCGGTTTTCAATATCCTGATTCTTCTGCTGAAATTCTTTTTCGAGAGCCAGCACTTTCAATTCCCGCTCCTTCAGTTCGACGGACTGTGTTGTTTTATAGCTTTCAAATTCGGATTTGAGTTTTGCAAAATTCTCGCGGGCTTCCTGGATTTTCTGTTGCTTGATCGCATCATTCTTCTGCTCCGACTTGGCAACAATCTTATCGGCCTTCATCTCGGCCTCTGAAATCATGCGCTGGGAGGTCACCCTTGCTTTTTCAATTTCCAGATCGCTGATCCTGTTGATTTCTTCAAGCTTGCGCTGGTTACTTCTCTTGAGTATGGCGTGTACGATAAAATAGCCAATACCCATTCCGGCCATTAAACCACCGGCAATTGCTACAATTATGCTTTCCATGGGTCACAAAATTTTGGGGTCTGTCCCTGCGGAGTATCGGGAGGTATAGAATTTACACAAAATACAGATCGCTCAGGCCTTGAGGCTTGCCCTTTGGGCTTGCCGGCTATCCAGCATGTATTTATGTTAGCTCAAATGCTTTATGATTGTGAGGCGTTTGTTATGTTCAATCTAATTTCCACGTATATATGTCCGAGGCTGTTACAGTTTATTGTAAAACAGACCATTATATATTAATAAATGTATAATACTACTTATCCCCCTTCGTTTAGGCGGCATCGATACGTGCAAATATAACGAATTCCGGGAGAATTTCTTATACCCGGCGGGACCTGAGGCAAGCTGCTGAGAAGCGCGTCAGGTACGGATGGATGGACTCATTCAGCGACAAGGCCATCCGGCTCGACATGTATCAGCACATTGGCCAGGTGGGGCAGCTCTTCCATCAATTTGTCCTTCACATCATGAGAAATCTGATGGCTCTCCCTCACGCTCATCCGACCATCCACCCGGATGTGCAGATCTACATAAAAATGCATTCCGGACTTTCGGACGTAACACTTTTCGGTATTGCGAACATTCGGAATACTCTGTGCGATGCGGCGAATTTCTTCCACCAACTCATCGTATTGATGTTCGTCCATGATTTCTCCCAAAGCCGGCCGAAATATCAAATAGGAATTGTAGAGAATGATTCCGGATGCAAACAAGGCCGCCCAATCGTCCGCAGCTTCGTAGCCTTTGCCAAATACCAGGGCAACCAGAATACCAATAAGTGCGGCGAAAGAGGTGATGGCGTCACTGCGGTGGTGCCAGGCGTCTGCCTGAAGAGCGGTACTCTTTAGATTTTCTCCTTTTTTACTAATAATCCGGTACACGAATTCTTTCAAAACGACAATCCCGAGTAAGACCCAGAGGGTATAGGCTTCAGGGCCTTCATGGGGCGTTTGGATATTCGTCCAGCTCGTATGCGCTATATAGAGGGCAGAACTCACCAAAAAGCTGACAACCAGAAAGGTGATGAGAGGTTCCATCCTGCCATGTCCGTATGGGTGATTTTTGTCGGCAGGGCGGTTTGCATACTTGAGTCCCAGGAGCATCAACAAGGAGGAGAAGATATCCGCAGTTGATTCAATGGCATCGGCAATCAATGCAAAAGAATGTCCAAAGAAGCCTACTGCCCACTTTACGCTTGCCAATACCACATTTACCAAAATGCTAAAAACCCCGATCTGTTCGGCTAACTTCCTGTTGGATTCCATTCCGGCAATTTACTATAAATTCATTTATTTGCGAACCAGAGCACCCGCCTCCTTCTCGTATTGCCGGATCAGGCCCTGCATCAAATTTTCCAATTCTTCACTTGTAAACTGGCGGTCAACCCGTTCAAAAGTAAAACTCAGGGCATATGACTTTTTGCCGGATCCCAACTGCTCCTGATTCTCATAGATATCAAATAGCTGAATATCCCTCAGGTAAGGGGCCGTGTGCTCCTCTGCGATCCTCTTCAGCTGTCCGAATTCCGTTTGCTGGTCTATGACGAGTGCCAAATCCCGTTTGATCTGGGGAAAACGACTGATTTCCTTGTAAGCTTCCGGCTTCTCAGAAAACAAATCCAGCATCGCATCCAAATCCAGCTCGGCAAACCAAAGCTCTTTTTTCAAATCAAACAAATCGGCAATCTCCCTTCGGATCAATCCCGCACGTATCAGGGTTTTAGATCCTGCGAAGTACTCCAGTCCAAATGCATACAGCCCATTCCCCTGAATGCCCCTGGTTTCATACTTACGAATGTTTGTTAGTTCGAGCAGGGCGTTTGCAATGGACTTTAACCCGAAGAAATCCTGAGCTTGTTCCTTCTCCTTCCAATGCATTCCCCGGTGGGATCCGTACAGCCAGATTCCCATCACGCTTTTCTCCCTGACCTCATTGCCCTCGCGTATAAAAACCTTTCCGGTCTCAAACATCTTCAAGTCCTGTTGCTGGCGGTTCACATTAAACTGAACACTTTCCAATCCTCCTAGAAAAATGGCGGGACGCAAGGCGTCCAGCTGGATGTTCGAAGTATTGTGGATGTACACCAGTTGATTTTCCGACCATAAGCCGGTTTTCAGGCAGAGTTCGGAACGAACCAGGGACAGATTCATCATCTCGCACAGCCCATTCGCGGCAAGCCAGTTTGACAGACGACTTTTGAGCACATAGGCGGATTGTGAAGGTCTCGGGAATGAAATCTGTATTTTTTCGGGAACCGGAATTTTATCGTAGCCATACACCCTGCACAATTCCTCCACCAGATCCGCTGCCCTGCGCACGTCGGGTTTATTTGTGGGCACATACACTTTCAATTTTCCATTTTGCAGATCCTGTACTTCGATATCCAATGCAAATAGTACTTCCTTAAGTTGTTCCTTTTCCATCCGCAAGCCCGACAATTGCAGAGCATGTGCGATATCAAGCTCAATTTCAAAGGAATCGACAGGATCCGGATAGTAATCTGCCAATGGAGAGGCCACCCGGGAATCGGGGCAAACCATTTGAATGAGATGCACGGCACGTTCCAGTGCAAAGACAGTCATATTGGGATCGCTTCCCTTTTCAAAACACTTTGCAGACTGCGTTCGGAGCAGATGATGCATGCTGCTCTGACGGATAGAGGACGCATTGAAATGCGCAGATTCTATAAAAATGCGCGTCGTGTTATTTTTTATTCCTGAATCGGTCCCGCCAAATATACCCGCCAGACACATGGGCTGCTCTTTACCATCGCAGATCATAAGGTCGGATGAGCGCATGCTGCGTTCGACCCCATCCAATGTCTTGAAACCCGTGCCATCGGCAAGTGTACGCACGATGATTTTTTGTCCGGCAATCTGATCATAATCAAATACATGCAGCGGCTGACCCAGTTCAAACATGATGAAGTTTCCAATATCCACGATGTTATTGACCGGATTCATTCCCATAGCTTTGATACGGTTTTTCAACCATTCGGGGGAGTCGGCAACGACAATGCCCTCCATGCTGATTCCACTATAGCGGGGGCAGGCTTTTGGGTCTCTGAGCTCAACTTCAATTTCCAGTGGCCCTTTTGCTTGGCTCAGATCCGCCTTTTCAGGAAGGATTAGTTTCTTTTTGCTGTCGTGGTGCACCCTGTACCAGGCGATCAAATCCCTGGCGACACCGAGATGGCTGGTTGCGTCAGCCCGGTTGGGCGTCAGGCCTATTTCAAATAAGGTATCCGTTTTGACTTGCAGGTAATCTGCTGCGGGAGTGCCGGCAACAGCATCCGAAGGCAATACCATAATGCCATCGTGGCTGTCCCCGAGTCCAAGCTCGTCTTCTGCACAAAGCATGCCTTCAGAGCTTTCGCCCCGGATTTTGCCCTTCTTGATGGTGAATGCTTCCCCATTTTTTGGATGTAGTGTAGCGCCTATTGTGGCCAGGAGTACTTTCTGACCTGCCGCTACGTTGGGTGCACCACAAACGACCTGTAAAACAGCTCCCTGTCCTGCATTTACTTTTGTTATACTTAAACGGTCTGCATTGGGATGTTTCCAGCATTCCAGGACTTCTGCAACGACAACTCCATTCAATCCAGCTGCGCCTGCTCCTATTTCTTCCATATGCTCTACTTCCAAACCCAAAGAAGTGAGGATATCGGAGATCTTATCCGGCTGATCCGGAATTTCGATATACTGTTTCAGCCAGTCTAATGAGATGCGCA
The DNA here is from genome assembly GCA_964439105.1 of uncultured Saprospiraceae bacterium. Classification (GTDB taxonomy): domain Bacteria; phylum Bacteroidota; class Bacteroidia; order Chitinophagales; family Saprospiraceae; genus Vicinibacter. The sequence continues at coordinate 152,123 of CAYTNG010000001.1, forward strand.
TAATCTTGAATTGAGCTGCGAATTTAAGAAATAAGGATGAATGGGTTTTTCAGAGATCCTCAAGCATACCCGCAGAGGGTCTGCAAAGCAGACTTTTCCGGACCTTTTGAGCTGCTGTTGATCCTACAATGCAGAAGCCCGGCGGTTGCATTAGAGTAAAAAGGCCTGATTAGGCATAGTTGCCTTGCAAAAGTGTTTTACCGGAATGATTTCAGAAATTTGCTACCCCTGATCCGGAAACGCAGGCCGGCATTTTTTGAGCCCGCACACAAAGCCTGCAGATTCCAATTTTTACGCGGTTCTCAAACAAAGGTTTTCCCATTCACATAAGAGAATCAAAAAACCATGGCTCATTTTATAACAACCTTTTTACTTCTTTACAATCCCAAACTTCAGGAAAGGTCCCTTCGATTCCGGGCATGCCTGACAAAGTACGAACAAACGTTTGTTCGTATTTCAAAATAAAAAGGCCCAATGCTTTGAAGCATTGAGCCCGAAACATACTGATTTTGGAATTGTTATTTGCGGAGGTCCCGAAGAATATTTATAGACTCTGCGATGTAGACGTCTTTTTTGATTCCCTTCAGAAAATCATCATTTCGTGCAATCCTTGAAGAATCGGCGTTGATATAGGCCATATCCTGACTTGGATTTTCACAATACAAACCCGGAATTTCATCATTGCCTATCTTCTCATATTTCTTCATTTCTTCATTGCGCTTTTTGAACCAGTTGGTATAGGCATCCTTCAGGAGAGGAATTTTCGTTTCCTTGCGCGCCTGGGCAAGCCGCTTTGCATTTTCATCAATCAGCTTGAAGGTATTATTTGCCATGACGCGTTCTTTGCTATGCTCGCGGACCTTTTCGAGATTTTTTACGACAAAGACGTTTTGTGAAAAATTTTGCTTTTCAATGACATCGTATTGCAAGGGATGTTCGTATTCTTTTTCACCATTGACCACATAGCTGTAGGTATCCGGTAAAACGATGTCCGGTTCAACTCCCTTAAGTTGCACGGAGCCGCCGTTCACCCTGTAATACTTCTGAATGGTCACTTTCATTTCACCCAATGGTCGCATTTCCGGATAGGGTGTGAGCTGGTCGAGGTTGCGGAATTGTTGCACCGTTCCTTTTCCGAAAGTCGGCTCACCGCCCACAATAACAGCACGCTTATAATCCTGCAGACATGCGCTGATGATTTCTGATGCGGAAGCGCTGTTGCTGTTTACCAGGATCACCATGGGTCCATCGAAATGCACTTTTGGATCCGGATCATTGTAGGGCCGGAAACCACGTCTGTCGCGAACCTGTACAACAGGGCCTTCCTCAATAAAGAGTCCGGACATTTCGACAACCTCCTGGAGTGAACCCCCTCCATTATTCCTTAAGTCCAGAATAAGGCTTCCAACTCCTGCAGCCTTTAGTTTTTCGATTTCTTCTGCAATGTCTTTTGCTGCAGAGGGACTGTTGGGATCATTAAAGTCCGCATAGAAACGGGGCAGGCGTATAAATCCCACTTTTTCATCCATCCCATCCATTTTCATAATGGCCGAACGTGCAAAACCTTCATCCATGATGACTTCGTCACGGACTATGGTGATTGATTTCGTGCTGCCATCCTGCTTCTTGACTTTTAAGGTCACTTTTGTTCCCTTTTTTCCCCTGATTTTAGCTACGACGTCATCAATTCGCATGCCTTTGATATCGACTTCCTCCATACCCTCCTGTTGCACTCCAAGAATCAGATCATTAGCTTCCAGTTCGCCTTGTCTGGCGGCCGGACCACCCGGAACGATGGAGCTGACTTTGGTATATTCCCTTTCCGTTTGAAGGCGGGCCCCGATGCCTTCAAGTTTGCCGGACATGTTGATATTAAAATCTTCCTTCTCCTTTGGGTTTAAATAATCGGTATGCGGATCATAGAGGTGGATGAAAGTGTTCACAAATAATTCGAACCGGTCTGAACGACGCACCTGAGCCAAACGTTCGAAAAAACCATCCATCATGTCTTTTACTTCATGGTCGATATCGATTTGAATGGAATCCATAGGGCGCTTTGTTTTCTCTTTTTCCTGCTTTTCCAGATCATCGACCAGGCGATTTAGTTTTTCATAGGTGATGGACTGTCTCCAGTAGTTTTTTAAGGCCTGATCATCAGCCGCCCATGACCTTTTGTCGGCGTCTGTTTCGAGTTCTTCTGCCTTATCAAATTTATAATTCACGGTGAGTGCCTCTTTGTAGTAAGATTCCGCTTTTTTTATGCCCTGATCCAGCAGTTGCAAGGCGAGATCAAAAAATTCAAGCTTGCCTTCCTTGAAATGATCGTCCAGATCCTTCTTGTATTTTTCTAGTTGTTTAATATCCTGTTGCGTATAGAATCTCTTTCCCGGATCCATATTCGTGAGAAAGTCCTCATAGGCCTTCAGTGAAAAGGAATCATCTATGGCAGGAGGCGCATAATGAAAGCGTTGCGAACTTTCATAAACCAGCCGGAGGAGGTGACTTTCCTTTGATCCCGGATCTTGCGCTGGATGGAAGCAATTTCCGGACAGGTAACTGAGTAAAATCAACAGAGGTAAAAACAGGAACCAACTTTTTTTGGAGTTCATTTCTTTTTTCATTTTAAGTATACTATCAAACAATCCTTTTAATTTTCAATTATTTGGAATCCGATGCTTTAAATTAAGTTTAACAAAGATGCACACGGAAGTCGCTAATTAAAAGAAAACACAACGCGCAAAGTTAATACGAAATATTTCGTATTTAGAAATTTCAGCAAAAAAACACAGGTTTCTTTCCGCAAAAAATAGCCCATCCCCTTTCCACACATCAGCTACGCCGGCAACTGCCTGATCCGCCAAAGAGGTATCTGTTGCGGGCAATCAGCCTGTACAAGGCATCCCGCAAAAAGCGGGGAACCAAATAGAATACTACGCTCAGGCGCGCAATACCCCCTGTCCCTGCCAAAATTTTTATCACCGCATCCGAACGTTCGTGGACATGCCCATCCTGGAGCAGCAGAACGGATTCCAGCGGTTGGGCATATCCGGAAATTCCCATTTCTTTTCGAAGCTCCGCGGAATCAGATCCTTCCATAAAATCAAACCGACCCTTACGGTCTAATTTCCTGATGATACGTACACAGGCGGTACAAAAACCGCAATCATCATCGTACAGTATTAAAGCTTTTTTCGGGTGCATTGTATAGCTAACAAAATAGCCTTGAATTTGATCTCAGATCCGCCTTGATTTGAAGCTGTTCCTCTGGTTTACAAGGCTTAAAAAACAGTCTAAACTCTTGAAAGTTAATATTTTAAGCTTAATTCCATATTCCACTTTCCTGAATTCCATATTCTTCTCTACTTTTGTGCCTCTTAAAAATAACTGAAGATGGAAAATTTAATCTATTATCTGCCGGTTTTTGGAATTATAGGCCTCATTTACATGGCCTATCTCTTCAAATGGGTTTCTGCCCAGGATGCCGGAGACAATAAAATGAAATTTATTTCTGACAATATTGCGGAAGGGGCAATGGCTTTTCTCAAAGCTGAGTACCGGGTTTTGGCAATTTATGTTGTAGTTGCCGCCGGACTTCTGGCCTTTTTGAGTTTCCAGGTCCCGACCACGCACTGGACTATTGTGATCGCCTTTATCATAGGTGCATTGTTCTCTGTGATTGCCGGTTTCATTGGTATGAAGGTAGCCACCCGTGCAAATGTGCGCACCACTCAGGCTGCGCGCACTTCTCTTGTTAAAGCACTGAATGTTTCATTCCGCGGGGGTACTGTTATGGGCCTTGGAGTTGCCAGCCTTGCCGTCCTCGGTTTGAGCATTTTACTTGCGCTTCTGTTCTTCAATTTTATGGGAGGCAGCTGGTCCGGTGCAACCATCAAAGGCATGAATCTGAATGCCCCTGAGACGATGACTGTCATTCTTGAGATCCTTGCAGGATTTTCATTAGGTGCGGAATCCATTGCCCTTTTTGCCCGTGTGGGAGGAGGCATCTACACCAAAGCTGCGGATGTGGGCGCTGATCTCGTTGGAAAGGTGGAAAAAGGAATTCCTGAAGATGATCCAAGGAATCCTGCAACCATTGCGGACAATGTGGGCGATAACGTTGGAGACGTAGCCGGCATGGGTGCAGACCTTTTTGGTTCTTATGTTGCAACGGTACTTGCCGCCATGGTTCTCGGAAATTATGTCATCCGCGATATGGGTGGCGATATTAGTTCTACAGATCATTTCCGGGGATTGGGACCTATCCTGTTACCTCTGTTCATAGCTTGTATTGGTATTATTTTCTCCATAATAGGCAGCTTCTTTGTGAGTATTAAATCCGAAGACGCCCGCGAGCAGCAAGTTCAGAATGCCCTGAATATGGGCAACTGGGTTTCTATTGGATTGACTGCCATCGCTTCCTATTTCTGTATCCAGTGGCTTTTGCCCGCGCAAATGCAGATGAATTTCTTTGGAGAAGGCCTTCAGAATGTATCCTCCAGTCAGGTGTTTTACGTTGTCCTCATTGGACTTTTTGTAGGTGCATCCATTTCTTACTTAACGGAATATTACACCGGTCTTGGAAGAGGTCCGGTAAACGATATCGTACAAAAATCAGGTACGGGAGCTGCAACCAATATCATTGGCGGACTCAGTAACGGTATGTTGAGCACTGCAGGAGCGGTTTTGATTTTCGCCCTGGCTATTTGGATGAGTTATTCACTCGCCGGATTCTATGGTGTGGCTATTGCCGCATCCGCAATGATGGCAACGACTGCATTGCAACTTGCCGTAGATGCATTTGGACCCATTGCAGACAATGCAGGAGGTATTGCTGAAATGTCAGAGCTTCCTAAGGAAGTTCGCGTACGCACGGATATTCTCGATTCAGTAGGAAACACCACCGCAGCTATCGGAAAAGGATTTGCAATTGCTTCTGCAGCGCTGACGGCACTTGGTCTTTTTGCTGCCTATGTCACTTTTACCGGAATAGACGGAATCAATATATTCAAAGCAGATGTACTTGCCGCCTTATTTGTTGGCGGTATGATTCCCGTTGTATTCTCTGCACTTGCCATGCGTTCCGTAGGAACGGCAGCAATGGATATGGTCAACGAGGTGCGTCGTCAGTTTCGCGAAATACCGGGAATTATGGAAGGTACTGCAAAACCGCAATACGGCCGTTGCGTTGAAATTTCTACAAAGGCCGCATTACACCAGATGATATTACCCGGTGCGATCACACTTATAAGTCCAATAATTATCGGATTTACGATGGGTGCGGAAGCCCTGGGCGCCTATATGGCAGGAGTTTGTGTAAGCGGTGTGGTATGGGCCATTTTCCAAAACAATGCAGGTGGCGCGTGGGACAATGCCAAGAAATCTTTCGAGGCTGGAGTGACCATCGGCGGCCAGGTATACCACAAAGGTTCCGAGCCTCATAAAGCAGCCGTAATCGGAGATACTGTAGGCGATCCTTTCAAAGACACTTCAGGTCCGTCCATGAATATCCTTATCAAATTGTCTTGTCTTGTTGGTCTTGTACTAGCTCCGATTCTGGGAATGAATTCAGGACATGGCCACAGTCAGCATGAAAGCAAGCAAACAAAAACGGAACAGATCGGCCAGGTAGAAAAGGCACAGCCCACTGATATACACACGGATCGGTAATCCGCTAACAACTGTAATTTGATCTAATATTTTCGGGGAATGATGTACCCGTCATGGACTTCAGCGAATCCAAGCTTTGGGTAATAGTTCATTGCCTCGGGAGCTGAGCGAAGTAAGAGCATCGTCTGATCGCCAATGATTTCGCGGGTTTTCTGAATTAATGCCGTACCTATACCCTGATGCTGATATTCTTTGCGTACGGCTAAATCAGACAGGTAACAGGCGTAGCAGAAATCCGTAAGGGACCTGGCCACTCCAACAAGAAGATCACCGTCAAAGGCATATACGACCAGGTTTGAATGCGCATACATTTTCTGAATGCGATCCACATCGTCCACAGGACGACGAAGGCCGGAGCTCTTGTAGACCTCAATGATATCTTCCGTTCGGGCAGTTTCCGTATGTGAATAACGAACGTTCATTAGCTTAGGACTGATTTCCAGGAAATTTTATCCAGGATTATTTTTTCAATGGCAGCAACAGGAATGCGCTCTTGTTTCAGCGTATCGCGATCCCGGATGGTAACGGTCTGATCGTTGAGACTGTCAAAATCAATCGTCACACAATAGGGCGTACCGATGGCATCCTGTCTCCGGTACCGGCGGCCAATGGCATCCTTATCATCATATTGGCAGAGAAAGGAAAGATTCAGTTCATTGAAAATTTTTCTGGCCATGTCGACGAGCTCAGGTTTGTTTTTCAGAAGAGGAAGCACGGCGCACTTCACAGGTGCCAGTACCGGGTGCAATTTTAATACCACGCGGCTGGAAGCCTCTCCTTCCGCATCGGGCACCTGCTCTTCGGTATAGGCCGTGCTCAACATAGCAAGAAACATGCGGTCGCATCCAATGGATGTCTCCACAACATAGGGTATGTAATTTTCATTGCTTTCCGGATCGAAGTACTGCAACTTTTTTCCTGAAAGTTCCTGGTGGTTTTTCAAATCGAAATCTGTGCGGGAATGGATGCCTTCCAACTCTTTGAAGCCAAATGGAAAATCAAACTGAATATCCACAGCGGCATTTGCATAATGCGCCAAATTATCGTGATCGTGAAATTTAAGACGCGCGGCGGGAGTGCCCAGGGCGAGATGCCACTGCATCCGTTTATCCTTCCAATATTGATACCACTCCATTTCTTCACCCGGTCTGACAAAATATTGCATTTCCATCTGCTCGAATTCCCGCATGCGGAAAATGAATTGTCTGGCCACAATTTCATTCCGGAATGCTTTACCTATCTGCGCAATTCCAAAAGGAAGTTTTTGACGGGTCGTCTTTTGCACATTTAAGAAATTCACGAAGATGCCCTGTGCGGTTTCCGGCCGAAGGTAGAGTTTACCTTCTTCGCCTGCAATATTTCCCAGCTGCGTATTGAACATCAGATTAAACTGGCGTACTTCCGTCCAGTTTCGCGAACCTGAATCCGGATCTGCGATTTCACAATCCTCGATGAGTTGTTTCAATCCCGGCATGTCATTGGAGGACATGGCGGCGGTTAATCGGGAAAGCGCTTCATTTTTTTTGTTGGACGTTTCAACGACACGGGGATTTGTCTGACGATACAGCGTCTCATCGAAGCTCTCGCCAAAGCGCGACCGTGCCTTCTCGACTTCTTTCTCTATTTTCTGATCCAGCTTATCGATATAATCCTCGATCAGCTGATCTGCGCGATACCTTTTTTTTGAATCTTTGTTATCGACGAGTGGATCGTTGAATGCATCGACATGTCCTGAGGCCTTCCAGGTCTTTGGATGCATGAGGATTGCGGCATCCAGTCCAACGATATTGGCATGCATCTGCACCATGCTTTTCCACCAATAGCTTTTAATGTTGTTTTTGAGTTCCACTCCATTCGGACCGTAGTCGTACACGGCACTCAGTCCATCATATATTTCTGAAGACTGATAGATGAAACCATATTCTTTGCAATGCGATGTGATTTTCTTAAAAAGGTCCTCCACAAGATCAGGGATTTAAAGTTCAGCTTTCTGTTTCAGTAATTGTTGTTGCGTTCGCAGGCCTCACTAAAATAGTTTGTGTAAACGCAACATCTATACTACATGATTTTATTCCGTCTCATTACACGTCAATCTTTGCATAGGTCGCGTGGGTTTCGATAAATTCCCTGCGCGGCGGTACATCGTCTCCCATGAGAATGGAAAAGTAATAGCTCGCGCTGGATGCATCTTCCACGGTTACTTTGCTCAGTGTACGCGACTCCGGATTCATTGTTGTTTCCCAGAGTTGTTCGGCGTTCATCTCTCCCAAACCCTTATAGCGTTGGATGTGCACGCTGTCTTCCTTTCCCTTTCCAATTTCCTCCGTGATCTGCAGGCGCTCTTTTTCATTCCACGCATAGCGCGCCTCCTTTCCTTTTTTGACGAGATAGAGTGGCGGTCTGGCGATATAGAGATGCCCTCTTTCGATCAATTCAGGCATATAGCGATAAAAAAAGGTGAGGATCAGTGTGGTGATATGGCTTCCGTCGACGTCGGCGTCGCACATGATGACGATTTTGTGGTAGCGCAGCTTATCCAGATTCAGTCGTCGATCTCCATTTTCATCTTCAAACAAGAACACGCCCATTGCCGTGAACATGTTCTTGATTTCCTCATTTTCGTAAATCTTATATTCCAGCGCTTTTTCCACATTCAGGATTTTACCGCGCAAGGGAAGTATGGCTTGAAAATTCCGGTTTCGTCCCTGTTTTGCGGTTCCACCTGCCGAGTCTCCCTCGACCAGGAAAAGTTCGGATTCGGCAGCAGAGCGCGAAGAGCAATCTGCCAATTTTCCCGGCAGACCACTTCCGGTAAGTACATTCTTTCTCTGCACCATTTCACGGGCCTTGCGGGCTGCATGACGTGCGGTAGCTGCCAATATGATTTTCTCTGTGATTCGACGTGCTTCTTTTGGATTCTCCTCTAAAAAAGCCATGAGAGCATCCCCGACGATTCTCGAAACGATCCCCACCACTTCGGAGTTTCCCAGCTCACCTTTCGTTTGCCCTTTGAACTGCGGTTCGGGAACTTTTACGGAAACGATGGCTGTAAGACCTTCGCGGAAGTCCTCCCCGCTGATTTCCATTTTGAGTTTGCTGAATAATCCGTTCTGGTCTCCGTATTGTTTAAATACCCTTGCCAGCGCCCTGCGGAAGCCACTCACATGTGTTCCTCCTTCGCGGGTATAGATGTTGTTTACATAGGACAGCAGGTTTTCCTGAAATCCCGTATTGTAAACCAGGGCAACTTCCACTTCAATATTTTCCTCTTTTCCGTCAATGTAAATGACATTTTCTGTCAGTGGTGTCCTCGCCTGGTCGATGAATTTTACAAATTCCCGAAGTCCACCTTCGCTATGGAAGGTCTCCTCGCGCTCCTGCCCTTCGCGTTCGTCTTTGAGATAGATGGTCAATCCGCTATTGAGGAAAGACAATTCGCGCAAACGCTGCGCCAGCGTATCATACTGGTAAATCAGCGTTTCAAAAATCTGATCGTCCGGTTTAAAGATTACGGTCGTTCCCCTGCTGCCGGATTCTCCGATCATGGCTACATCCTGAATCGGTTTCCCCCTTTGGTATTCCTGCATGTAGACCTTCCCTTCCCTGCGCACCTCTACGCGGACATAGGAGGACAATGCGTTTACACAAGAGACACCCACACCGTGCAAGCCCCCGGAGACTTTGTACGAATCCTTGTCAAATTTACCTCCGGCATGCAAGACCGTCATAACGACCTCGAGCGCGGATTTTTTCAGCTTGGGGTGCATGTCCACCGGAATCCCCCGTCCGTTGTCTTCAACACGAATGGAATTATCCGCCTGGATCGCAACGAGAATATGACTGCAATGGCCTGCCAGGTGCTCGTCGATCGCGTTATCGACGACTTCCCATACAAGGTGATGCAAGCCTTTTACGTCCGTGCTTCCAATGTACATTCCCGGCCGCCTCCGTACGGCCTCCAGCCCTTCCAGCGCCTGAATACTCGACGCGCTATAATCACCTGATTGTCCAGTCATATTTGCTTTTACTAAAAGTGCCCAAAGATAGCGATTTGAACCGAGAAAATCAGCTCTAAAATGCTAATAATGAAGATATTTTAAATAAAAAAAAGCCCCATACGGCGGGGCTTTTCAGGATGTCTCTTTGTTTGTTGATCCCTATTCAGCAAGTCCTGGATCGGGCATCCCCTTAAAGGGATTACAGCATACTGCGCAGCTTCTTATCCAGCTCGGCCTCATCACCGGGCGTATAACCGGAATGGGTGAAGCGGATGGTTCCCGAAGCATCCACTACAAAGGTCTGTGGCACAGATTGAAAGTTGAGTGCCCGCAACATATCTTTATTCTGATCTGAAAGAATGGTGTATCCCCAACCCTTCTGTGCAACCATAGGTTTTACCTTATTCAAGGCCTGCACATCGTCAATGGTCACGGCAATTACTTCTATCCCCAGTTTTTTCCATTCGGGGTAAAACTCTTTCATGGCATCCAGTTCCTTCTTACAGGGTGAACACCAGGTTGCCCAGAAACTAACAACTGTTAATTTATTATGAGGAAATGAATTATTGACCAAAACCGTTTTGCCATCCAGGGATTTCAGATTGGCAGTAGGAAATTTTTTATCGCCTGGAACAAAGGACAAACTCATCAGGCTCAGGCAAAGGCACAACAGGATAGAAGATTTCATCATTTTGATTTTTTATGAATTGTAAAATTCCTAAAAAAAATGGCTTACTTTAGACCGTACAAAACAATTTAACGAATGATTAACCACAGGACGCTCCAGGCTATAACAGGCATTATTCTATTCACAATCAATAGTTTGCAAAGTCAGGACCAACTCCTTCTTGGCGGGGGATTTCAAAGTAATGCCAATGTTTTCATCCGCGACAGCCAGATTGGGGCTTATCATATTCCCCAGTACGACTACCAGCTTTTTGGCGCCGAATCCTGGTTGGATTTAAATGCCTCCTATTCCGGATTTACTTTTGGCGTACGATTTGACGCATTCCACAATTCCAATTTGCTGAATCCTGTAGCTTCCTATTCGGATTACGGAATCGGGCGCTGGTTCATACAAAAAGAAATAGAACGCTTTGAAGTTCAGGCCGGATACCTTTACGACGAAATCGGAAGCGGCATCATCTACCGAGCCTATGAAGAGCGCGCCCAGCTCATCGACAATGCCCTTATAGGTGTCAGTGGAAAATACAAGATCAGCGACAACTGGTTCCTCAAGGCATTTACAGGAAAGCAAAAATTTTTGTTTAGCAGTTACAATTCACTCATTAAGGGCATTTATACTTCCGGATTTTACAAACCCACGGATTCTTCATCCTGGAGCATAGCCCCCGGATTTGGATTTGTCAATCAAACCTATGGAGAGGAGCTGGTCAACCAGCTGGCTACCATCATCGGAGATTACGAAACCGTGGACCAGTTCAGTCCCTACTACAATACCAATGCCTTTACCCTTTACAATACCCTAAGCTGGAAAGATTTCAACTGGTATGTGGAAGCGGCCTTCAAACCGAAAGACATGATCTACGATCCGAATGCCGTCAGAGCCCTTCCAAAAGGTCAGAGCACCCTTGGAAAACTGATCTCTGCAAAGGGTAGCGTGCTGTACACCAGCATCACCTATGCACACGAACATCTTGGTGTTACGGCAGAAGTAAAACGCACGGAAAATATGGTCTTCCGCGCAGAGCCTTTGCTCAGCTTGAACAAAGGACTGATCGGCTACATTCCTCCGATGGCGAAAATCAATACCTACCGTTTAAATTCCTATTATTATCCGGCAACGCAGTTTCTGAATGAAATGGGATATCAGTTTGACGTAAAATACGGCCTGGGAGAACATTGGAATATCTCCCTCAATTATTCAGAGATCAGGGACAAAGACTTCGAACGAAAATTCTATAACGAAATTTATGCAGAGGCGATTTACAAGCCCGGAACCTGGCAGTTGACTGCTGGCGTTCAGCGTCAATTTTACGATCAGGAATTGTATTACGGAAAGACCGGAGAACCAGACATCACCACACTGACACCCTTCACCGAATTCCTGTACAAGTTTAACAGGAAGACCTCCCTGCGCTTTGAAGCCCAGTATATGGACAATAAACACGACATAGGAAGCTGGATATATGGTCTTGTGGAGTTGGGATTCGCACCCCACTGGCTGGTGGAAGTGTCCGACATGTACAATACCAAGCCGACCAAGGGCAAAGAATCCCTGAACTATCCCGCCTTAGGACTTGCATACACGGAAGGCGCAAATCGCTTTTCCATTCGTTATGTAAAGCAGATCGAAGGAATTGTATGTTCCGGAGGTATCTGCAGACTGGAACCTGCATTCAGCGGATTCAGAGCCAGCATCACAAGTAGTTTTTAAATTAAAAATAAAATTCAATGAATTCATTACGTTTTGTTTTGTTTCTCTCCATCATAGCATTGGTTCTTGCATCTTGTTCAGAGTGGGAACAGACCGTGGAGTTACCTGACAATGACCTTGTACAATCGGATCGCATTGTCGTCATCGAAGAATTTACAGGCTCGTCCTGTGCGAATTGCCCGGCAGGGCTTGCACAATCCGCCGCCATTGCAGACTTATATCCCGATAATGTCGTATTCATTGCCGTTCATTCCAATTTCCTGGGACAGCCTGCCACCAAAGGACAGGTGGACCTGCGCACACCGGATGCACAGGCTTTGGAAGCCTTTCTTGGGGATTGGCTCGCAAAACCCGAAGCTGCAATCAACAGATTTGAATTGCAACAGTCTAAACTATTCCGCATCGGAAATCCGGACAGCTGGAAATCCTATGTCGACCAGGAGCTTAAAAAAGCACCTGCGGTAGGCTTAAAAATCACCACAGATTACAATGATGCCACACGAGAATTAAAAGTGCATCTCAGCGCAACAGCTCTTCAGGACATCGCGGAGCCCCTGCACTTTCATTGCGGACTCACCGAATCAAAAATTATTGCCGATCAACTGGACAACGTGAAAGGAAAGCTGATTGGATTCGAACACAATCACGCATTGCGTAAGATCCTCTCCGCTGTTTCCGGAGACCGTTTTACGGAATCTGCTGCCAAAGGAAAACAATTTGATAAAGATTACAGCTTCGTACTGCCTCAGGATTCCATAGTCTGGAAACCGGAGAATTGCCAGGTGTTTGCCTTCGTCTCATTGGATGAAAATAAAAAGTACATTCTGCAGGCAGCAGAGGCACCCGTAAAATAAGCAGAAATACGCGAACACATACAACTGTTAGTTTAATCTGACTGAAAGGAATAGACTCTATTCTGACAGATTAAACTTTTGATAGAAGTATGGGCTTTTCAGATCCTATCAGGATCGCTTTTAAATAGTTAAATTCTAATTGGAATTGTCCGTACATGGATAAAATTCTTTCTGATGAATTATTTCCAATACAGCCATTTCAAACACTAAGGAATACAATCCTTTCGCCCTTACCAACTTTTGGAATCTTCAGAGTGGATCAAAAACAGAGCTATCCCTATCGTCTGCTTGTGAAAGCATTTCCTTGCTATTTCTTTATTTTTTCCCGCATGCGTTGCGCATACTCGAAAATAGAATAGGCCTGCGTCGTATCTCCGCTTTTAAGATAGGCCAGACTGAGAAACTTTAAATTTTCTTCGCTTAAAGAATCCAGTTGAAAACTCTTCCGAAGATAATCAATCGCCTTGCCGTATTCATTGAGATTGATATAGGCTGCACCAATATTCGTGTAGGGTTTTGCAAACTTAGGATCCATTTTAATCGCCTGCTCGCAAGCCTGAATCGCTTCCTGATTGGAACCCTTATTCAAATAGGCTACACATAAATTGGAATATCCTTCCGCATCCTTGTCCTGCAAACTGTTGTAGCGATTAAAATCCGCAATGGCCGAATCGTATTTGTTTTGCAGAAAATAAGAGGAGGCCCTGTTTTTATAGGCCAGTGCGTAATCCGGTTTTAACTCAAGGCAGCGATTAAAATCCGCAAAAGCCTTATCGGTAAGATTCATCCGCGCATATACGGAGCCTCTGCCATTTAATGCATCCGGATAGGCTTCCTTGTATTCCATCGCTTTGTTGTAAGACAACAAGGCCAGACTGTCTTTATTCTGGTTGTAATAAATCACGCCCATGTTGTAATACACCTCTTCATCAAGCACATTGTATTTCAGAGACTTCAGATACAGATCCAGAGCCTTGTCCAACTGCCCCTCCTGCTGGTACAGGTAGGCCCTGTTTGTGTATGCCTTTGCGCCGGGATAGGATTTAATTGCATTGTCCCATAAGGCGCCTGTATTTTTCCAGCTTTGGGAATGGCGGAAACTCAAAATCATGAGTACCAGTCCTGCCCCGCATATCAAATTGTAGCCAAGCCTAAGATTTTGTCCCAGCCGCTGTTGAAGATACCAGGCCAGGGTAAAAAACAGACCTATATACGGAACATAGGTATATCGTTCGGAAATGATAGCGCTTCCAAACATAAAGAGCTGCAACACGAGTGCGAGATTGACCAGATAAAACAAGAATCCGAAACTGATCTCCCGGTGGCGCTTCCAGGTTTTTATACACAGCCAGGCTGTTGCAGCAAACACTAGGGGTGAAAACAAATATGGACTCGCCAGATTTTCATTGATCGGCGGCAAAGGATAAAACGCCGTAAGTTGAAAAGGAAAGACCATTTTATACAGATACATCATATACCCGTAAAATGGAAAAAAAATGCGCTTGCCCCAGCCGTAAAATTCCGATGTGGGCGTCGCACCTGCAGTAGTTTGTGCATGCATGGTCAGATAGAGAAAGAGGAGGGCTATGAGACCAAATGGAATTTTATCGAGGATCCATTTCATCGTTAAAGGGCGTGCCTTGTAAAAATCAAGCGTGAGCAGCACAGCCGGAAAGATGATAGCAGCCGGTTTGGACAATATGGACAAAGTAAACATTAAAAAACTCAGCAAATAATCTCTTCTGGAATCCTTTTCCAGATAGTTAAGGTAAAAGCTCAGTCCAGGAATAAAAAACAAAGTATAGAGCACATCTTTTCTTTCAGAAACCCAGGCTACGGATTCGACGTGCATGGGATGCACGCCAAATAAAAGGGCTACTGCAAAAGCGATAAATGCATTCGAATTGGAAAGTTTATAAATGAAGCGGTACACCAAAAATACATTGGCGAGATGCAGCAGGATATTAAACAAATGGTAGCTGAATGGATTGGAGCCCGATAGTGCATAATTGACCGCCAGACTGATCATAGTCAGGGGATGGAAGTTTCCCTGAACTGGAGTGGTGAAAAATTTCAAGAAATCAGAAAAATCGCGAATCAAGACATTATTGATGGCATAATCCTGATCATCCCAATTGACGAACTCTGCGCCCAACGCCGGAAAAAAGGCAACAAAGCTCATCAGCAAAGCTATCGCTATCCACATCTTTTGTGGCAGGGCAGATGTAACCGCAGTTGAGAGCGGCTCCTGGCGCGTTGCAGATTCCTGTTCAGCTGGGTTTTTCTTTTTTTTACTCATTGCATGCTATGCGATTCGCAAATTTAAAATTCCAATAAAAGACAAAGGACTAGCGTCCCCCTTTTTTAAGGTAGTCAATGATCACCTTCCTGATATCCCAGCGCATGTCATCCATATTCCCCTCGGAAGGTTTCAGGACTTCGCTGATCATTGGATTATCCTTTTTCAGAAAGTCCATTCCCTTTTCACCACCTGTCAATAAAAAATCGTTGAGGACCACCTTGTAATTCTGATCCGGATCCAGTGGTTTTTGTCCGATGAACCAGATCCCCTCCTTGTTTTGTGAAATGCGGTCCCATTGGAGATAGCCACCTGAACCCTTATTTGCCTGGCCCGCATCGAGGACCTTGCCAAGAAGACTTCCCTTCATTTTTACCTGAAGCACTACGCCGCCGTAAGGCAGCGAACGCAAGATATCGTATTGGGAAAGCTTGTCCTCCAGGAGGTCGTCCACGCGCACACCTCCGGAATTATGCAAACTACAATCACTGGCGGGATAGGCTTTGCTCATCGCCCTGGCGATCATGTTTCCGAAAGGACATTGTACATTGCGAATCGTCAGCTCCCTCGCATCGTAAGGTTCATGCAGTACTAACAATTGTTCGTTAGGATCAAAGCCCATCTCCCGCATGAGTTTGGATTCAATATTTTTCCATTTCTCCACGACCATCTGGGTCTGAGGATCCAATACGATGCTTTCATTCAGTGCCACCAGGCTCGACTGGATTTTAGCCCGTTTTTTTGAAAAGTCATACTGGATGCGATGCACGTATGCACTTTTCGCATTTGCATCTGCCTTGGTCATCAAAGTTGCACCCACTTTATATTTCATATTTTCGTGCTCGTGTCCTCCCAGGATGAGATTGATTTCGGGAAAGGCTTTAGCCAGTTCAAGATCCTCTTCCTTTGCGAGATGACTCAGAATGATGATGAAGTCCACCTTCCCTTTGAGATTGGCCAATTCGCGTTGCACGCTGGATCGCACGTCCTCATAATACACAAAAGCCGCTTTGTTTGCAGGCAAACAGGGAGAAACCACACCCAGTTTTAGTTTATTGCCGGAGGGATCGATGAGTTCGATTATTTTATTTTTCGGAATGTCCTGCACGAGGCCCCCGGAATTCTTTTGGAAAGGGACATTTCCCTCTTTTGTTTTGTGCAGTACATTGCTTGCCACCCAGTCAAACTTAGATTCGTTGATGCGCTTTAACAGAGAGACTTCATCGAGATCAAATTCATGATTGCCAAATGCAACCAGATCCAGTCCCACTGCATTCAGCGCCTCTACCATCTGCTTTCCCCGGATCCGCTCTCCTTCCCATTTTAAAGTACCCATCAAAGAGGGGCTCAGAAAATCTCCCGCAAGCATGCTGAGGGTATTGGGATTTTCTGCTTTCAGCTTCTTCCGGAGAGTGGCCATCCTGGCGGCACCCCCTACGCGACCCTGGTCCAGAGGAGCGATTTCATAGAAATCATTGAATTGCAAAATCGTAAAGGAAAAACGGCCTTCCTGGCCGGACTGCCCTGTTTGCAAGTGCTTATGCGAAGCGCAGGCACTCAGGAAGAGTGCGATCACCAGGACAAATAAAGAATTTGATTTGTTGGGCATGAGTCTGATTCCGGAAATTGAAAATTTGAACATGTGGATAACTTCTGAGTCTTCAAAAAAAACATGAAATTTGAGAAAAGCCCTGAAACGGGAATTTCTGAAAATTCAGGCGTCAAATTTAAGAGAAATAAGGTCTTTCAGAATGCTGACATGCCTATCTTCCAATAAATTAAACCGGATCCCTATGTTTCCTACTTCATTTCACCATTTTAAAAAGCCAGGTAAAAGCTTGCTGATCGCCTTCTTGCTGTTACTCGTTTCGGGCGCCAGCCTGAAGGCCACACACATCGTGGGAGGCGACTTTGAGTACCGCTGCCTTGGCGGAAACCGCTATGAGATATCGCTGACACTGCGCCGGGACTGCCTCAATGGCAACCCTGGAGCCCAATTTGACAATCCGGCTGCCGTGGGCATATTCAATTCAAACGGACTGCTTCAAACGCAACTGGCGAATGGCGGCCGCATGCTCATGGAATACCGCCGCGACGACACCCTCAACGAGATCCTGGTGAAAACCTGCGGAATTGAAGGCGGCGACGTGTGCGTGCACACGACGACCTATCGCGACACGGTCGAATTGCCCTTTTTGGAAGGCGGATATATTTTAGCGTACCAGAGGTGCTGTAGGAATTATACCATTCTCAACATTATAAATCCCCTTGAAACCGGGGCAACTTACACCCTTGAAATAAAAGAAGAAGCACTTCGAAGCTGCAACAGCAGTCCCAGACTTGGGGCCTATCCTCCCATTTATTTATGCGGAGGACTGCCCTTTGAATTCAAATTAAAAGCAAAAGACGAGGAAGGAGACTCCCTGGTCTACAAACTCTGTACGCCTTACACCGGAGCGGATCAAATAAATCCCAGACCGGCAGTTCCTTCCAATCCTCCCTATGATCCTGTCCAGTTTAAACCGCCTTACTCCCTGAATGACATGATTGGAGGAATCCCGGCTTTACAAATGAATTCAGCTACGGGCACAATGTCGGGCTATGCCGTTCCGCTGTTAGCGCAATACCTGATTGCCTATTGCATAGAAGAATACCGCGATGGTAAACTGATGTCGGTCATGAGGCGGGATTTCCAAATCAATGTCCGATTGTGCAATTCGGCACCGGTAGCCTCTTTTGATTACACACTTGCGCAATGCAAACTTCCCGTGCAACTTGCCCTCCGGGATTCTTCCAGCGATCCCTTCTCCACACTCGTTGCATGGAACTGGACCCTAAACCTAAACGGCAACATTCAGCAATCGACGCTTCGCCATCCGGTTTTCCGGTTGAATCAAACGGGGACGGCTGAAATTCAGCTCATCGTCGAATCGGAAAAATCATGCCGCGATACGACCGTGCGAAAAGTACAGATCGCTCTTCCGAAGACGGAATTTTATTTTCAATCGGACACGATATGCCTGAATGACTCCATAGACCTCATCCGCAGCTACGATCCTGATTACAAATACATATGGAGCCCCGTAAATGGACTGAGTTGTGCAGACTGTCCCAATCCGAAGGCGGGACCACAAAAAAATACGCGATACATCCTTCGCAGCTATGATGGCCACTGCGAAAGGTTTGATACGGTCGATGTCTTTGTGAAGCCCTGCTTCATCGATCCCTGCGTTTTCCTGCTGGATAAAAACTGTCTGGCTAACGGCATGGTTGAAGTCACGGCTCTGGACGCCAACGGTCGAGCTATTATTCCCGGCTCCAGGAAACACGAACTTTTTTGGGAAATCCAGGAAACCGCGCAACACCCGAAATACATTTTATTAAATCAGAATCCGATACAGGTTTTCAAAAATGACGTGCTCAGCCTCACCTCCAAATTTTACAGCTGGCCGGCGGGACTTCCAAAAACCATTGAATACGCTGACATCTGCGTACACCGCACACGCGACAGCCTGGACCTGGATTGCAGCGGTCCCTGCGCCCATCTGAAATTCATTCTTTCCTCCTGCCATGATGACTACCACAAAGAAAACCAATTGAATTATCCGGATGCCATCTGCGAAAGCATATGCGGAGGCGCCTGCCAGTACATCATTGCCTTGTTTGAAGAAAACGGCAATCTCATCGATCCCTCAGACTACCAGATCCGCTGGTCCACGGGAGGGACGGGAGCCTATGTCATGATGATGGGAAGGTATTTCAATACCCTGAGCGTAGAAGTTCGCAAAGGCGACTGCATATGGCGTGGACGCTACTGGAAAAGTTGTGAATTGTTTGATGCAGGGCAGGAGCTGCAGGCGAATCCGGACTGTGTGGAACGCGGAGCATCGCTTTCTTTTTCGCAACTCCGGGAAAAGCTTAATGAGGGACCCACACGGAATGTGTTGTACAATCTTTCCGGGCAATCCTTTTCGCAGGACGATTTTGAGAGCCTGCCCAATGGATTCTACATACTCTTGCGCATGGAAAATGGAAAGCCGCAGATGTATAAGATTGTCAAATCAGAATGATACAAACAAACGTTTGTAAGTAACTAGCTGTCCTTAAGACCCAGCTCTTCCGCTGCCCGGTAGATCAGCTCCATTTCAAAACCCCTTTGGGCAAGTGATTGGATGGATTTGTAGATATCCTTTTTGAGTGCATAGACTTTTTGAAGTTCTTTGCGGATTGTCTCCCTGTATTGCTCCGGATCGATCTCCTGCAAGGCTGTTTTGATCAGAGGTTCTGAAATCTGTTTCATCAGCAGCTGCGCCGAAATCTTTGGAATACTCCATTGCTGGTTGTTGAATTTGCCGCGTGCGAAGGATCTTGCGAAGCGCTCCTCGTTGAGGAATCCCTCCTGAATGAGCTCCACCATAATGTCTCCAGCCTGATCCTCCGTAGCGCCCAACTGTCGTAATTTTTGTTCCGCTTCCAGTTGACAGCGATCCTGGTAAGCGCAATAGTGTTGCATTTTTTTTAGCAAGAGATCTTTGGACTGGTACATACCGGATCAGAGCATTTGATGAATGAAATCTGCAATGTCGGTGGCAGGATCATGGAGTTTAACTGAGAATCCCAGTTGTCTGGCCGCTTCGATATTTTCCTTTTTGTCGTCGATAAACAAAGTATGTTCCGCGGTGATAGCCGCATCGGACAAGACATACTTGTAAATTTCCGTTTCCGGTTTGCGCATGCCCAATTGGAAAGAATAATAGACCTTATCGAAATAACTCGTTTCGAAATCGGAAATCCCAAGTTCAGATTCCAATTTTTTTTGAAGGTATCTCAGATGGGTTATATTGATATTGCTCAGCAAAAAGACCTTGTACCGCGATCTCAATTGCGAAAGCATTTCGAAGCGGGATTTGGGCATGCCGAGCAGCATCGCATTCCAGGCCTTGTAATAGTAGATGCCATCCTGGATGCTCTTGGAACGCCGCTGCAGCCTGTTGAAAAAGGCCTCTTCCGAAATCTCCCCCCTTTCGAAAGGGTGGAGTACCTGCTCATGCAGGTCTGCAGATTTCGCGGGATCCAGGATAGCGGATAGCCGCCGTTCTGTCTCCGCCTCATCGAGGTCGAACAGCACATTTCCAAAGTCGAACAAGATATTTTTAAGCATCTGATAGTATTCCGCCTGCAAAGATCGCTTGCGGTCTATCAAAATAAAAGCAGGAGCAGATGAAATCAGGAGCTCGATGAACCATGATCATCTGATGATGCGAGCGGGATGCATGAAAGACTTCTTCAACCAACTGCCGGCGAGGATCCTGGCCTGAAAGGGCTTCATATTATGAAATTTATTTACTTTTGCACACCCAAACAGGGTCGTGCCCTGTTCATTTGGTCCCATAGCTCAGTCGGTTAGAGCATCTGACTCATAATCAGAGGGTCCTTGGTTCGAACCCAAGTGGGACCACTTCTTAAACACAAATTTTTTGGGCGAGAAGTCTATCCCGCCCTCCAGGCGGGAAGCCCAAGTGGGACCACCTCGTTTTCAAAGAGTTATGAAGATATTCACAACTCTTTTTTTGGAAACAGGACAACTAAATCCTGCTGCTTTTCAGCAATCTAAACTCATCTAGTTTGTCTTAAGACTAGAAACGGTCCTTTATAATTCAGCATTTTCGACGATGGATTCTCATCTCTTGATCCGGGGGAGAGTATTACGCAGTTCAAGATCAAGCCACTTGATTTATGGCATGTTCATTTAATCATACGGAACTAACAAGTGTATCCTCCGTATAGATCCTATTCAGCTATTTTTACATGGGACCAAAACCCCGAATTTGATATGATTAAAATCCGGAAGAGGATGGGGGGTTAGCTGTTCGCAATGGAATATGTGGTGAATTATTAAAAGAAATATTGCGTATATTTCGAAGGTTAGATGTCATTCTATTACGACACACAAACCATGATAAAGATGAGCAATAAATGACGAGAAGTTACTACTCTAATATAATATCAGATTTCTTGACTGACGATACTGATAAAATACTTGGACAGCTAATCCGTAACCACGATTTTGCTACTGAGAATTTGCAACGAAATGCATGGATAAAGCAAATTGAAATTTTAAAATCAGAATTATTGGATTTTAAGCAAGGGCAAATTTATTTTGAGTTCTCTATCCCAAGAATGGGTAAACGGGTTGACAATATTCTAATAATTGAAGATTTCATTTTTGTCGTTGAATTCAAGGTTGGGGACACTGAATATCAAAAACATGCGATAGAGCAAACAGTTGATTATTGCTTAGACATGCAAAATTTTCATGAAGGTAGTCACCATGTAAAAATAGTTCCAGTGTTGGTTTCAACAAAAGCACCAGATTTTGAAAATGCTTATGAAATTAATGACAACCTATTTGAACCACTTAGAGGAAATCAAGACAATATTGCCCAAATAATAAGTCAAACACTTTTACTGAGTGATGGAACACAAATTAATCCTACGAAATGGGAAAATTCTATTTACAAGCCGACGCCGACAATAATTGAAGCTTCCCAAGCACTTTACAGGGGACATTCAGTTTCAGAAATTTCAAGAAGTGATGCAGGAGCAATTAACCTTTCAATTACGACTGAGTGCATTAATCGAATTATTGAAAAATCTAAATCAAGCAATACTAAATCCATTTGCTTTTTAACAGGTGTCCCCGGTGCTGGCAAAACTTTAGCTGGTCTAAATATTGCCAACCAAAGAAGAAAAGCCCATGAAGATGAAAATGCTGTTTTCCTTTCAGGAAATGGACCTTTGGTTTATGTTTTAAGAGAAGCCTTAATTAGAGATGAAGTTAGAAAAGCTAAAGAAAATGGTAAAAAAATGATAAAGAAAAAATCTGCAATAAAGGCTAACGCCTTTATTCAAAATATTCATCATTTCAGAGACGACCATTTCATTTCTAACAAAGCCCCTGATGAAAAAGTAGTCGTTTTTGATGAAGCCCAACGAGCATGGACAAAAGAGAAAGCAACTTCCTTTATGAAGACGAAAGGGAAAGACTTCAATATGTCTGAACCTGAGTTTTTAATTGATGTAATGAACAGGCATAATAATTATTGTACAATAATTTGTTTGGTTGGTGGTGGACAAGAAATCAATACCGGAGAAGCAGGACTTTCAGAATGGGTAATTGCGTTAAAAAATCACTTTTCTAACTGGCACATTTATTATTCAAACCTAATTACCTCAGATAACGATTATCTAAGTGATGAGACTTTGAAAAATTGGCTTAAAGAAATTGCAACCCCAGAGACTGAACTACACTTATCTGTTTCAGTGCGTTCTTTCCGTTCAGAAAAAATATCAAATTTTGTTCATGAAGTTATTGATGGCAATACAATTCAAGCTAAATCTATTATAAACGAAATCAATAGCCTATTTCCAATACGTCTAACTAGAGATTTTAATGCTGCAAAACAATGGTTAAGGAAGAATAAAAAGGGAACAGAAAGAATTGGACTTGTTGGCAGCTCTGGCGGTAAAAGATTAAGACCTTTGGGACTTGATGTTAAAAATAAAATTACAGTAGAAGATTGGTTTTTAAATGATGCATCAGATGTTCGTTCATCACATTATTTAGAATTGGTTGCGACCGAATTCGATATACAAGGTTTGGAAATTGACTACGTATGCTTAGCGTGGGACATCAATTTCTACTTCACTAATGGTAAATGGAACTATCAATCATTTGAAGGAACAAAATGGAAATCCATTATCAGTAAAATTGACAAATCCTATTTAAGAAATGCTTATAGAGTTTTAATGACAAGGGCACGACAAGGATTGATTATTTTTATTCCATACGGTGACACAATAGACCCAACAAGACCTAGTGAACTTTATGACAACACTTACAATTTTTTAAGTTCCTGCGGCATACAGACAATATGAAATATAATTTGACAATAAAATAAACACCAACCGGTAATATGGGTCTTACTTCAATTGGCGTGATCCCGTAGGATCGATAAAAGCTGTGCCAACTTTAAACTTTGTGCATATATTCAAGTTCTGAGTTGGAAAACATTTATAATGCTCCAAAGTTCCCAATTGAAGTCTAACGTATAACTTAAGGGTTAACCCAAGATATTTACAGCAAATTTCAATTTGAATGACACAGAAAGTAAAAAAGAAGCAGCAAGGAAAAAATCGTTTGGAGAATAAGGAGAACTATTTGCCCTAAAAGCTCTAGGTGATAAAAAATTCGACTGATAAGAAATTTGAATGACAAAATAATGAATGAATGCTTTGCTAATATTGAATATGAAAAGGATGGATTCAAATATATTATTAGTTTTAAAACCAAGAATAAATATTAGAAACATGGGAAACTAAAAACTAGATATAATTTATGGGTGAGACGATTATCAAAAATCACTAACAGCAGAGAAAAAATATAAGGCTTTCTCCTATTGGATTGCAATACAATTTGACCTGAAATCATTTTCAACTTATTTTGGTACAAAAATGTATTTAAATGGAATTATAGCAACTCCAGTTAATAAATGTTAAAAAGGAATTGTCGGTAAAATATGGGAATACCATAAACGTCATTATTTTGACTTGGAATTTTATTAATATAAGCAAAAATAAACGCACCCAAACACATCATGCACATTACCTTCCCATTTGGAAGGTATATATTTAACCTGGCCATTATGCAAATTAAAATAATTTGCTATTTTTGGCTACCCTGCGGAAATAGAACATAAATACTAGTTCGCTAGCTCTCACCTATATTGTTGACTATTCAATATAAGATAGAAAAAACAAAATAAAATATGGATGTTAAATACAAAGAGACCTTATCACAACTACTGAAATTCAGAGATGATCGCGATTGGCAACAGTTTCATGACTCAAAAAATCTTGCTCTGGCAATCTCCATTGAGGCTTCCGAATTAAATGAGTTATTCCTATGGAAGGAAAAACCAGAAAGCGAAGATGTTAATATAGATAAACTTAAAGAGGAGTTGGCTGATATTTTATCCTTTGCATTTTTGTTAGCTAACAAGCATCATTTAGATCCATTTGATATAATTTTAGATAAAATTAAAAAGAACAACGTAAAATATCCTATTGAGAAAGCCAAAGGCAAAGCAGACAAGTATACTACATTGTAAATGAATAAAGAATTTACAATTTATCATTACGACTTCAATTCTAATTTAGAAATTGAGTTAATTGAAAATCACAGGGAATTTTTGTCCTGGCCTATTGTTTATTTTCTCAATGACATTAAATCCCAGGAAGCCTATGTGGGCGAAACCACAGATCCAATAAATAGGCTTAAAACACATTCTAAAAACGATAAGAAACAAAAAAACACAAAAGTACATCTTGTCTTAAGCAGGCTTTTTAATAAGTCTGCGGCCCTGGACCTTGAATCCTACTTAATCAGGTACATTTCAGCGGATGGATTTTATACTTTGCAAAATGGAAATTTAGGCATTTCCAATCACCGTTACTACCAACAAAAAGAAATTTATTGGAATATTTTCAAAGATATCTGGAATGAACTTCGAAGTCTTGGTATAGCAAGACATTCTTTAGAGCATATTGACAATTCTGATTTGTTTAAATATTCTCCCTATAAATCCTTATCGAGAGAACAAATTTCAGGCTTAAAAATGATTCTTACTTGTCTCTTAGACGGAAATGCCAAAGTCAGTTTGATTCAAGGTGGAGCTGGAACCGGAAAATCAATTCTCGCCATTTTTATTTTTAAGCTCCTAAAGACAAATCTTGAAGATTTTAATTTTTCAGACTTCGAAGAGGAAGATCATGAACTTTTCAGATTAATCCAAAAAGTAAAGTTGAAATATGCCAATCTTACAATGACGCTGGTTATACCCATGTCATCGTTTCGTAAAACCATTTCAAAGGTTTTTAAAAATATCAAAGGCTTATCCGGTGATATGGTGATTGGACCTTCTGACTTGGCAAAAAAGAAATATGATTTAGTTATTGTGGATGAGGGGCATCGTTTAAGGCAGAGGGTCAATCTTGGACCCTATTTTAAACCATTTGATAACACTTCTCAGAAACTGGGTTTAGATAAATCCAATTGCACAGAATTAGATTGGGTGCTCCGCCAATCTAAAAAATGCTTAATCTTTTATGATCGTTTTCAATCCATAAAACCCTCTGATGTACCCCGGCAAAGATTTATCAGTCTAGAAAAAGAGAAAACAACACGAATTGAAACCCTTAAAACCCAATTTCGATCAAAGGGAGGTATCAATTATGTGAATTTTATACATAATTTATTCGATGCAAATCATAAGAATCTTAAACCATTTCACTCAATAGATTTTGACTTAAGGTTATATAACAATGCTGAAGATCTTGTAAAGGAAATTAATGACAGAGAATTTGAAGTGGGCCTTTCAAGATTAGTGGCGGGTTACGCTTGGGAATGGGTCTCCAAAAAAGATAAAAATAAATTCGATATAAAAATTGGCAACATTCAACTTAAATGGAATAGTGTTGCAGTTGATTGGGTGAATTCACCCAATTCAATTAATGAAGTTGGATGTATTCACACTACTCAAGGATATGACCTCAACTACGTCGGAGTAATTATTGGACCCGAAATTGATTACGATTTCGAAAATGAAAAATTAGTTATTTACAAAGAACGTTACAAGGATAAGGCTGGAAAAAATACTATAACGGATGAGTTGGTTTTAAAAGAATATATAATTAATATCTACAAAACAATTCTACTTCGTGGAATAAAGGGAGCTTATGTGTTCGCGGTTAATAAAAATTTGACTACGTATTTAGCCCAATACATGCCAAGGCAAATAAATATAAAAAACAACTCTCAATTTCATAGACTGGATGATCCAAATGATCGAACCCTTCCCTTCTATGATCTAAAAATTGCAGCAGGCTCATTTTCATCACAACAGCAAGTTGAAAACATCAAATATATTGAACTTGATGATGAAACTATTATAAACAAAGACTATTTCGCATGCAGGGTCATTGGAGAGTCCATGAATAGAATAATTCCAAATGGCTCAATTTGTTTGTTTGAAAAGTATTCAGGTGGCTCAAGAAACGGTAAAATTGTGTTAGTTGAAATGACCGATTTCACTGACTATGATACAGGCTCAAATTATACTATCAAAGAATATACAAGTAAGAAAACTTCTACTGAGGAAGGATGGAAACATGAGGAAATTGTGCTATTGCCAAAATCAAGCGAAGATTATTCACCAATTATTCTTCGAGATGAAGAAACAATAAATCTAAAAGTTGTTGGAATATTCATTAAGGTCCTAGGAAAATATCCATCTTAAAACAATAGTAAATGTTTTTAATAACTAAAATTCAAAGGCGAGATAAAAAGAATAAATATTAAAAATGCTAACAAGGGCATTGCCTCAGTCGTTTCGCTTTCGCCTTTTGCGCCACAAGCTTTTCCTATAATTGCTTTATGCGTATGTTGAAGATCAATGCTGAATTGACAGTCCCTAAAAGGAATAAATTTGACACTTCGAAAGCCTGCACAAATACTAAGCACCATACCCTTGGAGACAATCATTGACTAACATTCCTTATACATGAAAATACTATACTTTTTACTCCTTGTTTCCTTCAGCTTGAAAGGACAAAATAATACTGTAGATTTTTCCTCTGCATTAGACTGTATTCATTCTTTTGACAGCATACAAAAGGCAAAATCGGTTTTTCCCTTTGATGAAATGTCCAGGTACGATTGGAATTATCTTCCGGCAAGTTTAATCCCAAGAAAGGGCGTTTGCCTGAAAGAGCTGGATAGTTTACAAAAAAATATGGTGTTTGCCTTACTTAAGTCTTTCCTGAGCGAAAAAGCTTATGTGACCACCCGCGAAATCATGGATAATGAAAATTATTTAAAACAGTTAGAGCCTGCAATGATTCACAGGATACCTGAAAATTATTTTTTGGCATTTTTTGGTACTCCTTCAAAAGATAGTGTTTGGGGCTGGAAATTCAGCGGGCATCACCTGGCTCTCAATTTTACTATTGTAAATGGCACATTAGCCTTCTCACCCATCTTCTTTGGAGCCTATCCGGCTGAAATTAAAGAGGGACCGAATAAGGGCAAGCGCATACTAAAAGATCAGGAAGATATTGGATTTGAACTCATAAATATGCTTACCAGTGAACAAAAATCAGAAGCTATCTTTCAATTAAAATCATTTAATGACATTGTCACTTCAAATTCCATTCAAGTGGGACCCTTGCCTACGGTTGGGATATTAGCCAAAGACCTGACATCTCGTCAAAAGGACATCTTAAATAAATTAATTGCCTGTCATCTTGCGTCAATGCCTGCTGAAGTCGCAGAGTTGAGAATGAAACGCATCGTATCGGAAGATTTTGATCAACTGAGATTTGGCTGGGCCGGAGGCTTGGTATCCGGAGTGCCCCATTATTACAGAATCCAGGGTAAGACCTTTTTAATAGAGTTTGACAATACGACCCACAATGCCAACCACATTCATATCGTCTGGCGCGATTACAATGGCGATTTTGGTGTGGACCTTTTGAAAGAGCATTATTTAAATAGCAAACACCATCACAAATAGTATTGAATGCTATAATCCTTCAGAGAAAATGCTATTGCTAGCCCATGAAGTTAGCAGGGGGCCTGATCCCGTATATACGGCTTAATCTCAAATTTTGAATTCTATTATACATTTGTGTCATGATAGTTATTGGGAACCGGCAGACGGTTTTCAAATGCCCCTTTGCAGGCACTACTTAAACCGCTTCTGGCCATTACGGGCATCATATGTTTGTTTTATAACCTTTGGCAATAAATTCATGTAAAACTAAGACCCGGGCTTTATGAGCAATTATAAATTCACTCTTCCTGCACTCTTAGCCAGTATCATTTTGATCAGTTCATGCAGTACGCTGGAAAAAGCCTCTTTACATGGTTTTAATAGCGGTTACTATAAATTAGATTCCGGTAACAAAACCAAAAGGGTTTATGTGGATGTAACAGAAGAAAAAATTGATGTGTACAACCAAAGCAAAAAGCAAATCGATAAGGAAACATACCTATCGATCCCTTTAAAAAATTCCGATAGTCTTCAAACAAGTCCTTTAAAGTTCCGGAAACAGAGTCTTGACATTGACCTCACTACAATTCTTGTAAAATTTCGCCCAACTGAGTTTGGTGTGCCTTCCCAATTAAGTTCAGACCTGAATATTTCCATGTATGCCGGATGGAGGCATGACAATTACTTCTTAAAAAGCAAAACGGACCCTTTAGGCAGAACTCACGTAAAATTCTCTAACCTGGGATTTGACTATGGCATATTTGCCGGAATCGGAACAAGCCCTGTCGATCCGTTCACCACGGATAACAGGACTAGCAATGAATATAGTGGAATGATTCTTCAAACCGGAATTGCCGGATTTGTGGAGTCACATATTGCCAGCTTTGGGCTAGCCCTTGGATGGGATTATCTATTGAATCGGGACAGAGAAATCTGGATTTATAATAATAAACCGTGGATAGGATTTATTGTAGGAATCGCTTTAAATTGATGGGTGAATTTGTTTACTGCTGTCTGAATTAGGATTTTTATGATTTAAGGATGATAGGATAACTTTTAATATGAAGCACGAAAAATTGACACATATTATTATAGGCTGTGCAATGAAAGTTCACAGTATATTGGGCAATGGATTTCAGGAAGTCATTTATCAACGGGCATTGGCTATAGAAATGGAGAGGCAAGGATTATCTTTTCATCGTGAAATGGAAATGACTATCTATTATGAAGGCATTGATATTGGTACTCGTAGGGTTGACTTTTTTGTGGAAGATCTGATAATGGTCGAATTGAAGGCGCTGATAAAATTGGAAGAAGTACATCTGGCACAAGCCATGAATTACTGTCAGGCATACAACCTTCCTATTGGTCTGCTCTTCAATTTTGGTGCAAAGAGCCTGGAGTTTAAACGGGTGTATAATGTTAATCACCCGGAAAACAAAGCCTCAATAGCCAAATCTTAAAATCCATTAATCCTATAAATCCTAATTCAGACAATGAGTGAACTGACAAATAGAAGTATGAACCCTGATACACAAATAGAGATATACAAAACACCGGATGGCAATTTGGAAATTCAGGTTAACCTGGATAAGGAAACTGTGTGGCTCAACCGCCAGCAGCTTTCCTTGCTTTTTGACAGGGATATTAAAACCATTGGCAAGCATATTAATAATGTGTTTGATGAGGGTGAATTGGATAAAAAAGTGGTTGTCGCAAATTTTGCGACAACCACTCAACATGGTGCTATTAAAGGCAAAACACAGACATTGAAAGTAGAGCATTATAATCTTGATGTAATCATCTCTGTTGGCTACCGTGTTAAGTCCAATCGTGGCACCCTGTTCAGAATTTGGGCTACTCAGCGACTTAAAGAATACCTGGTTCAGGGTTACGCCATCAACCAAAAACGGCTGGAGGAACTTGGCAAAATGGTTCAACTCATTGAACAGTCCGGAAAAACCGAAAAGTTGCAGCTATCAGAAGCTAAAGGACTTCTGGAAATCCTCAGCAATTACACCAAAAGCTTTATCCTACTCAACAAATACGACAGTCACAGTTTAACTACCGGACAGCTTAATGAGAATATCTCCTATGAAATACAATACGATGAAGCCACAGTGGCAATTGCCGAACTGAAAAAACAGTTAATGGCAAAGAAGGAAGCAACACAACTCTTTGGAAAAGAAAAGGATGATGGATTTAAGAGTTCACTCAAAAGCATTGTGCAAACTTTTGGAGGGCAATACCTATATCCGAGCATAGAAGAACAAGCAGCTCAGCTTTTATATTTTGTCATAAAAAATCATTCGTTCAATGACGGAAATAAACGCATAGGGGCATTTTTGTTTATCTGGTTCTTGGATAAGAATAAACATCGCTTTAAAAAGTCGGGTGAGTTGAAAATAAATGATAACGGGCTAACGGCTATAGCCTTGCTCGTCGCGCAAAGCAGACCTGAAGAAAAAGAACTCATGGTTCAACTCATTATTAACCTTATAGCTGATCAATAACCTGGGAATATTCAGAAGATAATTTAATAGAACAAACTGCAATTGATATATTTTTCCGTCAATTGGGCTGGGATATGCTGCTTGCATACAACAAAGAAGGCTTTGGCGAAGGCAGTACTTTGGGTAGTCTTAATAAAAAAGAAGTGGTACTCAAAAAGATATTTTTGAAAAACTAAAACAGTTCAACCCTAACCTACCCGAACAGGCTTACAATCTTAAAATCCTACAAATCCTAATTCAGACAATGGGTAAATGGACGAAAAACTGTCAGAATTAGGATTTTTGAGATTACAGGATGATAGGATTGCTATTTTAAAGAAAAAAAGGACCTTTTGGATTAAAGGATGTTAGTATTATATTTCACAATTCTGAAATCATCAAATCCTATAAATCATAATGCTGACAATAAATGAACGGACAAACAGGCGTCTGAACTGTGATTAAACTTATCAATTGATTAAAATGATTATAAATATACTAAATAGAATCATGGTAATCCAATAATCCTACAAATCCTAATTCAGACAATGAAGGCAGGTATTTGTCTCGTCCTAATACAACTTGTCACTTTAATAGCTAATTTAGTCAGAGAAAAGAAAGCAGAGAATTCATAATTATAACATGGAATACGACAAATCAAAATATAAAATTTGGACCTGGAAACATCCGGTAATGCTGCATTGGATTATTAACCCGGGACTTGTAATCAATGAACTTATTTTAGGACAAAGAGTGCCGAAAATAATGTTGATTGAAAGAGACTCCTCAAAGAGACTACAGGAAAAGACAAAAATACCTTGTCCTCATTGTGGAACATTACACCCAGGACTGAAATGGTCGACACGAAATAACGCTTTTAAAAATTGGTTTGGTCTCTATTGCGACCATTGCAGTAAAATTATACCATGTTTGTACAACTTGACAAGTTTGCTTTTACTAGGCCTGACATTCCCAATTTGGATTTGGTTTAAGGATAAGTGGAAGAACGATTGGCTACAAAAACAAGCGGACAGATATAAAAATCTGGATTTAGAATATGTTCCCGACCCATTTGAAGGAAATGGATGGATAAGACAAGGACTTTATTGGGGTCTATTTATGTATATTTTTATGAACCTTATATTTCCGCTACTCGGCAGAGAAGGAATTACATCAAAAAAAGTACTCATTGGAATACCTATTTGGACTTTAGCGGGACTTGGATTTGGCTACACCATGAAATTAATCAATGGAAAAAGTAAAATTAAAAAACAGTCGCATTAGAAAACAGATCCGGAGACTGACGATTTCGTAATAGCAGATGTTTCTCACTTTAAAGTATCCTTGCAAGACGAAAACTCATCTCATTTTTAAACTAGAGATCTCAATGGACAGATTGAGAATTGAAACATCCTCAACAGCCAATTCTAAAAGACTCTACTGCTGAGTTAAAAGACAAATGAAAGTTTTGTACATTTATAAAATTTAATAATTCAAATGCGTTTTCTTTCATTATTAAATTTTTTACTTTGCGTCTCATGTACTGCTGTAGCACAAACAAAGTATACCGACAATTTAATCTACTCTACATCAGATTCGATTTCAAATTTTGATTACTCAGGTCAACTCGAAGATTTAGCACTTCATGCAAGAATATTGGGATTGGGTGAGGCCACACATGGAACTTTGGAATTTGAGCAGACAAAAGCTGAAATCGTAAAGCTCCTTGTTTCAAAGTATCATTACAGGCATATCATCATGGAAGCAGGTTTTCCACAATCAACTGCTTTTAACGCGTATATACAAAATAAGAATATAAATATCAATCGTCTCATGACGATGACTTTGTCCTGGCCTTACGCTACGAAGACCTTTTTATCCTTGTTAAATTGGTTAAAGGAATACAATAAAAGCTGTCCTGAAAACGAGAAAGTGTCCTTTCATGGAATGGACATACAGGGATATCGCTCTGTTTTGGCCATGCGTACGGAATTGAATAATTATGGATACATAAGCGGTGTAAAAGATACAAGCATTGTTTCCCGTCTGGAACATATCAGAGGTGAGGAAAAAGAAAAAGCATACCAATTGAAATCCCAATTGAAGGAATATTCCAAAAATAAATATGCTGATCCCGAAGATTCCGTTACAATGAGAAATATTATTGAAACGCAATTGAATATAAATATGAGCCATGGCGGCAAGCGTTTTAAAGACCGGGAACGCATGCTTTATGAATATGCCATTTATACGATCTCTTCGTTTTCAAAAAAAGACAAATTCATAATATGGGCGCACAATGACCATGTATCCAAAGAATATTATGGAAGAACATCTCTTGGCTATAAGCTTAAAAAATCCTTTGGGCCTCAATATAAAGCCATTGGATTTGAATTCAATTCGGGACAATTCAGAGCTTACGGACAAAATTCAAATTCCAGGGACAGCGCCCGAATTCAGGTATTCCAAATAGAAAAAGATTCCAATACACTGGGCTGTTCATTAAGCAAGATGAACAAAGGAGTTATCGGAATTTCACTCCGTGAAAATAAACAACATTACATTTGGAATACTTCCATTTTCATACATAGCAGTGGTGCCTTTTTTGACAGCTCTCCTGATAAAAAAGAATTATTCAAAGAGAGGCTTTTACTTCACCGTTCCTTTGACTACCTTTTTATTGTAGACAAGATGCATCCTACTGTTCCTGCCTTCTGAATTGTCCGAATTTAAGCCAGTACCATTCCATTAGATAAACCGGCTGCAAAATATCTGAGCGAATTAAGGAACAGATTCAATAGCGAACTCTTGGTTTTGTTAAGACAAGGGCGAAGCATCAAAAGTAGCCGGCTTAAGTGCCCATGCAATACTTCAGATGACATTTGTTAGTATATTTGAAGCATCAGCCCCTTCTCATTTTAAAAAACATTGGCCTTCGCATTTGGCAAAAGCTTATGCATATCGCTTTAATAATATACAAGATATGAAGATTGGAATTTTCCCTTTAGCCCTAACTCTGTTGACAGGCTCTATAGTCATCGTGCAAAGGGCATTTCCCCCGTCGGATTCACTGCGGATTTCCGGCAAAGTAATAAATCGAGGCACCTTTACATGAACATATCTCGACACATTTCCCATGACCGCTTTAAAAGACCAGATTATATACAACCAGAAAGGTGAAATTAAGGATACATTGACGGGTATGACCGGAGTTCCTTTAAAAACCTTGCTCTCTTCGATTCACTACGATTACACAAAACCAAAAGAGCTGAATGAATTTTATTTTTTATTTATTGCCTCAGATGGATAGAAAGTTGTTTTCTCCTGGAATGAAATTTACAATACGGAAACAGCTAACAATTTTCTTATTGTAACTGAAATGAAAGAAAAAAACTCAAAGAGTTAGACCAAAGAATTGTATTTTTATCTACTGCAGACTTAAAAGCAGGACGCCGATATATAAGAAGACTTGAATAAATGGCAAACGCATAATAGCACCTGCCCGAAAGTTCGCAGCATCTTTAAGGCAAAAGAACAAGCAACAACTAAAGCCAATTTTATTTATCGTGAAGACGCTTTTACTCTTCCTATTAATGCCTTCGCTACCCTATGCTCAGACATGGGCTCCAATCGGTGCAAAATGGACATATACACAAAATACAATCAATCCAAAATATACCACATTCAAAACTTTCGTGTCCATTGCAGATACAGTAATAAATGGACAAAGTTGCAAGATCTTAGAAGTAACCGAACGCAATGGACCTGGCAGGCCGGACACTTCACAACAATACAGCTATTCGGATAGCAACCGGGTCTATTTCTAGTATGACACAAGCTGGTGTTTAATCTATGATTTTAATGCACAACAAGGTGATACATTCGTGCTGAATTGTTTTCATAAGTCAAACGGTCAGCCCTTAGTGGTAAAAGTTTTATCTGTTGATACAATTGCCATTAATGGGCACCAACGAAAACGATATCATTATCTGGCATCTGACTTCGTTATTGATTTTAGCGGAATTGTAATTGAAGGGATAGGGCAAATATATTATATGGTTCCGGTTGACCATAACACCTACAATGGGCCTTTAAGATGCTATGAGGATCGAATTCTGGGTCTTTATAAGAACCAGTATTACTATGGTAACTCGGGATGGCAACAGGATTGCGATCTGATTATTACTAGTGTTGATGAACAGACCGCATCTGATAGTTTGAACGTGTTTCCGAATCCTTTTTACAATCTGCTTAGCTTCCAAATTGCAAACAACAAACAAACAAGTCTTACTCTTTACGATATAATGGGAAACCAGGTTTTGCATCAAATATTTATGAACTCCACCACAATAAATACTGAAACACTTTTGGGTAGTATCTACTTTTATAATCTAAGGACCTCTAATGGACCCCGAAAAACCGGCAAGATCATCAAACAATAAAAGTGGAAATAAAGCTTATCTAACACGGCATAGACATTGCGCCGCCAGGCATCTTAAGCATTCTCCGGAATTTTTCCAGGAAATGTAAAACTTATGTCCTAATTTTAGCAACCGATGATTTGGCGATTTGGGGTGCTAAATCCTTTTTGCGCCATACCCTGGAAAGAATCTTTGACCTTTTCGGGACATGGCAATAATCATAAGGGTGATCAGAATAAAAAACGACTTTTAAAAACTTAAAAAACAATTTAAATTTAAACAAAATGGAAAAATCAAAAGACAAAGGAGATGTCCCTCCTAAACGGAAATACTCAATCATTATTCAAGTCATCACAAGCCTGTTCGCTTTATTTTATGTTTGGTTTTTTATTTTAAGTTTTATTCCGAGTCCGCAGGGTAGTCCTATTGCAGACCATCCATACACCCCCTGGGATATTGAAATGGTCACTGTAAAATTGCTTTTCATTTTATTCTTAATTGGCTTTTACTATTCCTGGAAAAGCAAAATGACTGCAGGATTAATTTATCTGCTTTGGTGTGCTGCCCTTTTTTGGCAAGTGATGTATATTTCAAAATTATTGAATATTTCAGGTGACGGCGTCATGTTCATTCCACCCATTTTAATTATTGCAATTATTCTTATCATTTCAAGTCTGATAGAAAAAAGAAAAGAAAAAATTGCCCTTACATAGAAGTACTGCAAACTTTGACCAGACTACCAGGAGATAAGCCAGGTATATTGCTATGCTATTAAACTACAGACTGATAAACTCAAACGGTGAGTGATACGAACCCATAACAGCACATTTAAGTTAGGCGAAAGCTTGTCGGGTTTAGCTCTGGCAATGGACAATTTGCCCGGCTTACGCCGGAATTTTATGTCCCTGCTAAAAAACAGTCATCTTCGGTATCAGCTTTTGGCGGTATTGAGAGCTAAATGTTCCGGACGCGCAAAATTTAAATCTGCAATACCTTATGCCCGATTCATTATATAGTCTATCATTTATTAACAATTAAAATATCATCGTTATGAATTTAGGATCGTTTAATAAATTGTCTATTGCTTTAATAGGCCTCCTATTCATTTTACTGACTTCATGCATATCCTGCAGGCATGCACAAGAAATTCCAAAAAGTAAAGAAGCTTTTATCGGCATCTGGCATTCTCCGGGGGGTTTTGAAATGGAAATCAAAGCTTCGGGGCTTGCAAATCTCACAGAGATAGCTAATCCATTGGATTCTGAGGCCACAAAATTGAATGTAGGCGTCACACCAAAATATGCTAAAGAAATGCTGGTTGATTTTGATGGTGACAGCTTGCTTACTGTTTCAAAACAATTTGTTCGCGCAAAACAATATAAAATAAATAAAAGTCCTTACATGGATGGGGAAACGGGTAAAATGGTTCTTAATGGTGTAATACTCACGAAACAATAAATACCCTTAAACAGAACCTGGCATAACAAGCCAATATGCCTAATGTATTCCCTCTATGGGATCCGCCTTTGACCATAACTCTCTTAGGCAGGGGATAGCAGTGATATGTTGTATGTCATAACTAGGTAACACTTCAAATTAGGAAACCTGAAATATTTAAAAGCTGGCTGGGTCAGAATTTTCAAGTTAAACCAATATGAGAAATTATTACAAATTACATACTAATAATTCTCCAGGAAATAATTTATGAATATTAAATGGTGTATTGACTATCCCTCCTTCGTCAAACTTCGTAACTTAGCAAACATTTCAATAAATCATTAAATTTATGACAAAAGAAATAAACTGTATCACATTTCATATTCTACTTCTTATCAGCCTGCTAACATATCAATCCTGCAAAAAATGCGATGACCCAATGATTGATCCGTGTGATGCAAAAGAGCCCTATTCGTTTGTTGAGCAAATGCCGCAGTATCCGGGTGGACAGGATTCATTAAACGCATTTATTAAATCAAATTTAATATATCCTGAAAAATCCAAACAAGAAGGAGTGGAAGGAATGGTAACAGTCAAATTTGTGGTTAACCTATACGGCAATATTGAATGCATCAAAATTCTAAATTCCCTGAACACTGAATGTGACAATGAGTCTTTACGATTAGTACATCTAATGCCCTTATGGAATCCCGGAAAACATAATGGAAGTCTGGTCGATGTATCTATCGTGATGAATATTGAATTCAAATTATGAAGCCTGAGTTATATCTTCCGAAAAAATGTAGCAACCCCATTCCAATATTTAGCTCTTACAATGATATATCCACACAAGGATCCTTTTGACCGATTACCAACGAAATGAAAATACATATTGGAGTAAATAGAAAATCCAAACAAACCTTTAAGGCATAAAGTGTGTAGTGCAATGAAAGTATCAAATGATCATCATTCAACTCCTCCAACAAAGTAAGGATACCATGAATTTTCAAGCGTAGGAAAATTGTATATCGCCTAATCCCCTTTCTCTTTTTATTTCAATGTTGACCTGCAGATGAATTTTAATCCCGAACCCTTGTTAGGAAAGATCTCCCTGTCTGGTAAAATTATTTCAGAAGATTACAATTACCTAATAATATCTTTCGTTTTAAAAAAGCTCCATGGCGATTATAAAATAATGAGAATTATTCTTAAGTCCATCCGCATCTTGATTTTTGTTTTTGTGTTTTCTGATTCTTCACTTGCTCAAGTCAGAATGTATTCTGACTTCGTAAAAGATACCTTTAGTATTTTCATAAACTTACCGAAAGACTATTCAAAGAATCCTGACAAGAAATACCCTGTAGTTTATCTCCTGGATGCCAATTATTACTTTCATCGCGTTTCCATAAAGTTGAACAAAAATGATTCAGAATCCATTTTGGTGGGTATTGGCTACAAAAATTTTGAAGAAATGGATTCATTGAGAAACCGTGACTATACCTTTCCCAAAGCATTGGCAGAAGACAGCTTCTCCATAAGCGGAGGCGCAAAAACATTTTTAAGCTATATTGAAAAAGAACTAATCCCCTACATGGACCAGCATTACAGAACGGATAGCTGCAAGCGAACCATCATGGGCCATTCTCTTGGTGGATACTTTGTGCTATTTGCATTAGGGGACGAACTCAAAAAGCAAACTACGCATTTCAATTACTTTGTGGCGGCCAGTCCTTCATTGCACTACTGCAATCACTATCTATTGAAGTTATTTCAAGATATCACTGATACAGATACCAATAGTCGTGGATTATTTCTAACTATCGGAGCACTGGAGGACAAAGAGGAAGGCGATACCAGCTCGATAAATATGGATAATTTCAATGCACTTAAAGCTGAACTCTGTTCAACAAAATTCAAAAATCTAAAAATACGGAGCCAGGTATATCACAAATTTGAGCATATGCAAACAGCAATGCCGAGCTTTGTTGAATCCCTGAAAAAAAATGATATATTTGGTAAACGACAACACTAAAAGCCATATCACTCAGGTTGGAATAATACGCAACAAAGTGTAGCTTCCATATAAGGGTAGCCCGCATACTAATCAGAGTGAAGAACCCTCTTAAAATGTGTACTTACCAAAATAATTACCAACTGAAAGGACAGTTCCCGTTTCCAATGTCCGAACCAGCCTGACCCCGCCAGGGTTCTATGACTGCTGTTCAGGATGCTTGCAAACCAAATGAAAATAATTATCCGGGGAACCCACAAAATATTCTGACAAGCTGCTAATTTTATAGCTGATAGCTACACAGTGTGCAACTCATTTTAGAATTTAAGAATTAATATGCAATCAAAGGCCAAAACACCGGATGACTACATCAACGAACTGCCTGAGGAAAGAAAACAGGCGATGATCAGTTTGAGGAAAGAAATACTAAAAAACCTTCCCAAAGGTTTTGAGGAAACGATGGGGTATGGCATGATAGGATATGTCGTGCCTCATTCCATTTATCCGAACGGCTACCATTGTAAGCCAGAGGATCCTCTGCCTTTTGCCGGATTTGCAAGTCAGAAAAATGTCATTTCTTTTTATCACATGGGCATCTATGCAGATCCAAAGCTATTGAATTGGTTTGTTGAAGAATACCCAAAGCACACGGATGCCAAACTGGACATGGGAAAAAGCTGCATTCGATTTAAGAATCCTGAAAAAATTCCCTTTAAGTTATTTGGAGAGCTGATGCGCAAATTGTCTGTGGAGGATTGGATCGCCAAGTATGAATCTGCATTTAAAAAGGCTACTCCAAAAAAGAAGTAAATACTATAAATCAACAATCCGCCAGGCAACTACCCTTGCCGCCTCAAAAAAGCAAGAATGCACTCCTTTCAAAATAGTAAATAAAGTCCCGGCTAACATGAATGAAATAAAATTAAGTTTTAATGAAGAACAATTTAAAGCCTTACAAAAATTGCTTTACTTAGGCAATTGGATGCTTACATCTATGGATGATCATCCGGATAAAAATTTTAAAGTGGAGGAAGAAGTCGAGCAGATGATCTATGCCCATTCGGATACCAGTGTATCCGAATTTTCAAAGGAATTTAAAATGTTTTTTCCACCCGCTGATTTTGAAGAGGAAATGAATGTCCTCATCGAAGATTATGATCAATATACATTTTGGGACGAACTCGCAAACCAATTGGCTGAAAGGGATGCCCGGAATGAACTTGGAAAGCAATATGATAAAATGAATTATAAGGATAAGATTTTAAAGCAAAACGAATACCTGGATTTCTATATTCAAGAATTCATGAAAAATGACCTAAAGAATTTAAAAATTGTTTAAACAGATTTTAATATAACAACATGTACGCTTTTCCGAAGAGAAATGTGAAAACATGTGTAAATATTCGTTCAAGCCCGCAACTTATCCCTTCTGACCAATCCAAATCCTCCAACCGCATTCAGTTAACAAGTGTCTCTACCAAAATAGATAATTCCGGATTAAATAACGATGGCAGGATCTGGAGTATAAAGAAGGACCAGCCCAAATGACGAAATATGAAAATAAGAAAATATGATCCGGTAGACAGGAATGCATGCATTGAACTATTCAAAAGCAATTGTCCGGAATACTTTGATCCCTCCGAAATAGACGGTTTAGAGAACTGGCTGAATGGACAAGACCATGGAATAATAAGCTACAAGTCCTCATCCGCAGATTATTTTTATGTCTTAGAAATGGACAAAAATATCATAGCCTGCGGTGGCTTTTACCTGGTAAAAGATCATCCCACTGCGAATTTGGTTTGGGGTATGGTTCATAAAAAATATCACCGTCGTGGTTATGGCAAGAAGTTATTTCAATATAGGGTCGGGCAAATAAATATGCTCTTTCCTGAACGTGCCATTATCCTGGACACTTCACAATATACGTATCAATTTTATATGCAACTTGGATTCTCCGTAACCAAAATAACAAAGGAAGGCTACGGACCAGGACTCGACCGATATGACATGGGAAAGTAAAAAAAGTATACCATCTCCACACCCGCACCTGACAAAAAAGAGCCATTAAAGACATTTCAAAGCTTAGCACATGTGAGGTCTCGACTACAAGATTTCATCCCGCCTTTGAAAACTGCCTACAGCGTTGCCTATATATTTATTTTGGATTCCTTCTCATTTCATTAATTAATCAAGCAATCATTACATTTCATAAGCTCTTTAAAAGAGTATATTAAATTTAAGTACCTTCAAACAATAAAGACGGAAG
Organism: uncultured Saprospiraceae bacterium; assembly: GCA_964439105.1. Lineage (GTDB taxonomy): Bacteria > Bacteroidota > Bacteroidia > Chitinophagales > Saprospiraceae > Vicinibacter. The sequence continues at coordinate 192,580 of CAYTNG010000001.1, forward strand.
CATTCCTAAGCTTGAACTATAATCTGTTATAATAAATAGCATGAACACTGAAGAGCAAATAAAAGAGTATATAAACGGCCAGCCTGAACCCAAGCGCAGCGACCTGCAATCCTTGCACCATATTATTAAGCGGCTTATGCCGGAAAGTAGATTATGGTTCCTCGATGGAAAAAACAGCGAAAATAAGGTTGTCTCTAATCCCAATATTGGATACGGATTTTTACAAATAAAATATGCGGATGGAAAAACCAGAGATTTTTATCAAATTGGCCTCAGTGCAAACAAAACAGGAATTTCCGTATACTTCATGGGTATTCAGGATAAAAAGTACTTAGCACAGAACTACGCGGAGAAACTTGGAAAAGCGAGTGTGAGTGGCTATTGCGTGAAGTTCAAAGCATTGAAAGATATCCATATTGAAATACTTGAAAAGGCCATCCTATATGGACTTTCACAAACACCGAACACGTCGGTAGTAGCAGACTAGCAGATAAAAACGATTACACAAATTGTATAAGCCCTCAATATCCATGCTCTTGGGCCGTTTTGGCAGTACCTAGAATTATCTCCGAACCAGTTTAAAAGCTATGTTCCTGCCTTGTCCCTGCATAATGGCCAAATTTATCCACGCCAGGGCAAACTTTTCTAAAAGTTCAACTTTATCCGACTTGCCAAAATCGATACAAGCGCCAAATCCACAATCCATCGCCAAACGACTGGCAACAGATTTTGCTTTCTCACTATCGCCAGCCATAAACATATCAATTCCTCTTCCCTCATAAACCGGGTTCAGCATATTTTCAAAACCCGTAGTATTAAAACACTTCACTACCTCCGCCTTTGTTCTGTCCGACAAACATTGATAGACCGTCTTATAAGGTTCGGGAGATTTCATCACAGAATTCGTTGCATCGATGATCACTTTTCCCGACACATCTCCCATATCTTCTATAATATCAAATATGGCAACTGGAGGCGTAGCAATTAATATCACTTCCGACTTTTCTACCGCTTCGGCTAAAGGATATGCATGCACATTCCCCAATTTTAATAAATCAATACCTTTAAAATGCCGTGTGTCCTTAACTCCCAAATTGATGTTGTGTCCTTTTCCAGCCCATTGTGTAGCTAAAGCACCACCTACATTTCCTGTTCCAATAATTGCTATTTCCATACTTGAAAATTTATTTAAAATTCGTAACGTAAAAATACTCCAATATTTTGCGTGTATGCAAATTTCGCCCGTCCACGCGATGTAAAATCTGCACCGAAACCGAATTGAAAATCCATGCGCTTCAAACCTAAGCGAAACCTTTGAACAAGGTTATAATCTTCATTTGCCTCCGTTGGAAGTGAACTATACAGTTCCAATTGCGAAAACAGATTCCATGCAACTGAAAGTTTTGGCGTGAATCTCGCCAATAAGAAAAAATCCAGATTTGGATGATTATGCAATTCAGATACAAACCAGCAAAAAAAAGTATAATCCTTCCTTAATTTCGCAAATTGAATTCCCGCTTTTGGATAAACACCTCTGTTCAAGATACTTGCTACCATTACGGGTGCGAACCCACCAAATCGCTTATCGTTATAACTAATAGCTTCCGTAAAACTAAATTGAGGCAGATTATTTGTTTCCGTCATCTCATAATCTATGCTTACTCTGTTTCGATTGAAAAATAAGAAATTTGAATTTTGCGTTTCCCCATTTTTAAAAAATTTGAAAAACATGATATCCAAAGTAGTCTTTTCGTGCCCGCTGAATATCTCTACCGGGATTTGAGCCGTGGCCCTACTCCCGTGAAAGAGCATAGCCACGGCGGCAAGCATCGCAGAAATCCTCATTACTTAATGGATAAAATAGTTGCTACAAACTCCTGAGGTTTTACCACAAATGGCAAATGAGAAGTTTCCAATTCAAATACCTTCTTTACCGTAGCATTTGCTTTAATCATCTTTTGCTGAAGCGCATAAGGGACCGCTTTGTCATTTTTGGTGCTGATATAGTATTTAGGAGTTTTCATGAAATTGACGCCCAGATGTACTGTGTCGTTAAATGCTTTTGCAGGTTCTGCCCTGTGGTATTTTATTAAAATGTCTTTCATATAATCCGGACAATCCGCACATACAATTGTTGGGATTGCTTCTTTTTTAATTGAAATCAGTGAATAGTCCTTGTTGAATTCAAATATTTCATTTGGCTTATTCCCATAAAAAGAAGTATTTATGGCTTGCAGGCTTTCGGCATTTTTTGGAAGGTAGGCAGACACATAAATCAGTTTATCTATTTTGCCGGGAAAATTCTCGGCAATTTGCGAAATAATCATACCGGCCATTGAGTGCCCAACCAAAATAACTTTACCATTCACTTTTTGAATTGCTTTTGTTACTGCCTGTACATAATTCTTCAGACCCATGCCTGCACCATAAGTATTATCCGCACCATGGGCGGGAAGATTTACAACAATTACATTTCCATTTATGGCGAGCTGATTTCTTACAAAGCCCCAGGCACTTTCATCTGCCCAGGCGCCGTGTACCAAAACATAAGTTGGATATCTTTTTTTATCTTCATTTAAAGCTTTAAGCACTAATTCAGCAGCTTTTGCACCGGAATTTTGCTGCTGACCGGTTATCAGGTTTCCATCCCTCACAGCGTAAGGTTCAAACATGTGAGCTACTTCAAATTTCGAATGGGGCATTTTACGCGCCTCATCTTCAATCCGGAAAGGTTGAATTTTTTTGCCTACATAGGCATCGGCATAGTTTTCTTCACTATTGGCAAATCCGGTCCACCTTTTACCTTCCACCAAATAACGACCGTTAGGCAATTTGGCATCCAGTAACACACAAGTACCATGGCAAATTGCGGCAGTCGGTTTTCCCGTTTGGTAAAAATCCGAAACAAATTTCAGCATTTCAGGATTTTTGTACATCGTGTACATGGGCCCTTGTCCGCCACAAACAAAAATAGCCTTATACTCCTTTGGATTTACATCAGACAGCTTTAAACTGTTCTTGGTCAAGGCCATTTTTGAAGAATCCTTTTTAAAGCCTAATGAAACGAAGTCAAATGCAGCATACTTGCTTTGATCTTCAGGATCGCTGAAACCATCAAATTTCAATTCGCCTCCCTCCAAACTGGCGATATCTACTGTATAGCCTGCCTCGGAAAATATCCAATAAGGGTGAGTAAGTTCCGCATACCAGACTCCTATGGGCCAGGCTGTAGTTTTTGAGATCGCAGGATTGCTGGCAATCATTAAAATTTTACCATTGTTGCCCGCATTGTGCTGGGCAAAGGTGTTCATCGCAATGAAAACGAAAGCGACAAATAGCATTATTCTTTTCATTTAAATAATTTTTTTGCAAAAGTCTGTACTATACATACCTTAGCAAATAGTTTAACCAAAAAGTGCGATACATACTTTTTGGAAAGTATTAATAAAATAAGTGCTTACAGACGATGCCGGATTTCAAATACAAGGGAAAAATCTATTACAACCCCGTTCAACTCGTCATGGAACAGATAGGTGGAACATGGAAAGCACCTATACTATGGCGACTAAAAGGAAGCATTATGCGATATGGTGAACTTCGCAAAGACATCCCGCATATTTCAGATAAAATGCTTACGACTCAGCTACGGGAGTTAGAAGAAGACGGCTATATTGAAAGAAAAGTATATGCCGTTGTGCCGCCTAAGACGGAATATTCCTTAACCGACAAAGGTAAAGACATCATGAAACTCATAACTACAATAAGAAACTATGGACTTAAAATGATTGAAGAAAACGAAAAGTGATGGGTTGCAAATTCCCATTGGCCTCCATCACTGAACTTAGCAGACACCGTGTTCCTCATGAGCAATAGCGCTTTCAAAAACTCCACTTAACATTCTTTAAAACCCTATTCGGTCTCCGCAAAACCTTTCTGACATACATTTATATTTCTGATGATTCATCTAATTTCTTAATTACTTTTTTTATGGCTGGCTATATACTTGTAGAATTAACGATTACGGATCACGAAGGATTCAAGGAATACATTCAAAAGGCACCCCTCTCCATTAAGGCCTATGATGGTAGCTACGTTTTAAGAGGCAGGCTGACAGAAAATCTGGAAGGTATGTGGTCTGACCAGATCCTTGTCATTTTGGAGTTTCCTTCCATTCAAAGAGCAAAAGAATGGTGGAGTTCCAAAGAATATGCCCAGGCTAAAGAAATTCGTCGCAGCACCGCGATTACCAAAATGAGCCTGTTTGAAAGCTTCTGAATTGATTGTTGACCTAGTTCTAATCAGAATGTCATTCCATAAAGAGAAGATCTCTTTTGTGGAGCAACTCCTATATGCATTGAATTCGTAAAAAACCAAAAAAAATAATATTATCTTTGGTTGAACACCTGAACCGTAGATTTCAGCTGATGCCTTTTTTTATAACACAATAACAGTAAAAATGGAAAATCAAACTAACAATTGGAAAAGCCCAATGAACCGGATTCTTCATTCAAAAGTGATAAAATTTTTAGTACTGCTTATTGGCATTGTATTGCTCTTGTTGATATGCGGTGTCTCTTATATTTACTTTAGTGGAATACCAAAGTATGCCCATGAAAAACCAAATTACAGCGTCACAGTAACACCCGAAAAGGTAGAACGCGGTAAAAAACTTGCATTAATATTATGTGCACACTGTCACATGAATCCCGAAACCCGTTTGCTGACCGGTACGAGAATGTTGGAAGCCCCCAAAGAATTTGGAACGATCTACTCTCAAAATATCACTCAGGATAAAACCTATGGCATTGGAAATTGGACTGACGGAGAAATACTTTATTTACTTCGCACCGGGATCAAGCGCGATGGCCAATATGCGCCCCCGTATATGGCAAAATTACCGCTGATGGCAGACGAAGACCTGGAATCCATTATTGCATTCCTTCGCTCTGACGATCCCATGGTGGCAGCTGCGGCAGTCCCCGACACTCCGTGCGAACCTTCATTGCTGACCAAGTTTCTCACGAGGGTAGCATTTAAACCATTGCCAATGCCTGCGCAAAAAATCCCCATGCCTGATACGACCAATCCTGTTGAACATGGAAAGTATCTTGTCTTTAGTCTGGATTGCTACTCCTGCCATTCTGCGGATTTTAAAACCATGAATGTCCTTGAGCCTGAGAAAAGCCCCGGATATATGGGCGGAGGAAACAAACTGCTGAATATGGAAGGTGAGACTATCCTGTCTGCCAACATCACTCCCGACAAAGAAACGGGAATCGGAAACTGGACACTGGAGCAATTCGACAGGGCATTGCGTTCAGGCCTGAAGGAAGGAGAAGCCGCCTTGCGATTCCCAATGGTTCCTTTTCCGCAACTCGACGACACAGAAGTTAAGGCAATATTTGAATACCTTAAAACGATACCTCCGATCCAAAATAAAATTGCACGCCCAAAATAGAATTTCAATTTGAACTGAAACAGAAATACGAGAGTTTTCACGCAGAGTTAAAGTCTCCCATAAGCTTATTAAACAATCATCTGCAAGTATGCAACTATTTTTTCTGTTAATTAAGATGGATTCAAACTTGTTTATTTTATCCTCAAATAAATACTTGGATCAAAAAAATTAACAACAACATCCTCAAATGACCTTCCAATTCGCCCATAATAATTGATGGGTAGGTGTATTCCATTCCGGTAAATGACTAAACTCAAAAGCCCTAAAAAAACAATTTATAATTTAGCTTTTATCAAATCTGATTAACCAGTTAAAGATTACATGGCGCGCATTCATGAATACTGTTTTGAAGCTACTTATATTGCTATGCCTTGTCTTATTTGAAGAATTAAAAATTATAATAAGATTGCATTCTTAAAATAGCAGGAATTCAATTATTGATTTTCCTTTTATAAATCCAGACCCATATTAAATCTGAAAACGGATTCAGACTTGACCCGAAACCATTTCCGGAAAATTCCATCCATTCGGTAAAAATATTGCGCATCTTTAATCAAAAAGCTATTAATTGTTATATTGGGATTCAAAATTCCCTAAATCATTTTAAATTTCAGCTGTATTATCGATAACTTATATCTCTCCTTTATGAAGTTCGTCCAATTGCCCGTATTCATTTTGATCCTCACTGACAGTTCTCATCTTTTCAGCCAGGAATTAAAACCCAAAGTTTCATCGTCAGAAGGAATAACAACAGGTCTTAGAAGTGAAATACAAACCATAGCCTGCGATGGTGTCTCTAACCCAATTTCATTAGACCTCTCTATTCTCCCTGCGCTTGCATATCAAAGGAAATCGGGGATTCGACACATGGGTCCTGAGCAGAATAAAATCGACTCTCTGAAGGAGCGCAATCTACAATTAAAACGAAGTGGAACAGGTTCATTTACCATTACGCCGGACCAAAAATTCGATAAGCAAATTCATCGGACACCATTGGATCCGGAAGTTGGAGATCGTTGGGATACCAACCCCTTCACAGGTTCTGCACCTGCGGATAACACCATTGCCATAAGTCATACCGGGTGGGTTGTCACGGGTGCGAATTCTTCAATATGCTATTCTTTCAATGGGAGTTTGCGCTATACGCAAACACTGGAGGCATTTTTAAATTATCCGGGCTGGGATGGGTATTGTGATCCCGTAGTCATTTTTGATCCTGTGGAAAAAAGATTTATCATGTACGTACAGCACTGCGGAACTTCCAGTAATAATAGTATTGCTTTATTGTTTTCAAAAACGTCCAATCCAAATGATGGTTGGTATCGCTATTCTTTCAAGGGAGACCAAACAGGTTCTGGACGGTACTTTGATTATCCAAAGCTTGCGGTCACGACCAACGAAGTGATCCTGACGGGAAACTTATATGGTTCAGATAATAAATTTAAGGATGCACTTATTTTACAAATAAACAAGTTTTCGGGATACAATGGGCAATCCCTGCGTTTTGTGTATTGGTATCAATTCGACCAGGATCTCAATTTTACCTTGCTTCCCGTAAGTTATGGACTGAACAACACCTATGGTCCGGGAGTATATCTGGCAGCTACCAAATCTTCTGCAGGGGATAAAATCGCACTCTATGATCTGACGGATGACCTGGACAAAAATCCTGAACTGAAATATTATGAAATTACTGTGCCGTATTATGAAGTGGGATCGGATGCTTATCAGAGAGGAACCAGCTGCAATCTGAACATTGGGGATTGCAGGGCATTGAGCGGTTTTTACCTGAATGGCATCGTTCATTTTGTTCATGCCGCAAAACGAAGCGACATGTGGAATGGAGTGCATTACTTCAGGGTAGATGTAAATAAAAAGACAGCTACCGAAAATTACTTTGGTTTGAAAGACTATGATTATGCTTACCCCGCTATCGCGTCTTATGCAAGTAACACCAGTGATAATTCAGCTATGATCATGTTTGCAAGGACTGCATCGGATGACTATCCTGAAACGCGCGTAGTACATATCGATCATGATTTCAATTGGTCATCTTCGACCTATGTGAAAGGCTTGTGGGAGGTTGAATGTTTTGCAAACAAAGATGTACAGCGCTGGGGTGATTACTCGGGCATTTGCAGGAATTACAGTAAATCATCGCCCAGCGTAATGGTAGCAGGAGCTCACGGAAACTTTGACGGCGAATGGGTGAGCCATGCAGCAGAGGTTCACGACTCGGGACCTGTTGCAACCAAGGAACCCCATCTGAATGCAAATACATCCGCCTGGCCAAATCCGGGACACAAAAGAATTTCAATCACTTTTCAGGCACCGGAAACATCCATAGTAAGGGTTCTGTGCATTTCTGAAGATGGCAAGAACATTCAAGAATTGATGACCGCGACTGCTCAACAGGGAGACAATAGCTTTTCCATGAATACAGAAGGTTTAGCAACGGGCAGCTATATTTTATCTATTGTTCAAAACAAACGAATCCTTGCCAATGAGAAAATTGTTATTCTTCATTAGTACACTTTTAACCATTGTGTTCATCCTCTCTTGCAACCATCATACATCGAAGCCAGATAAAAAAAATACTTCTGGAGGAACAACGGTTGGAAAACATCAGGAGGGCCACTCTGATAAACCTTTGGATACGACAGAACTCCCTAGTGATACCCTAAAACAGAATGCCCCCAAAAATGAGTACAAACACTATGCAAAGGATCAGGAAGTTGTGGACTCTTTGAAAAGAAAAAATCAGGAGAGAAAGAAAAAAGGATAGGATATAAACCTGCAATATCCGTAATACTTACAACAGTTAGTATTACGACACCCTATATAACAGCTGCCATGCCGGCGACATTGGTCGAAAAAGAATTATGGGATGGCGATGCCAGCATTTTTGAAAATATTGAAATATTCCTGTCTCAAATTTATTGAGCAGAGAACATTCAAATAAAATCGGGAATTTTGAATGTGCCTAATTCCTGAATCAGGTACTCGCTGAACACATCCATTAGATTAGAATGCGATGCTTAAAGATGTTCATGAAGATGGGAAAGCGGAAGAACTTGGATGTTTCCGCATGTGCAACTAAACTTTAAATCTTACAAACCAGATTATTCAGGAATGCAGCAATGCGAAATCATTGATGTATCCGTACTTGCTTTATTCTTCATCATCATGCTCTTCCTGTGGGTGGCGGTTCTCACTTTGCTTGTCATAAGCCTTCAGAATCTCTTTCACAAGGCGATGCCGAACTACATCATCGCGATTTAGGAACACGGTTGTTATTCCGTAAATGTTTTGGAGTAGTTTGGTAGCATGTCGCAAGCCAGAAACTTGTTTATAAGGCAAATCAATTTGCGAAAGGTCTCCGGTAATGATACATTTGGCGGTAGGCCCCAGGCGCGTCAGGAACATTTTAATTTGCAGCGGTGTGCAGTTTTGCGCCTCGTCCAAAATAATGAAGGCCTGATCCAGCGTTCGCCCGCGCATGAAAGCTAATGGAGCGATTTCAATGACACGGGTTTCCATAAATTGCTGGAGTCGCTCTGCAGGGATCATATCATCCAGTGCATCATACAGGGGGCGCAAGTACGGATCAATTTTCTCTTTCAGGTCTCCCGGCAAAAAGCCCAGACTTTCACCTGCTTCTACGGCAGGGCGGGTCAGTATGATTTTTTTGATTTCACGATTTTTCAGTGCTCTCACGGCCAATGCCACTGCTGTATAGGTTTTGCCGGTTCCTGCAGGGCCAATTGCAAATACCACATCATTTTCAGCACTGGCTTCCACCATGATTTGTTGGTTCCTGGTTTTTGCATAGATGACGCGACCATCGCGGCCATGTACCAGTACCATCTTACTTTCATTGGGATTCACATGGGTCTGAAAGGGATTTTCGCCCTGCAATAACTCCTCAACAGCCTGAATACTCAATTCCTTGCGCTCGCGCAGTAATTTCACCATGGCTTCAACCTTGTCTTTTACCGCTTGTGTATCTTTTTTTCTTCCGGTAATTTTAATTAAGGAACCCCGGGAAGTAATGGTTGTATCGGGATAAGACTTGCGGATAAGGTTTAATTTGCTGTTGTTTTCTCCAAATAGTGCTACCGGATCGATGTTCTCTACGGTGAGAATAATTTCACTCTGTGACAAATAATTAAATTTACGCTTTGATAAATAATTGATTACAAATATAAGTTTCTACAAATTAATCTCCAAATGGAAAGTCGGTTAAATACCCGATCCAAATTTCTTCATCTTTAATTCATTTATGCTTCAGGAATAATGATAACACGACTTGTTAAAATGAAGTTCACGAATTCAGGTATTGCTGAATTTATTGAAATTTTTGAAGAATCTGCAGCTAAAATCCGTGCATTTCCGGGTTGTCAGGGTGTTCGCTTATTTCGTTCCTGCGATGATCCCGCCATCCTTTTTACAATCAGCCAGTGGGACAGCACCGAAGCTTTAAATCAGTATCGTGCGTCTGAACTATTCAAACAAACCTGGACCCGGACAAAGCGACTCTTCGAAGACAAAGCGGAAGCCTGGAGTCTAGATCCGATGTGATGCCCTTACATATTCATACCGCCGCAAACGCTGAGGACCTGTCCGGTGATATAGCTCGACTGTTCTGAGGCTAAAAAAACCACTACATCGGATACTTCATCAGGTTTTGCGAGCCTGCCCAGTGGTATGGCTTTCAGGAAGGACTCTTTTGTTTTTTCATCCAACACATGAGTCATTTCGGTTTCGATGAATCCAGGTGCCAGTGCATTGCAGCGGATATTGCGAGATGCCAGTTCCTTTGCCATAGATTTAGTAAATCCGATCATACCTGCTTTTGAAGCTGCGTAATTGGATTGCCCGGCATTTCCGAAGACACCGACCACAGAGGAAATATTGATAATCGAGCCCATCCGGTTTCGCATCATGTGTTTTGCAGCGTGCTTCGTGAGGTTAAAACAAGATTTAAGGTTGACCGTAATAACCTGATCCCACTGTTCTTCCGTCATTCGAAGAATCAGATTGTCCTTCGTAATTCCGGCGTTATTGACCAAAATGTCCAATCCTCCAAGATCCGCAACGACATCCTGAATGAGTTTTTCCGCATCGGCAAGCACTGAAGCATTTGACATATAGGCCTTTGCCTGCACACCATAGCTTCTGCAAAGTCTGACGACTTCTTCTGCCTTTTCGGGAGATGACACGAAACTGATCGCAACGTGTGCACCGCTTTTCGCCAACTTTTCGGCAATGGCAGCACCGATGCCTCGACTTCCGCCTGTGACCAAGGCTACTTTTCCGGATAATGTTGTCATGCGAACTATTTTTTGCAAATGTATCTGAAAAAAATGGAACCAAAACTATTGCCCGCCGTAGCGATCTCCGGAGGAGTGATCCATTCGTGCCCCTGTGACGCTGGCCAACACATTATTGTGACCCAGATCCTTCAGGAATGCCAAAAACCCAAAAAGGAAGGCCTCTTTGTAGTCAATAAGCCGCGAATCAGGCACACACATGACATGTCTTAGACATGTCATGTCTTCCAGAAGCGAAATCAAAAATTTGTTGTGCGCGCCGCCGCCCGTACATAATACTTTACGCAACTGCCCGGAAGATCCCGGCAACCTTGGCCTGATCCCGTCAAGAACATGAGCAATCTGGCTTGCTATATGAACCGTCGCTGTTTTGAGTATGTCCACAACAGGATATTTAGGATACAGAGCAGATTCCGGAAAATGGGTTTCAAACCATTCGCGTCCCAGACTTTTTGGAGCTGGCTTGTTGTAAAATTCCAGGCTATCCCATTCTTGCAGAAGCTCTGGAATCACGGTACCCTGTTTTGCAAATGCCCCCTGGTCATCGTATTCTTTGCCTAAATGCCTGCTCCAGAGATTCAACAGGAGATTGCATACGCTGATGTCGCAGGCACGGCGCTTACCCGATTCCTTCCATGACACATTCGCAAAGCCCCCAAGATTCAGACAAAAGTCATATTCGCCAAACAACAATTCATCTCCTACTGGAACGAGAGGGGCTCCCTGCCCTCCCAACTGCACATCCTGCTGGCGGAAATTGCAAATCACAGGAATTCCGGTTTGACTGAAAATTTGCTTACCGTCTCCTATTTGTAAAGTAATGCCCTGGTCGGGTTTATGAAAAACGGTGTGCCCATGAGAGCCAATGAGCTGTACAGACTCCTGATGTCGTCTTAAAAAATCATTGGCAGACTCGCCGAGATATTTACCATATTCTATACTGAGTTTTTGGATGTCCTCCTCTGAAGAATGGAATGCCTCTGATAATTTTTGTTTCCACTGCATCGTATAAGGTATGGTCTCACATGACAGCAGCTTATAAGCGAAACCATTCCCGGTCCACTTGAACTCAGCACAAGCCAGATCCAAACCATCAAGGGATGTTCCGGACATCATACCTAATACCTTTTTTTGGATCATAAGTCCCCGAAATGTTAATAGATAGCCATATCAAATAGCTTGCGGTAATCTGCTGTTAAAGGATGTTGACTGCCAAGTAAATGAAATAAAGCAATTCCAACGCGACGCGTCAACTGGGACTGAAATGCCGGGTATTTATGCACACAATCGATAATAGCTTCCAATGCAAGCGCTTTTTGATGATCCATCCATTTTAACCTGGCCTGCTCCAGCAAAACAGAAGCGGGCTCACCATCATCCTTTTGCATGGAAAGCCATTCCGATATAACTTGCAAATCTTCCAGCAATTCTGAAAATACCCTTTGATCCTGATGATCCCTTATGTTGGTCACGGCAGCCTCAGGATCAAAAAAAACGGCATGCTTTGCCCATAAAATACGGGCTTCCTCGTGATCGGGATGCCCGCTCAGGAAAAGGCTCAGTTTTTCCGCCATACCGCGATCCGGAAACTCTGTCTGCCCCTCGGTCAACTCATCAAAATCATCTGATTGGGCCTCCATTTCTTCTGGAATGCCAAGTCTGGTAAAAACCTCGTCCAGCCACTTGCGAACTTGCGGTTTGGACAGGGCCCCCGTGAATTCATCGATAATCTTGCCCTCAAAAACCAGCTTGCAATGCGGGATGCTTTGTATCCGAAAATAAGCGGCAATTTGTTGTTCCTCTTCCGTATTCAATTTTACAAGGCTCCAGCGCCCAGAATCCTCTCGCTCCAATTCTTCCAATACAGGTCCAAGGACTTTACAAGGACCACACCAGGGTGCCCAAAAATCAATCAGGATTGGTTTTTCAAAACTAAGATCAACGACATCCCGCTTGAAATCAAATTCGGAATTCTGCATAAATAGAAAAATAAAGGTTTATTCTTATCAGCCTCAAGAGCCTTTCAGGGACTGGTTCTAAATAAAACTTGTTTACAAAAATTAAAACTTAACCGAGAAACAAAAATACGGCAAAAAGGATTACTCCCTTGAATTGGATGTTCCGGAATGCTGAGTTTGATTCCTATTAAAACGAACAAGTATCGATGTCCCTATTCAACTATAAAACAAGCATTCTAAATGACAAAGCAACATGTATTTTGACAAACCCAGATGAGCTTTGGTTCCCAGGCACCCGGGCATTCAAATGCTGTAACATTCCACAAACACATTATACCCGGGATTCTCACATTCATGCTCTCTGAATGCAAAACTCCTATTCATAACAGCTGAAATTTGCCAACCGCCAGATACAAATTGCGCAAGCCGGACTACCTGTGAAAATATATGTTTTACAAATCCCGCAAACGAACAGTTGTTTTTACGATGTCTGTTATTCGTTTGTCAAAATGGAAGATAACATTTCTGCAAGCATCATAATCGTTAACTGAGGATTGCTGCTGGTCTGGTCGGGAAATACAGATGCATCGCAAATGCGGAGACCTTCAATCCCTTTTAATTTAAAGTTCAGATCCACAACAGCATTTGGATCAGATCCCATCCGACAGGTAGAAACCGGATGATAAAGCGTTTCGCTATATTGGCGTATGTGGCGAATGAAGACTTCATCCGTCACCGGCATGGATTCCGGATATTCAACATCATCGATCAGCTTTGCCAGGGAAGGCATCGCACTTAGATCTCGCGTAAGTTTTAAGCCTTCGAGCATTGCGGTCAAATCAGATGAATCTTGAAAATAATTAGGCTCGATTATGGGTGAATCAGCAGGATTTGCAGAGGCAAGCCTCACGCTGCCATGACTTCCTGGGTGGAGAAGTGCAGGACCAAAGCTGATTCCGTAAGGTCTTATTTTCGTAAATCCGTGATCTACAAAGAACGCAGGTCCAAAGTGAAACTGCAGCTCCGGCCTTCCGATGTGGTCTCCACAAAATGCACCTGCTTCGGCTATATTGCTGGTCAAAGGGCCAGTCCTGGTGAAAATGAATTGCAAAGCGGCGCGGAGGGCAGGACCTGGCAATCTCAATCCATCCAGAGATTGAAGACCCCTTTTTAGACGAAAAGCCATTCCGCAAACCAAGTGGTCCTTCAGATTGCGGCCCAGCTCTGGAACTGCATGCAGCACCGGTATGCCACACGGATCGAGGACTTCGGGATCACCCACTCCGGACAATTGAAGTATTTGCGGACTTTGAATACTCCCCGCACAAAGCAGAATCTCTTTACCTGCAATGGCCATATGCTTTTGAGAATGCTGTCTGTATTCCAGCCCAAAAGCCTTTTTTTGATCCACCAGAATTTTTTCAACCAAACAATGGGATCTCAAATCCACGTATGACGAACAAACGTTTGTTCGTAAATAAGCGTCCGCAACGCTATACCGGAATCCATTCTTAATATTTCTTGTGAATACCTTTGCCCCGGGATCCACAGACGTACCTGGTTGAAATATCTCCATGCCGTATTCTTCACAGGCCTTGAGAAAATGCGCTGTCATCGGATGCACAAACAAGGATTCTGAAGGATAGGCTTGTGTGTCCACAAGACGCAGTCCCATCATCTCTTCTGCACGTTGCAGGTACACCAGGCTTTCTTCCCAGCTATATGGGAAATGTCCCCTACTTTGCCAATCCCTGATATCACCGGGATGCGGCCTGAAAAGGATCATGGCATTCATCGATGAGCAACCTCCTATCATTTTAGCCCGAGGCATATACTGCGGTCGCCCCAGCAAACTGTTCTGAGCTGTCGTATTGAAATTCCAATCTCTTTTCGTCCGAAACAATTTTGAGAAAGAGGCCGGTATTTTGATAAATGGATGTCGGTCCGAACCTCCGGCTTCCAGTAGAAGGACCTTGTTCCTTTTTCCTTCACTCAATCTCCTTGCCAGCACACAACCTGCCGTTCCCGCTCCTACCACGATGTAATCGAACCGCTCCATACTTTCAAATTTCACCAATAAAACCGAAGATATATTGGAATTTGGATTTTAATGAATTCAGCTAACTTTACCGGAAAATAAAATTCAATTGCACATGTTTGCCCGCAATACCATAGCTCTGATAACAACCATGATTTTCCTATTCGCCTGCTCTTCAAATAATGTGGATAAAGGAATCCTGTTTAAGCCCTTGACAGAAGAAAATCTTCAGGGCGATTGGGCTTCCAAACAAGGCGGAACCCCTTTTTTGCGTTTTGATAAAAACCACATCCATTTTTTAGAGGACTCCCTGGATTACACATATATCATCAATGGAGACTCCATCCGCTTTGATTTCGAATATGCAACTTTTTGGTATACCGTAAAAATTATGGAGGGGGATAGCATGCGCTTTATAAGCCCTCAAAGCAGAGATACCTATTATAAAGTAAAATTGTAATCCGCCTATCCCAAAATTTTTTAGCTAAGGACCCGGAACCCTGAAAGCGTAGAAATTTATTTTAGTCTTTTGATTTCATCTGAATCAAAAATGACCTTACCGCATTGTAGCTTACTTTATGGTGGGCAAAATGTTGCAATGCCGCCGATGTTTCGGATTCGGAGGCTTTAAGTTGCATGAGAATATTCTTAAGATGCATTTTCATATGTCCATATTGAATGCCTGTAGTGATAAGAGATCTGACTGCAGCAAAATTTTGGGCCAGACCGGTTGCAGCAGCAATCATCATCAGTTCATTGGAACTTGGATTTTCCAGCAACTCGAGAGATCGTCGTGCCATGGGATGCAAGGAAGTCAAACCACCTACAGTGCCCAGAGCCAGTGGCAGCTGAAGACTAAATGTGAACTCTCCATTTTCAATGGTGCAATCGCTCAAACTGGAATACTGCCCATTCCTTGCTGCGTAAGCGTGGCCGCAAGCTTCTACGGCACGAAAATCATTGGCTGTTGCCAGAACTACCGCGTCGATTCCATTAAAGATTCCCTTGTTGTGTGTTACGGCTCGGTAAGGATCATATTTTGCAATTTGTATTGCGGTATAAAATTTTTCTGCAAAATCTTCCGAACGAATGTTCGTACCAAAATTTCCAAGCTGTTCGATTGGGCAACTGACCCATGCTTTCACTACACATTCCGGAGTATAGTTGGATAATATGGACATGATAATTTCAATCTCCCGCTGGTCGTTATCGAGTTGTTCCGATTGGGTAATGAATCTCTCCAAAGTCGCACTAAAAGATTCAAGGCAGCTGTTTATGAAATTAGCACCCATCGAATCACAGGTTTCAAATGATATCAGAAACTGAAAATAAGATGGAATCTGATCCAGCTGCTTAATCTCAAAAGAACCTACTCCGCCGCCACGCTGTGCCATGTTTTTCAGAAGATCAGCGGCATCTGCCAACATGCTTTTTTGAAGTTCCGGCATCAAATTTTTTAAAAGCACGAAGCTGCCATTCCATTTGAAATGTATTTGTCCCAGTTTAACAGTCCCCAGGACCTTGGCGTGAATTCCATTGCGCTCCATCCAATATTTTGCAGCAGAGGACGCCGCAGCGACTACCGAACTTTCCTCAGTGACCATCGGCACACAATAGGTCCTGCCGTTGATCAGAAAATTGGGAGCTACACTGTAGGGCAAAGGAAAATTGCTAATAGCATTTTCACTGAATGCATCCAGCAGCTTTTGCTGTTCCTCATTGTGATGCCAATAACTCATCAGCTCATGCATGACATTTTCCGGATCTTTGAAAAAATTTTCAACAATCCATTTGATCTTGCCTCTTTTGGAAAGTTTTGAAAACCCGGAAATCGTTCGTTTTCCTGCTTTGTGCGAACCAGAATTTTCCAATTAGTTTTTAATTTTTAAATAGGAGAAGGCCAACTGTAAACCTCGGAGTTGGTTTTTGACAAATTCCCTAAGGCTGGAATAATCTCCCTGAGCATGATTCAAAAACGAGGAAGCTTGACCATACAAAGCGGGCATCCTGCTTTTACGGATCAGGTAATACCCATCTAAAAAATCGCGCACGCCACCGGAAATGATGAGATGCTGACAACGGACTTGCCCCTGTTCAGCAATCTGATTGCAATACTCTACCATCTGATCTGCACTGTGACCTACTTTCGCCAGTGGCTCCAGGTCTTGAATGAAATCGCTATGATGGCGTTTCATTTCCAAAAGTGAGAAATTGGTACCTCCAAAAGCTCCAAACTCCAGAGCCAACAACGGCAATTCAAGAAGGGCTTTCAGACTTTCCGGTCCCATTCCCTGTCCAACTTCTTTGACAATAATGGGAAAATCGACCAGCTCCAATACCCGTTGTATTGTATCTACCGGTCGCTGGTTAATGTGATCTCCTTCAGGTTGTAAAAACTCCTGGAAGGGATTTATGTGAATGATCAGGCCGTCCGCCCTCAATATTTTGACAATGCGGTTAATCTTATCCTGTTCATTCTGATGTAGCCAGCGCTCCAATTGCGCGATTCCCAGATTTGCAAAAAGCGGAAGATCTTCCCCGATAAAATCCCTGACATCAAAGTCCGGCAGCATTTCCGGATGTTCTATAAGTTTACGGCATGACCCCAGGCCCAGACCTAATCCAAATTCGCGGCAGGCCATAGCCAGATTCTGGTTTATCCGGTGCGCTTTTTCAGTACCCCCTGTCATGCTGGAGATCCAGATCGGATAGGACAAAGTCTTATGTCCGAATGGGCTAGGGATGATTTGTTCCAACTGAGGATGTGCGCTCAGAGCCGGTTCGTAATAAAAGCGATTATCCAACTCCCCGGAGGACAACTGGGACTGAAATGCAAGATCAATATGATCTGCTTTACGATCGCTCATGGAACGCTCTTTAGAAGACATATAGCTGATTCTAGGACAACAACAAAGAAAATCAAAAATAGCTTAACAAATAGGCCGAAATTACCGTTTCCATAGAGGAAGTGAGTTTAAATAAGAATATTCGATATCTTTGTAAAAATATACAATATGAGACTTTATATATTATTATTATTTTTAATATTAAATAGTTCTCAAGCCCAAATAAGTTCGCTTTTACAGCAAAAAATGCAAGGCTCTGAGAGATTTCCGGTGTTGATTCAAATGCGCGAACAAGCCAATTTTCCAGATTGGAAGGAATCATGGTCCAAAGAGACTAAAGCACAGTACGTGTATGCTTCACTGAAGCAAACCTCGCTAAACAGTCAACAAAGACTATTGGCTTATCTGGATGCAAACCAAATCAATTACCGCAGTCACTACGTTGCCAATCTGGTATGGGCGGAAATGAATGCATCTCAAATCAAGGAAGTTTCAGCCTTCCCCGAGATTGAAAAGATCATGTTTGATGCACAGCAAAAAATGGATTTACCCTCTGCAGATTTGAGTCCATCTCTTGAATCACGTGGTCCTGAGATTACCTGGGGTCTCACCCGCATCGGCGCAGACAAGGTTTGGGATATGGGAATCAAAGGCAAAGGTGTAATTGTTGCCGGGGAAGACACGGGCATCCGGTGGGATTTGCCTGATTTCAAAGAAAGATATCTCGGTTATAATAATGGCAATGTAGATCACAATTACAGCTGGCACGACGCAATTCACAGTATTAGCCCACTGAGCGGCAATCCAAATAATCCCTGCGGTCTTGAAACCAAGTCTCCATGCGACGACCACGGCCATGGAACACATACCATTGGCACGATGGTTGGCCTAACCAATGAACGCGCCATAGGCGTGGCTCCGGAAGCCAATTGGATCGGTTGCAGGAATATGGAGAGGGGTAATGGTGCTCCATCGACCTATATCGAATGCTTTGAATTCTTTCTGGCTCCTTTTAACCTCGAAGGAAAAGATGCCAGGCCGGATCGTGCGCCTCATGTGATCAACAACAGCTGGTATTGTAGCTTAGATGAAGGATGCGACACCAGTACATTCCCGATCATGGAACGCGTCATTGAAAATCTCAGAAAGTCAGGTGTCGTGGTTGTTGTCTCTGCCGGAAACGATGGCGCAAGTTGCAGTACATTAAATCATATTCCCGCTATTTATGAAGGCAGTTTTTCCGTGGGCGCAAACCAATCCAACGATATGATCAGCGGATTCAGCAGTAACGGACCTGTTATCAACTATAAAGAAGTCCGTATAAAACCAAACGTCGTTGCTCCGGGTTCTGATGTGATTTCGATACTTCCGGATGGTAGTTATCAATCCTGGAGTGGCACAAGTATGGCTGGTCCTCACGTCGCAGGTCTTGTTGCATTGATAATCAGCGCAAACCCCCAATTAGCAGGGCAGGTTGACAAAATCGAAGATATCATAATGGAGACCGCTACTCCGCTTACTGCAAACTTTGACTGTTGGCCTTATTCCGGAACCAGTGTTCCTAATAATACCTATGGTTTTGGATTGATAAATGCGGAAAAAGCAGTAAAAAGGGCTCTGCTTTTTAGTGGCACGGAAAACGGGCAAAGCGCAGGAATCTCATTCTATCCAAATCCCGCTAAACAACATCTGACCATCCGCAGAGCTCCGGGTTCTTCTGAACAAATACAGATTAAGGATGCACTTGGTAAAACCGTTCGTTCGTATTTTTGCAGCGAAAACCCATGCCAAATCGAATTGGGAACATTAACGCCTGGATTTTATTTCATCAGTCAACCGAACACAATAGAGCAAGCCTTGGTCATTATTCCTTAACTGAACCTGCTCTATGAAAAAACTGTATAATCAGATCAATCGAAATGAGCTCATCGTAAAATTAAAAAACAGCGACGAGAAACGAACTACGATCTCATTTTACCAGTACGCCCGCATTTCCAATCCTGAGTTTTTCAGGAATCACCTATACGAACTCTTTGACGAGATTGGAGTATTAGGTCGTATTTACGTTGCGAATGAAGGGATCAATGCACAAATCTCCGTTCCGACCGAACATCTGGATCAATTCAAATCCATTCTCAATGACATTAATTTTTTAAAAGGCATACGTCTGAATTTTGCCATTGAGGATGACGGCAAATCTTTCTTTAAGCTCATCATCAAAGTCAGAAAGAAAATAGTCGCCGATGGCATAGATGACCCCGCATTTGACCCATCGAATTACGGTGTTCATCTGAATGCAAAAGAATTTAATGAAATGATCGGCAAACCGGATACCATCCTTGTCGATATGCGGAATCATTATGAAAGCGAAATCGGGCATTTTGAAAATGCCATCCTGCCGGAAGTGGTCACCTTCAGGGAATCCTTACCTATCATTGCTGAAATGCTGGAAGAAAAACGCGATAAGAACCTCGTCATGTATTGCACAGGTGGAATCCGTTGTGAAAAGGCAAGTGCATACATGAAATACAAAGGTTTCAAAAATGTCTTTCAGCTAAACGGAGGTATCATTGAATATGCGCGACAGGTTAATCAGCAACATTTAGAAAATAAATTCAAGGGCAAAAATTTTGTCTTTGATGAACGCCTTGGCGAACGGATATCCGGTGAGATTATCAGCCATTGTCACCAATGCGGAAAACCTTGCGATACCCATGTGAATTGCAAAAACGACCAATGCCACATTTTATTCATTCAGTGCCCGGAATGTGCAAAAAAATATGAAGAATGTTGTTCAAAAAAGTGCGCCGACTACATTAAGCTCGATCCTGCTTTGAAAGAACAAATGCGACATATCATCAGCTTTAACGGAAGTAAATTTTCCAAAGGGAGATATAAATCCCACAGCAAAGACGAGGTGCTAAACCTCCAATAGTCCATGCAAAAGATTCTGTTATTGAGCTTTTGTATTACGGTACTTTTCTCATGCAAGCATGCTGAATTAAAAATCGGCGACAAAGTTCCCGAGTTTGAAACTATGGAGTGGATTCAATCACCTCCATTGCGGTTGCATCAACTGGAGCATAAGGTAGTCCTGATCAGATGGTGGACAGATACCTGCGTCTTTTGTGAAAATACTGCTGAATCCTTAAACAAGTGGTACGAGACATACTCTGATTCTGGATTCATTGTTATTGGAGTCTATCACCCCAAGCCAGATCCAAAACAATGCGACGCTGAAGAAATCCGTGAGTTTGCCCGCGAAAAGGGTTTTCGGTTTCCTATAGCTATCGATGCGAATTGGGAGAATCTGCAAAAATTTTGGTTACAAGGCGGTCAAAAAAAATTTACGTCTGTCAGTTTTCTGATCGACGCCTCTAAAACGATCAGGTACATTCATCCCGGAGGAGAGTACCACGAACAACAAGAAGAAGGACATGAAAACTGTGTTCGCGATTTTCATATTTTAGAGCGAGAAATCCAACGCGCACTGCATGAACATTAATATTGATTCAATGATGCCGAAAGCTCTCTATCACAAAATGGTGGAAAACAAAAAGCAGGGAAGGAAAAATCTCGCAGTGCTGATCGACCCCGATGCAGAAAAAATACAACACCTCACGGAAACCCTGGACTTATGTCAAAAACTGGAGGTGGATTACCTCTTCATTGGGGGAAGTTGTTTGCTGCAAGACCGTCTGGAAAAATGTCTTACTGCTGCACGTCAGTTAACGAATATACCTCTCCTTCTTTTCCCGGGGAATGGATTTCAGATTCATCCGGCTGCCGATGCATTATTATTGCTTTCACTGGTATCCGGAAGAAACCCCGATTATCTGATTGGCAAACATGTAGAAGCCGCAATGAAACTCAAAGAAAGCAATCTTGAACTTATTTCAACAGCATACATACTTGTTCATGGAGGTTCAAGCCAAACGGCATCTTATTTAAGTCAAACTTTACCTATTCCCGGCGATAAATATGAGCTTGCAGTGGCAACCGCGCTAGCATCCCAACAACTGAACTTCCAATGCATTTATCTCGAAGCAGGAAGTGGCGCAAAACATGCTGTGCAAGGCAGAATGATTCAGGAGGTCTCAAATCACATACATGTTCCATTAATCGTGGGTGGAGGGATCCGTGAAGTGGAACAACTCAATACCGCTTTTTCTTCTGGTGCAGACATTGCAGTGATAGGAAATGTACTGGAGAAAAACCCGGAAAAGTTAATACAGATGATGAAGGTGGTGCACTCGTTTTCCAATACCAATCGCAATGTTCTATGATCACAGGTCGGGTATTTCGCTCCACAGGTTCCTGGTATGATGTACTTATCGAAAGTGAACAACGCATGATTTCCTGCAGAGTCGTGGGAAAACTTAAACTCGAAAAAGATAAACTGACCAACCCTATTGCCGTAGGAGATCTAGTTGAGTTAAGTATGGAAAACGAGACCCAGGGAATCATTAAAAATATTCTGCCCAGAAAAAATTATATCGCAAGGCAATCGCCCAAATCAAGACTTCAGTTACATCTTATTGCAAGTAATATTGATCAGGCTATATTGATCACCAGTATGCGTGAACCCACGCTGAAGCCGGGATTCATAGATCGCTTTCTGCTGACTACCGAACCTCAAAATATACCGGTAGTCCTCGTTTTTAACAAATGTGATTTATTCAATCCTGATGATTGGGAGGAATACGAAGAACTTCGCAATGTATATGAAAAAATCGGATACCAGGTCTGTTACGTATCTGCGAATACAGGCGACGGGATATCCGCTTTGAAAGAAAAATTAACGGATAAGATCAGTTTATTTTCCGGTCAGTCCGGAGTTGGAAAATCATCTGTTATTAATTGCATTGCCCCCGGCATAGATCTCAAAACCGGTGATCTCTCAGGCTATTCCGGAAAAGGAACCCACACCACAACATTTGCCCAAATGTTTGCTATTCAAAAAGGAACTTATATCATTGACACCCCAGGAATAAAAACACTGACATTTAATAATCTCGAACCCATGGATGTTGCTCATAACTTCAGAGAATTCTTTGAATACTCTGAAAGTTGCCGATTTGGTTCTCAATGCACACATCGCAATGAACCTGCATGCGCCGTGAAGAAAGGACTTGAAATAGGGGAAATCAGTGAATCCCGTTACCGCAGTTACCTGGGTATTCTTGAGGAAATCGAAGCACAAAATTATTGGGAGCGCCATAAAAAATATTAAATCCCAAAATTCTATTTCACATTTGAAAAGATCAGTCCTTAGCAAAAATCCAATTTGACCATTGCAAATTTCAATAAAGAATGCTTAAAATTATTCAATCGTTGGTACCCTAAACAAATTGGGAAATTATCTATTTGCGCTCCCCTTCAAATACATACTGGATGTCAGCTTGTCCGGATTTTCTCCAAATAAATCCACCCTTAATTGAATTTCCATTTACACTTCCATTGAATTCCATTTCCCCTTCAGAAGGACTCACCGTTTTGCCACGAAAGGACATACTGCCATTCTTCAATTCGGAGGTATAGGGCGAAGCACCAAAACCATATTGATGACATCCTTCAGAATCAAAAGTTCCATTCGCAAAGCGTATGACATCCGGATCTTTTTTATCGGGCTTTCCCATTTCCCATGACCTGACCTGAAAACTCATTCCATCTAAATTCCTGGGCTTATTTTGATTACAACTACATTGCAACAAGAGACTATAAAACATGAGTAAACACAAGGACTTCATACACAATAATTATAAAGTTTTAAACAAATTGCAGATTAGGCTGATATTGGGCATGTATAAATAATTTTTCTTTTACATTTAGGTATGCATCAAAAGTTCATGACATCACCAGAATCCTTATTCACATATTCACTTATGCCAAAACTGTCTGCATCTCTTTTATGAAAAACCAAACAGTTGAATGTTATGCGTTCTGCTATTTTATCGGAATTTGAAGTTCCATAGGAATCATTATCTGCACGTATGCAAACTACTTAAAATGAATCTGCGTCATAGATTCAAAGATGAATTATAAAATTATTTTCTTTAGAATTTCCCGATTTGATGAGTCGATCAGTGGAATAAATTGTGCATACCAGTCTTGCCAGGGCTTCGTTGACATTTCCTGCATTAACGTCTGTTCATAAGAATGTAAATCATTGAATTCCACTTCAAATATCAAACGATAGGAATCACCTGTAAAATCAGAATAAAACCTGAATCCGGCATTCTGAAAAAGTCCATCCTTCATTGCTTGTTGAAGCAGCATTCTTGCCTCCTTGAATTTCCCGAATTTCAATCTAAAAACATCTCTGACAACAAACATATTCTATTTTTTACGTGAAACAAAAGTAAGTGTCCTGTTGAAACGGGTCAATCCCATAAAAGTGGGATTTGTTAAGTACCCGGATGATGCTTGTATATTTTGGAAGCTGCCTCGGTAGCTGAATGCACCTGAAGTTTCTCATATATCTTTTTTATATGCGACCGTACAGTTTCAAGAGAAATAAAACACAAATCAGCAATCATTTTATAGCTATGTCCCGATACGAGAAGATCCAGGATTTCCCTTTCCCGGGTGCTGAGACCGAACTTATTTTCAGGCATAAGAGGCTTTGTCTGAAAACGGTTAAGAACTTTCCTGGCAATTGAAGGCGTCAGGGGAGCTCCGCCACTTAATAATTCCCGGATGGCCTCCTGTATTTTCTCAGGACCTGAGGTTTTCAGCAAATATCCGGAAGCGCCCGCACAAATGGCCTCATAGATGTTTTCATTGTCTTCAAAAACCGTTAACATGAGAACAAGAGTTTCCAAATGATTACTCCTAAGCATTCGCAAGCCTTCAATGCCATTCGTTCCAGACATCTCGATATCCATGAGTATGACATCCGGTTTTAATGTACTTTGATGCTCTAATATACCGTTGCAATTTTCAAATGCCCCCATGATTTTAAAATCAGGAACATTGGATAACAGTTCTACCAGACTATTCCGGAAAAAGGAATTGTCCTCGTAAATTAGCAAATGTATCTCTCCCTTCATGTGAAATAAAAGTAGCTCATCACATTGAAATTGCAAATGCCATAATTATGGTATTAATTTCAATTCAAGGCGGATTTCCGTTCCGGAACCTAATTCAGAATACAAATAATGCGTACCATTCATTCGGTGGGCTCTTTCACCAAGATGTTGTAAGCCATTTCCCCTCCGAACAGATTGCGGATCAAAGCCAGCTCCAAAGTCCCTTATGAGAAGGTGCAATACTTTGCCATTGAGACGAATTTCTATCATTGCCGATCTCGAATTTGAATATTTTGCCATATTGTTTAGCGCCTCCTTGAAATATAGAATTAGCTCCTTTCGCTTATCAAGGGGCACCTTTAAATCAGCGCCCGGCAGGTAAACATTAAAATCAAATAATATACCTGCCGGTTCAAGCATTTCAGAAGCAATTGAACGCATCCTGTGCACAATGGGACCTAACTGATCATTTTCGGGTTTAAGGGACCACACAATTTCATTCATCATATCCATTGCACTTTTTGCAGCTGTTTGAATGCGACCCATTGCCAAAGTGAGTTTTTCACGCTCCGAGGGATGATTCATGTGCAAATTCGTTGTCAGGTAAATACTACTGAGTGTTGATCCAACCTCATCATGGAGATCACGGGCAATTGCCATTCTCAAATCCTGAATATGTTTCAGTTGCGTCAACCTGCTTTTAAAATAAAAATAAATGGAAGCAATAACAGCGAGTATGATCAGCAGATAAAACCGGGATTGCTGCCAAAAAGGTGGCGTTACCGTAATTCGAAGGACATCTTTACTCATGTTCCACAGTCCATCGTTGTTACTTGCCTTTAATTTCAAAACATATTCTCCACCTGGCAAATTCGCATATGCAGCAAGGCCCCGATGAAGACTGTAATTCCATTCCTTGTCATAGCCTTCAAGATAGTAGGCGTATTTGTTCTTTTCGCTGCCTGAATAATTTAAAGCTGCAAATTCCACCTCGAGCAAATTGCGGGTGTAGCTCATGGATACGGCCTGCAATTGGTTTCCTGACCGCTGGACCGCCTGAGTGCCATTGTATACTTTTAGTCCGGTAATATACACTTCCGGGGGAATCGCATTTACAAACAAATGCTTGTTATCACACCAGCTGATTGCACTCGTTGTAGAAAAAAACACTGTACCATCCGGAGACATGTAGCTGGCAGACCGCATGCGGTTTGAAGCAAGCCCATCCAATTGCCCAAAATTGTGAAAGCTTCCATCTTTCCTGTTCAGCACTGCCAAACCACTGTTTGTGGCTAACCAGATTTTCGATTCCTTGTCAAGAAGCAATGAAGCAATATTGGAATTAGGCAATCCTTCGGCATCCGTAAATACTTTTATTCTATGATCTTTTTTGTCGAAACGTGCCAGCCCGTTTTCAGTTGCCACCCATACTTGGCCATCAGGGTCTTCCTCAATATCAAAAACACTGTTATCCGGAAGTGATTGAGGGTTTGAACGATTGTGTCTTATATACTGAAACACCTGACTTTCCGGATCGAAAATTGAAATTCCATTATTCTGAGAACCCACCCAAATTTTTCCAGCCTGGTCTTCCAAAATACAAAACAGAAAATTATCTTGTATACCTGCAGAATCCTCCCGGGGATTGAATGAAAAATGTCTGTAGGTTTTAAAATCATCGCTTAGAAAATACATTCCTTCGCCTGAGGTCAGAATCCAGAAATTGCCTTTTCTGTCCTGAATAAACTTATGAGCGTTAGCTAACTTCATGCTCCCGGGAAGTTGTAATGCATAAAACCGATGTGTCCTCTCCCTGTATTCGTAAATTCCATTGCCCGTTAATGCAATCAGCCTGTTTTTATGATCGTAGAGAATACTGTAGATCCAGTCATTGGATTTCATTCCAGATAAAAATTTCTGGTCACCAAATTTTGCAAATTGACCATTTTGCGGATTAAATGTCAGAAGACCGATTCCGGGAACGGCAATCAAAATTGATTTTTTTGAGGGGTCAAATCGATTTTCCAGCAGGCAATACGGGCGTCTGTATACAGAATTTTCCATATCAAACTGAGGAATCATGGCAGTTTGAAACTGATGTGAGTTAGGATCATATTTATTTAATCCTTCCTGAGTTCCAATCCAGATAATTCCGGTAGGATCTCTATACATACTCAGCACATAATCCGAACTCAGACTATAAGGGTTTAATGGATCATAGCAGACTTTTTGGTAGAACACTCCCTTTTGAGGATTGAACAAATGAATGCCCGCACCAAAGGTTCCAACCCACCAACAAGACGCATTCACCTGGACCACGCTTGTGACGATATTGGCTTTAATGTCGCGATCGAAGGTATTGTCAAAATGGCGGAGGACATATTGATTTGTGTCCTTATACAAAAGGTTCAGGCCACCCATCCAGGAACCAATGATCAGTTGATTTTCATTCGTTTTTGAAAAATAACCCACGCTCGTTGATGTGTGCATCAACCGGGAATACTGAGAATGAACCGCCTTTTCATGAAACTCTTTTGAGCACAAATCCAGATGCACGATCCGGCTGTTGTTTGTTCCGAAGAGCATCTCATTTTGATTCATAAATTGCACCACACGCAAAAACTCAAATTCCTCAAGAACAGGATATACAGATTGAATAATATGAAACTCCTTGTCCAATTGATGGGCTCCTTTGGCCGTCAGAAACCACAGATGACTTTCCAGGTCAAAGTATAACGCATGCACGCGGTATTTATCGACTTTTTCAAGCGTATCCGGCAACTGAATTTGCTGAAAGTAATCATTCGAATAATCAAAAAACGCAAGGCCTCCGTTGGTAGCTACCCAGATTCTGTTGGAAGCATCCACTTTTATGTCATTTACAAAATTGTTTGGGATACTGCTTTTGTCATTAAGCCTGCTTTTGAAAGCGCGGAATGTTTGTCCGTCAAATCGAAAGATGCCATCTGTGGTGCCCATCCAAAGAAATCCCAGCCGATCCTTTGTAATTATTTTAATCGGTGCCGGGTAACCTTGTGATTCTTGAAAACATTGCATGGGGTACCTCATGCCTGAAAATTGAGCCTGACAGTTAATGTGAACCGATAAAATGAATACGGTAATGACAATACTGCGCATGTTCAATGAAAGGGCGTTCTGTGCGCCTATGACAAATTTAAATTTTTTTACAATGGATTTATGAATTGATAACCCGTAAAGTTTTAACAACACGTATGAAACCCATTTATGGCTGGCTTCTGAAAGCAGCGTCAAAATGATCAAACCAGGAATCCAGAGCATCAAAATCACACATTCCAGTTTGAGATTCTTGTCCCGGATTAATTATAATTCCAGCAAAATCGAAATATGCGGATGGATTCTCTTCCAGGGAGACCTCAATAAAAGCATTCTCTTTGTTCCTTACAGCCCCGGTTGATGGATACACCAGATAATGGAAATCAACAGTTGAATTTTCTTGTTTGAGTCCATCAGAAAAAATAATTTTCTCAGAGCTCGTTTCTATCAATTCCGGACTATAAAATCCATCAAATTCATTAAAATAACTTTCAATTAAAACAGATTTGGATAAAACTCCTATGAGACGGGGTCCCTCGATCCATTCTTTCAATTGATTGACAAATGCAGACAATTGCATAGGGCGTGCATACCGGGAAAGATCCAAACTTATACCAATGAAATCCACTTCCCGGGCAGCCAGATAGCGCGCAACGGTAAGATCATATACGGGAGTAGCCAGGATCATGGGTCGGTGTTGCTTAGTCATTTTACTTCTAAATCTTTGGGTTTTTGAAAAGAATAGGATCTCCGGTGATACGCGCACAAACCATGTTCCGCAATGGCGATCCGGTGTTTCCGGGTTGGGTATCCCTTATTTTGCTTCCAATCATAATACGGAAACTCATGGTGTATCCTGCACATAAATTCATCCCTGTGAGTCTTGGCAAGAATGGAAGCAGCTGCAATACTTTGATATTTCTGATCGCCTTTAATGACAGGTATTTGCTCGAAAGAAAGCTCCGGAATCCGGATCGGGCCATCCACCAGGACAAGGACGGGAGGAATGGCAAGTCTGAGAACCGCTTCCTTCATTGCCTGAAGGGAAGCTTGCAGGATATTGATTTGATCAATTACTGTTGAGTCGATGGACACTACAGCCCAGGCCAGTGCATTTTCTTCAATGGTGTGCCGGAGTGCTTCACGCTCTTTACTTTTAAGCAATTTACTGTCGTTTAGACCGTAAATCGGCCGTTCCGGATCAAGGATGACCGCAGCAGCGACTACCGGGCCTGCCAGACAGCCCCTACCCGCTTCATCACAACCACTTTCATAGTAAATATTTTTATAATATGATACGGGATTTTTAGCCAATTTTTTACTTTTTTAAGTACATTTGCGGGTCGAAAAGTAAGAAATTATGCGCTGGCAGCTGCTTATCCTTGTAACCATCCTATCACTTTGTTTTTTTGAAATCCAAGCCCAAACGCGATGGCAGGCGGCTACAGTTAATTTAGAAGGACGCTCTATAAAGGAGTTGATTCAACTAGGTCTTGCCTGCGACCACGGCGAGCATAAACCAGGAAAATCATTTACAGGCGATTTCACTCTCCAGGAGCTTGAAAAGATTCGTAAAGCAGGATTTGCTGTTGAAAATAAGTCTTATAAAAATCTTCAATTCCGGTCTGACCCGGTCGATTGCAAGCCTGTAGAAGAAAGTGCTCCTCAATATCCTCTCCCTAGTAATTATCCCTTTGGATCCCTCAATGGGTATCTCAGCTTGCAGGAAATCTATGAGACCCTGGAATTGATGGAGGCTTTTTACCCCAACCTCATTACTGTACGTCAGCCTATTGGAAATTTCAGGACTTTTGAAAATAAGCGGATCTATTACGTTAAAATTTCGGATAACCCAAAAGCCGATGAAGCGGAACCAGAGGTTCTTTACACTGCACTGCACCATGCACGCGAACCTGCAAGCATGTCGCAGATGATTTATTTTATGTGGTACCTCCTGGAAAATTATGGTCGCGATACTAGTATTCGAAATCTGGTCAACAACCGGGAATTGTATTTTATTCCCTGTGTTAATCCCGACGGATATGAGTACAATGAAACCACAGATCCCAACGGAGGTGGCTTTTGGAGAAAGAACCGAAATCCTAACTCAGACGACATAGGTACAGATTTAAACCGCAATTACGGCTTGGGTTGGGCCTACAACAATGATGGTTCTAGTCCGGCAGGAACTTCAGAAGTTTTCAGGGGTTCGAATGCTTTTTCAGAGGTAGAAACCCAGGCAGTAAAATACTTTTGCGAAAACAGGGATTTGTCCATTGTGGTGAATTACCACACATTTGGGGACCTTTTAATTTTGCCCTGGGGTTACCTGGACAGACCCACAGAAGATTCGCTTCATTATTTTGCTATGGCTCAATGTATGACGCGATATAACCATTTCAGAATTGGCACTTCAAATCAAACTTTGAATTACTCCGTAAATGGAGTATCCGATGACTGGATGTACGGAGAAAGAAGAACAAAGAAAAAGATATTCGCATTTACACCTGAAGTGGGATATGCTTTCTGGCCTGAAAGGAAAGATATACTGGCAATCAATGAATCAACCCAGTATATGAATTTTATGGCAGCATGGAATGCGGGTGAGTGCGCTCAGATAAAAGAGATTTCTTCGAATACACTTACTGGTGATACAGCTAATCTTGAGTTTGAGCTGACGCGAACTGGAATTTTGGATGCACCTATAACGGTTGTTGCAAGTTCTACTGATGGAAGAGTTATAATTTTAGATGGGGTCCAAAATTATCAATTGGCAGCAGGCGAAATGAAAAAATTTCAGATTCGCTATACAAAGAATGGAAATCTTTTGAGGGGAGACACCCTTCATTTTTCAATCAAACTCAACACAGGAGCGTATGGAAATACGCTCGAATTTTACAAAGTGTATATGGGCCATCCGGAATGGTCGGATCAATTTGAATCTACAAAAAACTGGTATGGACCAAATTCATCGAATTGGGAACTCACGGATGAGCAATATGTGACCGCCCCCAATTCACTTACCGACAGCCCTGGAGGTCCAATGGAACCCAACAAAGAAAAAGTATTTCAGAATTTAGCAAGTATTGACCTGGAAAATGCACGTTATGCTTTTCTTCGATTCAAAGGACGTTGGCAAATGGATTATGAAACGGATTACGCGCAAATTAAGGTATCGACTGACGGACATGACTTTCAGCCTTTATGCGGAATGTATACCATACCAGGGACTCTGTCCCAGGCTTTCAATGAGCCTGTCTATTGTGGAGATCAGCCGGACTGGGTAACTGAGTGGATAGACTTAAATGCCTACCTCGGAAAAAAAATACAGTTTCAGCTTTATATGTACTCCGGCCAAAATGCGGATCATAATGACGGTATATACATTGACGACCTGGAAGTATTTACAAATCTCACCACACATAGCTTCAATTCAGAATCAGGATCGTTACTGGAGATTTTTCCACAGCCCGCACGGGAGGAAATCCATATCCGGTTTTTACCCGGTACTGATTTTTCCGGAGCTCAATTTACATTATGGAATGTGGACGGGATGGTAGAGCGGATCATTCCGGTAATCAGCGGCAACCTGTTAAACATCAAGACAAGTCAACTTGCACCGGGCATCTACATACTTCGGTTGAGTCCGAAAAACGGACAAGCGCAATACTACAAAATTGTAATTCACTAAAATGGAAAATCGCTTCCTGGAAGAACTCCAACTGGGTATAAAAAATGATGGCAGTTGGTGCGGTTCTCATTCATATTCTGCAAAGGATTATTTAAACTCGCATTCACCAGTAGATGGTAAACTTATCGGTCAGGTAGGAATCAGCCAAAATCATGACTATCAAACGTTAGTTAACCTTGCGATTGAAGCGCAGAAGAAATGGCAGCTTGTGCCTGCACCAAAGCGGGGTGAAGTAGTTCGACAAATCGGAGATGCCTTGACACGGAAAAAACAAGCTCTTGGTCAGCTCGTTTCTTATGAAATGGGAAAGAGTCTGCAGGAAGGTTTAGGAGAAGTCCAGGAAATGATAGACATCTGCTATTTTGCAACGGGCCTTTCGAGACAATTATACGGACTCACCATGCACTCGGAACGTCCTCTTCACAGGATGTATGAACAGTGGCATCCTCTTGGTGTGGTGGGAGTCATTTCCGCTTTCAACTTTCCGGTTGCCGTGTGGTCATGGAATGCGGCCCTTTCCTGGGTGTGTGGCAATGCAGTAATCTGGAAACCATCTGAAAAAACACCACTTTGCAGCATCGCCTGTCAGAAAATCATACAGCAAGTTTTTGAGGAAAATGGAGTTCCGGATGGAATTTCTTGCATAATAAATGGAGACTATACGGTAGGCGAATGGCTCTCGCAAGATCCGAGAATCCCAATGGTTTCCGCAACCGGTTCTGTCCGGATGGGCAAGTTGGTTGGTGAAGCCGTTGCAAAAAGGCTTGGAAAGACCATTCTCGAATTGGGTGGAAACAATGCCATCATCGTTTGCCCCAGTGCTGATCTGCAAATTGCCCTGCACTCTGTTGTGTTTGGTGCAGTAGGAACTGCAGGCCAACGTTGCACGACAACCCGGCGACTCATTGTGCACGAAGACATTTATGAAATTATGAAGTCTAAATTGGTGCATGCCTATAGTCAATTGCGGATTGGCAATCCTCTGGATCCAATGAATCATGTGGGTCCATTGATTGATCAACAGGCCGTAGGGCATTACCTGAATGCATTGGAACAAATACACCGGGCTGGAGGTACATTCGCGGTTGAAGGCAGTGTCCTCGACGGACCAGGATATGAAAGTGGATGTTATGTCAAACCTTGCATCGCTGAGGTTCAACATAACTTCCCCATCGTGCACCATGAGACCTTCGCTCCTATTCTGTATCTGATAAAGTACAAGGACCTCAGCACGGCAATACAAATTCAAAATGAAGTTCCACAGGGCTTGTCTTCATCCATAATGACACAAAATCTCAAGGAGGCTGAAATTTTCCTTTCGCACCAGGGATCAGATTGTGGTATTGCCAATGTAAATATTGGAACCAGCGGCGCTGAAATTGGAGGTGCTTTTGGTGGTGAAAAAGAAACAGGAGGTGGAAGAGAAAGCGGTTCCGACGCCTGGAAATCATACATGCGACGACAAACCAACACGATAAACTATTCCTCAGAACTCCCTCTTGCGCAAGGCATCAAGTTCGAATTTTAAATCCAATTCATTAAACTCTTCCAGGCCACATCGGTAAGCCTGATAAAATTCCTGGTGGAGCAAACTCCAATTCTCATTTGGAAACAACTCCCGGACATGTAAGGGAAGGTAGTTTCCTTTGCCAAGGGAAGAAAACCAGTTTCTATAGGAGCAGAACTCCCAATCTCCATATGCATTGCAATATCCGTGATGTATTGGATTATGATGAATATAGCAAATAGTGCTGAGAAGCTGATGCTCAGTTTTAATCATTGTCCTGTTAAATGGGCGTTGTAGCAAGTTCCCATGCCGGTCAATCATTTTATTTAATGCTTTGACATAACTTATGAACAAACATCGGAATCGTTCTTCAATTTGAATCGTGACACCATCCTTTACCCGGATTAAGAAATGAAAGTGGGTAGGCATGAGACAATAAGCCAGATGGTCTACATACTCATCGAGATAAAAATGATATCTCTGCAGAAAGAAATAATAATTCTCCTTGCACCGAAATAATAGGGATTTGTCATTAGTTCGGTTGTAAACATGATAAAACATGCCTTCCTGGAAGGGCGCATGAAATTTGGAATTCATAAGGGTGTTTGTAATCACAAACCTAAATAAATGACATGTCTTTAAGACATGTCATTTATTGGACACGCAACTTTCTTATTGAATTACAGCATTGAATTTTTTGAGGACATGTCATTTCTTAAGACATGTCATTTCTTCGACCTAGTTTTGCGCTACCATGAATATCCTCCAACTCGAACACATCAATAAATCCTTTGGCGACAAAGTTCTCTTTGAAGATCTTGACCTTCAAATCAACCAGGGAGACCGGGCTGCACTCGTTGCACGAAATGGCTCCGGAAAATCTTCCCTTATCCGTATTCTGGCAGGAATTGATCCTGCGGAAGGTGAGCGGGCATCCATTTATCGAAATAAAGATGTGCGCATGGGCTATCTAAGCCAGGATCCTGATTTTAAACCAGATCATAGCTTGCTGGAGGCTATTTTGGATAGTCCCTACGAATGGCTTCGCCCTCTAAAAGCGCTCTATGAGAAAAATGAGAACCACTCTATAGAACAGCAAATTGAATTTTTTAAACACTTAGATGAACAACATTCATGGGAGGTAGATGCAAGTCTCAGAGAGCTCTGGGGAAAATTTAAATTACCCGATTTCCATTTTAAAGTGAAATACCTGAGCGGAGGTCAAAAAAAGAGACTGGCACTTGTCAAATTACTGTGCGGAAATCCTGAATTTCTCATCCTCGATGAACCTACCAATCATCTTGACCTCGATATGATTGAATGGCTGGAGCGCCATATTGGCCAGGCTCAAATTACGCTGTTCATGGTGACTCACGATCGTTATTTTTTGAATAATGTATGTAACCTGATTTATGAATTGGACCGGGGGCAGCTTTACAAATACCAGGGTGATTATGAAGACTACCTTGAGAAAAAGGCCATACGGATGCAACAAGAGCAATCTCAAAAAGAAAAAATCGATAAACTTCTGAGAAAAGAACTTGATTGGGTCCGTCGCATGCCTAAAGCCCGAACTACAAAAAACAAAGCACGCGTAGACAAGTTCTTTGAACTTAAAGAAAGCAATCAGGGACCACAGGAACAGGGAGCTATCGAATTTGAAATTGACACACCCCGTATCGGAACAAAAGTGCTCGAACTTCATCATATCGCCAAATCCTTTGAAAACCGTGCTATCGTCAAAGATTTCAGTTACAAATTCAAGCCAAAAGAGCGGATTGGTATCATCGGATCAAACGGAACGGGAAAAACGAGTTTGCTGAAATTATTTACGGGCCTTCTAAAGCCCGATCAGGGAAAAATCATTATAGGCGAAACGGTTCAATTTGGCTATTATGAACAAGACGGAATGCATCTTTCCGAAGATAAAAGGGTCATTGATGTCATTCGGGCAATTGCGGATTATATTCCTCTCAAGAAAGGCCATAAACTTTCTGCTGAACAATTGTTAGAACGTTTCTTATTTCCCAGAACGCAACAACAGGTTTTTGTATCTCAACTCAGCGGAGGGGAAAAAAGGCGATTATATCTTTTGACGATCCTGATTTCCAATCCAAATTTTATCATCCTGGATGAACCTACAAACGATCTGGACATCATCACCATGAATGTGCTGGAAGAATACCTGCTAGAATTTCCGGGCTGTGTTTTGATTGTCTCACACGACCGGTATTTCATGGATAAAATCGTTCAACATGTCTTTGTTATGCAAGACGAAGCCAGCATATCAGACTTTCCGGGAAACTACTCTGACTACAGAGATTCTATTAAAGACGCGGTCAAACAAAAAGTGCTGGTGAAGGAGAATCCGGATGATTCCAAAGGAAGAAATAAAAAACCCGGATACAAGGATAAAAGGGAAATGGACCAAATTGAAAAGGATTTGGAAAAGTTGACACAGGAGAGGACAGAGCTTCTGGAAATGTTCAACGATGCTGACCTGCCTTCCACCAAAATAGTTCAGATCAACCTCCGGCTTACTGAGATACAGGCATTGATGGAAAGCAAAGAGTTGCGTTGGATGGAACTTGCCGAACAGTATAACTAAACTTTTTTCCTACTTTTGAGTTTAGGACTTAAAGCCGATTCTTGTCTACTGCTAAAATAACAACGGTAATCATTTTCTCCGTTCTGGTGATTCTTGGGATCCTGGGAATGCAGGCTTATTTTATCAAGCAAAGTTTTAATAAAGAAGAAAAAGAATTTCATCAGACCGTCAGCATTGCCTTAAGAAATGCCGCCCAGGGCATAGCTAAATACAATAAAGCCAAGATTACTGAAAAAGGATTAATCGTAAAAGAGGCAAGTAATTTTTATGCAGTCAATGTAAATACACCCATTGACCAAAATGTACTAGCCGTTCTGCTCGAAACGGAGTTCGACAAGCAAGGTCTAAGTACCCCTTATGAATATGGCGTATATGATTGCTCGACCAATGAACTGATCTACAGCGAATGCTGCAACATTCCCAATCAGAAAAAAGTGAAGGCCTCCAAGAAAAAAAAGGCTAAACCAACGGATGCCACAAATTACTTTGTCGTAAAATTTCCTGAAAAGGAATCCTATGTATTTCAGAAACAGGGGAATCTGCTTTTCTTTTCAGGCTTGATCCTTGCAGCAATTCTTATCTTGGTATCGGCCATCTACATTATTTTAAGGCAAAAGCGGTATTCAGAATTAATGAAGGATTTTGTCAACAACATGACTCATGAATTTAAAACCCCCATCTCATCCATTAAAATTGCTGCAGAAGTATTGGCAAATCATCCCTCGATTGAGGAAGATCCAAGACTCTCACAATACACCAAAATTATAAAGGATCAGAATGTTCGCCTGAATGACCAGGTTGAAAAAGTTTTGCAACTGGCAAAAATGGAATCCTCTACATTCGAACTTAAATTAGAGGATCTTGATCTTCATGAAATCCTCCAGGAGGTTGGTTCTCATCAACAGCTTCGCGTCAGGGATGCTGGAGGTTTGATGGAACTCGATCTGAAAGCCAAAAGGTATAAAATCCGTGCAGACCGCTTTCACCTGACCAATGTCTTAAGCAATTTGCTCGACAACGCTATCAAGTACAGTACCGAAAAACCAGAAATACACTTGCGAACACTTGATAAAGACAGAGGCTGTTTAATTGAAGTTGAGGATAAGGGCATAGGGATCAAGAAGGAAGAAATGCCATACCTGTTTCAAAAATTCTACCGCGTTTCTACAGGAAATGTGCATAATGTAAAGGGATTTGGAATTGGCCTGTATTACGTAAAACGTATCTGCGATGCCCATGGATTTGATTTGAGCATTGAAAGCGAATACAAAAAAGGAACAATTGTCCGTATCTTGGTCAAAAATTCTCATAAATGAAACGGGCAAGACTTTTGTATGCCGAAGATGATGAAACCCTATCTTTTATTACCAAAGATCATCTTGAGCTTCAGGGTTATGAGGTGATCCACTGTGCCAACGGAGCGGCGGCTTTTGAAAAATACAAAGAAGAGAAATTTGACCTGGTCATCCTGGATGTCATGTTGCCGGATATGGATGGCTTTACCATTGCTGAAAATATCCGCAAAAAGGATCATCAGATTCCCATCATCTTTCTTACGGCCAAATCCATGAAAGATGACCGGATCCATGGTCTGAAATTAGGGGGTGACGATTACCTCACCAAACCATTCAGTATTGAAGAACTGATCCTTAAAATTGAGATTTTTCTTCGAAGAAGCCGTGTCCTCGAAGCTCCCTCTGAGGAAAAAGAGGTTCAAGTGGGCATCTATAATTATTTGCCTCTTGAATATCAATTGGTTATAAACGGTCAATCGCGTATTTTGACACAAAGAGAAAGCGAATTGCTCAGTTTTCTCATTAAGAACAAAAACAAGGTCATCAAAAGGTCTGTGATTCTCGAAACGCTTTGGGGTGAAGATGACTATTTTATGGGACGCAGTCTGGATGTGTTTATTTCCAGGTTACGGAAATATCTGGGAGAAGATCCGGATATAAAAATTGACAACATCCACGGCATTGGATTCAAATTTGTATGTCCTTAGGAATTCAAAAACTACTACTGATTTTGCCTTTGTTGGTCTTCAGTACCCTGGGCATTTGCCAGAATTCCAATCCGTTTGAACTCCAAAGAACAGCCATCAAATTAACTGATGACTCCAGAATACAGGCTGATTCCCAAAAGTTTGGCTCCAACATTAATCCATTTGAACTCAGACCCTCCGCGGCGGTGGATTCAGCTCAAAATATTACTCAGAAAAACAGCTTATTCCGCTGGATCAAAGAAAAAAACATTTACAGGATCAGCGATGCTGAAATCAAATCCCTTCTTTTCTGGTCTCTTCTGTTTCTTAGCTTTCTTCTGGCTATTGCCCTGAATATAAACCGTGACATAACGGTCAAGCTTTACCGGAGTCTGATCAATTTAAATTTTCTGAGTCTGCTCTTCAGAGAATCCCGCGAAGACGCAAAACTCATTTACAACCTGCTTTATGGTTTGTATTTCATTGGACTCAGCATTTTTCTTTATCTCGTCATCATTCATCATTATGGCATTAAAGCCCCCGTATACCTGCTCTATGTTACAGGGTTTATATTGGCTCTTTATTTTCTTCGTCACCTCAGTCTGAAAATGATCGGAATGATCTATGGAACCCATAAGGAAACCGAACATTACCTCTTCAGCATTGTCATCTTTGGCTGCACCCTTTCTATTGTTCTTATTCCCGCTAATTTCATCATTTGCTTTGTTAACCCGGATCTGGCCAGTAAATGTATGTTTCTGGTAAGTATAATTATTGTTATATTATTTATTTACAGACAGTTGCGGGAAATGTTGTTTAGCCTTAACCTGTGGAGGAACCATCTTTTTCACTTTTTTTTGTATCTTTGCACCTTCGAAATTGCGCCTTTAGTTCTTTTATATGTGTATTTGAACAGGCAAGGCGTTTTTTGAAAGCCGAAGGAAATGCCGACTAAACCGACGACCATCGCAGCCAGCAAGGAAAACCGATTGAAGAGGGTAAAACGCATCCTGGTCTCGCAACCTAAACCAGAACGCTCTCCCTACTTCGAAATCGAAACAAAATATAAGGTCCAAATGGACTGGAGACCCCTTATCACAATAGAGGGTTTCACGGAAAAAGAATTCCGAAGACAACGCATACGCTACGATGAATTTCCATGTGTCGTCTTTACAAGTAAAAATGCTATAGAAAATTATTTTCGCCTTGCTGAAGAAATGCGTTTCAAAATCAGTGAGATGAACAAGTACTTCTGTGCTACAGAAGCTATTGCCAATTACTTGCAGAAATTTATTGTCTTCAGGAAAAGAAAAGTGTTCAATGGGCTAAAATCTGTAACCGAATTAGCCAATTATTTTACAAAACACAAAGAATCCGGTCCATTCTTAATCCCCTGCTCCGAATCTGGTAACCAGGAGGTTGCCTCATTCCTGAAATCCCTGAAAGTAAAATTCCTGGAATCTCCAATGTATCGAAGGGCCAGTTCCGACCTTTCAGATCTGAATATGATGGACTATGATATGATTGTGCTTTTTAGCCAACAAGAAGTCAAATCCATTTATGACAATTTTCCTGATTTTAAACAGGGAGATATCCGCATTGCAGCCTTTGGCCAGGCCGTTGCAAAAGCTGTGACCGAAGCCGGTCTCATCCTGGATATACAAGCTCCCACAGTTGAAACGCCCTCACTGAATATGGCGGTTGAGGAATACCTGAAAAAAGCCAATAAATAAGTTTGGCCTCCCTTCTATCCGTCCTATGGATGGATCCTGAAACAGATCTTCATTGATTCTGAATCAAACACATGGTGACCAATTTCAAAAATAGACTTAAAATAAAGCTGGAAGATCAGCTTCCGGGAACTCACGCCCACAGCAAACTTTCGCCTCATCCTAAGCGCTTGGAGGTCGAAATTCCAGTTAATTGCACTTTAGCTAGTGTGCTTATATTATTATACCAAAAAGATGGAACGCTATACTTCCCATTAATTACCAGAAATTCGGAATATCAGGACGATCAGCATCGGGGCCAAATTGGCCTGCCGGGAGGACGAAAAGATCTTTTGGACCACTCTCTAAGTGATACCGCATTAAGAGAGTGCGTTGAAGAAATTCACGCCAGTCCTGAATCTATCGAAATTTTAGGGGGCCTAAGCCCACTGTACATCCCAGTGAGCAGACATCTCGTTCATCCCTTTGTTGCTTATTATGATAGGGTTCAACCTTCATTTATACCTCAGGAAAAGGAGGTTCAAGAAATTCACTACGTGAGCATTGACCAATTACTGGAACCCGGGCACCGGAAGTTTCAGGATATCCTGACAAGCAATGGCAAGCACCTCCGGGTACCTACCATACAAATTGATAAAATAATCATTTGGGGGGCCACCGCCATGATTCTGGAAGAATTTTCCGAGCTCTGCAGACCCATTTGGAACAAACCCTGATTGTCACCATTTATTGTAAATCTTACAGCTCGTCGTTCACGCATTTAATTAAGCTTTTTATACTTTTGAAAATCTTTCAAACTATATAATGAATGCATCAGATTGTTTTGAAGTCCGTGGGGGTTTAAGCCTGAAAGGAGATCTTCAACCGCAGGGAGCTAAAAATGAAGCCCTACAAATTCTTTGCGCCACACTGCTTACAGATGAGCCCATTCTCATCCAAAATGTTCCTGATATACTGGATATCCGGCATTTGATCCAATTGATACAGGGATTGGGCGTAGAAGTAGAACGCATCGATACCCATAGCTACCGGTTCACAGCTCGAAGCATAGACCTGGAATTTTTCGGTACAGAAGTATTTCAGGAAAATGCAAGAAAGATCCGTGGATCCGTAATGCTTCTTGCCCCCCTTCTTGCCCGGTTCAAACGTGCAGTGCTGCCTAAACCTGGTGGCGATAAAATTGGCAGAAGAAGATTGGATACCCATTTTTTAGGCCTACAAAAACTAGGTGCACGCTTCGACTATAACGATCAGCACAAAGAGTATCGCATCACTGCAGATGATCTCAAAGGCAGCTATATTCTCATGGATGAGATTTCAGTAACCGGTACTGCAAACGTTTTGATGGCAGCTGTTCTTGCCTCAGGTACCACCACCATTTACAATGCCGCTTGTGAACCTTATATTCAGCAATTATGCAAAATGCTGAACCGAATGGGTGCGCGTATCGATGGTGTTGGTTCCAATTTGCTTCATATTGAAGGGGTTGATAAATTATCAGGTACCACCCATAAGATTTTACCTGACATGATTGAAATAGGCAGTTTCATAAGCCTTGCTGCCATGACGTGCTCAGAAATTACCATCAAAAATGCAGGTATTGAACATCTCGGCATCATCCCTTTCGTTTTCGAAAGAATGGGAGCAAAACTTGAGTTTCGAGGAGATGATATTTTTATTCCTGCACAAAACGAATATGAAATACAAAGCTTCATGGACGGTTCCATTATGACCGTTTACGATGCACCATGGCCCGGCTTTACTCCTGACCTCATGAGTGCGCTTCTCGTTATGGCTATCCAGGCGAAAGGCAGTGTACTCATCCATCAAAAAATGTTTGAATCGCGACTTTTCTTCGTTGACAAACTTATCGATATGGGGGCGCAAATCATATTGTGCGATCCACATCGGGCAACAGTCATCGGATTAAACCGAAAATATCCATTAAGGGGCATTGAAATGACATCTCCTGATATTCGCGCAGGCGTTGCCTTACTCATTGCTGCTCTTTCTGCAAAAGGCACGAGTAAAATACATTCCATCCACCAGATCGACCGTGGTTATGAAAACATAGATCAGCGGTTAAACGCTATTGGAGCAGAAATCAAAAGAATCTAAGTACGACATGAAAAGCCGGGTGCCTTGGAAAATTAAAATGGATAAACCTTCCATGCCTGAAGTGAAGAAGGGTCCTGATGAATGGAACGTGCGATATGGCGGCACCTTGATGGTGATACCTACTCCACGCATCATTGAAAAGTTGTTGCTCCAAATACCCAAAGGCAAAGTGATCACCTTATCTCAACTTCGCGAACACATTGCAGAAGAATGCAAAGGAGATTACGCCTGTCCACTTACCACTGGTATCTTTCTGCGGATCTGTTCCGAATATGCTGAAGAACTCCGGCAGGAAGGAAAGATAAAAATTCCACCCTATTGGAGAGTCGTGCGGGACGATGGTAGTTTGATTGAAAAATTTCCCGGCGGCACCGAATCGCAAATGGAATATCTGAAATCTGAAGGGCGCATGTTTCAGCGAAGCCCAAGAGGAAAGATTAAGGTGGTGCTGCCTTAAAACGTGCAATCATTACTCTGCTGAGGTCCAACAAAAGTCAAAGTGTTGCGCTCCTTCTAACCGGTAAGATTTACCTTATACAAAGGTTTTTTAAAAATTAGAAGCCCTTACATTTACACTTTAACGCACAGTAAAAATTTACCTTACTTAAGCTCCGAAATTCTTATTGCTCTAATTAAGCAGTAAGGAATTCAAGTTTAAACCTTAGCGATTCCGCTTTCATTTAAAATTGAATGAAAACAAGGAAAGTGCAACAAACAATCTACCTATCGCTAAATTCAATTGGTATCCAAAATGGAAAAGTCACAATATCGGAGTGTTCCTTTTGAAACACACAAATTATTTACTCAGCAAGTCCCTTTTAATTCAAGGTATAGGTCACATTTAATCCACCGTTTACACGCAAGTCCTTATATTGACTTTGCACGTAAGGAATCGTCTTACGATAATCAATAAACAAACGGATGTTCAAATTCTTACTCATATTGTATTTGATGGCGGGAGTAAAGCTAATTTGTTTGGAACCACTATTGTCCTGCGCATTTACATTGGCGTCAAGGCGGTGGATCTTTGTCCGGTTATCGTTGATTCCGAAATCAAATGTAATTTCCAAATCGTTCCCCTTGGGATTGGTCGCATTTTGCTCTTCTGCCGGCTTGGCATTCTTCTTCTTTTTCTTTGGGGGTTTATAGTCTTTATTCAAGGCTTTCATCCCAGGCAACCATGACAGGAAAACATCTTTCATAACATAGCCAAGTTTTATGGTGTAATTGGTTGCTTTGGTTTCCAAAAGCTGTCCGTCTATACCATTCCTAAGGTTGAGGTTGCGGTTTTTATTATAATCGATTCCTAATTCAATTCCGCCTTTGGTCTTAATATTTAATCCTACAAGAGGAGCGAATTGCTCATTAATCAACACTTCAGGGACTTCAAATTTTGCATGATAAGATGCCTTCAAGTCGTTTCCTCTTCTCGTAAGTGGCAATTCATTCATGTCCGCACGGTAATCAAGATTGGTATTATACCTGTTTACCGTCAGTGTGTTTTTATAGGCATGTCGTATTGAAAAATCCTGAAAAATATCTTTGAAAGCCTCAAGTCGTCCCAATCCACTGTAGTTAACCTGCCAGTTAGGCAAGGGCAGCAAATTAAATAAATCAAGACTTGCATTGTTTGGATCTGCATTTGTGTAAGCGGCCAGGAAAGCTGGCGTCACCACATCAATATGATCTCCCTGAAAACCATCTCTGTAATCAGGATTCGTGGGACTCAGATTCTTTATACCCAGACGATCTGCAACGCGCTGAGAAATTACTGGACGCGAATCACTGAACCTGTTGAAAACGGCATCTATGTCACTATCAAACAATGTTTGTAAAGAAATAAAAGAAAGGCTCAATTGTCCATTTTCAAAGGGAGTGAAATGCTGGAAATCCAGCATATTGGTACCAAATACAGAATCGTATTTAAATGTTTCCGCGTGATCCCTCGTGTAGCTGCGATCCACATTCACGTCAATGCTGAAATCCCTTATCGGCTCAAGTTTAAGTTTAAATCCAAGTGTGTTGGATTTTTTTTGCATCATCTCCCTGTTGAAATAACAGTTGGAAGAAATCCATCCTTTATCAGCCGCATCATCAAGCCACCCGCCTTTTGAAAAATCGGGCTGTGCGCCCGCGATGAAGCCCCACCCCGGAGCATCAAATCCGGAACTCATACCAAGTATTTCAGGCTTCTGCATAAAACCCGGAATTGTGGTCCCCTTATTTTCCGCATAACTTACCTGCAAACGCTTGATCATCGTGATGGGCGTCAGGGCTACTTTGATAAAAGGATTTACTTTATCGGCTTTCTCTTTTGCCTTCTTGTCTTTTCCCGCTTTTTCTTTGTCAGCTTCACTCTGATTGCGCGTTGAAGGCCTGAAACGACCAGTGGAGGGTGCATCACCACTGTATTTTTTGAAAAACTTGGATTTATTCAAGAGTGTGGTAAAATTCACTTCTCCGGAAATGCTGATTGCCTGCGTATTGCTGATTACGGATCCAAGTGAATCGATAGAATTCAGCGAACCGGCAGCCCAGTTAAAATTGGCAGTGTATTGCGTGCGGACTGTTATGAAATCCAAAAGAGGAATAAACCGTGTAGGCAACTGATAAGAAACCGTAAAGTTGTGACGGTAGTCTTTGGTTCTTCCAAAGCTCGCCAGATTCTTTTTCAAAAACCTGCTCCGCTCACTCGCCTCCACTTCCTCATCTGTAAGAGGATTTACATACGCCTGACGGAGGGGATTGAAGGTAATTTCATCAACAGCGGATTCATTCTT
This sequence comes from uncultured Saprospiraceae bacterium, assembly GCA_964439105.1. Lineage (GTDB taxonomy): Bacteria > Bacteroidota > Bacteroidia > Chitinophagales > Saprospiraceae > Vicinibacter. Next base: position 236,734 of record CAYTNG010000001.1, read on the forward strand.
TGCGCTGAAATTAAATTTCAGTGACCTCGTAAAATCCCAGTTCAGAGTGTAATCTCTGTTCCAGCTGAACTTCCTGTCTTCCCAGGTACTGTATTTTGGATCTGCAAAGCGATAAGTCCGGGTTGAGGCTTTGCGAACCAAACTGTTTCGCACGGAAAATGAATTCGGTATCGGATTAAAATTAAATTCGCTAACCAGTTTCAACAATGGACTTTTCACTGATTTCTTAAAGGGCTCTATGTATTTTGCAGTCAAAGTAAAATTATAGTCAAGTCCACCCTGTTGTGTTTTAAGTTCATCTTTTGCTACAATCGGATTGTGCTTATTCGCAATGGACTGCGCATAACTCAGAGAAAAGTTTTCTACATCCCAGGGCTTTGCCTTGTCGCTGCCTTTGCGCTCCTTACGCACGTTGTTAAATGCGATACTTCGTATCTCTGACACATCAATAGCCCTATCGCGTATTGAATCCTTAGTGGTCTGGCTTGCGGCTGCGTTGATTTTATCTTTGAGTTTGATATCCGTATCATTCGGATCGTATTGCGGTGTTAATGTAGTATTCGATACTTGCACGGACATGGGTATCTTCACACCTATTCCTTCCGGAATAAATTTATCCAGTGAAACATTTATTGCCGCATCGATCTGTTTGGTTTCAAAAGTTGCTCTTTGATCCAGTTTCTGATCAATACCGCCCCAGCCGACCGAAGAGTAATTTCCTGCCAGGCTAATATTACCCAAATCAGCCAACTGCATTTCTGCTCGAACCAATCCGGCAATCCCACCCTTCTCTTCGAGGCCAGTGAGACGAAGCTCGTTAAACCAAACTTCGATATCCTCAATTGTCTGACCGCTCTTATTGCGGAATCCCAACAGAACGCCTCGCACCAGCCCGAGTGTTGGATTTCCTACAATCTTAACTTTGTTATTTGTTTTTTCGGGATCCATCATTTCATAGGCTCCAAAATTCGGATCTTTTGCATTGCGTTGATTTTTTAAATCAACTAACAATTGTAAGGGAAAATCAAAATCATTTTGCTTCAACCAAATGGAATCCCGGATATTGTAAAACATTTCATCTGAGTATTTCAAAGGAATTTCATACTCATAATAATTATCTGTAAAATCTTTGCCTAAACGCATAAATACGCATACGCTGTCAATATCCTTTGACTTGATGGATTCACCATGCACAAACATTTTGATTCGCTTGTATTTTCGTACATCCAGGTCAATGATCTTGTAGATGGATTGCGAACAACCCGGCAATAGACTTTCCTTTTTCAGCAACAGAGAGGACTCGTTTTGCTGAATATCCGCATATTGCGTACTGTAAAAACGTTCCCTTTGAATACCGGGAGGGGTAGTATAATTAAATGGTGTTTTTCCTGCATTTTCTTCAATATCTACTTTATCCAGAATTAAAGCTTTGTTGCCTGCATCCAGGCTTGTACAGATGTCTTCAAATTTTCTCCATGAATTCCGGCCCAACTGGAATTTGATAAACCGAAAACTCACGGCCTGGTCAAAGCCGGAAAATAACAACCTCATTCCCTGAATAGATCTGAAATCCTGTATTTCCCCGACTTTATTTGTGAAAGCACGGGTTGGAATACGGAAGCGGTACCACACTTCATCGTCTGCCTGATTTGGTACTTTGACAATGACCGTATCCGTTATAAAATTATCCACTGATGTAGGGTCAAATTCGATTTTATTATCCACCGACTTTATCAATGGAATTTCATAATTGTAATAATTCTCAATCTCATTAAGTGATTTATCAAAATTCAAGTCCTCCTGATCCGGGTAACCGGTGTAAGCTGTAGATTGAGTATTACCGGATTCGATCTGGGCATTGCCTTCCGGCATATTGTAGCGTTTGTACTTATCGAGGACCGTCACATTTTGCGGAAAGGTATTTGAACGATAGGATGTGTAATCATCGTTCGCTGGATCATTTGCCACCTGAGCAAAAGCCGTAGGATTCAAAAAACTTTGCTGACGTGCAATGTAATCTGAAAAAAATGTTTTTTCATTTTGGTCAAAATTGGATGATGCACTGTTCAATCCATCGTAACCCAAATCCTGACGTTCGCGATTATTGATGTCAAAACTGCTGGTTATGGGCGGGAACCGGCTAATGCGTCCAAAAATACTGTTATCTGTTTGCAGGTTGAGATCCGGTGTTGGCAATCCATGTTCAAATTGTTGCTTGCCATCCTTAAAAATGTCTTCCGAAAAATTACCCAGCTGAATATACATTTTACCACTTCCCGTAACTGGATCTGTTGGATCCGGCTTAGGTAAAAATGGATTGAGAAGCCAAAAGTCAATGTACTCAACATTATTGGCTTCAAAGTCATTTGTATTCAATCGGGTCATGATTCCACCCCAGCGATTCGAGGGATCCAGAAGTTTGTTGTCCGGATCAATACCCGCTGTTCTAACGGTGTTGCCAAACTGATCTTTGGCTTCAAGTCCCCCGTCCACATCAAAATTATACGGTCCTTTTTCTCTGGGGTAATAGGTCATATCAAAAGTCAGCTCTGTCGTAAAGCCAATTGGTCTTTGCTTATTTGGAAAGATTTCGATTTCATCAACAAGCCTTGTATAGGAGTTTTGAGGATTGAGCGTATTTAATCTTGCGTAATCATCGATGCGATACCAGCTGAATAGAGCACGGTTGGCATTGCTAATGCGGTTATCATAAATTCCTGTTGCTTGAAAAGCCTGGTCATTTAATCCTTGTGGTGCACTTGCAAGAATCCATTGAGAAACGTTAAACCCAAGGCCAATGCCAGAAGAACTTCCTTCAAAATCATCTATATACACAACACCTCCTTCACTTCCGCTTTGGTTGATAGCTGTGGAGTGTCCGGGAATGAGTGCCGCCATTTCCGCTTCGACAGACCAGCTCGACGCCTCCTTGGTAGAATAGAGAGGAAGTTTATCCAACAATCTGGTCATCCATGGCGCCTTCTTTTTGATATTAAAATCCAGGCCAACAATCCTGTTGTTGATTGGATCTTCTCCGATATTCACTTTTTGGGTAAATGGCTTTTCAAATAGATGCATATAGGTTGCACCTACAGACCAGTCTTTGCGCTTCGAATATTCGGCACGCAACCCGATCATTGTCTTTGTTTGAAAACTGAACAGGGCGTTGTCTTCAAAACTTACATTGATCGGCACTCCGGATTGCAATAATGCTTCATTCAGAATAGTCACCTTGCCAAGATTCCGGTCAACAATGAAGTCGGATCCTTCCACAAGCGTCCTTGATCCTGCGCTCACGACAACGCGGGCACTGGGATCCAGGTTGAATGTATTTAATGAAATCTCATTAGACTTCCCTGATTTATAGGAACCTCTGATGAGAAACTGATTGGATTTCAACTCCCGCCGCGCAGAAGTTACGGACGTATCGTATAGCGCCGTGTACTTGTATTTGTCATAGATTTGGTCAGCCCTTGCAGAGTCTTTGACGACATTAAAAATTAATTTACGCAGAGAGGAGCCGAAAGGTTCCAGAACGGGAAAAATAACGGCCCCGCTAGCAGGAATAACGGTTTGTCCTGGAACAAAATCAAATACTCCATCCGGCTGAGGATCATTTGTTTTGTTAAGAAAATCCATACGGAACAAATTCAGCAAAGGGAATCCATCGATCTCCTGAATATATCGCTTTGGCTTACCATCGCGATCCTCAAAATAGATGTCCATTGAGAAATCATCCGGATTCAAATTGTACCCTCCTGTCGGATATACGTTCTTCATCATTTGTCTGTACGAGGGCAAGTCTGTACGCTGAGAAGACGATTTTAGCATTTTCACGAAAATGACTTTCTGACTCAGAGAGTCCGATTTTACTTCGCTGCTGAATTCACCGATTTTATAAGTTGCACCCGTTCTTGGATCTATTTCCCGTCCACCCTGCAGGTAATGATAAGCCACCGCCAGCACCTGATTGGGTCGAGGCCTTACACGCAATGAAATAAACCCCAGGTCCGCATTGTAAGAATATTCATTGGGGTTCAAACGACGTGCTCGCACTTTTTCAAAATCCCTTCCCTGTTTCAAATTAAGACCGGAGGGATCGGACAAAAATCGGACAACCTTATTGAGGTCTCTTGCCTCCTGATTGGCCAATATTTGATCCAATATTGTATTGGACGTATTAGAGGGAACCTCAATTCCGCCTTTGTCATGGGCAACAGCGCGTCCTGGAAGGAAACGTTTAGCCTCATCGGAGCCCATATCAAAAAGCGAGGGGTCGGAAACACCAAGGTCTGTCAAAGCCACGATATCCCGCAATTCTGTTTCCCGGCTATTTTGCGCATCCTCGGTCATCCACACTTCAATGTCCTTAACCTTAAATTGGCTAATAATTTCCGGAAGGCGGGCCAGCGCAGATTCATACGTGTTGCGGTTGAAATGGCTCAGAAAGAAATGCCGGTTTTCATCAAATTCATCCGGGCGTATTTCAAATTCCTGTACAACACCTCCGCCCTTGATTTCAATATTTTCCTGCTTTGATTTTTGTTGTGAAATGAGACCGGTAAGTCTTAGATGTCCGAATTGCCAGTCTGTCTTAAAACCAAACAGGTTTTGACTTCCCTGGATCAGATTGGTCCGCAAAGGGAGACTCACATTACCTGCCTCTATTTTCTTAATGATATCGTCTTCTGAAAATTTTTCAGAATCATATGCCAGTTTCAGTTTATTCTCAAAATCGAATGCGGCTTTCGTATCATAATTTGCATTGAGCTTCATTTTATCACCAATGCTGCCTGTCAGGTCCATCCGTATATCCGTATCAAAATCCGGCCCCCATTGCCGTTTCTGGTGATCCTGCAACAAAGGGTTATCCGTAAAGCTATAGTAACCTCCCACAAGAAAACCAATAGAGCCCTGCGGTTTTATATCTATTCCAAAGCCGCCAAAAAGTCGGTCGGCAAGGTTCTTTTTTAGATCAATCTTAGTGATCGGATCAATCAGGCCTTCATAAGACCTTTTACCACTTGAAATCCCGGCCAGATCTTTGAAATAGTCCCGATCCTGCTGTCTGGCTTTATAATCCATATATTCTGAAAAACTGAGATCACTCGCGGGTCTGTAATCATCTTCACCTATTTTTTCCGTTACGCGGAATGAATTGGATTCCGGATCATAATCTATTTTCTGCTCGATGACCTTTGGATCTTTTAAGTCAAAAGGATTTTTCAGACTATCCGTGGCAAAGTTTCCGGAACGGTCTTTTAAAGGGACGGTATCAAGATGCTGTATTTTAAGAGGCTCGTCCCAGGCAGGGAGATAATGCCCTCCTTCTCCAAAAACCCGCGAAGCAATACAAAAAACAAAAAGTAACAAACAAAGGAAACCCTTTAAGCCATTCATCATACCGAAAAATCTACCTTAAAAATTCAACCGTTTGCATATAACGCCAAAAAAATCAAAAAGGTATATCGAACGGGGCATCAGGCCAACTTTTTTAGGGCGGCTTTGATCAGCTGTTCGAGGCTTACCCCGGGTTCTGACAATTCCTGCAAGTTTTTGAAGACCTGTTCCACCGCCTGCCGGTTAAATCCTAAAGCCATTAATGCAGACATAGCCTCCGTTCGAAGTCCCGATTGATTGCCTGCCGACAAACCGGGACCATCGCCAAGAATATCTTTGCCAACCTTGTCATGCAGATCCACTATGATCCGCTGGGCCGTTTTGGGTCCAACGCCCTTAATCTTCCTGAAACTCAGGTCATCCTTTGCCTGAATGGCCATTCTGACGGACTCCGGATCCATGGAAGAAAGGATCAGTCTTGCCGTATTGGGACCAACCCCGTTGACAGAAATCAAATGAATGAAGAGCTGCCGCTCGTTTTCGTTTGCAAATCCATATAGAAAATGCCCATCTTCCTTTATGATTTGATGCGTAAGCAAACGCGTTTCTGCTGAGCCCTCGAGCTGGCCATAGGTGTGCAAGCTGATATAGATCTGATAACTTATGCCATGCGTTTCAAGGACCACATAGGTCGGATGACGTTCTAATAATTGTCCTTTAATGGCGTATATCATGATAAAAAATAAAGGAGGTCAAAGGTAGTAAATATGCATCTTATTGTAATATGATCAAAATGAGGCAAACCGGATTATACCTCAGGTATTGCTCATAAGGACCCTGAATTTGAAAATATTCTTAGCTTTATCATTCAAACTGCGAAAGCCTCCCCGGCAATTGCAACGAAAAACACAATTTTTAACCTTAAACTATTTGAAATGACGATTAATTGGTTCGCCGTTCTGGGATCCGGAATTATCCCTCTTCTCGTTGGTTTTGTGTGGTATCATCCGAAGGTATTCGGAAATGCCTGGATGAAGCTTGTCAATATTGATGAAGCTAAAGCCAAAGAGTCAAATATGGCCTTGGTATTTGGACTTACGCTGTTCTTTGGCATTTTATTGTCAATGAGCATGATCAGTCTTACTATTCATCAATCCCATATGATGTCTACCCTTATGAATATTCCCGGATTTGGCCAGGAAGGCAGCGAAGTGGATCTTTATTATAAAGATTTCCTGAACAAATATGGACATGAATTCAGAACTTTCAAGCATGGAGCACTGCATGGTACCATTGCCAGCATTTTTATTGCTCTTCCAATTATGGCAGTCACTTCCATGTTTGAGCAAAAATCTTGGAAGTATATTTTTATCAACTTTGGCTTTTGGCTGGTGTGTATGGCCCTGATGGGCGGAGTAGTATGCGCATGGGCCTAGTATCCTAAAATTTGAAATTTCACAAGCCCTGCCAAGTCAGGGCTTTTTTATTTCATCATTTGAATTTATGCATCATCATCCAGTGCAAAAAATACCGCAACATATATTTTGTGAAATGTTGCCGGTTATTTAAATCTAAATCGAATATAATTTATTTTCTTACCCAAATTACGATGCATTTGTTCGTAATAAGTTTGGATGTGAATTTCAGGAAAATCAGGACCTGTTTCATAAATGGAATGGCTATGCAACAGTATATGATAATCCGGATGCGCTTCAATCTGCTCAAGTGAAAACTCATAGAGCCTGTACTCATCAGTCTTTAGATGTAAAATCGCCCCGGGTTTTAAAAATTGTGCATAAACATTCAGATAGGCTAAAGAGCTTAGCCTGCGACCTGATTTACTTTTTTGCAAGAAAGGGTCAGGAAAAGTGATCCACACTTCGCTGATTTCAGCCTGACCGAAAAAATGTGGTAATAACTCAATTTTAGAACGCACGAATGCCACATTTCTTAAACCCGCAGACCATGCCGCTTTGGCCCCTTTCCATATTCGTGCTCCCTTTACATCCACTCCGATATAATTGCATTCCTGGTGCATCGCGGCAAGCCCCAGACTGTATTCGCCTCGTCCACAAGCCAGTTCGAGGCAAACAGGATTTTCGTTTTTAAAATAATCAGATGCCCATGTTCCTTTGTACTCCACTCTCTGATCAGGTCCGCTATACAATACAGGATCCTTAAAGCTGAAGTTTTCAAATACATTTGGAAGTTTGAGGTTTTCGGCAAATTTTTCAAGTTTACTTCGTTTGCTCATCGGTTAATGGTTGAAAATCTGGTCTAAAAAATTCTGGTATTGCTCCAGCTCGTAAAGACGTTCTTCCTGTTCCTGCTCCAGGAACAGAAACGCATTCTGGTCTTTTAGCAAGCGACGCAAATTGCTCATATCTGTGCCATTGCATTGTGAAGCTCTGCTTGAATAAACTATATAGACCGGGCTAATACACGAAGGAAGGTATTCATACGTATTGAAATCATATTTCAGCTCATAGGGCAAAATAAAAACAGGATAACGGTCCCGCACCCAATTCCTCAAAGAGTAAACCGGATTTTCCAAAACCATTGTGCGGCATGGGAGAAGGCTGTTGACATAACATGCCGCAGGACAAAGAAAGTCCATTGCATACACAAAGATGCTGTCCTCGCGGTATCGCTTGGATAACCAATCCATACAAGCATGTGCATCTTCCATGAGGCTGCTCTCCGAAACACTGCCTTTTGATTTTCCAAATCCCCTGTAATCGGGTAACAAAACCTCATAGCCTCTGGATAAAAATTGTAAACTTCGGTCCTGGTATTTTTCAAGATTGCCCTGCGCCCCATGCAAAAGCAGGACTACGCCCCTGGGAGCAACCCGAGGCTTGAATAAAATGGCCTTCAACTCCTGGTCAGCGGGAAGTGAAATACTGAGTTCTTCGAGATATGCCGAGGTTTGTAAGCTGTACTTAGCCGTTTTCTCAAGTTTAAACAATATCGAATTGATCAAAACATAAAGAGAAAGCACCCCAAAAATGTAGAGAATACACAAACCAAGCAACAATCCGAGTACATTTCGAAGATTCCACCTCATAACGGCAAGGTAAAAAACTTAGACGAATTGAAGCAGATGCGAATTGCCAAATCTTAAATAATTAGGATCCTGTATGTTTACAAAAGCCCAACAATTCCCGGATCGATTTGACATGAATTGAAAAAGCCCGGTGGGAATACTGCTTCCTGACCGGGCATCTCATGTAGTCTGTATGAAGAATGATATTACTTATATACGGTTAATAAGGTAAATCGGTTGTGTCAATCTCGATTTGAAGATCATCCTGTAGAATTTGGGCGTATTCCGTGCTGTCGATTACTAATATATCGTTTGCTATCCCGGTAAGCACCAGAGTGTCCACATGATGATTACCTTGCTCATCCGCCAGTGGCACGTCCTGATCCTGCAAAGCCACAAATGTTGTATCAGGATCCAATTGTACTTCCGTGTTATTTTCCTGGCTTATCGCAGGAACCTTCTTTAAGTCCTCAGCTTGTAAATATTGCCTGGACTTATTAACAGTCGTTTGCTTTCGTTCCTGGATTTCCTTGCCCTCTTGAACTTCCATCTGAACCTTGCAAGATCCCATAGACATCAAGTGTAGTATAAACAAGAAGGTAATAACGTTACATTGTAAGTTCCCGCGTTTCATGATTGCTATTTAGTTGTTAGACACGCAGGGTGCAAACAGGATTATTGTTAAAATGCTAAAATACCGTTAAATAGTGTCATCTAAAAACAGTAATGAAACCGCTCACAACTCATCCGCTGCAGAAGAGAAAAATTATCCCAATAAAAATGATTGTCGCCGAATCCTTTCCTGAAAAAATGATCAAAGAACTCTTGCCAGGGTTCCACACCAGGCAGGACAAGGACCCGTATACCCTTGGAGGCCATTGGCCTTATATTGAAATCCCTTCATACTTGCTGGATCTTCGAGTAACTGCCCTGACCCGGAAGGGTCTTCCGTTAAACCTATATAAATTGTGAGCCTGTTGCTTCCGTTCATTCCCGGATAAAAGCGGAAACCTTTTATAGCCGGACCATTGTCCAACAGAGTTCCAAGATACAGGATCAAATCTCTGTCCACACTATATCCATAATTATCTGCACTGGTTGCATAACTCTGTCTGTAGCTCCGAAGTACAGTGATATCATTTACCGGAGTAATACTGGCAGGCGGGGCATCCGGTGGTAAAATCGTAGCGCAACCGGCCATTGCTTTTTTTAATTGTTCGCAACAAACAGGATCCGTGCATACCGGTATATCACCGTCTCCTTTATCCTCGAGAATTGACCCGATATAGATACCTGCACCCAAACAAAGAGCGCAAAGCAAAATAATTTTCCATGTTTCCATTTGGTAAGAATTTAGGCTTGATTAAGAATATTGCTCAGTAAATATATGAAATATTAAATTTGTATTCATATGCTGCGAATTATTTCTATTCATTTCATTATACTTTCTCTGCTTTCCTGTAAAAATGAAATGAAAACCCCAAACCAAACGCAGGATGCTTCCTTAATCCTGTTCGACATCAGATCCTTGGATTCCATAGGCCGTCTGTGTTATGAAAAAATCATTGTAGATAACGATTTTCAATCCGCCCAAAATCTGTTAAAATCAGAAATAGAAAAACAGATTGTATCCAATGAAAAAGACAGCCTGTTGTTATACTACGTCTATTATTTCTGTCTTCCGGAATTAAGTAAGTTCGATTCCGTCCTTTCAGAAAAATTTGCTGTTGAATGCGAAAAAATCATTCCTCAGGCCAAGGATTTTCCATTGAAATGGATTGCACTTTATGCATTGAACGATTATTATTTTCAACTCAACAGACAAGACAAATGTTTTGATTGCTCCCTGAAGTTAAGTGGATTTTCAGATGACATTGATAATAAATATGCAGCTGCCTTAAACAAACTCGCAAGAGCTAAAGCACATGAGTTGAATCAGGATTACAAGGCAGCATTGGAGAATTACCTGTCTGCTTTGTATTTATCGGAAGAACATTCTTCACCCGATATTGAACGTCTCGTTCTTGCTGAAATCAGCAAATTTTACCAAAGATTCAATTTGTACGAAAAAGCGCTTGAATACAAAATCAAGGAGCTGCAATTGCCTTCTTTAGACTCCAATTCCTATTACCACTCGAAACTGGACGAGTTGGCCTATATCAGAAAAACCAACCCGAATGGGAATTATGACCTAAACCAGCTTTACGAAATTATCGCCTTTGCTAAAAAAAACAATTATAAGAGATTAAAATTATTTGCATTTGCATTTCTACGCACAAGCCTCGTTGAATCGGGCAGTGGAAATGAATGTTATCAAATCTATTCCACGCGTTATCCGGAAGAATTAACAGATCTTGAGACCAATAATACTTTCGGCTTTTACAAATTAATGGCATCGCGCTTTGATGCAGAAAACAAAAATGATTCAGCGGATTATTATTACAAAGAAGCAATCCGCCTTTTGAATGTTTCACCTATGGAACCGGGATATGCTTATTGGATAACCGAAAGGTATGGACAATTCAAATTAAAAATAAATCAGTTAAAAGAGGCAGAAAAATTTTTCCTTATTGCAGACGAATTTGCTAAAAAATCCAATTTTAAAGAATTTATTATACATATCACCGGCCAATTGAAAGCCCTTTACATTCGTCTTAACAATTATGAAAAGGCCCTGGGTTATTCAGAAAAATATCAGGAATTAAATGAGACCATGAGAGCTATTTCTCATGATCGCGAGATGATCAATCTTGAACTTCATTACAGTGAACAAATAATCAACGAACAGCACCGGAAAGAGCTAGAGCATATCAATATCATACACCAAAATCAATATAACCTGATTGCCTTCTTTATCATCCTGGTTTTTTCCATTCTGCTCCTGGGCGTTCAATTCCATGTTCCCATATGGTTTATCAGGGGACTTGGATTTCTAGCATTCATCCTGTTGTTTGAGTACCTGATTATCAAACTTGATAAAACCATTCACTACCTGACACATGAGGTGCCATGGAAACTATTCTCCCTGAAGGTCATCCTCTTCTCTTTTATCCTTCCGTTTCACCATTGGATTGAAAAGAAACTGGTACATTTTCTTGTAGAAAGAAGAGCCAGCGGAAAAAGTATATTCAATTGGAATGCATCCTTCTTAAAAAACTGGTTAGCCCGACTAAATAAAGAGGAATAAATTTTACGGGTCCTTTCTTCATTTGCGGCCGGGCCAAAAGCACTTCCATTCAAAAATAAACGAACGTTTGTTCGTATTAAAAAGGTTTTTCTCCCTTCAGAAAGATCCTGCACCACCACTCAAAGTTTAAAAAACTCCAAATCAGCAGTCTGTGATTGATGCGCTGGTGCAAATGCTCATCAACGATTTTCTCAATATAGGCAGGTTGTATAAACTCCGAGCAAATTGCTTTCTTGTCGAGAAGAAGCTCCCGGATATATTGCGCATTTTCACCGCGATACCAGCTTTCATCGGGAGCGCTGAAACCTTGTTTCGGACGATTTATGATGGACTGTGGAATAAAATCCTCCAATGCCTTTCGCAAGACATTCTTTCCGTCCCGGTATTCCTGATAGTGCTGCTTTTTATTTCCAAACACATCTTCATCCAGCTTCTTCAATCGCTCAAGATCTGCCAGTTTATGACGCACCGGTATCTTTTGTGCAAATTCAACCAATTCATTGTCAAGAAATGGGAAACGCTCTTCCAGACCATTCGCCATCGACAATTTGTCACCTACGAGAAGGAGCCCCGGCAAAAAGGTTTTTATTTCAAAATACAAGCTGTTTTGAATATGCTGCTCCGGGCTATCGTATTTCAAGCGGTCGTTGAAAAGGAAAACTCGTTCAAAGGCTTGTCGGGGGCCCTCATGATCCATTCGATCCCAGCTTTCCTTGTGAAACAAAAGGGACTTATCCTCCTCCGGCACCAGTCTTTGCCAGAATCCATAATATTGATCAAAATAATCCTGCCGTCCAATGGATTGAAATACGCGGTAATAACGCCAGGGATAGCCACCGTAAAGTTCATCCCCACCGGTACCCTGGAGGCACACTTTAACAAATTTGGAGGCAAGTCTGCTGATGTAATAATTTGGATAGCTCATCCCAACCCTCAGGTCTTCCAGATGCCATACCACTCTGGGCAAGGACCAGGACAAATCACCTGCGTTGATAACCTGTTCGTAGTGTTCCGTCTTAAATGAATTGGCCATTAATTCGGCATCGCGGCGTTCGTCGTAATTGGCTTCCACTCCGGTAACGCTGCTCATATCAAATCCGCAGGTAAACGTGGTGAGCCTTGGAACTTTCCTGCTCGCAAGGGCTGTGATAGCACCGGAATCCATACCTCCGGATAGATAAGATCCCACGGGTACGTCTGAGACCATTTGTCTCGAAACTGCTTTTTGAAGCAGGCGTTCCGTTTCCAGCTTGGCCTCTTCAAAACTCATTCCTTCTTCGGTATCCGTAAAATTATAGTCCCACCAGGGTTTATGTACAAGTGTTTGGGTATTCCGATCTATAAAAACCGTGTTTGCCGCAGGAAGCATGTGGATCCCTTCAAATAAAGTGTGATACCGGAATACATTCTGAAAACTGAAATATTCATTGAGGGCAGATAAATTAACGCCGATGCGATAGGCTGGATGCACTAAAATGGACTTGATCTCACTTGCGAAGAGCAAGATCCGGCCGTCAAAATAATAGTACAGTGGCTTGATGCCAAACCGGTCACGGGAGAGGTACAGTTTTTGCTCCGGAACGCAGTAGGCTGCGATGGCAAACATTCCATCAAAGCGATGAAAGAAATCCGGACCATACGCACTCAATCCTTCAGCGATGACCTCCGTATCCGACTCGGAATAAAACCGATGTCCGAGTGCCTGGAGTTCACTCCGCAATTCTTTAAAATTGTATATACAGCCGTTGAATACCAGCACCCATCTTCCATCATGTGAATGCATGGGCTGAGCCCCTTTGTCACTTGTGTCCAATATGGATAAACGGCGGTGACCCAACCCGACATGATCTTTTACAAACAAACCTTGCCCATCCGGACCACGATGTGCCAGTGCATGGGTCATGTTTTGCAAATCGGCCTTCTCTGCGGACTTTCCGTCAAGTCGAAATATGCCTGTCAGTCCACACATGGCTTAGACGTTTCCTGCAGATCTGAGGGTTTCAGCCACATATTGAAAATCATCGGGCGTCATCAGATTATGAAGTGGAATAGCCATCGAGTACTGGTCCGCAGCAAAAGCATTCGGAAAATCTTCAGGCTGCAATCCGTAGGTTTTCCGGTAATAGGCCAGCATATGCACTGCATGTGTTCCGGGCCTGGTTGCAATGCCTTTCTGTTGTAAAAACTCCATTAATTCATTGCGGCTCATCGGGGCCCTGGATTCATCGACCAATAAAACGTAGGATTGCCACCCATGGCGGTATCCCGATGGGACTTCCGGTGTAAGCAGCCAATCGATTTCCTTAAATTGTTCTGTATAAAAATGAGCCCACTGGTTCCGGTACTCTATAAATTGATTGAGTTTTTCAAGTTGAATCTTTCCAACTGCCCCTTGAAGGTCGGTCATCCGGTAATTGTACCCAACACGGTCGAATTCCGGCAAAATATAAGGTTTTGGCCCTTTGTGCCTTTGCTCCTCAGATATGGAAGCCCCATGATTGCGCAGTTGGTTAAGGACTTCAGCCAGAGCATCCTGAGATGTCGTTAACATGCCTCCTTCTCCAGTGGTCACCGACTTTCTGGGATGGAAGGAAAAGCAGCCAATGTCACCCAATGCACCAGCAGAAATCCCTTTATATTGGGCACCAGCGGCACAGGCGCCATCTTCGATGATTTTTAAATCCGGGGCCGCAGCTTTTATGGCATCCATATCTGCACACAAGCCAAACAAGTGGACTGGAATTAAGGCTTTGGTGAGGGGACTGATTTTTTTCTTCAGCTGTTCTGCATCCATATTGAATGAACGAAGGGAGATGTCCACAAAAACGGGAGTTGCTCCGCAATAGAGCACCGCATTTGCAGTGGACACCCAGGTAAACGCGGGAACAATCACTTCATCGCCCGGTCCAACTCCTGCTGCAAGTAATGCAAGATGTAATGCCGTGGTGCAGTTGGAAACTGCAATGGCGTGCTTCACTTGATGAAGTTCTGCAAATCGCTTCTCAAAGGTCGCAACCTGAGGTCCCTGGGTCATCCACCCTGAAAAAATAGGTTCGCGGCAAGCTTCCCACTCTTCCTGGCCCATAGAGGGCTGACTGATTTGTATATACTTTGTTGGGTTCAAAATGTAGATTTAGAGCCCAAAGGTAGAAAGGTAATCAGGAATTATTGGCATCTCTCCACGCGATCAATTTGCGGAGGCCTTCTTCCAATTCAAATGCATATCGAAATCCCAGTTCCTTCTCGGCTTTTACCCTCGAACCAATTCGATTTTGAACCAGAGCCCTTGCATCATCAGCCGAATAGGGTTTATATTGAACTTCCAGAGCGGATGCTTTTAGTTTCAAAATTAAATTGCAGAGATCCCGTATGGTGGTTTGGATTTCAGTACCCACATTGTAAAAACCAAAAAGCTGGTCACTTGTCAGTGCACATATGTTCGCGCGCGCTACATCCTCCACATAGATAAAATCATAAGCCTGAGACCCGTCTCCATTTATTACGGGTGCCTCATTGGCATCAATCTTATTCAGCATAATCGGTATGACTCCGGTATAGGCGGCGGTTTGGTCCTGATGAGGACCATAAACATTCATATAACGGAGCCCTATCACGGGAAGCCCATAACGGTCATTGAAAGCGGTACACATCGCTTCTCCGGCAATTTTGGTAGCCCCGTAAAAATTTTTATTGTTGTAGGGGTGATTTTCGGTCATGGGTATTTCAACAGCATCCCCATAAACAGAAGCAGAAGAAGACCACACCAGCTTCTTGATTTTGTGCCTGACGCATGCTTCCAGCACATTAAAAGTACCTGCAATATTTACCTCAAATGCCGTCCTTGGGTAATCTTTACAATGAAGCAACCACATTGCGGCAAGGCAAATAACGTAATCCATTCCTCTGACCGCGTTATCCAGTATATCGATGTCCCGAACATCTCCACCAAAAGGAAATATCTTGCACCGGGGATCTTTTAATGCATTATCAAGATATTCCTTTTTGCCCCGGGTAAAATTATCGTACACAACGACTTCCGCTACCGGATGTTTGAGCAATTCCTCAACCACAAAACTTCCGATGAACCCCGCGCCTCCAATAACGAGGATTTTCTGATGATCTAATTTCATGTTATGCGCTGTCTATTTAGATGCCAATATAGGGCTTGATATAGGAATATTATAATTCACGTTTAGGAGTATGAATCAAAAGTCCAAATCAAGGGCTAATCCAAAATAAGGCTGCCCCTTTTATCCTTTTAATACAAATAAAAGCACTCTGTGCCACTAGAAATCTAAATAAAATCAAGAGGGACTATCCATAATTAGATTTGAACAATGAACTAGACTTAAATTTAATTGTGAAACACATCACTTTTAAGTGATGCACTTCCTGCTTAAGGAAGTTTAGTGCTCATTAAAATAATCCTGATCACGGACTTGTGGTTTCAATCCAATTTCATTTGAAGCATCATACCGCTGTCTTCGTGCTCCAAATTATGGCAGTGAAAGACAAAAACACCTACATGGGAAGAAAAACGAACCAAGATTTCAACTTTTTCCCCGGGCATGAGCAAAACTGTATCTTTCCATCCTTTCTCATGTGGAAAGACTTTGGCCCTACCACCATGGCGTGCCAATACCTGAAAAAGGGCCCCGTGCAAATGCATAGGATGTGGGTCAATTCCAATTGTGTTATCGAAAATCCAATGCTCAAATGTTGATGCTGAACATTGAACATCAATTCTGTTTTCATCGTAAGATTTTCCATCAATCACATGGACGACTGCGGAAGAACTATGACTATGTCCAGAATGGCCCCCACCGTTTGATACATCAAAACTGCGTTTTCGAATTGCTAAATTCGGATTCAAACTAAGATATCCAGATAGCTGTGAAGGCAACTGAAAGGCAACGCCGGGCTGGCCTGTTGCAACTATTTTCAAAATACGAAATCCTTGCTTTCCCTGATAAATTGAACCAGGGAATGCTTCACTTTGAAGGAAAAATTCATCTCCTGCAACCAACTTGCTTAGATCGACTAAAATATCTGCGCGTTCCCCAGGTGACAATATAATAGAATTCACTTGCTCCGGATAAGCCAATAGTCCTCCATCTGTTCCAATGATATTCATCGGATACCCATTGGTGAAACTCAAATTATACAGACGTGCATTGGACCCATTAAGTAATCTAAATCGATACCAACCAGAATTCACTTCAATGAAAGGAGCATGAAGTCCATTTATAATTACGCGATTTCCCAACAAGCCATTTTTTTGGTCATTTGAATCTAGAATATATGGAAATTGTCCGTTAGCATCCACATTCTTATCCTGGATGACCAGCGGAATATCGTAAATGCCAGAAGGCAATAGCAAAGCCTGCTCTTCCTGATCTGAAACAATCAAAAATCCAGCAAGGCCACCATATGCTTGCTCAGCTGTGCGCATATCGGGATGAGGATGATACCAATAAGTGCCCGCACGATTTAAAATTTCAAAGTTGTATATTTTCGTTCCACCAGCCGGAACAATATCTCGCGGATGGCCATCCATATTTGCCGGAGCAAAAATTCCATGCCAGTGAATATTTGAAGCTTCCGTTAGCGAATTGTTAAACTCAACTTGCAATAAATCTCCACTATTTGCCAGTATTGTTGGCCCTAGAATGCTTCCGTCCAAATAACCCAAAACTTCTGCCTGAAGACCATCCATTACATTAAAAATATTATTCCTTGCAATCAAGCGAACTCCGGATCCACTTGCGACGGGCGGTACAAAAAGTTTTCTTTTAAATTCCGCTTCCAAAACTTCAGGTGCAGTAACAGGGACAGAATCATCGCATGAACTCAATAGAGCAATTTGGGAGCTTAGAACAGCCGCTCCCGTTCCCTTTGCAGCTAACATTACAAATTTTCTCCTTTTCATAGCAACTGCTTATTAAATTTGTTTGAAGTGCAATTTACCACAAAATCGCTTGCTTCAAAACACTTTAATTGCATCAGCAGACAAGTCGAGAATGATAAATTTACCTTATTAAATTGTAAAACGATAAATATTGTTTTACAAAAATGGATTAGGGAAATGATTCAAAAAGATAAAGTGCATTATTTCAGTATGATGACATGCAACTTTACTCAATTTAATGAATAAATTAATGGTAAAAAAGAAAGCTCTCCTTCTAAAATATCTAAAACGGAGAAAAAATAATTTAGCTACGCAAGGCCGTTAATCAAAGCCCTAGTTGTGAACTCTTGAAAACACAGAATCTAATTTTCAAACAACTATCTTTTCCTAAAATAATATACAATCAGGAAAACCAGATTTGAAGCATGATATTAACAATTGTTCGTAAAAATGATTCAATTCATTTTATCACAATACCATCTGCACAATACCTGCTCCGCCTCCTTCCCCTGAGGAGTATAATCCCTTTCGGGATATCCTTCATGCCCTTCACCGTTTGGAAACCATTTCCAAAGAAAACCGCCTGCCCACCAGCATTCCTTTCCAAAACTTTCAAACAGGGCCTGATAGGCCTTCGCCTGCGCATCTTGATTGATTTTGCGACCGGAGATATTGTATTCCAGTTCCCAGGACTTTCCCGCGCAACCATCCACACTGAGATATCCATACTCCGTAAATAGTATGGGTTTGTCCAACTTCTTGGAAAAAGACTGAAGTTCATTCTTATAGGGCTTCCATGCTTCCTTAAGTTGGACCAGATCCGGATTCACGACGTCCGATAATGGAAAGTAAGCGCTCAGACCTATGTAATCCAGCGCATCCCAAAAAGGTATTTGCG
This sequence comes from uncultured Saprospiraceae bacterium, assembly GCA_964439105.1. GTDB lineage: Bacteria > Bacteroidota > Bacteroidia > Chitinophagales > Saprospiraceae > Vicinibacter. The sequence goes on from CAYTNG010000001.1 coordinate 255,113, forward strand.
CATAGTGATCCCAATTCGAACTGTAACAGAGTTTTCCCTTATAAATTTCCCGGATTTCAGAAATGAGTTTGCGAAAAAAGGATTCGCGATGTACAGCGGCGAGATCGTATTCAGTTGCAATGCAGAGCATCTCCACTTTTTGCTGCACGGCCATTTTCGCATAACTCAAAATATAGGCCCTATAGCTTTTCTCCCATTCCCTCCAATCCTTCTCCTGATTAAATGTCACAGCACCCACCCAATAGTGATGCATGTATACTTGGGGTTTCAGTAGTACTTTCAAATGTGCAGCATGTGCTCGCCGGATACTCTCTGATATGCCTTCAGGAAGCTCTCCCCACCATTGCCATTGGAAATCTCCAAAACGCACTTGTGGATTTTCCTTTGTTGCATATGCGTACGGAATGAGGGCTACCCAATTTGCGCCTGCTTGCACCAGGGGCTGCATGGGATCTTCCGTAAATGGTCTTGGAGGTGCAACAAGACTAATTCCTTTCAACTTATCCATACAAACGTTTGTTCGTATAAGTCCTGCGGATAGGATAAGGAGAATACTTATAGAGCCGAAGATCAGAAGTGCACGCAAAAAAAGTTTACATTAAATACTGAAAAATAAAAATTTGATAATCTGTTGCAAGATAAATTGCAATTCAGTTTTAAAGAAAACGTAAACATCCTACAAAACCTTGACCTGGTGCTTTAACAAGTCCTCCATCGTCTCTCTCTCCCTGATCAGCATGTGCTTTCCTTCATGCACCAGTACTTCCGCAGGACGGAACCGCGAATTGTAATTGGAGGCCATTGTAAAGCAATAAGCGCCCGCATTCAAAAAACAGAGAATATCACCGGGATGTATTTCCGAAATCACCCTGTTGCTGGCAAATGTATCTGTCTCACATATGTAACCCACGACATTGTAAACTCTTGGTTTTCCTCCAGGCTGGCTCACATTGAGGATATGATGATAAGCATCATAAAACATGGGTCGGATCAAATGATTCAGCCCGGAGTCCACTCCTGCAAAAACAGTGGAAGGCGTTTGCTTGATGACATTTGTTTTTACAAAAAAGAAACCGCATTCTGAAACGAGATACTTGCCCGGTTCAAAATACAATTTTAACGGACGACCGTATTCTTTGCAAAACGCATGAAAGGATTCCGATAATATTGAACCCAGTTCTTCCACATCGGTGCACACGTCATCCTGTTTGTACGGCACTTTGATACCACTTCCGAAATCTATGAACTCCAAATCTTTGAATTTTCGGGCCGCGTCAAATAAAATCTGAGAAGCCAGATTGAAAACACCCGCATCGAGAATATCGCTTCCCGTATGCATATGCAATCCATTCACTTTAAGTTTCAAAGTGTCCACAAGCCTCAACACCAGGGGCAGCTGGTAAATGGAAATTCCGAATTTACTGTCGATGTGCCCTACCGAAATTTTTTCATGCCCACCGGCCATCACATGTGGATTGATGCGAATACCAATTTTCACGTCCGGATAATGGTGCCCAATATATTCCAGTGTTTCAATGTGATCAATATTGATCTGGACGCCAATTTTAATAGCCATCTCCACCTCATCGGGACCCACGCTGTTGGGCGTGAAGATGATCTCCGAAGGTTTGAATCCCGCTTCCAGTCCGGTCCAGATCTCCTGAATCGACACCGTATCCAGACCTACGCCCCACTGCTTCATCAGAGAGAGGATATTGATATTGTTGAGCGCCTTACATGCAAAATGGATACCCAGATCCGGTACATGAAACGCGTTTTTGAGCCGGTCGATCTGACGTTTTATGATGCTGCTGTCATAGACATATAAGGGAGTTTGATAATGCTTTACAATATCAAGCACGGGGATACCCTGAATACTGTATGTTCCATTTTGAAGATCCATGTATATTTTTTTAAAACTCGAATTTGCGCAAAAATAAGCGCATTTCAGTAGGGTAAGGGTTTCGTTTTTGCACCTGTCCATTTTCTGAGACTTTCATAGACTTTTTGTCTTTCGTTCTCAGGAAAATCCCTTACCCGCGTACGATGCCCTCCATTGTATTTAACAAGCTTCAGGGCATTCGTGGAAGGAGCCGGATGGACAGCGCAGGAAGTCCATGTATCCAGTCCTCCATAAATGTAGACAATGTTCTTTGAAGAAGTTGTTGCTTTTTCGTTCATTTCTTTGAAATACCGCCCATCATAACTCAAATCCGTATTTCTGGGGCAGAACTCAAGATTGGACAAATGAGGATAAACAAGCAGATCACTCAAACCACTGGTATCAAATCCATAATACCCAAATTCGGTCATAAACTGGTAATAAGCTGGCTGGAATTCGGTACAACTTTTATGATCGTAATAATTGAAATCCACTACTTCTTCTATGTGTTCAAAAATATCATCTGCCGTAGCGGTGCTGGTCGGAATTTCCTGACATCCGAAGCCCCATTGCCAAAAAGAAAATGGATACTCCATGGAGGTAAAGTCAATCACCATGTCTTTATCCAGATCAAAGCGAACGTGATCTCGTTCCTCCAATTCATTTAATTTGACTTTTAATTCTTTGCGGTGCGTCAGAATCAAACGTTGGAAATCGTGAACTCTCTTGCGGCACTCCGCAGAACCTACCTGATTCTTATAATGCTCCACAGTGCGGCGGTCTTCCTGCTCAAGGGGAAATGGGGCCACATAGGCTATGGCCGCCTTTAGATCCTGGGGATAAGCTAAACTGTATAAAGCTGTAGTAGTACCCCCTTTCGAAATTCCTGTGGCGGTCCAGCTTTTTTTGTACAAGCCCGCAAGTTTTTTTCTTATCTGATGGAGATCCTCAAGAGCCTGCTTGTGATTTAAAAGTTTCCAATTGATCGTATCGGGAGAGGATTCACCAAAAAACCGGTACTCGACAGAAAATTGATTGGCATCGAGAATCATACTTGCTTCATAAATCCGGTCGGCAACATTGTACCCCTCTGTTACAATCACATTGGGCTTCTTAAAGGATTTGTGGTAAAGCAATATTTGCTGAGGAAAACTACCTTGCCCTGCATCCCAATGATCCATGGGCTGACGAATGACAAGCTTCCAGATCATTGGATAAGTCTCGGTAGGAGCCTTGCTTTCAATTTTTATTCCCGGAAATTCCTTTTCCAGAAAGCGGCGCAGCTTAACAGAATCTCCTTCTACCCCTCCAAACAGAGGTAAAGAAGCAAAAACAAACAGGCAGGAGAGCGGAAGTAAGTGTATTAGTATCTTCATATGTAGTTACTTACAAAAAGATGAACATTTCTATGAAACGTACAATCAAAGATTCTGTGTACGCTTTACAAGAAATGTTTAAAGTGTACTCAAAGTTCCATAGAAAAAGGCATTTAGATGAAACGGACATATGCCGAAAGTCTTTAGCTTCCTTTCGAACGGATTTCGTGGACTCCCTTGCATGTTTCTGCTTCAAATATACCCGGTTCAAAACCAAATCTATTCTTGTAGGCATTTGAGATACCCCTGGCATAAGATCCTGCAACATCCGTTGAAACTAGATGCAAGGTGCTTCCCCCAAAACCTCCCCCCATCATCCGAGCACCGTAGGCCATATCACTGTTTTGGGCATAGGAAACCAGAAAATCAAGTTCTGCACAACTTACCTTGTATTTCTTGCGGAGACCCTCATGACTTTCGAACAGCAGAGAACCCAGAATTTTAGCCTGCCTCTGTTTTAAGGCCTCAACAAAACGCAAGACACGGACATTTTCCTCTTGTATGTATTCCAGATAGCTCCTCTCTTTTAATGAAAGGACAGGTAGTAACTTCGCCCCTTGTTCCAAAGTCAAATCACAGAGAAAAACAAGTTCCGAAAAAATTTTTTGTGCCCTTTGTAAAATGACTTTACAAGCAGAAGAACGCAGATTGTAATCGGAATCCACAAGTTTGTGATGTACACGACTGTCTATAACCAACCAGGTAAATCGATCCAGCTGCATGGGGATGGGTTCAAAATTCCAGCTTCTGCAGTCAATCAACAAAGCGTGATCACGTACGCCATTCATTATGCAAATTTGATCCATCATTCCTCCTTCTAATCCGGATGCCCTTTCTGCAATGACGGCATAATCTGTCAATTTGGAAACGGGCAAGTTCCAATCTGAAAAAGCGTTCAGGATGGAAATAAACCCACATGTTAGTGCGGAGGATGAAGACAATCCGGCCCCTTGTGGCAAATCACCACCAAAGGCGAGATGGAAATAAGGAAAAGAAAGGCCTTTCTGTTTGCATAAATCCATAACTCCTTTGAAATACACGGACCAATCCGGAAGATTTCGGCTTTCTGACAATTCCCAGCTCTCGCCTGTATTCAAAGCCAATATCCTGGTTTCATTGGAAGGACACAGGGCAAACCAAACGGATCGGTTTATTGCAGCTGGAAGACAAAATCCACCATTGTAATCAATATGCTCACCAATGAGGTTGATTCTGCCTGGGGCAGTGAAGAGCAGGTAGGGATCGCGGCCAGTCCACCGGGCAAAGCCGTCTAAAAAATCTTCAAATACCATTGGACCAAGATAGCCAAAAAGCCCTATTTCCCCGGAATATATGCCGGAAGTGCTTGTTTGGCTTCGGTGTGTATTCCGGACTTCTCGATGACTCAAAGACTTTTCGGTTCTGCGCTGATGTCAGCAGGAAAACGATAAACAGGAAAAGAAAGATCCCTCCCGTGTATATGAAGGACAAGCTTTTTGTCAAGTACTAACAAACGTTCGTTTACAGGTAACTCATCCAGGGATATTTCCTGGAAGACTTCATGCGATCGTATGCTTTACAGAATGGATAGAGAAAAAGTACCAGGCCGACCCAAATGACATATACGATTCCCAATGAATATCCTTCACCGGCTTGAACATATCTTATAGGTATGCCAAAAATTTCGTTCAAGGGTCCCATCAATTCGTGCCCCCGACTTACATACAAGGCCATACATAATACATGCAGAATATAAAAATGAAGTATGTAATAAAAAAACGGAACCCGTCCGAAGACGGAAAATATTCGCCCAATAGTCCCCATTTTACCTTCAAAAAAGCGAAGAAACAAAAGTGCCGGAGCGATGGTCATACATACAAACAATAAGGAAGGTGGGTACTTATCTACATTTAGAAAGGACATCAATGATTTCCAAAAACTATCCTGAATACTCCATGGCTGAGGATCGCCGTATATGTTGAACATGCGCAATACCAGAAATAAGCTGATCATGCCAAGACTAAACTGCAGCAATCTTTTGGCACGCAAATCAGCTTGAATTACCGGATTATAAAGGTATCCAAAACAATAGCCTGTCATCATTAAACCAAGCCAGGGAAGAAAGGGGTAAATAATAAACAGCTTGTGATCTTGATTGATGGCGTATGATGCGAAATCACCGTTTCGCAGCAGATCAAATGCAAATCCCGATTTTCCGATACCGAATACATCAAATAAATTATGACCCGCAACGATCAGTAGTCCAAAAATTAAAATGGCATTGTAGGGCAAATAAACAATGGCTGCCATGCAAACCATGGAGATCCCAATTGCCCAAATCACCTGGTAGAGAAAAGCATGAAATTGTATATCAAAGGTCCAGGCAAAACCTATTACAAAAGTTTCAATCAGAATCAGCCACAAGCCTCTTTTTAAAAGAAAAGATGCAAGCTCCTGCTTGTTCTTTCTCAAGCCTTGCAAATAAATGGAGATCCCGGCAAGAAAAACAAAAGTCGGAGCACAAAAATGCGTGATCCACCTTGTAAAATACAAAAGTCCGGTTGTTGTTTGCACATCAAGTGGATTTCGTGTATAGGCTTCACTGTGAAAAAAATCCCGGGTGTGATCTAATGCCATCAGGATCATAACCAAACCTCGCAGCACATCGAGCACTTCGATGCGGTATTTGTCATTTGCAGCCATGTAATGTTTTGTTTGAACAGGTTAAATTAATAAGATTCCAATTAAAACAGAATCAAATTTATGAGCCTACTGAAATATAGAAGTGGAGCCCTTTATGGGCTCATGCTCTAATTTGCATTTGGATACAGAATTCCCTATTGTGTTTCCCGCAGGGCACGAATACATTTGGCATAAGAAGCTCTTTTACTTCGCGCTCATCAGTTTAAGATCCTTAAACTATACCTCCTTATCACAATGCCTAATATGGACTCTGACATTCTGCATGGACGCACAGATGTTTGTGCCAATAATTTTCAATCTAGAATGAAGCTGGACTCCCTCTTTACCTTCTCTGGGATCTTTTCTGAAATAAAACTGGCTGTCACTAAGGTCCAGAGGGAAGGGTCCCTGCGATTCTGAAGGAATGAGCACACAAGCGTTAGGATCCTCCGGAAGTGCATCTAAAATGAATGATTTGGCATTTCCTACGAGTGGGACCATTTCTACCATTCCTGAAAGTCTTAAAAAGTCCTTGCGTTTCATTATAACTGATACTTAAAATACTTTAGGTCAAAAAATGAAAAGGCTTGTTTCAGAAAGGAATTTTAGGAATCTCGTTTTTTTAGAATGAAATCGAACTAAATAAAAAAGCCCGGACAGTATTTTCCTGACCGGGTCTTTGTAGCGTGGGAGAGGCTTGAACTCTCGACCTCAGGATTATGAATCCTGCGCTCTGACCAGCTGAGCTACCACGCCGTTTTACCCATTGGTTTATTCAACCAATGCACTTTACACAAAAATGAAATGTAAGGATCTTAGAGAATCGCGAACCTGCTCTTTTCCATGGATACCAAAACACTTGGGTTCAGCAAATTGGAATAGAATAAATTCATTTCATTTTTGAGCCTGCAAAAATAGGATTCTGGAGAAGATTCTGCAATTATTTTGAAGCTAATCTGTTTAATCCTGCTTTAGCTTTTTGATGGAGGGACTTGCGGTACCGGTCAGGCTGTGTGTCCAGACATTTTTTAAAATAGCTTTGGGCCAGTTCGGTCTGACCGCTCTTTTCATAGATGATTCCTGATTGCAGGAGCGCATTACACCTCAGATAGGATGGACTCAGAGGATTGATTTCCAGGGATTTACTAAAACATCTTAGGGCTTCCTCAGGCACATTTGACAATTGTTGGAGCCTTCCATATCTATACCAATATTCCATTTCCAAATCAGGCTGCCCCTCAAACTTGCCCGCTTTTGCTTTTAACATGTCCATTGCCCGATCTACATAACCTCCGTCACACAGCAGCCGGGCCTTGAGTAGCAAGGTATCCGGCCAAACCCCGGACCTGGCATCCATATAGGCTTGCTGGTCCTCATCGGAAACCAACTGGCCCTGTGTGAGACACTGGGATTGATGTAATCGGAACGAGGTTTCATCGCCTCTCAAAAGTGCATTCCATGCCCTTTTCTGCCAGGCTTCTTTAACATAATTGCCTTTTCCCTGCAGTGCAAGGAATCGAATGAAATGTCGATCTGCTTTGCTATCCAGTTTTTGAAGTGAGGCCAGTCCCATCAAATAATGGAGATAGGGCAAGCGATCCAAATCGGCTGGAGGAAGTGCCCGCAACACGTTGATCACGGCATCATTGTACAATGCGCGTAAACCAATTTTGCATTGCGCCCATGCCATAAGAGGCTCGGGGTCCTTATTTCCCATGGCACGAACCCAATATGTATAGGCTTCTTTAGGCTTATTTTCGAGGTAACAGAGCAGAAAGCTCATGGCCGCCTGGGCCTCCACTAAAAAAAAGGGGTCCTCTTTGCTTGCATAGCTTATAAAACTCATCAGTTCTTCCTTGCCTTTCCGAATATCCCCATCAAGGCCTATCAGATCTGTAGCCCATTGAAATTCCGAAGGGATTGTTCCCAGCAGAGCTTTCAGAATTCCAAGAGATTTATGGTAATACGCAAAACCAGGATAGGTTCGCGCCTTTTCTTCCAAAAGGAGTTTCGAGGCCCTCAGGAGCTGGACCGCTTTCAGGAAATCTCCCATTTTAAAATGTATGAGCGCCCATTGCAGATCAATTTCCGCATGTAAAAACGCCTTCCACTCAGGTCCAATCCGGGAAGATTCCAGTGCTTTGATCCTGCGATCTCTGTTCGATTTCAATTTTATGAAATCATCCTGACGCTCGTACAGAAAGAGTTTGTAGAAATCCAATTCATTAGCCATGAGCAGATAAGCCTTATTCGGATGGGATTTTTCCAACACGGAAAGGCCTTTTTCAATAGATCCAAAATCGAGTTGTAGGATTTTATCGTAATAGAATTTTAGCTCGCCGTCAAATGCGATATAATCCCGATTGGCTTGTGCAGAAATGGATATGTTAGATAACAGGAACAGGAAAACCAAAAAATTCGGCCATGGCTTTTGCCGCATTTCAGGTACTTTAGCTTTCTAGCCTTCTACTTCGTGGATCTGGTCATCTACCAGAACGCGACCACAATGCTCGCATGCAATAATTTTTTTGCGGAGTCCGATCTCCAACTGAACTTGCGGGGGGATTTGGTTGAAACAACCACCGCAGGCATTTCTCTTCACCGTAGCGACCGCCAGTCCATTGCGGTAGCGCTTACGTATTTTGTCGTAGGCATTTAATAAGCGAGCCTCGATATTTTTACGGGATTTTTCAGACTTCTTGGTAAGTGTTTGTTCTTCCTTTTCCGTCTTCTCGATGATCTTATTCAGCTCTTCTTTTTTCTCGGAAAGTTCCTTTTGTTTCGCCTCCAATCTTTCCTTTACACCGTCGAGAGTCGCTTTTTTCAATTTAATCTGCTCTGCAACTTCGCGGCTCTTCTTTTCAGATAATTGTATTTCAAGTCGCTGAAGGTTGATTTCCTTACTTAATGCATCGTATTCACGGTTATTTTTTACCGAATTGAGCTGTTTTTCGTATTTCTTGATGGTATCTTCCGAATTCTTGATGTTGATCTTGTGATTGGCCATCTCCTGATCCATATCCTGACAGGATGACTCCAATTTGGTAATCCGGGTATTCAGACCGGCGATTTCATCTTCGAGGTCACTTACGACTACCGGGAGCTCGCCTTTGATAATATGAAGCTGATCGATTTCAGAATCGATGCGTTGCAATTCATACAATTGCTTTAATTTCAATGCGATAGGAAGATCCGTTTGACTTGTTGATTTGGCCATACTTAGAAATATTGGACCGGATTGGTCTTAGTTTTTGTACAATGGGTTGCAAAATTAGTAAAATTATCCGAAATCAGCCGCGCCAATAGAGAAATCGTAAACTGCTCACTTTCAAAATGCCCCACATCACAGAGCAACATTTGATCATTGGCTTCAAAAAACTCATGGTACTTCACATCTCCGGTTATATATGCATCGGCACCTTGCCGCAAGGCTTCCTGAATCAGGAAAGCTCCTGCACCGCCGGTCAATGCCACTTTTTGTACCGATTTCCCCAGAAAACGGGTATGTCGAATAAGTGGGGTGTCCATTTTAGATTTTATAAACTCCAGGAAATCCTTTTCCCCCATGGCTTCAGGCAGGAGTCCTATCATACCCGATCCAATGGAGGGGTCCTCACTCCTTGGATGCAATAGCTTTATTTTTTCAAGCCCAATACGGCGTGCAATCTCCTCATTGACTCCATGTCGGAAGACATTATCGAGGTTGGTATGTATGGCATAAAGAGCGATATCGTACTTAATGGCATAAATGACCGAACGATCCACATAATGACATCCCTGAATTTTTTTCAATCCCTTAAATACAATGGGATGATGACTTACCACCACGTTGCAATCGCATGAACGCGCCTCCTCCAACACAGCCTCCGTTGCATCCAGGCTGCAAAGTACATTGCGGATCTCCCAATCAGGCTGTCCGATAATCAATCCGGCATTGTCATAAGCTTCCTGCAAGGGCAGGGGTGCGATGCTTTCAAGAAATTGCGCCAGTTGGTGAATCCGGGTCATGATGATTTCATTTTTTGCTCAATCAGACTTGTTGAAAAGCCTTTATAATAGGGCAATGAATACACATTTCCACCATGAGAAAGCACCCAATCTGCTCCAACAATACTGTGGACCTCCCAGTCTCCCCCCTTCACGAGTATATCCGGGGTCAGGGCCTTTATAAGTCCTTCAGGGGTGTCGGTGCCGAATAGGGTGACTGCGGTTACGCTTTCCAGAGCGGCTACAACAATGGAACGACTGGATTCTCCATTTATAGGGCGCGTAGGGCCTTTAAGGCGCCTGACACTTTGATCGTCATTCAGGGCAACAATCAGGACATCACCAAGCCTGCGGGCTTCCTCTAAATATCGGACATGCCCCTCATGCAAAATGTCAAAACAGCCGTTAGTAAATACACAGCGAAGGCCTTGCTTCTTCCAGATTTCCCTTTCTGCTATAAGCTGATCTAATCGGTATATTTTCTTCTCCAAAGAGTTCATGAAGGTGTTTCATTCCTTTCCTCAAAATTAGAATTTTTCCGGTTGAGCTGCAGGAGAATCAGACTTGCAGTCCCAAAGAACAACAGCGCAAAAAACTGGCCCCACGCAAAAGCAATATTCGCAAACGAAAAGGCATCCGCCTGATGAATGCCATAAAAGCCCAAAGCAAGGATCACGAGATAGTGGAACGTGCCCATTCCTCCCGGTGAGGGTATAAAAACCCCAAAACTTCCAAACACATAAATGACCATTATCTGCGTAGGTTTTAATGCAGCGGTGGGGTCGAATGCTTTGCAGGCAAAAATAAACATCATAATAAACCAAAACCAGACGAGGACCGTATGCACAATAAACATTCTGCGCTCCTTCAGGTTTTTAATCGATAAAATGCTTTTCCAGATACCCGAAAGCACCGAAAGCATTTTCTGAAGTCCTTTAAATCTTAAAATGGCCTCACGGAAAAACCATAACAAGCCAATGACCAACAGGACCAACAACCAAAAGGTTGGATTAAAGCTCAGGTGCGGTATATGTGCGTACTGATGAAAGAAGGTTTGAAATGTGGTCCAATCCAGACTAAATGCTAAAACAACCAGCAGGAAGAATGAAATCATATCCGTGATGCGATCAAGAACCACACTGCCGAAAACTTTGTCAATGGGCAGGTTTTCGCTTTTAGCAAAAACAGCAGCTCTTACAAATTCACCAATCCTTGGAAATCCCAAATTAGCAAGGTAAGCAATGTTGACGGCATAAAAGGCCGAGCTCAGACGGGTCTTGTAATTCATCGTTCTGAGAATAATCTGCCAGCGTTGTGCGCGACTGTAGTTTGTGAGTGCGAAGCCAACAAAGATCAAAGCGATCCAAAAATAATGTAGCGTCGCAAAATCACTTTTGAGCTTCTCCAGTAGGCTGCATTGTTCAGAGGGGATCCCTTTTTCCACACAATAAAGCTGATAGGCGGACTGGTTCTTGATATAGAGATAATACATGATGCCCGCTCCAAGAGCAAAGAAAAAAAGAAGCTTAAGGATATTCTTGAATACGGCCTGCAAACCTATTAGATTATACGGTTATGTTCATCTACATGAACCGACACAGGATGGAAACCTTTAGCCTCTTCAGGACTCATAAATGCATAAGAGATGATAATTACAATGTCTCCAACTTCTGCCTTGCGGGCTGCGGCTCCATTGAGACAAATCATTCCGGAGTGGGCTTCTCCCTTTATGACATAGGTTTCGAAGCGCTCCCCATTGTTATTGTTTACAACCTGCACTTTCTCCCCTTCATATATATTGGCGGCCCGCATAAGCTCCTCGTCGATAGTAATGCTACCTACATAATTGAGGTTGGCCTCAGTGACGTGGGCGCGATGAATTTTAGATTTAAAAAACTGCAACAACATGGCCGCAAAATTAGACCAAAAAAGGAATTCTACTTTTTAGAAGGCATTTTGAAGCAAAATAGTTCATTTAATGCTTCCTTTTAGGATGAGATTGTCAATAAGCCGCACTTCACCAGCCCAGGTTGCCAGACAAGCAACGATATAATCGTGGTTCTCCGGCTGTGATACCGGTTTTAAGCTATAGCCATCCACAATCTGCAGATATTCCGTTCGAAATCCTGCTTCGTCCAGTTGCCTGGAGCCTACTTCTTCCATTTCGCGAATTCCTGATTTTCCAAGCGCCAATTGCAGTTGTTTCAAAACTTTATAAATGAGGGCAGCTTTTTCTCTGAAATCAGGACTTAAGCGAAGATTCCTTGAACTCATCGCCAGGCCGTCCGTTTCTCTGCAGGTCTCTCCAATAACCAAATGGCAGGGAAGATTCAATTTCTGAATCATATGATGCACCAATGTGTACTGCTGAAAATCTTTCTGCCCCATAATAAGTTCATCCGCTGAAGTAAGCTCCACGAGTCTTTTGACGACCTGGAGCATTCCTTTGAAATGTCCCGGACGAAATTCTCCTTCCATGACCTGATCCAGGGTCCCCAAGTCAAGCGAAAGCTCCGTATCAAGCTTTGGGGGGTAAACTTCCTCAAAAGGCGGAACAAACAATACTTCACAGCCCTCATTTTCAAGCAACCAGGCATCCTTATCGAGCATTCGGGGATATTTGATTAAATCTTCCTGATTGTTGAACTGCTTGGGATTTACAAAAATACTGCTCACGACCAGGTCAGCTCTGGCTTTTGCAAGGCGAATCAGGGATAGATGGCCTTCGTGCAACGCACCCATTGTGGGCACAAATCCGATGCGCTTCCCTTTTAATTTTTCTGCCTGGATATAAACGCCCAGATTGTGGGCCATTGTAAAGAGCTGCATGAATATTATTTGGGATAAATGTAAGATTTGGGATGGACTCTGTTGAGAGAATTTAGCCGTCGCAGCAACATATCCTGGCACGCCGGATGTATCGTATAAATTAAGTTAGTGACAGATTTGAAGGATTTCCCGCACTGTTTGATAAGATAGCCTATTCCTCATCTTTCATTAAAATCTGCTTCTCTTGATTTTTTATCAAGGACTAGATAAATCTTGTAATAGCTTTAATAAAAAGCCAAGCGATGCAAACTTTTAAAATATGGAGTTCAATAGTGATCATGTCCCTATTTTCTCTAAACTGTGGTAAAGATGACACTCCGGATGATCCGGATTCCGGCAAAATAAAAACAGGCAAAGAAGTTCTGGTAAAAAAGGAACATATACCTGAAGTGGGTGGGGTGATTCAAATTACAGGAACGGGATCTCCTCTCGATGGAATGGAAATTGAAGTACCGGCGGGAAGCTATAAAGATGGATGTGACTTTACTATTTCCTATTCTGAAATTACATCTCACGAATTCGGAAGTTTTTTCAATCCTGCAAGCCCATTGATTAAAATTGAAAATGGCGGTCAGCAATCAAATCATATGATCCGGGTAAAATTTCCACTTGTTCCGAAATCGGGTGCATACCGAAATTGTTTTTACTATGATAAGGCTTCAGGGGATTTGGAAGGAATTACCCTTGTCCGAAATGCGGAGGATTATTGTGAATTCACCCTGCGCCATTTTTCCCTTATTGTAATTACGGAGGTACAAAAAGAGTTGTTGCTACAGGGTGGTGGATTTCATACCTTGTTCGATCCCAAAATAAATGGATGGAGTTTTGTAAACTATGGCACGTATCCGGAATATGAAGGAATCTGTGCAGGTATGAGTATTGGGGCTGCCTATTATTTTAAAAATTTCAAATCCGGTAAACCTCTGACTAGTTATTTCGACAATTACCAGCTTTCGTTTAAGACAGCTGATATTTGGGAAGATGATGCTGCCGGGTTGCGTTTTGCAACGGCAATTCACAGAGTTCAGGAGGCTTTCTGGGGTGCTAATTTCGATGATATTTCAAAGATAATTGAAGCAGGAGAAGAAGACCGCTTTTTCAATCTGATTTACAGTATGCTTATTACAAATCAACCTCAGCTTATTTATTTAGGTGATCCCAGCATAACGTATGCGCATATGATTATTGGTTTTGGATATGAATTCAACGGCAACGAAGCTAAGATTAATGTCTATGACCCGAATTATCCAAATCAGGAATCAACCATTGAATACAATCTGGCAACTCACACTTTTTCAAAATACACGTCTGCAAAAAACACACGTGCTTTGGAGAATAACGATTTGTTTAATTACAGCCAGATTGCATTTATTCCTTTATCCACGGTGATGTCCAAAGGGGAAATGGATTTTCTTTGGCAAAAAGTTCAAAACAAAACCATTGAAGAAAATTTATTTCCGGCTTATAAAATTTATGCAGTCCCCAAAGACCAGGCCTATTCCAAAGTTGAATTGGATATAAAAGACCATGACCGAACTAATTACATTCCATTTCGTGAATTTGATTTTCAGGTTGAAGGGCTGGATCCGAATTTCGGCACTAAACTGCAAGCCCTGAGTTTTCTGCCAAGTACTGGTTTGGAACGCATCAACCCTGCCCAAACTATTGTGATGGAGAACCGCGATACGCTGATTGGACTGTATTTGCAGGCAACGCCCCCCAATAAGACTGCAGACATATGGTTGGGTTTTGAGTGGTTCAAAATTCAATTACAGGATTTTTGGATTGAACCCAGTGACACGACCGTATCTGTAAATGTGGATGTTGCGTTTAAAGCCAGAAACAATGGAAGTGCTCCCTCCAATGCTCTTTACAAATGGGATCTTGGTGACGGACAAAAAAGAGAAGTAAAAGATTCAATCTTGGTTTACAAGTACAAAGATCCGGGTGAGTATGAAGTAATATTAAGTGTTTTTGATCTTTCGATTTCCAAGGAGATTGCTAATGTGAAAACCAAAATCAATGTTTCGATTTGGCCCAAAATTGGCATCACTTTAAAAGGAATGGATGCTACTCCGCCAAGTACGATAAAAACCAGTGACGGGGCCGATCTAGCCGTTATAGTTTGGGGAAATTGGTCCTTCCCCAATACTCCGGCATTGCGGTGGACAAACAATAATTTTACAGCGGATTTTCCATATAACATCTCCGGATATGATTATACCGCGCATATTTCCGGAAGTGTGAGTTCAGATTTTAAAAAGATAAACAGCTTGATTGCTACGTTCACGGGCATTGGTCTTTCAGGGGCTTTGAATAACCAGGCCACGATCAGCATTTCAAATTTTCCCATTGAGATTTTTATTCCCGGTCAAATTATAGGCAATGAACTGCGCGGTCCACAGGCGCATGCAACTGTAGGACAACTTAGCTGGAAACTTACGACCATAGATGCACAAGGGCAGGCGAAAGAAATAGTACTGGAATCTGTAGATTGGTCTAGCAATCAAACCTCCCTGAGTGTTTATTTTTTTGATAGATAACGTACGTTTGTTAGTTACCTTTCCCTGATCCTTATGTTGGCGCAAGCTTCAAATTTGTGCCTTATATCTCCACATTTTCTCAGTCTTTGTAGGGATCCCATACATCATGACCCGCCATGGCCACTCCTATGGGTCTTAAGCGGTGCAGGATGCGGATGGTATCAGACTGACAAGTTAGCACCTCCTCCAGCTTTTTATAACATTGAGGTGCCTCATCCGCCGCTCCGCCTCTTAGTTCGATACGCCTTTCCTTAGCAGTTTGTCTGACTTCTTCAAAGTTCACTTTACCCGTTCCTACAGTGACAGGGGACTTTCGGCCACTATGATCCCGGATCCATTTCTTTTTGCCCGCCGCCTCGTTGCGCGACATCACACGTCCGGCACCGTGAACAGTAGAATACAATCCCCGCTTCGCCGTTTCCGTCTCGAGTCCTTCCAGTATCACGGACTCATCAAACATATTAGAACCGACAAAACTTTGTTGCTGTGGAAATGCAGGCGTGCAGCCTTTACGGACTACCCAGTAATCTTCGCCAAAATGATTTTCTTTCCACGCGAAGTTGTGGTGGTTGTGCACAGAATAAGTGGATTGAGCACCTAAAATCTCCAGAACTTTGGATACCACGGCATCGCGTCCGGCATTGGCATATTCTCCTGCAAGCTGCATTGCTGAAAGGTAATCCTGCCCCATTTCCGATTTGATATCGAATAAGATGGGTGCTGCGTCCATCGATCCTTCTTTTGCGCGTTCATCAAAAGGCAAACCCTGCGACAATGCAATAAATCCGATAGCGGTTTTATGACCAAATCCACGAGAACCAAAATGCACCCCAATCCAAAGAAAGCCCTCATCATCTTCAAACAAATCGACGTAGTGATTTCCGGAACCCACGGTACCTAGTTGCTCTCGCGCCAACTGCAGCAACTTGCGTTGCGGTACAAATTCCGCCTGTCTGATTTGTTCAAAAACTTCATGATCGACAGGTTCATTGTTGGGCCTGCCCACCCCAAATGAAATGCGTCGCACGATCTCATCCATAATGTTGGAAACGTCCACATCTTTAGCAAGAAGGTCCGTACGTACGGCCTTATTTCCGCAGGCGATGTCAAAACCAACCCCCGACAAAGAAATTTTGTCCTTGTACGCCACCGCGCCACCAATCGGATGTCCATAACCGTAGTGGGCATCCGCCGTAAGCACTGCCAGATCCTCTTCCCCAACACAACGCTTTATCTGAGCAATGGATTTTTCATCAATGAGCTCAGGTCCGAAAATGAATATTTTTTCTTTCACTTAGAAATCTAGTCTTTAAATCGTGAACAAATTTATTGGAAATAGGATAACCGCATCTTAACTTCTTAAGATCGATTTCAAATTTTCTCTTGACAATTTACTTTACGAAAAATAAATACTTTCATTCTTCTTCAAATGACAAGAATTAATCAGCTCTACTTCCTGAATATTGAAAGTTCCACCCATCTAAAATCTTTGCATGCAAAATTTTTTAAATCAGGTCACTCAGGTATTGGAGTTCAAGACAAGATTGTTTCAAATGTTCAATTGAAAATGAATTTCTCCTGATGCCTTGCAATTTGCAGAAACCACATTCTTCGTAATCTAATCCTGCATTTTTCTTCCCATGCGCATGTAAACTGGAAATCTGATTTCTTTCATGTCCCCTTCCGGCCAAATCTCAAATAATTGCTTCCGTATAAGATCCACTGCCTGTGTCCCCTTTGCAGCATAATAATGTCTGCACGCGGACCAGGAATTCAAATAGCCGAGCATCCTTGCACCAGACCAATGATCCCTTATTTGAAACTCAGGACAGGGAATTTCATCAAAAGGAAAAGGTATGGATTGCAGTCTCTGCTCAATAATCACGCGCTCCGGATCCCAATACGGGCCAATGATGTTTGTATAAAAATGCCGGACCAAATCATCGACCTCTGCGTTTATTTGGATATTTTCATAGGTCCAAGTTGCAAATAATCCATCCGGTTTCATTGTTCTGAACACTTGTTTGTAAAAGGCATCAAACTTAAACCAATGAATGGCCTGAGCAACCACAATCAGATCAAATAGTCCATCCGCAGCCGTGCATTCCTCCGAAGCCTCACAAACGTATTGTATATTTCCATTCGGCTTTGCCTGTTCCAATTGTTGCCTGCTGATATCACTGGCATATACTTTTTCAAATCGGGTGGAAAGGGCTTGTGCAACCTGCCCGTTACCGGTGCCACAATCCCAAGCATGCCCGTACTGACTGCAATGCCTGTATAGGAAGCTATAGAGCTCTTCAGGATACAAGGGTCTGCTTCGTGCATAGGTTTCTGCGGCCTCCGAGAAGTGATCTTTGTACAACATCAGCCGTTATTGCAAGCGGTAAGTAAATATTCAAAGCTAAATACCATTACAGAATTTTTTGTCTTCGAAACCAGACATAGATAAAAAGACTTACCAGCACCATCAGGCCAAGGCTTAAGTAATAGCCGTTTGTCCATTTCAATTCCGGCATGTGCTCAAAATTCATCCCATATATTCCCACAATAAATGTCAATGGAAGGAAGAAGGCTGAAAAAACAGTAAGCAATTTCATGACATCATTACTGCGCTGTGCAGTGAGGGAAACATACATGTGCAACAAGTTGTTTGCATCGTCCAGAATTTCATCATACTGCAAAATAAAATCTGTGAGTTCATCTTTTATATCCTGATGCTTGGTCTGGTAATCCTGGACAATTTGAATCTGATTCAGCACGGATTGTGTCAGGAAAAGCAATTTCCTGCAAATACGCGCTTTGATTTTTTGAAAATACAAATCCTCGAGAGAGATCACTGCCGCCTTGCGAAGAAAAAGTGTACGCTCGAACTGATCAATTTTATCCGCTTGCACTTTTATAGGGGCTTCAAATGACTGAATCATTTCAAAAGCAATGTCTAAGAAAAGTTCCTGAGGATGTTTGTAATCAGTACGGGTGATATTCAAAAACTTAAAATCCTTTCTGTGAATCGTAATTAACTTATCTGAATTCATAAAAAAGGCAATCTTGTTTGAAAGCTCTCCATGCCTGGTAATGCGATCCCCTGCAACTGCGGTAAAAGATCTGAGAATTACAAAACTGTAATGTGCCAGCTTTTCAAGTTTTGGAAGGTGCCCGTGTTGCAAACTGTCGTGTACGAGATTCACATCCAGGTGGTACTGCGCTGCCAATTCTTTGAGTTCGCCTTTTCCCGGATTCACCAAATCTATCCATAGAAAGGATTCAAATCTGATTTCTTTTTTTGAGCTTATCATCTTGTAATTCTAAAAGTGTGCTTCTTCAGGTATAAACTATTTGTGCTTCACCTGGATTGAATGTGGGCCATTTTGCAAATGTAAGACATTACATATTTGATCTCCGATGAAACGCCTTGCTATTTTAATCACACTTTACTGTACTTCAACCTTAGACTGTTAAGCACCACGCTTACACTGGAGAAGGCCATTGCCATCCCTGCGAACATTGGACTCATCCACAGTCCGAATATCGGATAAAACAATCCTGCGGCCAGGGGAATCCCAATCAAATTGTATATAAATGCCCACCAGAGGTTCTGCTTTATAGTTTTCAGCGTTTGTTTGGAAATTCGGATTGCCACCGGAATCTTGCGGAGATCCGAAGAAAGGATGATCATCCCGGCGGATTCCTTAGCTATATCAGCACCAAATCCCATCGCGATGCTCAGGTCGGCTTGTGCAAGAGCGGCGCTGTCATTGATTCCATCGCCGACCATGGCGACACATCTACCTTGTGACTGCCGTAAAACGAGCTCATCCAGTTTTTGTTTTGGGCTTTGCGCAGCTTTCCATTCTGAGATCCCCAATTTTTTGGAAACATATGCTGCAGCCACAGGCCTGTCCCCTGTCAGCATTATTGGTTGGATACCGCTTCTCTTTAACTCTTCAATCGCCTCATGGACGCCTGCCTTCAGATTGTCCTCAAACACAAACATGGCAAGGAGTTCCGATTCATTAAAAAAGAGGACCAGGCTGGCAGGATGTGTTTCAAATTGCTGGAAGTCTGATTTCTGCTCTTCTGTAAGACCTACTCCCAATGAAGCCAAGAATTCAAGACTTCCAAGGAAATAATTTTTTGAATGGAAGCTTCCCCTGATCCCCTGTCCGGGGATATTTTCAAATTGCTCCGGTGCCAAAAAGTTATCAGCTTTCACAGATTGTACAATTGCCATGGAAAGAGGGTGTGTCGAATTCCTCGCGAGTCCATGCAATATGGATTCGCAGTCTTCCTTTTTAGGATACCAACGAACGTTTGTTAATTTTGGACTTCCTTCCGTGAGCGTTCCTGTTTTATCCAAAAACATTTGGTCCACCTTTTGAACCCGCTCTAAGCTTTCCATGTCGCGGATCAGGATTCCATTTTGTGCAGCTTTGCCCATTCCAGCAATGACCGCGGTGGGCGTTGCCAGACCTAATGCACATGGGCAGGCCACAATCAGTACCGTGACCAATGCCAGTAATCCATGTTGCTGGCCATTTTCCAGATCCGCAAGCATCCATATCGCACAAGACAAAACTGCAATAAGCATTACTGCCGGAACAAACACGGAAGCAATGCGGTCTGTCATTTTCTGCACGGGTGCCTTACTTCCTTGTGCCTGCCTGACCCAATGGATCATTTGAGCCAATTGCGTGTCCGCCCCAATTTTGCGCGCCCTGTATTTCAGAGTACCACTCTGATTCAATGTACCGCTGTATACCCATTCACCCGCTCCCTTATGTACTGGCATTGATTCGCCGGTCATCAGGCTCTCATCCACATAAGAATCCCCGCTATCCACAAATCCATCTACAGCCAGACGTTCTCCTGGCCTTGCAAGAAGGAGATCCCCAACTTTGACTTCTGAAATTGAAATTTCTTCTAAAGCACCGGAATTTATTTCGCGCATAACCCGATCCGGATGTAGTGACATGAGATTGCGGATGGCCGCACCGGTTTTTGCTTTTGTTTTCTCCTCAAGCCATTTTCCTAAAAGCAAAAAAGCAATGACTACGGCTGCAGACTCAAAATAAATTGGCCTGCTTGTCATATCCATAGTTGCCTGCCCGGGAATGCATATATTCAAAACACTTGTCACATAAGCGACTATGGAACTCACAGACACCAGCGTATCCATGCTGACCCTCTTCAATCGCAGCAAATTCCAGGCTTTTATAAAATAGGAATTGCCCAACCCAAATATAATCGGGCTTGATAAACCCCAAAGGAGATAGGGTGTAAAACTCCAGTCCATAAAAAACATCCCAAGCAAAATGATAGGAATGCATAATACCAATGCGAGGATGGCTCGCCATTTCAATTTATTCAGAATCAATGCGGCTTTTGCGTCTTCGGCTTCAAACGAATTCGTTGCATCGGATTCCTGAATATCGTATTCTGCCTTTTGAAGCAGCAGCTTGATAGCACCAAACTTCGCCAGAGAAGGAATAAAATACACCCACAACTGCGCATTTGCATAGTTTAGCGTACTTGCGACAATCCCCTCCTGTCCTCGCACAATTGAATCCACGCTCACCGCACAATTTGCACAAGACATTCCTTCTACTTTAAATTCCTTCGCCTCAAGCTCCATGGAGAGCCCTGCTGCCTCCAGTGTTTTTCTTATTAAGGAAATCTGGTCAAAAGACTGTCCCGCTTCAATCGAGACTCCATTTAAGTGGAATTTTAGTTGAAATTTGGAAGCAAAATCAGATAAGCCACTGGATATCCGATCCAGGTCATTTTTTCGAATATTATTTTTCCAGGGAATGAATATTGAATTCATATGCAGGTTCCACTTGATGCATGAATTAGCGTCAATGTTTTGATAGAGAACAATTTATTGTGTATAGAGTTTTAGCCAAGACCCAAACCCGTTACAAATTGGCTTAGTAATGAATGGCCTTGAAGGATATAAAGAAGAATAGGATTTCCTTAAAATAAGAATAGCGAGACTACATTTTCATCTCGCTATTTCGGATATATATGGGAATTAGAGAAAAAGCAAATTTAAATCGCCTTTTTGCTTTGTCTTATTTACATATCAAATGTAACAGGTTTCCTGAATTTAGTCTGTTGTTCTATGAAAAAGTTTTAAACATCATCTGAATCCACGCTTTCCTCTACTTTGACCAATTTTCCTCCGGAGAGTTTGGCTTTTATTTTCTCCTCTATTTCACGGGCTAATTCCGGATTATCTTCGATGAATTGCTTTGCTGCATCACGACCCTGGGCAATTTTTGTACCCTCATAGCTAAACCAGGATCCGCTTTTCTGAACCACATTGAGGTCTGATCCCAAATCGACAATTTCACCTGATTTAGAAATTCCCTCCCCATACATGATGTCAAATTCGGCGGTGCGGAAAGGCGGAGCAAGTTTATTCTTTACAACCTTAACTTTAACGCGGTTACCCATAATGTTACCATCCTTGTCTTTTAAGGCATTGCTGGTTCTTCGGATATCCAGACGCAAGCTCGCATAAAATTTAAGGGCATTGCCACCTGTAGTGGTTTCCGGATTTCCGAACATGACTCCAATTTTTTCACGTAGCTGGTTGATAAATATACAACAGCATCCGGTGCGGCCAATGGTAGCCGTAAGTTTTCTAAGGGCCTGACTCATCAGTCGGGCTTGCAGACCCATTTTGGACTCGCCCATTTCTCCTTCAATTTCACTTTTAGGCACCAGGGCAGCCACAGAGTCAATAACAATAATATCTATCGCTCCTGAGCGGATCAGGTTTTCTGCAATTTCGAGAGCCTGCTCACCATTGTCGGGCTGGGAAATCAGCAAGTCTTCCGTATTTACGCCCAAAGCCTCTGCGTAACTGCGGTCAAAAGCATGCTCTGCATCAATAAATGCAGCTATTCCGCCTTTTTTTTGGCACTCCGCGATAGCATGTATGGCGAGTGTTGTTTTACCTGAACTTTCGGGGCCATAAATCTCAACGACACGGCCTCTTGGTAATCCACCAATTCCGAGTGCCACGTCCAGACCCAGTGAACCTGTTGAAATACAATCTACAGTATCCAGAACTGGTTTATCCCCCAATTTCATTATACTTCCCTTCCCATATGTTTTCTCAAGCCGATCGACGGTGAGTGCGAGGGCTTTTAACTTTTCTTCGCGTTCTTTAGACATATTACATTATTTTATATAAGTGCAAATGTAATGGATTCAATGCTTTCCTCCACCTAAAATGTCGAGATTTTCGGCATTTTCCCGAATCCTTTACTACAATCAGGATGTTATTATCGTCCCTGGTCCAAATCTTGCAGCATATCCCAATCGCCTTTTAACAGTTTAAGTAGGGCAATCTGAATGAAATGCAGACGGTGAGAGCATACTTCAATTCACAGTTTTACTTAAAAAAATCTACGTGTTTACCCTGATTTTTATCATGGAAAACCCCTATTTTTCGTGGTTTTATTTTGATTTTAACATCATATACCATATTATTGTAGAGTCAAATTGAGATAAAACGGGAACAAATACTGCCATTCTCCCGTTTATTAAATGCACGTTTTTTCATGAGATATTATTCAAGGGATTATGACCGCCTCCATTCGGAGGCGGTTTTTTTATTCCCCGGACATACGTCCAAACCATCCTTTTACCAATTCAAATGGGTTACATAGAATTACACCCAACGACTACAGTTTGAAAAATGGCTTCCTTTCAATTTTTCCATCCAGAAACCTGAGGATCAGAAAATACAAACCCACAGGTCCGTCTTCTACCGACAATGAAGCTGCAGAAGCTTCTTCCCCGATATCATAAAGTACCCCCTGACTTAAGCCATCGGAACGAACACATTCTATTGAAGAAACTCTTTTCCAATCAAGTCCATTAATTCGTAGTATTTGATGTGCCGGATTGGGATACAATTGAATTTCCTCATCTGATGTTTCCGTTTGTTGAGCACCTACCTCCAAACTGCAAGGACTTTCAGACTCAAGAGGTATGAAATGCAAAGCAACTCCAAAGAGGGTATCTTTCACACCATCCGTAAAGCTTCGAATGAGCTTGTGCGTGATTTCAAGTGGAAAATTATACATTGTGTATTGTGGATCTAAATTGACATCGAAAAATTCCTGTTTTGGGAGGCAGGCAAACCGTTTGTTTGCCAGCTTTATCCACAACGATAAGGGGTCGCTGATATCATACAAAAAATCGGGTGTCAGAAAGCAGCCGGGATTGCAATGATCTGGATTCTGAAAAGCCTGCCAATCCCAATGAATGCGAACGGGTGGATATTTTGCTTTTATGTATAATACGATAGTTTGACCTATAAAGCATGTCTTTACTGGCGGCTCCATCACTTCCAATTCCGCATGACCAATTATGGTCTTACTCAAAATAGCTCCTTCTTCCGCTAAGGGAGCCGCGTTGCGATGTGAGGCTCTCACTTCAAACACCGGATCAAAAGATTGCCCAATATTGAACTCACCAAATTCCGGATTAAACAGATTGTTTGCAGACGTATCATAACCAATCCGGATACTGTCGGTCCAACCTGACTGATCTTCAAAATAAAGTGTAGCCTGAAACATGGCTACTTTTTGCGAAAAAGCCAGGCCCGGCAATGCAAAACACAATTTTATAAAAAAGTATTTCATCCTTTAAAGTTTGACAAATTGACCCTGAAAAATGCACTCCTCTGATTGGATCATCAACACATAAACACCTGAGTTTAATTCTCTAAAATCCAAAACCAAACTCCCGGAAGAGATAGATAGAATCGACCCTGGTGGCAGTATTTCTGAATTGCTGGACTGAATATTACGTATGGATATATCGACCGATTCCGGTATAGATCTTCCGGTGCACTGAACTGTCAGGTTCCCGGTCACGGGATTTGGACTTATATCCAAGGATTCATATGGGAGTTCACCGCAATGTGGATTATTCGTCCTGAACAGATAGGTATAGCTGTCTTCCGAACACGTATTGTACGTTGTAAGGTGAGCAAGATAGTTGGTTGCAGGTTTGAGTAACAAAAAATTACCAGAAGTTTTACCGGACGTTTTGTAACAAAATCGGACGGCCTTTTCATGCACTTTTCCACTGGTATATACAAGATTGTTTTGATTTCCGGACTGCTCATAAATTTCCAATTCATAATCTTCCTCATCCCAGCTTCCTTCAAGTGTGAGGCATTCGGTACAAGCAATCTGATCCATTTTCTCGTGGGGCGTCTGTTCGATGAATGCTTTTGTTGGCGGACAACCTCCGATTTTTTGAATCAGATCACATTTGCCGGTGCTGATTGTTTTTAACATGGTCCTGATCTGGCAATCGGAAAGCGAAGATTTATCGGAAGAATATGACATGACATTGTTATCAATATATTCTTCCTTGCAACATGGACAAGGTGTGCAGGGTGTATTTTCATCGCAATCGTTTACCGAATTTGAATTTCCATCGTTGTACCCAGGTTCGCCCGGACTCACCCCGGGGTACAGAATACCCCAGCATGTTAACGAACGTTCGTTTAATTTCCGATCCGGGAATATTTCGAGAATTCCGTTGCAATTTTTATCCCAATCATATGTGATAATGGGCGTATCATCGCAGTTGTCATTAAAGAAGCTGTGAAATAATCCGAAAATGTGACCCAATTCGTGATACAGGTTTCCAAGAGTCCACCAGTCATCAAGATTAAATTTCGAAGCGGCACCGCAATTTTCGCTGGAAAATCCAATACCGGTGGCACCGCCCGGGAATGCAGCAACGTAAAAATTAATTTCCGATTCCCGATGAATTCCGTATTTGGTATTTAGCTGTAAAGTGGAATATTCTGCAATGGCATTGGATTCGCAATGCTGGTATACACCGGAAAGAACAAAGCGAATTGGAATACAATGAGCGACCTGTGAGGCAGAGCCTTTGACAGGTACATTATGCTCCAGTTGATTGTTCAATGCCTTTATCATGCGTTCGGTATTGTCATAGAGTTCCGATTGCTGTAAATATGTTTGTTGAGCAAGACCTTCGCAATCATCTTTAACAAAGTAATGCACATTGATTCGAATATAGACGGGTGTACAAGAATCGAAAACAGACTCCACATCAAAACAAGGGGATGAATTTGTTGGAACGCGAACCGCATTGGAATCGGACTCCCATGCGCAATAGTAATCCACACTTTGGCTTGTTGCGTATTCATAATACAAAACAATACATAATAAAATTGCAATCCATGTTTTCATAGCGTTAGGTGTTAGGGTGAAAAAAATCAGTAGACCAAAAGTAAAAGACCCTGAACATCACGCAAGGTTTACTTATCAAAATCAGGCGCAAATTGATTCAATACTTGGAAATGAATTATTGAGTATTTGTCGGTTAATGAGCTCTGCGAAAAAGGAAAGACCATGACAGGGAGATCACAAAAATTCAAGCGGGAACAGACTCACCGGCGAAATCCATGTCTAAGTAAATGATCTGAAAAACAAAGTTCAACAGCGATTCAGAACAGTTTGATAAGATGGTTTTGCTCAGACGGCTTGTATCAAACTTTCGTCATTATTGCGCACATTGTTGACGTGGTCGCTTACTTCATAAGCAATTAATCCATCTTCCGGATATGCATGTAATAAAGAATGAATGTCTGCAAGGCTTAAATCATTTTCAATCCAAATTCTTTCCTCCTGAGGCAGCAGGATTACAGGCATTCGGTCATGTATGGGCTCCATGAAATGATTTGCGGGGCAGGTGATAATCGTGAAGCTGGGTATAATATTACCTGCAGGGTCTTTCCAACGGTCATATAATCCCGCCATAAAAAAAACCTCTTTCTTTTTCGTGCAGATGCGCATGGGTATTTTCCTCCCGGACGGTTCCTTTTTCCATTCGTAGAATCCATCCATTGGAACCAGGCATCTCCTTTTCATAAGAGATGTTTTGAAACTTTTTTTCTCCGAAAGGGTCTCGAGCCTTGCATTGATCATCTTACTGCCAATGCCGGGATCCTTTGCCCAAAAAGGGATCAATCCCCATCTCAGGTAATTAAAATGTTGGGCATCTTCCTGGATGACGACCGGATGCCAGTTCGTAGGTGCGATGTTAAAACTTGGCAGGGGATTGTACCTTTCCAGATCTTCAGAATAAAAAGTGGCATCAAACCGCTCTTCCAACTCTGACTCTACGCGAGTCAGTGATCCCCGGCCGCACATCGAATAGAATTTATTTTGCCTTGAGAAAAGCCTTCTCTCCCTTGTTTTCCAGTTTTTTAACCGCCTGTTCAGCTTGTTCACGGGAATTGAAAGTTCCGACCACTGCGGAATAGTACTCTGAGGAACCAAATACTTTCCTCATGGCGCCGCTATAACCCATTTTCTTGAGTTTTTTCACCTGGTCATCTGCGTTTTCAGGTTTGATGAAGCTTCCACAAACCACGTAAAAAGAGCCTTTGGAATTAGCCAGCTTTTTTGATGGTGCAGCCGTTTTTGCAGCATGATCCACATTCTTTTCTGCTTTGGCTTTTTTCTCCGGAGCAGAGGTATGTTCGGGAGCCGGTTTGCTGACTGCCTTGGCGGCACTGCTTGTTGTGATTGCCTTATCGGATACCTTTTGAGCTTTTGGATTGGTGTTTACAGCCGCTGTGTTTTCCTTAGTTGCAGGTGGAGTGCTGTAATCCGGGCTAGCGGTTGTTGCAGGATTTTCTGTTGGTGCCGCAGTTCCTTCCGTGGGAGCACCTACCTGATGTGGCAATTGTCCTGTCAAATCCAAAATCATTGAATCTTCAGAAGTTAGCGGAGCTCCCGCCTGTTCCTGATCCATAAACAAACTGTCTGCCATTTCAGCTGCCGGAGGCGCATCATCCACGGGAGTCTTGGAACGTTTATAAATCATGTAGGCAATGGCTCCAACGAGGAGGACCAAAAGAGCATAAAGCGAAATGCGAATTACGTTTTTCATTCTGGCTTTTTTAATTGACAATGCGCAGCAAAGTTACAATAATTTACAAATTAAAAAAATTTATTATATGATTGAAGAGGGATGGTTTTCCTGCATAGTAGTCTAAGTCTGCGATGGCGGGCCCGCAAGCATTTCGCAGCCGTTAAATCCATGTTAAAAGGAAAATTCAATGAATCCAGCCCATTTGGAATTGCGTTTAGCTGATAATGATTAAAATTTAAATCTATGAAAAATTGGCTTGGTAATCTTTTTACAGGAATGTTAGGTGCCGTACTTGTAATGTCCGGCTACCTCTGGATCCAGAAAGGGAATTCCGGATTCTCCAAGATGAATGCGCCTGCGCCTGCAGCTGTTAGCGTAGGATTGAACAGTAGCATGGGACCCGATTTTTCCTTTGCTGCCGAAAAAGGTCTGAACGTCGTCGTTCAGATCAATGCACAGGAAAGTGAAAAACTGGCTAAGCAAAAAATGGAAGACCAGAATCCCTATTTCAATAATCCCTTTTTCAGAGAATTCGACTTGCGAGGATTTGGCTTTGGGATTCCATACCAGCTTAAGAAAGGAAGCGGCAGCGGTGTGATCTATTCCAACGATGGTTACATTGTAACCAATAATCACGTGGTCGAGTTTGCAGATGACATTGAAGTCATTTTAAAAGACGGCCGCAAATTCAAAGCGAAGAAAGTCGGAACCGATGCACGTACCGATCTAGCGGTTTTGAAAATTGAGGCAGACAATTTGCCGGTCTTGACCATTGCGGATTCGGATCAGCTCAAGGTCGGTGAATGGGTTTTAGCCGTTGGTAATCCCTTTGGTTATTTGACTTCAACCGTAACGGCAGGTATCGTTAGTGCGAAAGGCCGGGACTTGAATTTGCTGGATCAGCAGGACGAAGACAATTACTTCAATCCATTTGGCATGCAGCAACAAAAGCAGGCTGGAGGAATTGAAGAATACATTCAGACAGATGCTGCTGTAAACCCCGGAAATAGCGGAGGTGCGTTGATAGACCAGGAAGGAAGACTGGTTGGAATAAATTCAGCTATCGCCACTAAAACGGGATACTATTCAGGATATTCTTTTGCAATTCCTTCTAATCTTATGGTAAAAGTTGTCCGCGAACTTATCACGAAGGGAAGTTTTGAACGTGGTCGGTTTGGTGTTGGCGTCGTGACCCTTGACGATGATTTGCGAAAAGAATTGAACCTAAATATACCCAACGGCGTTGTAATAACTGAGCTTGAAGACAAAGGTTCCGCAAAGTTTGCAGGTCTGCTTCCAAATGACGTTATTATTGAAGTAAATAATAAAGCTGTAAAATCCGTTGAAGATTTGCAAAAAGTTGTAGCTTTGTCCAAAGTTGGTGAGACACTCTATACGAAGATCATTCGAGATGGTCAAACCAAGGAGATACCCGTTAAGATTCGAAAAATGATTTAAAAAATACATACTATATAGTAGCCTTTTGTAGCTTTCTATAAAGTTGGTTTTTCGTTTTGTTTGAAGGTCCCGGTCGCAAGACCGGGATTTTTTTTTATCCACAATTCTCAGCTTTATGAGAGAATGGCTCAGGGAAGGCTGGCTTTCCCTTCTCGACCTTTTTTATCCGCCCCTCTGCATTCTGTGTGGTGCTAGAACTTTCGCAGTTGAGAATGTTTTCTGCAGTAGCTGCCAAAGCAAACTCCATCCGCACGATATGTATCTCTATCCTGAAAATGCATTCACCGCAAAATTTAATGGCCGCGTGCAAATGGTAGCAGGAGCCGCCCTCTATGATTATGTAAAGGGGGGACGAATTCAAGACGCAATTGAGCGTTTAAAATACCGGAACGAAAAGGAAATAGGAACCGAACTCGGCAGGTATTTTGGCCTGCTCCTTCAAGGCCAAAGCGCTTACTGCGAAGCACAGCTCATTTTACCGGTACCCCTGCATCCTCGCAAAAAAGCCAAAAGAGGATATAACCAATCCGCACTGATCGCTTCCGGCCTGTCAGAGTCTTTGCATATTAAATGGAGAGAGGACGTATTGGAGCGCACCAAATTTACAGACAGCCAGGTACAAAAAAACCGGATGGAACGCATGCGAAACATGGCAGACGCGTTTCAGGTGAAAAAACCGGACTTGCTAAAGAATACACATGTATTGTTAGTAGATGATGTCCTGACCACAGGTGCTACCCTTGAAGCCTGTGCTCTCCAATTGTACAAAATTTGTCCTGAAATAAGAATCAGCATGCTCACAATAGGTATTGCAAAAAGCTGATCGTCTCTACTTGATATTATTCCGGATTCATTAGTTGAAGCCGTAAAACAGGACTCCAGGTCTGAGTCTTGAACAGAATCAATTGGTTTCCTCGTAATACTTCTTGAAAAAACTTTTGTATTCAGTCAGGCTTTTAATCCGGAGTATTTCGCGATAGTTGTTTTGACTGATTGCAAAGATTTCCCAATTATCAAAACCAGTAATGTACTCCTTTGGCTTTTTAAGCACGCCTTTATAATATTTCATAGCCTGCTTTTTATCGTTGAATTTCCGCACAACTATGATTGGATTGTTGTTTTCCGTATCCAGTTCTACGCTGCTCATTTTCAGATTTTCCGATTTGTGATAATTCTCATGGTAATCAGAAATTGAAATTTTGGCCTTATCAACCTGCTTATCTTCCGGTTGAAACATCAACACAATAATAAAATGAAGCTTGTCGTCTTCTTCCTTGAAATTGGTTTTTTCCAATTCGGACTCGCGAATCTGAATGAAGGCATCCTGATCGCCTTTTAAAAACCGAAGGATCTCCTTCGCTTTAATTTCTTCAGGGGTGGAAGGATAATTGGCAACTACATCCTTTAGTGCATTCACATATACATCTTTGCCTTGCAAATTGCCGACACAAAATGCAGCAAGAAGTGCAGTTTTTGGTGCCAGCTTGTGCCCTGACTGTATTTTGTTTTTTACGATTTGGAGAAGATCATATGCCGCTGTATAATTTTTTGCGGTATACATTTGATAAGCTTTGTCATAATCACTGCTCACTTCATCTCTTTTCGCCATCAAGCTCTTGACATATTCAGGATCTGTGAGAATTTTTGAGAAATGGCTTCCCGGAAATTCGTATGCAAGTTGGTCTTTGTATGAATTTGAACAAGAGGTTTCACCCTGGTCAAGGCAATTCAAGTACAGATAATAGATTGCATCTGCTTTGCGATTCGTCTTTGGGTATCGCTTGATGAGTTCCTTCAGAGAAGCATTTGACTTTTCTAAATTTTCAAGTTTTTCGCGATACAAGACACCCAGCTGAAACATGGATTCGGCAATGCTTTGGTTTGCTGCTTCTATCTGCTCGGGAGTCTCGGGAATTCCTTTCAGAATTTGTGCCAGGTCAGCTTCGAGTGTATCGGCTTTTTCTTCAGGAGTCTCATTTTTTATTTCATTGATAGCAAAAGTGTTTTTGTTTTTCCGGCGCCAGTTGTCCTCCAGATTCCTCGTCCCCCAAATTTGCTCAAACTCCGACCGGCCTCTGTTTATAGCCCGTTGATCGTATGCAAAAAAGTTGCTTGGCGTTTTTCGGATATCTGCATTATTACCCTCTTCTTTTGCAAACGGATTAGCAGAAAGCGCTTCCAACTCCGCAAAGCGGGAACGTGGGTCTTTTGAGGCAACAGGTTCCACCGTTTTATTTTTACGGGCATTTTTTAGTTGAACGGCCAATGCTCTTTTGTCTTTTACAGAGAGCCCTGCTACTCTCAGCAAACTGTCTTGCAAGGCTATATTTTGAAGATTTTTGGCAATATCCTCCAGGCTGGCTACCACTTTACTCACCTTTGCACGACGCTCATCATTTTTGGAGAGCATGGTCATGGTGCTGTCATAATAAAGTTTTGCTTCCAGATAGGCCTGTTTACTGAAATTCAATTCAGCGAGCTGGAAATAGGCTTCGGCCCTTTGTGAATTTGTGGCGTTTGGTGAACGAAGGGCAAGATTAAATTCTTCGACAGCCTTGTCTGCATGATTTTGTTTCAAATAAATCATAGCGAGTGAAAAATGCAGCTCTCCTAAGAATTCCTTATTTTTAGGATCATCGACCATTTTTTGAATTTTGGATGCCACTACATCCGAAACTTCCCCCTCCTCAGCTTCATTTAAAAGAAGATTCAACTTTGCATGAAGGACGAGCTCATAAGATGGTTTAGACTTGATGCACTGTGTGAAGTATTCGCTTGCGCTTTCTCTGCGACCTGCATTTTGATAAACCTGTCCAAGTATAAATGCGTATCTGGCCTTTCTCTTTTTAGATCCGCTGAATTCAATTGCCGATTTCAAGGCAGGAATTGCTTTAGCCTGATTTCCTGTTTTGAGATAAAGATCTGCGTAAGAGGCATACAAATCTTCTTTTAAACTTGCAGAGGCATAAGGGTCTCTCTCGACTTTTCGAAGCAGCTGCTCCGCTTCATATGGCTTGCCCCGTTCAACCAGGTTTCTCGCTGCCCAGATGGCACCTTCCCAATACGCCGGGTAATGGGGAAAAAGCCAGGAACCCTCATTGGTCAATCCGGATTTATCTTGTTCCGGTTTGGTTTTTCCAGAAACAAGCACATCCTTCTGTTTAATTTCCGGTTTTGGTTCAGAAACCGGCTTTTTATTTTTTGAAGACGACTTTTTCGCTTTTTCCCGCTCTTTTTGCAGTTTTTTACGCTCCTTAGCCTTTTGTTCTGCTGCTTTTTTGCGCTCCTTTTTGAGATCCTCCGCCTCATTCTTCTTTTCTTCAGCCGTTTTCGCTTTTATTTTCTTTGACTTCAGTCTGTTCTTGAATGGGTCAAATTCATCCAGGAAAAAACGGTAGGAACTTTCTGCGGTTTCAAAATCCTTCTTGAGATATTGAGCTTTGGCCAAAAGCAGATAACAATCGTCGGTCCAATGGCTCACCCGGTGGTTCGTAATGACGACAGATACTTTTTCAATAGCCTTGTCAAGTTTGGATTTAACGGGATCTGCACTTTCAACGGCATTAAATGGAAATACGGGCAATATTTTGTTGAAATTGTCTTTATGATTTTGCTCTAAAGTCAAAAGACATTCATCCATCAGTTCATTGGCATTAAAATATCCATTGTATTTTGCAGTGGTGTTGTGATAAAAACGGCCCAATGCAGAAGTTTGCCCTTTCTTGCGGTGACTCACGCAGGCCACAGAAAAGACAATACCACTTAAAAGACTTAATGCTATAAAACGTTGGGAAATATTCATGAATTCGATGAAAGTGTCATGTATAACTGAAAATCCGGCAAATTTATTATAAAATAAAGTAATTTTAAAAATGCGATTGGATTGGAGAAGGGCGAAAAAATGGATCAAAGAACATCTCGAAAAACGATTTCTGTTCATAATTCGCAATGAGGAAACTTTTGAAGAAACGGCCAGTTACCGTTTGACTTTAAAAAACATTTACATACTTGGCAGTACGCTCATCTTCCTGGTTGGCCTATTTCTTTTAATGCTTATTATTTTCACCCCGTTAAAAAAATACATTCCCGGTTATGGCGATTTGAGATCGCAGTCTGAATACAAGAGGTTAGTTGAGCAAATTCAGGCGCTTGAAAACAATATACAGGCTCGTGAGATCTACATAAAGAGCATCCAGCGCATTCTTGATGGAAATCCCGAAACACGCGCCGAAGTCACAAAAAATGTAAAAATTAAAATGGTGGAACCCGAACCAGAGCCTAAAGTAAAGGAAGACAGCCTGTTGCGCTCTGAGTTTGAGATCCTTATGGCTCGCGAAGGGAAGCCCAGAGCGCAGACAAGCCCCGCATCAAGATCCGGCGCGCTTTATTCTCCGGATCCCGGCGTTTATGACAAGCTTGAACTAACCCCGCCTGTACGAGGTCCCCTTGGGGCGGAATACAAACCTGAAAAAGGCCACATTGGAGTAGACATTATTGCGGCAAAAAATACTCCCATTAAAGCCATGCTCGATGGTACCGTCATTCAGTCGGACTGGTCCATCGAAAATGGCCATACCATTGCCATCCAACATAGCAACAACATGGTGAGTATCTATAAGCACAACAGCGCACTTCTCAAAAAAACAGGCGTCCGGGT
This sequence comes from uncultured Saprospiraceae bacterium, assembly GCA_964439105.1. Lineage (GTDB taxonomy): Bacteria > Bacteroidota > Bacteroidia > Chitinophagales > Saprospiraceae > Vicinibacter. The sequence goes on from CAYTNG010000001.1 coordinate 288,452, forward strand.
CAAATCCGGTGAGGCCATAGCCATTATCGGAAATACAGGCACCCTTACAGATGGCCCCCATTTGCATTTTGAACTTTGGTTTAAGGGCAAACCTGTGAATCCTGTTGATTATATCCGATTTTAAAGTGGCATGGCCCTGTCCAGAATGATCGAAGGCAAATATGCCGGTTTGTCCGACCTGGATGTCGAACTGCAACGCAAAAAATTTGGCTCCCATACCGTGGATCGCAAGGGTAGGCCACGGTGGCTGGAATTTATATTGGGAATTGCTTTAGAACCCTTATTCGTCATTCTGCTCATCACCGCCGGGCTTTACCTGATTTTAGGAGAACGGGAAGAAGCTTTGGTCATGCTCATTGCCATCGCCTTTGTGGCCAGCATTTCCTTGTTTCAGGAGAACCGCAGCACAAATGCGCAAAAAGCACTCAAAAACTTATTGGAACCCCAGGTAAGGGTATTCCGCAACGGTACCCTGGTCGAATTAATAAACAAGGAATTGGTAGTGGACGACCTTGTGTTGGTTGAAGACGGAGATGTCATTCCGGCAGACGGAATGATCCTGGAATGCCATGATCTTTCGGTCAACGAGAGCATTCTTACCGGTGAATCTCTGGCAATATATAAAAGCGTGGAAAGCGGTGAGCAAAAGCTATTCCAGGGAACAACCGTCAGCTCCGGTTATGCCATTTTCAAAGTGACCGCCATTGGAGAAAACACGGAACTGGGAAAAATTGGAGCCTCGGTAGAACAGCAAAAAATTGAAAAAACTCCGATTCAAATACAAATACATGCCTTTGTCAAAAATATGGTCCAGTTAGGACTTATAGCTTTTCTTTTGATTTGGGCCATACAGTACTACATTTCAAAAGATGTGGTATTTGGATTGCTAAAGGGCTTGACCCTGAGTATGTCTATATTGCCTGAAGAAATTCCTGTGGCCTTCAGTACGTTTATGGCGCTCGGCGCCCTCCATCTGTACCGGAAAAAAGTTTTGGTTAAAAAGCCCATGACGGTGGAAACCTTAGGGGCCGTTTCGGTCATTTGTCTCGACAAAACGGGGACTATAACTGAAAACCGGATGCAACTTCAGAGCCTGTATGATTTCCAGCAAGACAGACTTTACGAAAATTACGGTGAAGAGCTTCATTTCAACCGAACCATAGAATATGCAATGTGGGCATCTGAAGAATCCCCATTTGACCCTATGGAGCAATCCATCCATCATTGTTATTCAAAATGCTGCAGCATTGATCTTCGTGCGGATTATAAAATGTATAAAGAGTACCCTTTATCCGGCAGACCACCGATTATGACCCACATTTTTAGAAATACCAATGGGGACCAAATCATTGCAGTAAAAGGTGGCGTCGAGGGAGTCCTTGAACAGTGCCCTCTTTCTGATGTCCAGCGCGAAAAAATTCTGCGAATTACAGAGTACCTGGCCGGACAGGGACATCGCATATTAGCAATTGGAAAAGGGCCGGATACTATGGACACACTTCCTGATGATCAAGCCGGATTTAAATTTGACTTTCTGGGCTTAGTTTCTTTCTATGATCCACCCAGAAAGGATATGGCAAAAACAATACAATCCTTTTACAAAGCTGGTGTGGATGTAAAAATTCTTTCCGGAGACTATCCCCAGACCACTTTAGCCATTGCCAAACAAATAGGGATCCGGGAGGCAGAATCGATGGTCACCGGACACCAAATTTCCTTAATGGATCAAGACGAATTAAGTGTTGCCGTTCAAAAATATTCACTGTTCACGAGAATGCATCCGGATGCAAAAACCCACGTAATAGAAGCTTTAAAGCTAAATGGTCAAATTGTGGCAATGACAGGTGACGGAGTCAACGATGGCCCTGCACTTAAAGCTGCGCATATTGGAATCGCCATGGGTCAGCGTGCCAGTGAGCTCGCAAGAAAAAGCGCCTCGCTCATATTGGCAGATGACCGGATCGCGCACATGGTAGATGGCATTGCCCTGGGCCGGCGGATTTATGAAAACTTAAAAAAAGCAATACAATACATTATCTCCATACACATTCCCATCATTCTCATTGTTACACTGCCACTATTATTGTTTTGGAAGTTTAGTGATTTCTTCAACCCTGTGCATGTCATTTTTCTGGAGTTGATCATGGGCCCTACGTGTTCCATAATCTATGAAAATGAACCCATTGAACCCGGTTCAATGGACAGACCTCCCCGCAAAGCTCAATCTTCCTTGTTCACATGGAAAGAACTGTCCCTAAGCATTCTTCAAGGGCTTGTCATCACACTCTCTTGTCTTAGCATTGCACAAATTTATTTATCTTCAGGTGCCTCTGAGCAAAAAACCAGAACCATACTTTATGCATGCCTCATCTTCTCCAATCTTTTCCTAACAATTGTTAACCGTTCTTTTCGCGAATCCGCCTGGACCACTCTTCAATATAAAAATGCGCTGCTTCCCTTAATGCTTTTTATTTCCTTAATGATACTTGGCCTTTCCATTTACCAACCCGAATTAAGAAAGATATTTGGCTTTGAGTCATTGTACGCGCATGAGGTATTACATTGTCTGGCCTTCGCTTTTGCGGCTGTAATTTGGGTTGAAATTTTCAAATGGTTTAGAAGAAATCCCAAAAGCAATATGGCAATGGAATAATTCTATTTCAAGCTCATAGGGTTGTGATAATGGAGGACTTCAAGATCATCAAAATAAACATCCGTGCCGGAAGGATTAAATGCATAGAGCTTTAACTCCTTTCCTGCCATGCTGGAATCAATTGTAAATTCCTGCACGATTTGCTGCCAACCATTTGCATCGGTCTGAGAAACTACAACACTGTTATTATAATATTTTGTTTCATCTATTGAACTGATCCAGACGGCTGATTGTCGGTTATCCGGAAATCTCCAAATGCTTATATGTATTCTGTCGCCTGCTTCGAGCTCCTTCAATTTGAACGTCATTCCAAAGGGCTGTTCCCCGGTAAGTTTTATTGCAAACTTTCCCGAATGCGCTTTTATGGAAGTTTGTTGCAGTCCGAATTCAAATTGAATTTTTGCTGCCGTGTCGATGAAATACTGACCATCAAGGCTTCTGTGCTCAGCATTACATTGGTAGTGCCGTTTTATTTTATCGGGGTTCCACTCAAAATTGATGTCCTTCTGAAGTAAATCAAAAATAAAAATATTGGCGATTCTTGCTTTCAAGTTTCTGCAGAAGGGATGGATGTAGCTTCTTTTCTGCAATTCTTCCATACCATTCACCACCATAAATTTTGCACCTGCGCGGATTGATTTCGCGATACCTGAGCTATCCTGATTGTAGGGTATTTTCTGAGCTTTGTTAAATCGTGCATCTGTATAGGTCGTCCACCCTGGCTGATCCATTAAATAAAGAGATGCATGACTGGGATCTGAAATGAAAATAACCTTGTCCTCCTCATGTATGCCCAGTTGCCTTAACTTCGGAGTGATGTCATATACATCCTTATACTGATCAAAATCATTCATCCAGGAATGGTAACGCTCATTCAATTTTGATTTTGCATAAGCCACATTGAAAAGTACAAAAACGATCAGCAAAATAGCTGTACCCGGATGTTTAAAATGAATTGGCACATGATGCTTCAGAAGGTAAGCTGTATAAACCAATAAAAGGGCCGGGAAAATATAAAGCTCGATAACATAATAATCGTGATCCGCAAAATTCCAAAATTGAAGCAGGATGAAGAAAATCAATTGAAACAGTATAAAAAAAAGTATCATAAAAAAAGATCCCTCTATTCGTCTGTAGCGAACGGTTCCATAGATCAGTCCTGCAAGCAGGATGTACAAAACCAAGGGGTGGAAATATTGAGGGAGCCACAGCTTGCTGACATTTTCCAAAACAGCACCAATTCCCGATTGATCAAGGCTCCAGATAGGAAATGTGGTAGTTGAAAAATAACTGCAATCATGCTGTCGATTAAACCAGCTGGCATACACCGTCCAAAAACCTATAATCAAAGGGATCAAGGAAATGACTATAAACCGACCTGTGCTTAAAAGCTTAACGGATCTTTTCTCATTTTCAAAGAATCTGTGCCTGCTAAAAAACAAAGCATACAATAAAATTGAAAATACACTTAGTAATCCTGTAAGTTTAAAACAGGAAGCCAGCAGAAAAGCGAACACGGACAAACTGAAATCATATGTGCCGTTGTGTTTTTCATATTTCAAAAAATAATACCACCCGATAAATGAAAACGCAAGGGCATTGCTGTTTGACAGAAAATTGTTGCCGTAATATACCAGAATGGGTGAAGCAAACACAAGAAGACATATGCCGGCGGACCAAAGAAAGTCCTCCAAAACCAAATAGGTCAAACGGAACAGATAAAACAAACCTAAAAGGAACAGGAGTGTGTTAAAGATTCTGTAAACGGAATCCTGCGGACCGAAGATTTTATATAAAAATGCAACGGAATAATATAAAACCGGAAGCTCGCTTGGACAGGCATAAGATGTCGTTCCTCCATCTGATGTATAATTATGTGTGCGAGGCTCAAACCAATTCATACCATATCGGTAATAATTCAGGGCCAGCGAAGCACAATCGGATTGACGCCATTTATGAATCGACTGTGGCCTCTTAAAAGCGATTTCAGGGTACTGATAATAAAGGGCAACCAAGGCAAGCAATGCAATAAAAGCACCGTTCAAGAACCAAACGGAAAGTGCGTTTCTATTTTGCATGCAACTCCGACTTTAAAATCACAATAAGTCCTTTCAGTTCTTTAGGTGGTATCATAAAGTCCATCCCCATTTTTTGATTATATTCTCCAGGTATCTTTTTTTATTGGGCGCGCGAAATTTCAAAGCATAGCTTGTATAATATTCATGCATGGTCAGGAATTTTACTTGAAGCCTGTCCCAGCTCTCTTCATCCTCAACGATCTTATACGCCAGAAATTCCTGATACAAGGTATTACTTATTTTATCCACATCATTGCGACCAAGGTAATCCAGATCCGCATCACAAATAATTTGCTCAAGTATATTTTTTGGCTTCTGTTGAATTTGAGTACATAGGATCATCTCTTCAATTTTTTTGATTTCGCTCAACTGAAAACCATGGCCCGGCAATTCCTGCCATGCAAAACGGATACTGGCTTCTTCATGACCGGAATAGGTCCAAATTAATCCGACATCATGTAAAAGTGATGCCGCTCTCAACAAGAAAGCATGATCATTTGAAAGATGTAACCTCTTTATATACTGATTGCAAACCTGATACACATCCAGTGTATGATGTACTCCATGATATGTAAGATTACCAGGCAATTCATTCCGAAGTTTCTCTACAATGAATGATTTCAACTTACGAATAGACCTTGCCACGGTTTTGGATTGTCTTCAAATTAAGAAATCGATTTCAAAGATGAAAATACACTACAGTGGATCACATCCCAAAAGACCTTGCCTATACTATATAAACAGTGATTGCCTTCCGTGGAATCAGAACAACCGCACATAGAACAAAGATATCAAATGTAATCCTTAACCATGAGCTGCAGACAATAAAGCCGCTGCCCGTCCTCAATGGAGTTCTATTGTTCCTGACAATTAGGCCTGCCACACTCTAACAGGAGTCACTTACTTAATCATTCTACCTTTGACCCTTTTTTGATCGGAAAAGGACAGAATATGAATCAGAAAAAAATGCAATTATGGGAACTGCGAGGGCTTCTACTTATGGAAATTAGCTTTGCCGCTTCAGAAATTGCAATACGATAATTCTAAATTGCATGAGTCATTATTCAAGCACAAGTATTTCAATATAAAAATACTTTACATATCCGTCTTCAGAAAAGAGTTGATGTTTGTCCGAATGCTGATTTGGCTGGCCCCTCCTGCGATATGATATGATGCGTATGAATAGTCAAAATAAAACTTATATATTTTCAAACCAAATCCGAATGAAAGTCCAGCAAAACTCCTATAGTCTGCAAGGCTCAATTCGCGATTCCGAAGATGGTTATATCCAAGACGTATCGAAAAATTTTCCTTTTTGCCCATGACAATTTCTGCACCAAGGACAAAGTGCCGCAAAAACTGATCGAGAGACTTTTCAAACTGGCTTTTGGATTTGACATCCCCGAAAAGGGCGCCATCGTTTTGCAATTCAGGATCGTCGTAACGCACATTCCATCTTTCCAGATTTCTGAAGCCAATGTGATAGATGAGAGGAAGGTGTTTTAAGCGCTTTGCATAAGCTAATTGGATTTCAAACGGCAACGGTTCCTTCGTATTTGTATAAGGACTCAGTTGGAATCCTGCATTTTTAAAAAGAAGGCTAAGTCCATATTTTTTTTCAGGATTTGTATAGGAAATTCCGCCATTGAAACTTAAGGCATTTGAACTGTATTGATCCAGGCTAGAAAATAAATAATTTAGACTTAGGCCAACAATCATACGCTCATTTAGCACTCTGGAAGCGGCAAAATAGATATCTGTTTCCGATGCTTTAAAATTGCCGAGGCCATTTCCATAAATATCTGTTCTTTCAATATTGCCATATTTTGCATACTGGGTTCCAATTTGAAAGTTTAGGCCAAGTGAATCAAAACTATGGCAATAACTGATGTGGCCGAATTTGATATCCGAAAAATAGGACAGGTTAGAAAATTGGAATTGTCCACTCATCGAAGAGTTCAATAGCGAAGGATTCAGGAATACCGCAGCAGGATCCGAGCTCCTCCAACTAACAGGCATACCCCCTAATGCAGATACTCTGGCACCCGGGGATATATTCAGAAATTGAAAAATCTGCCTGCCTCCGGTTTGACCATAAAGATCAGATAGTAGTAGAAGTCCTGATAAAACTAGTGTATGGTAGAAGTATCCCTTTGCCATGTAGTCGTGCATTTTCCCATTTCACAATTCATTTTACGCAACAGAAGTCCTGTGGAATCATATAATTTCAACTCACCATCTTCAACAGGTCCGTCAAGTTGTTTATAACTACCTTCTGCTTTTAATTTTCCATTTTCGTAATATTCTATGAAAGGACCATTTTCCACATTATCTGCGAAAGTAACTAATTCTTTAAGCCCACCACCAGGATAAAACACTTTCACGGTACCAACCATCACATCATCAACATAGTTCGCTTCTAATTGCACCTTGCCGTCTGGAAAATACGCCTTAAAAGGTCCATGGTACCGGTCCAATTTTCGGGTCTCTTCGCTTTGGAGAATCCCGTTCATGTAGAGTTTCCGGATTCCTTCCAATTTTCCCTTTTCATACCAACTTTCCTCTTCAAGCCGACCTTCCATATCGAATCTCTCATATTTACCATGACGCAGTTCAACGCCATCCGAGGTAATCACACCGTAACGCTCTTTTATCTTCCCATTCTCATGTTTGGTTTCCAAAACAGCTGGTTTTGTACATGCCAACAGAAGAGCTGTCAGGACAAGGAGGAATGCGCAAGGTGAAAAGTTCATTTCATCATAACGTTTGTTGTGCATAAAGATTGTACAAAAAACAAAGGCCCATGTTGGAGAACACAGGCCTTTATCATTGAATCAAAGAAGACTAGAAAAACTTTGACCGGTCATCCTTGATTGTATATTTTTTGCGCAAAGAATTCATGAGATAGGTCATTGCCACATTCTTCGCAGGATGCACATAAAATGCGCGGAATGCATCGAGATTTGCTACTGGCTCCGGAATATTCTTTTTGAGCAATTTGCAAACGAACACACCCTTCTCCCCCATTAAAGGTTGGGAGGTCTGGCCATCCTGGAGTTTCACGAGGCTTGAAATAACTTTGGACTCATCGCCATAGTTTGTAATATATCCGCTATAAGGGGAAATATTCCGTGCCGTGTCCGCTTTAAACGTGTATTCCCCAAGCTGAGTTGAAAACTCGGTAACGTTGCCAATTTTCTCTTTAATTTTCTCAAAACGCTTCCTCTTTAAAATTTCGCCTTTCAACTGATTGCGAAAAGGCTCAATCGAGGCGATGCCTTTAGGAACAATTTCGGCCAAGGAAACGATAACATATTTGTTTGTATACTTTTTGGATTCCTCCTGCACACTATATACTTCCGGACTTACATCTCCAAGCTTAGTTGTTTTGGCGTATGCCCAACGAATCATTTCACGAGAGGTGTTGTTTGCGAAAGCCCCCAAAGTATTAATCTGATAAGAGTTTTTAAATAGGTTTCCTGCAACTTCCAGTTTATACTTGCCTTCTTCGTTTATTTTCTTTTCTAAACTTTCAAGTGTTCTGTGCTGCTGAACCAAATTGATCGCTTCATCGTATTTTGTATTCGAAATCGCATCACCAGGTATAATAGATTCTCCAATAGTTGCAAGGTGAACACCTACTTTTTTAGAGTCGAAAGCGGCCTTGGTCAGCTGAATCAAATGGACTCCAAACTGGCTCAATACCGTTTTCATTTCACCCTCTTTCATTTGATAAAATACAGCGTCATTAAAGGGTTTAACCATGCGGCCGGGTTGAAAAAAGCCAAGGTCTCCACCTTTGATGGCAGAGCCCGGGTCCTGGCTGAATTTCATGGCAAGTGAATCAAATCTTCCAGCTCCTGTCTGAACCAAATTTTTAATACTATCCAGTAATTTGACCGCAGACAGATATTGCTCACGGGTTTGAACGCGTATAAGAATATGTCGTGACTGAACTGAATCGGCAATGGGTTTGCGGTCGATCAGTTTCGTAATTCTGTATTCCCCCTGATCTACATAAGGTCCATAAACCGAACCAATAGGGATTTTAAAGAGCGTATCTTTAACTACAGGACTCAATTCCATTTCTGTCTGATAGGCTTCATCCCATTTACCAAGATTGCTGACAACGAAACTGGAGTCATCCGTAGAACTTTTAAGAGCTTCTATTTTGGAGGAAACGGAAGTCATGATCTGATTGGAATCCTCAGCAGTTGGTACGATGTCTATTACAGCTAACTTTAAAGTGCGGGTTTCTTCATCCGTCTTAATCGAGGCAGCCTTTTCCTTTTGCATGGCCACATAATCACTTTCTTCAATTTTAATATCTTCTTCCGGAATAGCTTCATAAGGAATTACGCCATAGACAAAATCAAGTCGCAGGTTACTTTCGTATTGATTTCTTTCAATCATGAAATTGGGCATGTAAAGCGACTTGGAAACGATTGTGCCCAACTTGGTGTATAAACGGTCCTTTATTACTTCCTTTTCCTGAACCAGCCAGAAGTCTTTCAATCTGGGATCGAGATTCTCTTCTTCTAGTCCTTTTTTGAATACATTAAGCTGCTCGCGGCTGATCTCGCCGGTATTGGGATCCCGGAAGTTTCTTTGAATAATTGGAGAAAGATTGTAACCAAATTCCAACTCTTGCAATTCGCCTGAACTAACACCGGTACCATTGCACTCTGCCTCCTTTTCGAGGATGGCGCGCTCCAGAAATTGGTTCCACAGATAATCCTTTCTTCCAAAATAGTCTACATCCGAGTTGGAATACAATACCCTTTCCGTATTCTGAAACTCTCTCCAGCTCAAATCCTGTCCGGCAACTTTACCCACCGTGTCGGGATTGCCAAACAAAGAGGAGGAACGTCCTGAGGTCATATCCATCACGATAAATCCCAAAAGCGCCAGCGCCATAAGCACCGTTACAACCCAAAGACGCTTTCTAATACTCGTAATCATTCCCATATTAAGATTCTTTTTACTTGAATTTCAATAGTTTACAATATAATAAGGCCCCCGGGAGGGCATTTTTAAAGGATTGCAAAGGTAATAGCTAATCCATGGATTTTCAAGCTAAAAAAATGTTAATCCGGGCTTTATCTCAAGTAGCCCTCAGCATGAATTCCATTTGATCCCCGACTATTGCCTAAGAAGAGACATTTCAAAACTGCAAACCTGCACATTGGTTAAATCAGCAAAAGAGTGTACACGATAAAAAACGATCCTCATTTTGATAAACGGCTGTGCTCCTTCCAAAAGCGAATGCTTTGATTTGCTCTTGTTCTGATTAACACCCTATGCATAGTTTACTTCAGACGCAGCAGTTCCACTGCGTGAACAAGAACCATTCACACACATCTTAAACGAACGAGTATGAAACACACCTATGCTTTTTTTTCTCTGGCTTTATTTGCCGCACTAATTTCCTGCAACAAGGATCCGGAAACTTTTACAAAAACCGGTCCTGAATTAACATCTGTTGCGACATCTTTTCATTTGATTGGCGGAAAGGGTTATGTTATTTTAATAAAAACCTCAGGACATGCTTCTGACCCTATTTACGTATTGAGAACAGATTCATCTTATGCATTTGACCGTACCATTTCCGTAATTGGAGTTTCTGAGTCTGATAAAGGCATAGACATTTTACAAGAGGATGGAACACATGTACAACTTGGTGTTGGAAGCAGTTCTGAAGGGAAGTTCAATGGATACGGCTTAAGTACGGTCAGCGGTGAATATCATTATCTCAATTTTTACCGGGATGGACGACCCGTCGTCGATCCGGATGTTGACATTGTAAAGTGTCAATGCATCGAAAACAGTGTTTCACGTGCCTGTGATGCAGGAGGCAGGGGTGCGACGGATTGTTCAATTGAGCACAGTGGATCCATCGCTGGAACGGGCGTTAATTTTAAATGCAACGTGAAGTGCGGAACCGGTTATTTTGCCTGTTGTAGAAACTATTAGGTTGCCGAAACTTACATCTGTACAGCTATAAATATAAGTTCAGTTGAAGTATCCTATTAGAGAACAATTGAGTGTTTTTGGAAATTCCGGTTTCAGGTCCGTGATTCAATGTATTTGAAGGAATGTTTGATCTTGAAAATAGATGTTACGCAATGGTTTGGTTTCAACGAACAAAGGTTCGCTTGCTATTTACTTCCTTAAATTTTCGATTTGGACAGACCTTCAGCATTCGGTATTGCATGGAAGTTTGCCGTTTCGTGGATCATTTTGCTTGATGAAAAATCTTCGAAGAGCGTTGAGTTTGGATTGAGGGAATTTCGTTTTTTAATGAGTATCGAAAAGCAGCCGATGTAGATCGGCTGCTTTTTTATTGCATACAATGCAGAATATTTTATTTCCGGTAATCCGCTCCAGCTTTGAAAGTCAATCATACCGTTTTAAGAGGGACAAGATGCTAATGATAAATGAGCAAGATCATCCCCGCCCCATTTATTTTGTGCCTTTTTGCAATATTGGAAGATTAATTCGTAAATGTGAAACTTGTATGTTATTCCACTACATTTTAGTTCATCTAAAGGGCGCTTTTTGAATTGTACAGATTCATGGTCTGGGCCAATCCTTGAAAACAAAATGCCAACACTGCCTCTGCGGAATAGTCCAGAATTTTTGGTAAAATCTCGAATTGTTCCTTTGTCCAGTGACCCAGCACATAATCAACCTGCCGGCCTTTTGGGAACTCATTTCCAATCCCTACACGCAGCCTTGCATAGTCAGTCGAATTGAGCTGAATCTGAATGTCTTTCAACCCATTATGGCCACCATCGCTTCCCTGAGGCCTTAACCTGATCATTCCAAAGTCCAGATTCAGATCATCAAGAACGACCAACAAGTGAGAGGCATCGATTTTTTCTTTTGTAAGCCAATATCGCACCGCCTTTCCACTAAGATTCATATACGTCGTTGGCTTTATTAAAATCAGAGTTCTTCCCTTATAGGATGCCTGAGCATAATGTGCCAGAGTGCCCGTAGTAAATTGCACATTCAACTGTGCGGCAAGACGGTCTACAACGTCGAATCCAACATTATGTCGAGTTCCGAAATAAGCCTTTTCCATATTTCCCAAGCCTGCAATCAGATATTTCATTTGGCCTAAAAAGATTTTGTCAAGAGATCAAACAGATAATCAGAGAAATAAACTCTGTTTCCGCAAAGATGCATGATCCCTATTAAAAATAAATCACAACAGAGAAATCCCTTTGAAATTAGGGTCATATTTGCCATGCTATGTGGAAACGTTTCAGCGTATTCATCCGTATTTTGAAAAAGACCAGTTGGGAGCGCCTGTCCAATGCAGTTCTCTTACTGTGTTCCTATTACTACAGCAGATTGAGCGGAAAATCAAACGTCTGGGCTTTCCCGATAGCCCTTTCCGTGGAACCTACGACAGCCTGTAATTTACAGTGCCCCCAATGTCCGTCCGGGCTGAGGAGTTTTAACAGGCCTACAGGCAATTTAAAACTTGATGAGTTTATAAAGTGGATCCGGCCTTTGCAATCCAAAATCTGGATGATGAGTTTTTATTTTCAGGGAGAACCCTTTATTCATCCCAAGATCTGCGAAGCCATCAGGTATGCCCATAGCGCTGGTATCTATACGATGAGCAGTACCAATGCTCATTTCCTGGATGACCAGCAATCTTTAGAAATTGTCCGTTCCGGACTGGACCAACTGATCATTTCCATAGATGGATCGGATCAGGACGTGTATGAGCAATACCGGAAAGGCGGCAGGCTAGAACAAGTATTAAAAGGCACAGAAAATCTTTTAAAGGCACGACAGAGTCTCAAGGCTAAAAATCCATGGATCATCTGGCAATTCATTGTTTTTCGGACAAATGAACACCAGATGAATGATGTTCGGCAAATGGCCAAGCAGAGTGGTGTGGATGAAATCTTATTTAAGACGGCTCAGATTTATGAAAATTCGTCCAGCGCAGATCTCATCCCGGAACACAGCCTGTATTCGAGATATACAAAGGACCGAAAAGGCAAAATGCAGATTAAAAACAAGCTTCTCAATCATTGCTGGAGGCTTTGGAGAGCTCCGGTGATTACCTGGGATGGTCGCGTTGTGCCCTGTTGCTTTGACAAAGATGCCTCGCATCAAATGGGACTGCTGGAAAGTTCCACATTTGATGAAATATGGAATGGAGACGATTATCATAGATTTCGAAATAAATTGCTGCAATCCCGCAAGTCAATAGGAATTTGCCAAAATTGCTCGGAGGGCACCAAAATATGGATCTGAATCCTAATTATATGCATGATAATCAGCGGTTTTTACACAAGTATTAAAATAATTTAATGTGTAATCATTGCTCAACCATTTGGATATACATTTTAAAAATTTAATTCTTTGATTTATAAGAAGTTATCATTAGAATTTCCTTAAATCTTACGAACTTTGCACGTGGCTTTATAACCAAAGGGGTACATATTTAAATTTTATTGATTCCGGAATGCCGGACCCTCTGAACCCAATCTAAAAAATGATTGGATTAAGGACATTTCAAGTCCTTTAAAGCACTTTTTAAAATCAAGCTAACCGAAAAATAAATATGCAACAAGGTCAATTTTATAAAGTGATCCTTCAAGGAAAATTTGAATTTGGAACCGAACGGTCATTTCAAAAAGTCATTCAGCTTTTTGATCAGCGGTCAGAAACCCTGTACAAGAAAGAGCTTCTTTTTAAGACCAGCGACCAACTATTCCATGTTCAGGATTTTAGTTTGACCATCCCGCGCTTCATTGGAAATACCGGAGAAAAGATTTGGAAAAATACCATCAGCCTGCTGGAATATTGCGCTCAGTTTTCGGTAGCTGGCAGTCTTAATGCCTGGATGACAGACAACGGAAAAGTATTGCAGCACGTCCATCTCGAACCACTGGGAGAAAAATCTTCGGTGATGCTTTACCAGGAAGGCAAGAAGCTGGCCGAACAACTTGGAAAAGAAAGCGAGGCCCTGCAACTCTTGACAGAAGCCATTGAAAAATACGATCGCCATTCGCAGGCTTACGAAAAAAGAGGATATGTAAATTTTCATCTGAAAAATTACGAAGATGCGATTTACGATTTTGAAAAATCCGTCCGTTTTGATCCCATGAACGCTCCTTCCCACTATGGCCTGGGACGTTCGTATATGATCAAAAAAGATTATGAAAAAGCAATATCCTGCTTTGAGGAAGCCATTAAGCAATCCATCGCACTTCAACCGATACATTGGGCTTCACGCCGCGTTAAAGGCAATTGCCATCTGGAATTGAAACAATTTGAAAAGGCGGCTTTTGAATACAAGCTTTATACCAACAGGAAGTTTGAAGAAACTGACCCCAATTATAAACATCTTTCAAAAACCTGGTTCAATTACGGAAAAACCCTATTTGCATTAGGCCAGGTTGATGGCGCCCTGGAAGCATTCGATGCCAGTTTGCGATTCCTGGATCATCTTGAAGAAAGCAATAGCGCTGAACTTTTCATGCATCGTGGAATGGCAAGAAAAGCAGCAGGCAATGCAGATTATATCCTCGATTTGAAGAAAGCAGCAGACATGGGGTTGGACTCTGCTTCAAAATTGTTGGCTCAGCAATCCTGATGACATATTAATTTATTGAAGCTTTCGTTTTCTTTTAAAACAGGAATGCGCCTATTTGCCCTAAGCTTTTTGCTGGTTCAATGTACCTTACACCTGGCCTCACAAAATTTTGTGACACGTGCAAATCTTTCCGGAAAACTCTTGAAAAACTATGACCAGGCTGTTGAACGCTATAAGGTCAATGATTATCAAAAAGCCAGAAGCTTATTTCTGGGCGTACTTGATCGGGAACCACGTTGCATCGACGCACATTTAAAACTGGCCTCTCTATGTTTTGAAACCTACGATCTTCCGTGCGCTAAACTTCATTTTGAAAAGGTCCTTGAGCTTGATTCCAATTACCAGGTCAAGGTCTATTATACTTTGGCATTAACCGAATATCGTTCCGATCATTTTGCATCCGCCAAAAAAAACATGGCGGTGTTTCTTGAAAAAGAAAAACTGAATTCCGATTTAATAAACAAAGCAAGGGCCCTGTATCCAAAACTTATCTTTGCCGACAGCTCTTCCAAACACTTGTTCGTTAAGCCTCCACAATACCTTGCATCATTGAACTCCAAATTTTCTGAATATCTGGCCAGTGTGCGTGCAGATGGCAACCAGGTTTTCTTTACCCGCAGGAGTCCCCGGGGCGATGAAGACCTCTTTTGGTCGCAGAGGACAGACACGGGCTGGTCTGAAGCACTTCCTCTCGAACAAATAAACACAGCTCTAAATGAAGGCTCACCGGCTATATCGCCGGATGGCAAAATGCTTGTGTTCACTTCATGCGATCGTCCCGGATCATTCGGTGGTTGTGATTTGTATTATTCTATCTGGAACAATGGCGACTGGTCGAATCCCATAAATTTGGGTGACCATGTGAATACAGCAGCTTATGAATCCCAGGCCTGCTTTGCTGATAACGGTCAAACACTTTATTTTACAAGCAATCGCAAAGGCACTCTGGGAAATAATGATTTATGGTATACACACCGAAAATCTGACAACAGCTGGTCGATTCCAAGAAATGCAGGCAGGATGATCAATACTCCCGGCAATGAGGTTTGTCCATTTGTGCATCCAAATTCGCAATATCTTTTTTTCTCATCAGATACTCATCCTGGCATGGGGGGTATGGATCTTTTTTATTCGCGCATCGATGATAAGGAAGAATGGACAGCACCTGTAAATCTGGGCTTTCCTCTCAACACACGTGGTGATGAGTCTTCACTTATCGTATTTCCTGACGGCAAAACAGCATGGATGGCCTCTGACCAAAAGTACCTCCACAATGGCCTGCTGGACACTGATGCCAATCTGGATCTCTACGAATTGCAATTACCGGATGCGTTGACTATTCCTCCATCCACATATGTGCAAATCTCCGTGTTGGATGAAGAAAGCAACCAGGCGATATCCGCAGAAGTAAAAATTTTTGATCTGCAAAAAAATGAAATCTTCTTTCAGGGAAATACGGGTGAAGAAGGAAGCCTTCTTGTTTCTCTCCCAAGTGGATCGGATTATGCATTGCATGTGATAAAGGAAAACTATGTTTTTGAACCCGAACAATTTCAGTGCAATCAGCGTCATTCCGCTCTGCATCCTATGATATTGAAGAAATTTTTAAAAAGGATTGCATCTCTGAGCAATGAGACGGTTGAATTGAAAAACCTGATTTTTGAAAGTGGCTCTGCAGTTCTGAAAGACGAAAGCCGTTTCGAACTGGATGCTCTTGTAAAGATGCTCAAGGAAAATCCGGAAATTCAACTTTTAATTGCAGGACATACGGACAATGTCGGGAACGTCCTGGACAATCAAAAACTTTCAGACAGGAGGGCGTATTCCGTTGTTCAATATCTCATTAGCAAAGACATTGCTTCAGACCGATTGGAATATGCCGGATTTGGGGAAAGCAAACCTTTGCATTCAAATGATACAGAAGAGGGCAGACAAGCCAACCGAAGAATAGAATTCACGATACGAAAAGATGGCAAGAAAAATTAATAAAACCGCTATATTATCCATTCATGGTATCGCCCATAATGGCCATGCGGTCGGCAGAACCGAACAAGGGATGGTCGTCTTTGTAGAAGGAGCCGTACCAGGTGATGTTGTTGAAGTTGTATTGCTTCGCAAGCGCAAAGGAAGCTGGCACGGACGCGTACTAAATATCCTGACTCCATCTGAAAATCGGACGCAGGCATTTTGCGATCATTTTGGAATCTGCGGTGGTTGTAGCTGGCAACATCTGAATTACGCTGCCCAAATGGAATTCAAATCAGGCTGGGTCAAAGATGCCGTGCAGCGCATTGCCAAGTTAGAAGATGACACAATATTCGAAGATCCTATGCCCGCAGAGGAAATTCGGTTTTACAGAAACAAACTGGAATTTACATTTTCTGCCCACAAATGGTTTATCGCTTCTGACAAAGGCCTGAAAGAGGAAAACGAACAAAATTGCGCCTTAGGTTTTCACAGACCCGGACATTTTAGCAAGGTGGTAGATATTCAACGTTGTTTTCTCCAGTCAGAGCCTTCAAATGAAATCCGGAATTATATACGTCAGCTTGCGCTTGAACAGGAATATTCCTTTTACGACATTAAAAAACACGAAGGATTTTTAAGAACCCTGATTATCCGGAATACCCTGGATGGCAATGTGCAGTGTATAATTAGTGTGGGTCAGGAAGATCCCAAAAAACTGGAGATGATCGTGGAATCAACTGTAAAATCCTTTCCTCAAATCCGAAGTTTCTATTCTGTTCTGAATACAAAATGGAATGACAGTTTGTCGGACCTTACTTTCAAACTTGAATACGGTGATGCGTATCTTACAGAAACACTTGACCATGTCAGGTTTTTAATTGGACCCAAATCATTTTTCCAAACGAACACTCGTCAGGCTGCCCAGCTTTATCGGCAGGTAGAAGCGTATGCAAACCTAAGTGGAAAAGAAACTGTTCTTGATTTATACTGCGGAGTTGGAAGTATTGGAATTTATCTTGCCCGGAAAGCAGCAAAAGTCATTGGCATCGAAGAAATTCCAGAGGCTATTGCAGATGCCGTAATGAATGCACAGGCTAATCAGTTAAACCACTGTCATTTCATGGTTTCCGATGCCAAAGAACTTCTGTGGTCAGAATTTAAAGAAAAGCACGGACTTCCCGATCTCGTAATTGTAGATCCCCCCCGAACGGGCCTTCATGAGCAAGTTTGCGAGAGTTTACTCCAGTTAGGGGCGCAAAAAATCATCTACGTCAGTTGTAATCCTGCCACCCAGGCCAGAGACCTGAGTCTCCTTGCAGGCTCTTACAAACTTGAAAAAATAAAAGCTGTCGACTTGTTTCCTCATACAAACCATGTCGAAAGTGTGGCCTTGTTATCTTTGCGTCAATGAAAGGGTCTATTGAAAAATATTTACAATTGGAAGATGACCTTCGGAGATACCGGAAGGCCTTGAATGATGCGATTGAAATTATTCTTGACCAGGAACTTACGCATTATCCAATATTTATACTTCATCAGCAAGAATTGGAAATGGGCGTAAAACTCATTGAGGCCGGACCAAACACAGGACTTTGGTCTGTGCACGCCTCCAGTTTGGAAGAGTTTGTAATGAAAAGTATTATTGAACAGGAAAAGGTAAAAGATTTTCAAAAAGTGTACAAAGAACACAAAGAGCACTTTTGTCTTTTTGTACTGTCAGAACTGGGTGCGCAGTTTATCTTTTTTCCCAGACACGAGCATCTGAACAAAGCCTATGGAAATCTCAATTGATCTTAAATTTCTGAGAGAAATATGCTTTGGCAATGAAGACCTGCTCCGGGAAATGGTTGAGGAATGGTGCAGTGATACCAGGGAAAAAATGGATTCCATCCAAAAGATGCATGAGTTGGGGTCCGGAAATTTACTATTCAACAGATTGCATGAGTTGAAGACGAATTTCACGATGATCCGGTGTTCTCATGCGATTCAAGCCAGTGAAAAGATGCTCTCAAAGCTGGAGAACGGAAGTCTTCTCGAAGATGCGGATATTGTACTTCTGGAATCCCTTTGTTCAGATTTAAACAAAGTTGTAACCGATAGTTTAGCCAAGCCAAATTTCGGTTCACTAATTACATAAGTTACTATGAAAGGAATTATTCTCGCAGGTGGATCCGGCACAAGGTTATACCCATTGACACTGGCAGTCAGCAAGCAACTTATGCCTGTGTATGACAAGCCCATGATCTATTATCCGCTTTCCACACTCATGCTCACCGGTATACGGGAAATACTGATCATCTCGACTCCCCGAGATCTTCCACTTTACGAACAGTTGTTAGGTGATGGTCATCAACTGGGAATTCAGCTTCATTATAAAGAGCAAGCACAACCAAATGGTCTTGCTCAGGCTTTCGTATTGGGGAAAGAGTTCATAGGATCTGATTCCGTTTGTCTAATACTTGGAGACAACATTTTCTATGGGAGCAAACTGCCCGAACTTTTACGTGCAAGCTGCGAGCCACATGGCGGAATCATTTTTGCATATCCCGTCGCTGATCCGGAGCGCTATGGTGTGGTGGAATTTGATGAGCAATTCAATGTCCTTTCAATTGAAGAAAAACCGAGACTGCCGAAATCGAATTACGCTGTTCCCGGAATTTATTTTTATGACAACTCGGTGATAGAAATTGCAGAGAACCTCAAGCCTTCAGCAAGAGGGGAATATGAAATCACCGATGTGAATCGCGCTTACCTGAATTTGGGGAAATTGAAAGTCGGAGTTATGGGTCGAGGAATTGCATGGCTTGATACCGGCACTCACGAGTCTTTGATGCAGGCTTCCCAGTTCATTCAGGTTATAGAGCAGAGGCAGGGATTAAAAATCGGCTGCCTTGAAGAAATTGCATTCCTGATGGGATTTATCTCTAAAACTGAACTGGAACACCAGGCTGTAAAACTTCAGAAAAGCCTATATGGCGAATACCTCATGAAATTAGTCAAGTCCTTAAAAAACTAATTCACATGCAGTGTTTCTGCCCATAAGGTTTTTGTACTGGCTGTACAAATCTTTGGACTTTATAATGCAAAAAGTTCTTACATTAGGGCATGTTACGTATCATATTTGTCCTATTTCTTTTTGCGCTTTTTCTTCAGGCAGGCGAATCCCAGAATATCTTACATGTAGGAAATGGAAGAACTTATTCCAATCCCGCTCAGGCAGCTGCTGTAGCGAAACCCGGGGATACCATTTTAATTCATCCCGGGACCTATCGTGGTCCATATTACATTGAATTCCTGCAAGGCAGGCACGATGCCTGGATCACAATTAAAGGAACGGATCGCGATCTCGTACTATTCGATGGCGGTACGGAGTCGATGCATTTTTCCGATATAAATTACATTGCATTATCCAATTTCACAGTCAAAGGTCAAACAGGCAATGGAATGAACATCGATGACGGAGGGACCATCCCAACACCTGCTCATAATGTTCGAATAGAGAATTGTATTTTTCGCGACATCAGTGCTACCGGAAATAATGATCTGCTTAAACTTTCCGGATTAGATAGTTTCCGAATTGTGAATTGCATTTTTGAAAACGGATCTGCCGGAGGCAGTGGCATCGATATGGTGGGTTGCCATCAGGGAATTATTGAAAAGAGCCTGTTCCGGAATCAGGGAAGCAACAGCATACAAGCCAAGGGAGCCAGCAGTGAATTGCAGATCCGCCAGAATCAATTTATTTCAGGAGGGCAGCGAAGTTTAAATTTAGGTGGTAGTACCGGCTCCGCATTTTTTCGTCCGGCAGGTGCAAATTATGAGGCAAGAAATCTATTGGTGTATTCAAATATTTTTCAAGGTGGCATGACTCCCATTGCATTTGTTGGTTGCCGGGAAGTAAAAGTCATAAACAATACCATCCTACAACCTGAAAAATGGATCTTGCGAATTCTACAGGAAAGCAGTGATACAAGTTTCTATTTAAGTTGCGCCAATAACACTTTTGCAAATAATATCGTAGTAGTTACCAATACCTTATCGACAGATGTAAATATTGGTCCCAATACTTCCCCCGGTAGCTTTCAATTTAAAAACAACCTTTGGTATCATCTGCAGAATTCAGGATGGAGAGGACCCCAATTGCCCGTTATTGAAATGAATGGCATCATACAGAGGGATCCCCTTTTCATAAATATGTCTACTGCCGATTATCAACTGAAACCCAACTCACCTGCGATTGGCAAAGGACTTTTTATACCACAAGCAGCACAGGATTATCAAGGTAAAAGTTATTTAAATCCACCTTCCATCGGAGCTTTTGAGGGAGGGCAGCTCGTCAGAGCCGCAGATTTAAATGAACACTCTTTTCCCGCTTTTCCAAATCCCTTTAACGAATATATATTGCTGTCAGATCTGACAGCCGGCAGCCGTGTGGAACTCCTTCAGCTAAATGGTTTGAGCGTCAGGGCAATGGTGGCATCCGATAATCCGTCCCATCTAAATACAAGGGATTTAGCTCCCGGCTTTTACATTCTCAAAGTACATACACCAAACAAAAGCTATTCGCGTCTATTGGAAAAATTGCCGTGACGAATTTGAATTTGCCCTAGGATCTCAGATCTGTCCATGTGGCTCTTCTCGCCATAGCCTTCAATTGCCTTCTAAGAGCCTCATTTGAGTTGCCTGGTGTTTCAAAAAATTTTTGTGTAATTCCTCAATTGGAAAATTACGTTAACGAACGTTTGTTAGTATTTGGAATAAGGGTCAAATGTGTTCATCGTTCAGGAAATTTTTAGATTTTCCCGGCCATGCCCTTTCTGAATTCATTGAAATAGAATGGTGTTGATTTTTCCAACAAGGAATTGCGCCCTACATCAGCTCTCCAGATATTTGTACATTACATTTGAAACTATTCATATCCCGTCTTCCATACATAAATGACACAACAGAAAAATGACATGGGATTCCAAGGGTGCGCCAATAAATAATAATCCGTATTTCATGTGTATTTCCAGCTCTGCATTGAACTTATAGATTATTTTACTCACTTCCTTTTCAGTAGTCTGATAAATGAAGCCTCAAAAGGCGACTCTTCCTGCTTTCTAGTAGCGCTGGTCCTTCACATAGGGAAGTTTGCGCATCGAATGTACCTCAAGACTGGGAAAATCAAAGTCATCGACTATTTTTCCCCGAATATGATAGCAGCCTCTTCCCTGAAAGGGAAAGTGCTCGAGCTCAGGTGGGAAATGCGTCGTATCGAAGAAGGCCCCTTTGGGGTCCAGCCAGGTGCCAAATGCCATTAACTTTCCTTGTTTGGTGCGAACAGGTTTTTGGGTTACGTAATATCCGAGCATGCTTACCTCGCGGTTGACATGATTTTTCAAAGCGTCAGCGGTGAGCTCACCTGCCGGTTTTTCGGCCAAAAGGTCGAAAGGGTTACAGAGTGGAAATCCGAGCAACTCCATTTCGTCAAAGGCCTGATCAAAAGGCCCCTCCTCGAGCTGTGGAATTTCGAATTCCTCACTGCCGTCCGCAAAAAGATAAGAGGCTACAGCCCTTGTGTGTCCCATTTCGGGAACGGCATTTTTCTGCCACATGAGCTCCCCTTTGGAGAGTCCTGTGAAGCGCAGTGCTCCAATGCGTATCAGCAAGTGCAGCTGTTCTCGGCCCATAGGCACCCGACGGATAAAATCATCCAGTCCGACATAAGGCCCTGAACGCTGCCGCTCCCGGACGATCTGCCTTGCGACCTGCTGTTCCAGAGCGTGAATGTGTACAAATCCCACCCAAATGCGGTCCTCCTCGATATCCGTCAAATACTGGCTATGGTTCACGCAGGGCGCCATGATCCGTGCGCCGCACATCCGGGCCTCGTGCATATAAAGTTCGGTATTGTAAAAGCCTCCAAAGTTGTTGATCACAGCCACCATGAATTCCAGGGGGAAATGGGCTTTTAAATACAAACTTTGGAAGGACTCGACCGCAAAAGAAGCCGAATGCGCTTTACAGAAGGAATATCCGCTAAAACTCTCGATCTGTCGCCAGACCTCGTGGGTCAATGTATCCGTATATCCACGCTCCCTGCAATTGCGGAAATACTTTTCCATGAGCTGCCGGAACGTATCTGAACTCTTTCGTTTTCCGGTCATGATGCGCCGAAGTACGTCCGACTCATCCAGATCCAGGCCTGCGAAATGGTGCACAATCTTCATGACATCTTCCTGATAGACCATCACTCCAAAGGTTTCCCGCAAGTGCTCTTCAAATACAGGGTGCAGATATTGCACGCGGTCGGGCTGATGAAAGCGTTCGATGTATTCGCGCATCATGCCCGACTGGGCCACACCCGGACGGATGATGCTGCTCGCCGCAACCAGATGGACGTAGTTGTCGCACCGGAGTTTATGAAGCAAGTCCCGCATCGCAGGCGATTCAATGTAGAAACAGCCAATGCAGTGCCCGGAACGCAGTTGGCTTCGCACGCGCTCATTGTTTTTGATTTGCACGATATCGTGTATATCGAGACGTTGTTTGCGGTTTCGATGAACGAGGTCGACGGCATCTTTTATGTGGCCCAGACCCCGCTGACTCAGGATGTCGTATTTGTGGAAACCCAGATCCTCCGCCCCATACATATCGAAATGGGTGATGGGGAAGCCCTTGGGCATTTGCTGCAGTGCGGTATGGTAATACAGGGGGCGTTCTGAAACAAGGATGCCACCCGCGTGAATGGACAGGTAATTGGGTAATTTTTCGAGCGACTTTCCAAAATGGAAAATATGTCTGGCAAACGGATGGTGCTTGTGAGCCGCGCGGGGCTCGTCAATAATCGTATCGATATCGGCTTTGGGAAGGCCGAAGACCTTGCCCAATTCGCGTACAATGGACTTCCCTTTAAAACTATTGTAGGTAGCCAACAGGGCCGTGTAGTCGCGCCCGTAGCGTTCAAAAATATACTCCGTGACATCATCGCGCTCGCTCCAGGAAAAATCGATGTCGAAGTCAGGTGGGCTGGTACGGTGTGGGTTAATGAACCGTTCAAAGTACAGATCCAGCTCAAGGGGATCCACGTCGGTGATGTAGAGGCAAAAGGCCACAATGGAATTCGCCCCGCTGCCCCGCCCAACATGGTAGTACCCGGCGCTCTGGGCATAGCGCACAATATCCCAGGTAATGAGAAAATATGCGCTAAACCCCAGCCGGTGAATTACCTGCAGCTCACGACGCACACGATCCGTGGCGCGGTCATGATGTGGTCCGTAACGTCTGCGGCAACCCTGAAAGGCCAATTTGGCCAATAACTTATAGTCTCCGTCTGCATCGCCCGTGAAGGTCCTGCGGTTGTTCTGATCCCCTGCGCTCATATCGAACTCACATTCGTTGAGCAATGCTTCCGTATTGCGGAGAATGCCCGGATAGGCAGCAAATTGCCGCCGGATATGCTCCGGATCCACGAACACTTCATCTTCGGACGCACAATCGCCGGGCTCCAGTTTGCCAATGACGATATTCCGGTCGATGCAGCGGAGTAATTTGTGTGTGCGAAAGCCCTGCCCGTCAAGGAAACTAACCGGGCTAAACACTACGAGCTTGTCCACGTGAGGACGCAAGGATGAAGAAAAAAGGGCAGGTACTTCCGCAGGCTTTATTCCAATGTATTCATAAGACTTCAGCAGCTTTGGCGCACAGGGCAGTGTGCGGTAAATCACAAAACAATGTTCCCAATCCGGTGCGCGCTGGACCTGGGCAGAGCGGCTCAAAAGACCGTTGATCTCGCGAATCCCTTCCGCATTGCGCGCCAGGGCCGTAAACAAAAAGCGGCCTTCCTTTCTAAACTCCATCCCATAGACAGGACGAATCCCCTGAGCCCTGCAGGCCTGAGCAAATGCATACGCCGCGGAACAATTGTTGATATCCGTCAGCGGCAATACCGGAATCTCCAACCTGGCAGCCTCAGCTGCCAACTGCTCAGGCATCAGTGTGCCATAGCGCAGGGAAAAACAAGAGTGAACCGATAAATGCATGCCAAAACCGAACTTTATCCGGACCGCCAGGCGATCCTTCGTTGAATTGTACGGCAAACATAGTCGGTTTTTTCGTCATTTGCAATTCATTCATACATATTTATTTATGTATATGCATAATATATTGTATTTTAAATATATATGATAAATAAAATCTTAAATTTTGACTACGTTAAAAATTTATCCGACGATTTAGTCGTCCAATAAAACAGAAAAGGTTGACCAGTGTCCAATAAATCATAGGTATAAGGCAGTATAAGCCAAATGAAAAGTACATTTCCCCAACGTCGAAGACAGAATACTCTCCGGGTAGTAATTATAAATTATGATGCCTTCCCTTATCAGGAATTCCCTGTAAACACGATGACCAATGCCAAACGCCCATTAGGGCAGACCACCCGGGCTTCCCAAAACAATCAGAAGCAAAGTCGATATTCATAAGCTGTGCATAGCCTTCGAGGGGGAAGCTATTGCGGTAAAAGAATTGGGCATTGGCGGGGTAGGAATGATAACGATATTGAAAAAAATTAACTTTACTTTTGAAGAATAATATATGAATAAGGTTCGCTCAATAATGAAAAGAAGAAATCGGATGATCCGTCTGATAATTGGTTTGTTTCTGTCTTTTGGCATCCTCTCCAACAGCCAGGCCCAGGCCGACCGGAAAAAAGCACTGCTCATCGCGGTTGCAGATTACCCGGAAGCAGGTGGCTGGAACAGTTTGAGTTCGATGAATGACCTGAACCTTGTTACAAAGACCTTATTGAATCAGGGATTTAAAGAGGAGAATATCCTTACGCTAACCAATGACAAGGCCGTAAAAAAGTCCATCCTGAAAGCGATCCAGGTGGATCTGCTCAATAAAATAAATCCAGGTGATATCGTCTATTTCCAATTTTCAGGGCATGGCCAGCAGGCTGCCGACAAAAGCGGAGATGAAATTGATGGTTTGGACGAATGTATCGTGCCTTATGACTCCCCCAAGAAATTCAATCCGGGTGTTTATGAAGGTGAAAACCTCATCACAGACGATGAGCTTGGACAAGCCCTAACCAAAGTTCAGGAAAAACTCGGGCCGGAAGGGCATGTCGTCGTCGTATTGGACGCCTGTCATTCCGGAACAGGGACTCGAGGGATTGCTCAAGCACGTGGAACGACCGAAATTATGGCAAGCCCGGATTATATAAAACAACAGCAAAATAAAATCCTTAAAAAGGAAAACAATGAAATGGCACCTAAAGCCCGCGGCGGCTCAGCCGTAAAGGCGGCATCCATGGTGTCCTTTTTCGGCTCTGCTCAAAACCAATTGAATTATGAAATGACCGACGATGAAGGACATCATTATGGTTCCTTATCCTATGCCATTTCAAGCTCTCTTTCTACTTTGAATTCTGGAAGTTCCTACAGAACGCTGTTTGATAAAATCCGTAATCAAATGAGTCGCATCGCTCCCCTGCAACAACCTCAAGTAGAGGGCGAACTCGATATGGATGTATTCAATGGAAAGATGCTTGGAAAAGCAAGTTATTACCGCTGTTTAAAAGTGGTGTCAGAAACACAAATCATTATCAACGGAGGTAGTTTACAAGGCATCAACAAAGGTACCCTCGTTGGATTTTATCCTGCTGATACCCGAGATTTTGAAAATGCGAAAGCGTACACCACCGGCAAGGTTACAAAATCCTATCCAACTCAATCAACAGTGACTCTGGATTCTCCGGCAGTGAAAGAACAGCTCGAATCCTCATGGGTATATGTCACAGAGGCCAGTCTTGGAGACATCGCGATTCCCGTCGGTATGAAAATCAGGGATTCAAATGCCATTCATAAAATAGAGCCCTGGCTTTATGCAAAGCCCTTTATTCAAAAGGATAATGAAAATGCCAAACTTTGGTTTTATCTCGAGCCATCCGGTCCGAAAAGCCAGCTGAAGCTAAAATCGTCAGATGATTATGCCATCGATAGTGCAGTCGTCGATATGCAATCAGAGATTGCTGTGCTCACGCGCAAAAAATTCATTAAAGCCATTCAAAACTATCTTCAGGGACAAATTTTGAAAAAGATGGAAATGGAATCTCCCGAAATCAAAGTGAGTTTTCGGATCGTTCCAGAAGACTCCCTGATAGAGGGGATGCCTGTTGACAGCATCAAAGGCCTTAGCTTTGATCAAAGCGGAGCAAAAGTACTTACAGAATCCACGGTTATTCAGATAATGGTCATCAATGAAGGAATCAAGCCTGCCTATTTTAATTTAATAGACCTGCAGCCTGATAACGTTTTCCGTGTTTTGCTACCTGATGAAAATACAACTCCTGAAGAAATGAAGGTACTGCCAAATCAACGAATTCTTTTACGAAACAAATTCGAAATCGGAAAACCTTACGGTCAGGAGATGTTCAAGTTGATTGCATCAGCAAAGCCAATGGACCTGAGATCGAGCCTCGGTACACGGGGATTCAAGGAAATGAATCCATTTGAAAAAGTGTTTCTCGAAATGAAAGACGAGGAAACTTATCATACCCGCGGCGGCAGTCCCCTGGGTCTTCCGGCAACTGAAATCAATATCTACACAGAAACTTTTAAAATCTCAGAATAAAAAAACAAAAATGAAATCGCTCTTCGTAATCGCCATTCTGTTTTGCTCTTTCCATCTCTCATCACAGGAACTCCATATTTACTACGATGTGCACAACGATAGCATGTGGTACATTAAAAACGGAAAACCTGTACGTGAATTAAAGATTAAAAAAGACAAAGAGGTTTACTTCCATCTTGTTGAATTCAACAACTATATCTATTCTGCCGTATTTGATGCATCAAATTACTCTCTGCCACCTGCAGGCTATGGCAATGACTCCAGCAGCTTCAGGGGTTTCATGCCTCAGCTGATGGGAGGTTTGTTCCCGGGTGGTTCCATCCCATTTATGAATGTTCCCATATTCGGATCACTCATGGGTGCGTTGTCAGGACTTAGCCCCGCCGGCGGAGCAAGAGGGGATATCGAAGAAATCCAGGAGTTCAAAGAAAAATTAGCGGGTATACAATCCGAAACGGAAAGCCTGAATACTTTAATTTCCGATATCAACAAAAAAGAAAAAGCAGCACGTATCCTTAAAAGTAATGTTGATTATGTTACAACGCTTTGCAGAACCCAGGCAGTAGCTCCCAGTTTACTCAAACAACTTTTGATGGACTATTTCCGGGACGCATTCATACTGGATGAGACCCAGTCTTTCACAATTAAAGACATCGAATCCCTGAATGAAAAATTGCTGCAGATTCCAAACCTCCGCGAGCAGGCAAGGAAACAATTTACCAGTTACGAAAAACAGGTAGCTGATATCAGTAAATTGGTAAGCAAATTGAAATCAACAGATCACGGCATCGACGAATTGTATGGATTGATCCAACAATATGAAACAAACGTTCCTCAAATCAACAATCTGATTTCAAAAGTAGAGCTGCAACTCAATGCTGCTGAAAATTCAACGGCCCAAAGCACGAGCGACTACGTCCAGCAGATTCAATCCTTCTTTATCAAATACATGGATATAGCAAACAATGATTTTGCCTATACACATCATGCAAGTGCTGAAGGGAGGTTTTTGGTGTACACAGTAAAAATATTCAAGAAGGATAGCTCACAGTTGCAGGAAGTGGATGATTCCGAACTCAAACCCATTAAAACTATTAAAGTCAAAATTGATACCTACGGTGAGTTTAAAATGGGAACTTCCTTCGGTATCAATGGTACGCAGTATGGTGAAAAGCCCCAACGTTTCTACATAAAAAACGATATTTTAAATGCAACCAATGAAGACCAGTTTGCACCCATGATCAGCTCTTTTATAAACATGAGCTATTCAATGGGAGCTTCCCTCACACCGGTAGTTTCTTTTGGCATCGGACTTCCCCTGAAGAGTACAGAAAATACAGAGAGCCTTGCCTTTTTTCTTGGCCCAGGCCTTTACCTGGGTAAAAAGCAAAGCTTCATGATCAGCGGAGGATTTATGTTCTCAAAAGTAAACCGGCTTGCGAACGGATTACAGGTGGGAGATCCCATCGTCCTGGGAGATGGCGTGATACCCACGGAGAAAAAATTCGACACCGGGTATTACTTTGGATTAGCGTACCGAATTGGAGATTAAACAAACCGGACATACTTTTAATACCCATCTGAATTCAGATGTAAAGAATTCGGATGGGCCACTAGCAGTCCTGTTCTTTATTTAAAATTATTCAATTTGACATGAATACATTACAAGAGGAAATTCTAACACAAGAAGGAATACAAAAGAAAATTAAAGAGCTCTATACGCTTTACTTCAAGGATGTACTGAATTATATCAGCTACAATAATGGACAGCTTGAGGATGCAAGAGATCTTTTTCAGGATGTAGTCATGAATTTTTTGAAGCTACTCCAGGAAGGAAATGCTTCCGGAATACAAAATGAAAAACAATACCTTATGGGCATGGCAAGAAATATGTGGTTGAGTAAAATAAAGAAGGAAAAGAATACCGTGCTCACGGAAGATTTCAGTCACAGCGTGGCCATCGATGATCCCGGACCAAATGCTGAAAAGGAATCGCTTTTTGAACTCATATCAAGCAAAATGTCGGAAATATCCAAGGAATGCCGCCAAATTATCTATGAGGCTTTCTACATGAAGAAATCCAATCCCGAACTCGCAGCAATCACCGGATATACCGAACAATTTATTAAAGTTAAAAAACACAGGTGCCTTCAGGCTTTGAAAAAAACGGTCATGGACTCACCCGATTTCAAACAACTCCAAAATGCTTTCTAATGGAACACATGGATGATCAATTAACCCTGCAGGACGAAATAATTCGCTATTTAAATGGCGAGCTGAGTGATAATGAAAAGTCTGATTTTGAAACAAGAATGCAGAACGACACTACATTATCCACTGAAGTCAGGAATTATAAAATACTTATGACCGGAATTGATAAATGGGGACATTCGCAGCTGAGAACTTTGGTTTACCAGGTGGATCAGGAATTGGAGAAGGAAAACTTCTTCATAAAAAGTCAAAATGAACATCGCGGAAAGCTGGTTCAATTCTTCAGTCATAACAGAACATTGATCCTGGCTGCTGCTGCAAGTTTTGCTCTTCTAGTCTTTTTTCTCTATCATTTATGGGGAAAGGGAGAATCTGCTTCGGCACTTTACGCCGCATACTACAAACCGGAAACAAAAAAGACAGAACAATTCATGGAAGGCTTGCAATCAAGCGGATTGATACCCTCTGAACCCATACGCGATTCCATGCGATGGGTGCTTGAAAAATACAGCAAAGGAGATTATCAGCTGGCCATTTCATTTCTTGAAAGAAATACTTTTCCAGAATCCCTGAAGCCCCTTGCACATTTTTACCTTGGCCTTTCCTACCTGGGTGCAGGTACTCCGCAAAAAGCAGAAGATCAATTGCGTCCCCTATGTTCAGGAAACGATGCAGATTTTAAATCAAGTTCATGCTGGTATCTTGCCTTGAGTATTTTGGATACCAAAGGATTCACAAATGAAAGCATGCAGCTATTTCAAATCGTTTCTGAGGATAAAAGCCAAACCTACTCGAGCCAGGCTGCGGAGATCTTAGCCAAATGGCCTTAATAAAGAGGCATGAAAAGCATTTTCCGGATACTGACCTGTGCCTGTTTGCTGCTCACTGCATTTCACCCAGATTTAAACGGGCAAAAAGGAATTCCTAAAAATGCGGACATTCTTGCTGGTCAGGTATTGGATAATCTTTATGCGCATTCAGGATTTTCAAATCTTCGAAAACCAAAGATTGTACTGAGTACAGGCAAAAACTTTGGTGCGCTTTACCGTCCACAGCAAAATGAAATTCTTATTGAAGTAGCCCTTCTCGAAATCTGTAGAAGTTTTAAAGAAGACTCCCTTCATGCATTGGCATTTATTCTGGCACATGAATTGAGTCATGCCCTCATCCGTCAACAAGACGATAAAAATCCTGCAAACTTCCTTAGTGTTTATGCCGATCAAACCGGTAAACTCGAAGAAGAAAAAAATTCCGACATCTATGGACTGTTTCTTGCCTTCATCTCCGGTTATGCTCCTGACAAGGTCTTAAATCAGCTCATCGACCGGATTTATGCAAGCTATTCATTAACGGATAACGCTTCCCCTTCTTATCCCTCCAAAGAAGAACGAAAAAAAAGTGATCTGGCGCTACTGGAGAAAGTGAATCCGTTAATCCAATTATTCGAGGCTGCAAACTTGCTTACGCTTAAAAAAGAATTCGTACTTGCAGCCCAATCTTATGAGCATATATTAAAGTTTTATAAGGGACCCGAGATTTATAACAACCTTGGTGTAATATATACCCTTAAAGCCATGGAGCTCTTTGATGAAGATCTGGATAGATTCTCCTACCCTGTCGAACTCGATCTGAATACAGGCCTCAAGAAAATCAAAAGAAGCCGTGGATCTCTAACCGATGAAATGCGCAGTGAACGAAATAACTTTCTGATAAAAGCCCGTTCAAACTTTGAAAAAGCCTTGCAACTAAATCATGAATACCATCCGGCAACATCAAATTTGATTTGCAGCATGCTGCTTAAAGGAGAAACAGATCTGGCAATACAATACACTAGCTCCAAAGCAAAGTTTGCAGCTGCTACCGCAAAAAAAGATGAATTCCAAATGGCTCTTGGCATCGCCTATGCTTTGAATCACAAGAATAAAGCGAAAGAGATCTTTTCAAATCTTTCCAAATCCTCAAATGAAAAGACAAAGCGTTTTGCGCAACAAAACCTGCAAGTCCTTCGCAATACGGGAATTTATGAACGGCCGACTGACCCTCGATACCAACAGGATTGCAAGCAGTGGACAAGCAATGCGAAACCTGATAATGAACTCTTCCGCAATTACTCAGGCAAGCCATATCCCATAGGAGATCCAAATAGGAATCTTTCTTTTTCGTATGCCATACAGAATGATAGTCAATTCTATCTATTTAATATTGAAGATCAGCGTTTACTTTCCATTGAACGTGTGAGAATAGACAAGGCTGCCGGGCAACAAAGGAAGACTGAAACAGGATGGAGCCAGGCAAATCTGTTTTGGGTGCACACACCGCGTGGCGCATATGTGGAGTGTGAGTCCTCAGGAATATTATATTTGCTGGGTAATAAAAACCGATTTTTAGAAGAAATCAGCGTGAGATGTTATTAATTCGCTGAAAAAACGGAGCCCAAATTTGTCAGTAATGAACAGGAAAAACATTTTTCATGCGATTGTCTATTCTTTGGGAAGTCTCCTGCTCGTTTACTGCCTGCATCATTTACCCGTCAACCAAATTTTTATCGATCCATTCAGCGAAGCGATAAAAGGTCATGATCTAATGGATATCGCCTTCTCCAAGTTCCGGGATAAAAAAGAGTCCAGCTTGTATGACAACAGGATTATCATCATTAATTCGAGGATTACAGACCGGACGGAGTTGGCACATACCATCCGTTTCCTCAACAATCAAAATGTAAAAGTAATTGGTGTTGACTTGCTGTTAGATAGTTTATACGGCACCCCGGGTGATACCCTCCTGAGAGATGCCATTCAGAAATGTGACCGAATCGTACTTGGATATACTTTTTTGGAAGGCACGGTTCATGAACAATCTCGTTTTGGATTGCAGCCGGATTCATTTTTCTGTTACAATACCAAAATGGCTTTTGTTAACCTTGGCAGTAATGATGGTCTGTCAGTCCGTACTTTTGAGCCATACCATTTGATCAGTGGACAAACCGGAGAAGCCTTCGCTGTAAAAATCGCCGGTTTGTATGATTCGAGTATCTCCGATGAATTGAGAAAAAGAGATCATACCAAAGAGTGGATCAACTTCCGGCGTGTACAACCTGGGGCACAAAATATGTTTTATCCGGTCAACAGCAGCCAGGTCATTCATTACACACAATTGGAGATCAATAATTTTCTGCATGACACATCCCAATTCGAGCGGGACTACTTCAAAGATAAAATCGTGTTGATTGGTTTTTGCGGAGAAAACGAACAGGCCGTTTCTATGAAAGATCGTTATTACACACCCCTCAATGAACAGTATACGGGCAGATCACTTCCCGATATGCACGGGGTTGTGGTCCATGCCAATATCATTTCTATGTTGCTCGACCGCGACTTTATTTATGATGTTTCAAATACCGGTATTTACCTGGTTTCCTTTCTCTTGTTCGTACTTAACTACATGCTCTTTGCGAAGATTCACCATATGGACTTCTTTCGATCTTTACCTTATATTCGAATCATCCAGGTAATTCAATTTTTTCTGATCCTTGGAATTTGTCTTGCTCTTTTACTCTCAGCGAATGTTAAACTTGGATTCACCTTTTTGGCAACCTGTGTGATACTGTCCTACGAATTGTACGAAGCCTATGATCAAAAATTAAAAGTAAAAATTCAGAGTAAAGCAAGTAAATTCTACAATTGGCGCCCGGGAAGATCCTGAATTTTTTCCTATCCTTGTGAAGGCTTAGAATCTCCTGAGACAATTAAAAATTGAAATTTGTGATAACGGCTGAGTCCAATGAAATACTTATATGAAAAGAGAAAATATGCCTAAGTATATCCTTCCCTACATCTTCCTGCTTCATGGGCTTACGGCCTTTTGCCAGAATATCGTTGCCGTACATATTGAAGGAAAAGTGCGGATTTGCAATCAGGGAGAAAACGAAACGCAGGCTAAAACTCTGATGTATGGCCCTATTTCTAACACCCAGCGAATCATCTTAGGCCAACGCGCAAAAGTCAAATTGATCCGTTCCACAGGGGAGCAATGCGAAATAACCAATGCGGGGATGTACAATGTCTCCGGACTTCAGTTTTCAAAAACGGAAAACTCTTCCTTTTTAAGTAAAATGGGTGACTTTATCATGTCTTTCCTTCAAGCCAGCCATTCCTCTGAATCTAAGGACAGTTATAAAAATTCCATATCTGCAATATCCAGGGGAGACTTTCAATTGCCCGTACTGGATTTTCCATTAACCGGACAAATCCCCGACGGAATGGGGGCTCTTGAATTTCAATGGTCTCACTTCTGTGATACCTGTATCTACGCTCTGGAAATTTACGATCTGAGCACAAGAGAAAAATTATTCTCAGTTTCTACATCGAAGTCATCCTACAATTTAAAGAATACGGGCACACTACTGAAAGCCGGAAAGGCCTACTACTGGACGGTAAAAGTACGTGGAGTTACCGCAGAATATGCTTCCAGGAGTTTTACGGTTGCAGCGCCCGGTGCTTTTACTAAAAGCATCCAGGACATCGAAAATCAACTCATTCAAGGAAATATAGTGCTGCAAATCGCACCTAAAACCATGTATGTAATGAAAAGCCTTCATGAACAAGGTCAGCTCAATTATGCCTTGTTGTACGGTCGTAAACAGGTTCAGGCCAATAAGCGAAATGACTATCTGCGGAAAGCTTTTGAAGCCTTTTACTATTCGAGCCTGAAACAACAATTTGACTCCATCCAATAAAGTATTGGGATCCTCTCTGAGGGCTTCAAACCATGAAACGTTGAAGTTACCTTAAAGCACCAAAAAGCGATTCCTAAACATTCATCCCGATATGCAAAGCTATTGGCATGATTCTGGCTGAAATCCAGTATCTTTAATTGAATTTAACTTATGGTAATACAATATGCAAAGGATTTCAGTATTATAATTACATTTTAAAGCCAAAATGTGGGGATGCCAAAAGCCCATAAGCATAGTGATACAGCCTTTTCAATAAATATAAAATTCAAATTGTGAAACAATATCTAGCCTTTATTCTCTGCCTGACAGGACTATGCCGGTTAGTAAGCCAGACAGTTGAATCCAAATCTATTGCAACGCTCTCTGCGGTTACATTTGGAATGAACCAATGTATAAAAACACCTGCATCTCAAAGTTCTTTCTCAAACACTCTTGGTCTAAAGGTTATTGAAAGGAGTGAACTGGGATACCCAGTCCGGTTTATATGTAACCAGAGTCAAATCTATGAGTCTTCGACACCTTCTTCATACTGGGCTGCAAAACTGCCTTCCCTTCTTGGTCTCACTGCAGAAAGCGCTGTGGGATATGTTTTACAAAAGGAAGAAACCGACCTTCAAGGCAACATCCACCTAAAATACGAACAAACGTTTGATAGCCTCCCCGTTCTGGATGGTCAATACTATGTGCATGTCTATCCTGAACATAGAATACTTGCTCATGGTCATCTTCTGATCCCTGAAAAAAGAATAACACCCCTTATTCGCTTTGAAAATATTCCCTCAATTGTGGAAACTTATTTTAAAGCAGAACCAGGTTCCATTAAGGTTTCTACCATACCTGCATTGGGCTACTGGCTTGAACAAAAATCACAGCAATGGCATCTTGTTTATAAAACACATCTGCAGTTGAATAATCTTCAATCCTGGATTCTTTGGATTGATACCCAAAATGGAAAAGTCCTGAAATCCCTATTAAATCAGTGCAATTTCCACAGTGGTTGCAAGGCCACTGAGCAGATTTCGGAAACGTCTATTTGCAAAAGTTCGGCTATACAGCACCGGGATCATGGGGCAGGGACCATAGCGCCGGATGGTGCTGAAACTACTATGGCAAAAGATCTTACAGGCACGACCCGGCAGCTTCAGGTTTGGAGAGAAGGTACTGACGTTTATCTGCTTGATGCTTCGAAACCTATGTTTCAACCAGCCATGTTCAACCTGAACGCACCAAAAGGTGCAATCTGGACACTTGATGCAAAAAATTCTTCCAATCCTGTACCCGGAACAGGTCAAATCAGTTCAAAAAACAATACATGGACTCCCCTTGCTGTATCTGCACATTATAACGCCGGTGAAGTCTATAATTATTTTTATAAGACACATGGAAGGAATTCAATAGATGGGAAAGGAGGTACAATTCAGTCTTTTATCAATTTCAGCCAATCATACTCTGGTGCATTCTGGACAAATAATACGATATACTATGGAAATGGAAATGTAAATCAAGGCTACTACGAATTTGCAAAAGGACTTGATATTAGTGCCCATGAAATTTCACACGGGGTCATCGATGCGACTGCAGGCTTAGAATATGATGCGGAGAGCGGTGCCGTAAATGAATCATTTGCGGATATTTTTGCGGTCATGGTCGACCGCGACGACTGGACATTAGGCGAAGACGTGATTGTTCAGGGTCATCCCATAAGGCCTTCAGGAGCTGAACGGAATATGGCTAATCCCG
The DNA here is from genome assembly GCA_964439105.1 of uncultured Saprospiraceae bacterium. Lineage (GTDB taxonomy): Bacteria > Bacteroidota > Bacteroidia > Chitinophagales > Saprospiraceae > Vicinibacter. Next base: position 324,082 of record CAYTNG010000001.1, read on the forward strand.
GACAGGGACTTCCAAAAGATAGTTTCCGGCTTGGATGGCAACCAAATCATGTAAACCAGGAATATAAAGGTTTGAACGATGGAGGAGGGGTGCACTGGAACAGTGGAATCCCAAATCATGCATTTTACCAGTTTGTCCAAGGTCTCATTCCTATGGCAGGCAATGAGGAAGGCGCAAAAAAAATTGCGGAAAAGGTTTATTACCATGCATTGCAATATTATCTGACGCGACAAGCGGGATTCTCTGAACTTCGCGCTGCCATCGAACAATCCTGTGCGGACCTTTATCCCGGAAATCAGGATGTTCGTTTACAGGCTGGATTAGCATTTGACAAGGTGGGAATTAAATCCGGTGCGGAACCCGGAGGCGGCATATTTGATATTAAGCCATCCGAACTTTCTGTCAATCCGGGAACGGAGTTTGTAATTTGTACAAAATTTAATTCAACTTCCAATCGCAATGAGGGATTATACCTTCGCGACATGAGTACCCAAAATCTCAAACAAATCAGCGCCTTGAACATCCTGAGTAAACCCAGCGTCACAGATAATGGACAGGATATATATGTCGTGGGATCTGACTCGAAAGTGTACAGGCTACATTATAATTTGGCAACGTCGACATACGAACAATCGTTATTCCTGGATCAAGCTATCTACAGGAATGTTTGTGTTTCAAAAGATGGAAGATTTCTGGCTTTGCTGCAACTTCCGGCTCAGAACAATAATAAAATTGTAGTGCGCGACATTAGCACCCAACAAGAAAAAACATTTACGATCAGCAATCCTGTTGCACAAACAGGAATTCAAAGTTCAACCGTTACTCAAATAGGTTCATTGGATTTTCATGCAAGCGGCCAGTACCTCATGTACGATTGTAACAGTGCAAACCAGATCGTAGGCGGCAATACATTTCAACAATGGGACATCGGTTTTCTGCGCTTTTGGAATCCAATTACCGATCAGTTTGGAGATGGCGGGATTGAAAAATTATTCAGAGCCCCCTTGGCTGATATTGGTCAAAATGTAATTTACCATTTTAGAAATCCTGTCTTTGCCAAAAACTCGCCATATGTCATTGCATTAGACTTTTATTCCGGAAATTTTAATAATCAAACCTATAACAATAGTTTTTCAATCATTGGCGCAAATGTTGAAAAGGGAGAATTAAAATATATTCAGTATCAGCGCGCAGGCATGGGTTTTCCGGATTATTCCATTGAAGATGACAGTTTGAGTTACGACGATGGCTTTCTCAGCCCCACCCGTCCCGGAAGGATCAGCACCGTTGATCTCGATGTATCAAAGATCGATTCCAGCGGAAGCTCTTTGCGCCTTTTAAATGGATATCGCTGGGCAACTCGCTTTGGCAATGGAATGCGAAGACTGGTTAATTCAATTCCTTATGTACAGAATGACAGTTATACCATCGATGAAGATCAAACATTGAATGATCAGGTTTCTGCAAATGATCAGGTAAGTTTAGACGGAAACAACCAATGGAAACTCAAAGGAAGTAATGGAGGCGCTTTGCACGGAACTGTCATGATGAATCCAAACGGAAGCTTTTCGTATATACCCCAAAGCAATTTTTATGGAGATGACCAGTTTGTCTATGAACTGTGCGATGCAGATTCTGATTGTGCATCGGCGATTGCAAACATTACCATTCGCTCTGTAAATGACCTCCCTGTAGTAAAAGATGACAATTTCAAAACTAAACAAAATCAAAAGTTTGACGGCGACGTTTCCCAGAATGATTTAGCGAGTGGCGACGGAGGTAACAAATGGAAGCTTGATGGAAGCAATGGTGGAGCTGCACACGGAACGGTCAGCATGGATCTGCAAGGACAATACAGCTACACACCCAATCCCGGATATTTCGGAAATGATGTATTTAACTATACGCTGTGCGATGCAGATCAGGATTGCACTGCAGGAAAGGTTTTTGCCGTTATCGAACAAGTGGTTGCGAATAAAGAGGCCTCTTCCGAAAAGGAATTTAAACTTGTTCCCACTATTGTGGACAAAAGCTTAAGAGTACTATCTGTTCATCCGGATAATCAGCTTACGGAACTTCGCATATTTAATTTAATGGGCTCAGATGTGATTCACAACAAATGGAGCGCTCCGTTTCCTGAAACGGAATTAGACATCGATGTTTCCCTGCTCAGCCCTGGAATTTATGTAGTTGAGTTACAAACTACTTTAAAACGAAGTACTTATAGGATTATCAAAAAATAGATCGGCCTATCATTTGATTACATGCTTATTTTTATCCCTGAAATAATTTGAATGAAGCATCTTACACATCGCATTTCCAGCTTTGCGCTCTGTTTCGCTTTCATTTCAAATTGGGCTTTGAATGTTCAAGGTCAGCAGAAAGGTGTTGCGCCATTGCCAGGCGGAAATCCCCAGTCTTTAACTGGCAAAACATATGCTGTGGTTACCGGAATTTCAGACTACCAGGATCCGGGAATTCCTGACCTAAAATATGCTGTCAAAGATGCGGAAGCATTCGCTAATTACCTCAGGAGTCAGGCAGGTGGAAGTTTGAATCAGGACCAGCTTAAAATATTATTGAATCAACAGGCTACTCTGGGTCAATTTGCATCTGCACTGGACTGGCTTCTTGAAGTCTGCAAACCTGGTGATCGCGCCATTATTTATTTTTCAGGACATGGGGATGTAGAACGAAAAACAATTACTCAGCCTGGTTTCCTTTTATGTTGGGATGCTCCTGCAAGGGTTTATATGTCAGGTGGCGCCTTTGGATTAGCCTATCTCGAAGAAGTCATAAATACTTTATCAAGTCTGAACAATGTGAAAGTAGTCATGGTAGCGGATGCCTGCCATTCCGGAAAACTTTCCGGTAGTCAAATTGGAGGTGTGCAGGCAACAGCAGCCAACCTTGCAAGACAATATTCGAATGAAATAAAAATTCTCTCCTGCCAACCCAACGAGTTCAGTTTGGAAGGCGAACAATGGGGAGGTGGCCGCGGCGTATTCAGCTATCATCTGGTTGATGGAATGATTGGACTAGCAGACCGGAATGCAGATGGAAATTTAAGTTTAAATGAGATAGACAGATATCTCGAAGACAAGGTAACTCCTGAGGCCGCTCCTCAAAGTCAAATACCTGTTATCATTGGCAATAAAGCTGATGTGCTTGCCCGGGTGGATCCTGAAAGCCTGAGCGCATTACAGAAGCGAAAAGAGGGGGAAACAGTTGCTTTTGTAAAAACTGAAAGCCGCGGTTTAGAAGAACAGATTCTATCCAGGCTGGATACACTGGTCAAACTGAAATACGAGAAGTTTAAATTAAAATTGGAAGAAAAAAAATTTCTCAGCCCTGTCGGAGATTGTGCAGACCACTATTACCTGCAACTTGAAAACGACAGCTCGTTACAGCCCTTACATGGAGTCATGAAACGCAATTATGCTGCCGCACTGCAGGATGATGCCCAACAGGTTCTAAATCGCTTCCTCAGATCGGAACTCATGGAACTGGGTTTATCCAAAAAAACGGCCATTCAAAAATACAGTGCCTATCCTGCCTATCTGGAGCGTGCTGCGGAGCTGCTGGGAGAGAAACACTACATGTATCCACAACTCATGGCCCGAAAATATTTTTTCGAAGGCTACCTTTCCATTTTAAGCAACAAGAATAAAGATGAAGCAGTTGGAAGGACCGCCATTTCCAATTTCTTAAAAGCTCTGGAATACCAGTCCGACATGCCTCATATTTACTGGGCCATGAATTTTGCATATGGTTACAATCTTCTTAAAGCTGATTCCGCAGAATACTTTACCGAAAAAGCTGTTTCACTGGCCCCTTCCTGGCAATTGCCTTACGCAAATTTGGTTTTCTTATTTGCTGAACAGCTTGGCAATTTTGAAAAAGCCAAATTTTATCTTGACAAAATAAATGCAATCGACTCCACTTCTCTTGTTGCACTTTATTCCTCCGGAAATCTGAATGATTTGTTAGGTAATTACAAGGAAGCAGAATACAAACTTTTAAAAGCCATTGCCATCGATTCAAACTTCATCTTTGCGCATAACAGTCTTGGAAATATATATTTATATTCAGGGAAAACAAAGGACGCTGAAATACAATATCAGAAGGCGATCGCACTGGATTCGGATTATCCTATGGCGCATACCAATCTGGGAATTGTCTATTATACTACCGAAAGAAAAAGTCAGGCAGAAAAAGAGTTCTTAAAAGCCCATGAATTAGATCCGGGCGGGCCCTACCCAAATTACAATCTATCCTGCTATTATGCCAATTCCGGAAATCCGGATCTGGCCTTCAGCTACCTTGAAAATGCCCTGAAGTTTGGATGGACGAATTACAAATATCTTCAGGAAGATACGGAAATGGGACCCCTTCGCGCGGACAACAAAAAATGGACGGAGTTGATGAAAAAGTATTTTCCAAATATTTCTAAATAAGGAATGATAACCAAATTAAAATATCCCTACTCATTTATAGAGCTTATGGTATAAATAAAATGCCAATTAAATTGTATTTATTCACTTTCAAATAATTAAAAATGAAAAAAAATTCAATTAAACTTCTCGGCGGTCTGACTTTCGGCTTGGCGCTTTTGCTTACAGGTCAGGCATCTGCACAAAACGCTCCTTCAAAAACAACAGGTAAACAAGCTGAAGCCGCAGTGACCCCCGTAACTCCAAAGGAAAGAAAAGGTCAGTTCACCCGCGAGACCGATTGTGTTGACTTGATTGTCCGCAAAGGTTGTGTGACCTATTCCATCGCAATCCCTGAAGACAAAAAGAAAACTCCTGAAAAAGTAAAAGTCTGTGCTCAAGGCAATGCGACTGATGCAAAACCTGTAAATCTTTGCAAAAAAGGCGCCGGTAAAATAACCGTCGATTATGAGAAAAGCAGCGATGCTGATGTTATTGAATTCGTTCCCCGTCCGCAAGCCAAGGTGATCAAAGCAGATCAAAAGGCAGTGCGTCCAAAAGAGAATTAATATTTTAAATTACATTCAATTATAAATCAGATGCCAGATTGGCATCTGATTTTTTTTTGTCCATGGGTGTAATCCTTCCCACTTGTTGGACCAAAAGTTCAAAAAGTTAGATTATGAATTAGAAATTTAAAACGCATGATTATTAATGCTTGTTCATTGGCAATATCAATTTGACAAAGCTGCATGTCAAAGGTAACTTACAAATTGTCCGAGTTTAAAATAGGATATCATTAAAATGAGAGTGGTCATTTTTTAAAAGAATCACGTACATCCAATATGAATTATTTTCATGCGATGCATACATTCCTTTTATCTCTACATCTTTTGCCACTTCTTAATGCTTCGTTTGTCTTTACATAGTACTTCTACAAAGTATGTACCACAGGGTAGAGAACTGACATCCATCCTAATGCCCTTAGAATTCGTCCTGAAGGATTCCCAAGTCAGTCTTTCTCCGAGAAGATTGCTTAAAGCAATCCCTGTAATTTGTTTATCCCTGACATCCAGGATCAGGGTATTATTGGCAGGATTGGGATAAAGATCAAATTCATCTACATCGGTCGTGACCGTGCCCGTTGGAGACGAGACCTTCAGTTTAGCAATAAAAATATCATCAGTGAACCCGAAAGGATCCGCATTCATGATCTCCAAATTATCAGCTGAGATCACAGGACTGTCGAAAAGGCCTTGCAATAGTAAATCTGACGAATTAGAAAAGTAATGCGATATAATAATTCCGGGAAGTTATTTCGACAAACCCAGGCTTTGTAAGGTGTTGTTTAGTTCCCTGGCTTTTTCCCGGTAAGGGTGACTTTTATCCTTTAATATTCTGCTTAAATTATTTTTCCAGGAATTATTCCGCTGCTCTGCAAGCTGACAGATCAAGAGGTTCCATTCCGCATCATAACGATATTGAAAATTTCCAACAAGTTCCTCAAATATTTTAGATGCCTTCTCATAATCCTTCATAAAAAAGTAACATTCCCCCTTAAAAAATTTAATAGACTCATCTTGACTTGACTTATCAGATTTGACTGCATAGGAGATGGCCTGCCTGTAGTTTTTCAGCTCAAATGAAATTCTTGCAGAGTCCAGCCAATAGAATGAAGACTGGGCTGTATCTTCAATATTCCGAAAAGAATTCAAGCCAATGGTCAGGAAATAGCCTGCAGCTGCGCGGCTGAACTTTTGGAGAACGTCGCGGTCAATCGCAGTTTCAGTAACTTTATCCAGGGGTTTTTCAGTTTCTTCACTCTGAGCCAGCTGGCGATCCATGGAGTCAAATTTTTCTGCAAAAAGAACCTGATTTTCCTTCTCAGATTGGATAGGGGAATGATTCTGAAAAGGCCAATATCTGCTGTATGCCAAAATGATAATTAAAAACATTGCAGCAATTGAAAGAACTGGCCATATTATATTCCATGGGTCTTGTTTTCTTTTCACCACTCCACTTACTTTCTTCTTCAATCGGATACGTTCAAATTGATCGACCATGTTCCGATAATCCTGTACGCTTTTAAAAAGTTCAGGGTTATTATTCATAGCATCCAGGAATTCACTTTGTTCCTGGTGATTCAATTCCCCATTTATGAAATCCTCTATATGATCGAAGTAATTTTTCATTTAGTCTCTTGAATTCTTAAATATCGCGGCGAGCTCAATTAATTTTTTCATGCATCTTGCTCTTTGGTTTTTTAAGGAGTCCACATTGGCATAAGCCACCAGTTTTCTTTCAATGAGCTCCATGTCCTTCAATCCTTCAAGATATTTTAAACGGATAAGATTTGCACACGGCTCTCCCAGTTTGGCCAACAAATGATCAATTTTTTCGGTCTCTTCAGAAATGGTATCTTCATGCTCCTCTGCATACTCAATATCATCAATGGAATCCACCTCGTGGCGTTTCTTTTTTCGGAAATAGTTTTTAACCTGAAGTTTTGCTATATTCAGTAAATAAGTCATAGGATCATAACCTTGATAAACGTATTCTCCCTTCTTTATTTTCTGAAGAAAAATAACCAAACAATCCATTCTCAGTTCTTCCACATCCTCATTACTTAACTTGTAAGCCAAAGCAATTTGGTGGATATGGCTTTTAGCCTGTGCATCCATAAACAAGATAGCCTCCGGCTCCTCCGCAGCCAATGCATGAATTAGACGTTCCGGATCTTTGAAACCGGCTAAGTCTAAACCCATCAGCTTTCAAATTTTTTTCTCAGTAATCGGCTACAATGCATTCTATTATGTCCTTCGTAATATCAAAAGTAATCAACTCAATGAAGTATTAACAAATAATTGTTTACAAATAGGTTATGTGGCATGCTAAATAGAGTCAACCTATCTATTCCCTTCGGATACAATTCTCTGTGTTATTCGTCAAATATTATGGAATTAAAATAACTAAAGTACAAGCCGGGACTCATGACTTCTGCACAATTCTACTTTTGGCATTTTTGAAATTTATCCAGCTGAATTTTAATAGATTATTTTAGAGGCAGTCAAACTCAATCGCTGTGAAATTTTAGAAAAATTGGCAATTCTGCTTCTTAAAAAGCAGATCTCCAATTCCAGCTGTTATCGTTCAGTCAATTAAAATCATGACCAAATCGATCAAATGAAGATTACTCTATGAGTACAAATCCTGCCCACTGATACGGATCAAATCCCAGATCCCGCAATTCCTTTTGCGCAGCATGGAATGCATCGGGAATGGTCATTTTATTCTCCAACCAATTCTTATAAAAAGTCGTCATCAACATACTTGTTTGCTTGTCCGGTACCTGCCATAAACTCATGATGATGTATTTTACACCTGCTATTTTAAATGCGCGCTGCAATCCATAGACCCCTTCGTTGCCCTGGATATCTCCTAATCCGGTTTCGCAAGCGGACAATACAACTAGTTCTGTATTGGATAAATCTAATTGAGAAATTTCGTAAGCCGTCAAAACTCCGTCTTCCTGGTCAACTAATTTTCGTTCGCCTCGCCATCCGGCATTTCCACCCGACAAAATTAATCCGGAACGCAACATAGGTTGTTCGCTTGACTTAAATACAGGTTCCTGCCTGCCAGCAACAAACTGTAACTTGCTCACTTCTCTCATTGCGTCTGAAAAAAAATAACCATGGGTTGCCAGGTGAATAATTCCGGGAGAGGATCCGGATTTTACCATTGCTTTAAATAATTTTTCGGTTCCCATAGATCCACTATAGCTCATCACTTTATAATGGGATGACTTGAACAGTTTTCCAAGATCTCTGATTTCTTCTTCCGTCCCGGGAAGATACTCCCAACTTGCTCCCTTCATTCCATGATTTGATTTACTTTGCTCCTCTTGAGGGGTCTTTCCAATTTCATCAATTGGCTTTTCATCCTTCAGGGAATCTTCTTCAGGGCCATCGTAAAGTAGTCCTCCGAAAAGAGCAACTTGCTTATTATATAATTGATTTTGTTCGGGCAAACAAATCTGACGGGCACTGCCAACTTGCGAAAGGCGGTAGGTATCAGATAACAGGGTGCTATTTTGTACAGGAATTGCGTTAAAATTTAAACGATTCAGTTCACCGGTTGGTGAAAAATAAATACTTTGAATTCCCGAAAGATAGGGCTCCAATGGCTTCCACAACATTTCGTAAAGCCCAGAATAGTTTTGTGTTACCAGCTGTCCTGCACCGCGTGTCGCGTACAATTGGTTCATCTGAACTTGAGGGTTGTGGCTGTTATTCTTTTGAATGGACTTGAGAAGTTCCTTCTCTTCGACTAATGGAATGAATTTAATGACCGACTGATCATATCTAAGGAGTAAGGCTGCGTACATAATGCTATCGCTCACCCTGTCCGGTACATAGCGGTAATTAATAAATTCCAGGACAGCTTCTCCTTTTTTGAGATGGTTCCGCACATCGCTCCAGTTGTATTCTTTGGTCAATCCGGAATAAGCCTTTACAGTACGGGCGATTTGCTTCTCATATTTATCAACCTTTTCCCGGAGTTCGAAGATCATGGTACTGTCTCTATAAGCCAGAGGTTTTGCATATTGTGCTGCCAGTTGTGTATGCAAGGCTTTCAATTCGTTAAATTTCAGTTGTGCACTCGTGTCTGTCAAAGCCAACTGTTTCAGTTGTTGCACCGCATTTAAGAGAAAACCTTTATAAAAAAGCAGATTGTCAAAACATAATTTAATTAAACTATCGCTATTTGTAATTTGAACAATTGAGAAGGGAAGAATCTGAGTCATATAAAATTTATCGACGAATCCCTTCAGTTCGTTCTCTGACATGTAATAAATTCCTTGGGAAATAAGTTTCCGGAATATAAAAGACATATCTGAATAATAATGTTCGGCTTTGGCATATTCCCTCTTATTCTTATAAAGATTGGCCAGATTATTGAGCTTAAAAACGTATTCAAAAGTTTCCCTGCCGCGCCAGTTTTCTTCCTGCTCCATTGCCTGTATGTAAAGAGGTTCAGCCTTATCGTAAGCTGCCTGATTGAAGTAAAGCACAGCCAGGGTATTCAGACAGTTTGTGTAAAAAGGGTGATTTGTAAATTTTAACCGGACTTCAAACAGCTCTTTAGCCTCTACTAAGAGTTGCTCTGCTTTTTCATTCTTGCCAACTGTAATGTAAAAACTAGCCAGGTTGATTAAGTTACCTGCAAATCGCGGGTGATTGATTCCCGAAAGTTTTTCTTCCAATTCCTTTGACTCAAGATAATACGCTTCAGCCCTATCTAATTGGCCCATATTTTTATACAAGTTTGCCAGATTGTTTAAACTGTTGGCATAATCGCGATTATCTCTTCCCAAGAGCTTTAACCTCATGTCCTTTGCTTTGATATGCAATCGTTCTGCCTTTTCAAATGAAGCTAAATTCTGATATAATGACGCCAGATTGTCGAGCGCATTTGCAAAATCCGGATCTTCTTCTCGAATTTCGTTTTCCCAAATATGTACTGCCTCGAAATAATACAATTCAGCCTTTTCAAAATTATTCAGTTCATTATAAAGCAAACCCAGGTTATTGAGGCATTCCAGATACTCCGGATGTTTTTTGCCATAAATTTTTTCTCTGATCTCCCTGACCTCCAAAAGGAGGACTTCAGATTTTCGATAAGAAGCCATTACGTAATAAACCATTGCAAGGTCCTTCGCACAGCTAGAATAGTGCGGATGAAATTTACCAACTGATTTTTCAAACTGTGATTTTGCATCCAAAAGTTTAAGTTCTGCTTGTTCAAACATTCCCCTTTCTGCATCTAATATGGCTATGTGGTATATACAAAGAGCTATATCCGGATGATTTTTTTCCAAAATTCCCTCACGTAGGTGTAAAGCTCTGTTGAAGTTGATTTCTGATTCTGTAAAATCTCCCTTTTGCCATAGAATCATCCCACGATTAAAGCAACATTTTGCAAAAAACAAAGTAGTATCACCAGCATATTTGATACTCAGATCCCAGGCAAGAGAATCACACTCGAGTGCCTTTTCCAATTGTCTTTGTCTCAAAAAATCATTGGATAAATTCAACAAACTATCTACCGTTTTGTCAATTCCAGCAGCTGCCACAGCAGATTGCTGACAAACTCCCATGCCCGTTTGCAAAAAGTATACTATGAACAGTGTAACGAATATTTTCATCATGACCTATATTAAGGTAAATTTATCAGAAAATATCCAAATCACGCATGCTTGTGGTTTATCGTATGCGTATAAGATTAAAAATTGATTTGGATAGCAACGACTTTAGTTGCATTCCCAGAGCTGAGTTGTGCTTAATTGTTGATCACTCTATTAAAACAAATCCTGCCCACTGATATGGATCAAAACCCAGTTCCCGCAATTCCTTCTGTGCAGCGTGGAAGGCATCGGGTATGGTCATTTTATCTTCGAGCCACTTTTTATAAAATGTGGTCATCAGCATACTCGTCTGCTTGTCCGGAACCTGCCACAAACTCATGATGATGTATTTTACTCCGGCAATTTTAAAAGCGCGTTGCAATCCATAAACACCTTCATTACCCTGGATATCTCCAAGTCCGGTTTCGCATGCGGAGAGTACAACAAGTTCTGTATTTGATAAATTCATCTGGCTGATTTCGTATGCAGTCAAAACTCCATCTTCTTTTCCATCTAGTCTTTTCTCTCCTTTCCAACCCGCATTACCACTAGATAGAATAAGGCCAGATCTCAACATGGGATGTTCAGACATTTTAAAAACAGATTCATTCGCATTGTTTTGATTTCTGAATTTATTATTGGCCACATCAGGAAAAAAATACCCATGTGTGGCTATATGCAATATCCGGGGGGAGCTGCTTTCTGAACCTATTTTTTTAAATTCTGCTTCATTTCCTTTTTGATCGATTTTCAAGACAGGATGCATCCCTGCCCCAGATATAATCTGACTGATTGTTTTGACCTCTTTTTCAGTTCCGGGCAGGTAATTCCAGTTATCCCCCCTTAATGTGCTATCCACTATGCCAAAAGAAAGTTCGCCCCGTGAACGACTTGCCAGTGTGGGTTCAACGATATTTTCAGTTGTATCCGCTTCATAACGAAGTCCTCCATAAAGCACCACTTCATTACCTGCTGAGGGCGTGGTTGATGGTATCACCAATTGGCGGGTACTGTTCATACCCATAAAATTATAACGATCAGCAAGGGTTTCTTCCGGATTAATGGGTATAGCTCCAAGGTTAAGTCGGTGCAACAAACCGGAAGGGGAGTAATAAACGGTGCGCACACCTTCTAATTCTTTTGCTAGTGGTTTCCAAAGTAACTCATACAAAGTTTTTTCCGGTTGGTTAACAGTCTGCGCTCCCCGATCGGATAGTGTATATAGGTGGTTGACATAATCTGCTTTTCGTTCATTTTGACTTTTTAAAAGGCTATCCAAAGATCTTTGTTCAAATAAGGGAATAAAAACCGGTGCACTCATTTCTTTTCTTAATATTAAAGCAGCATACATAGTGCTGTCAGTTGCCTTCTTATCATGATATTTGTAATGGACATATTCAATAGCAGCTTCCCCTTCTTTTAAACTTGTTTGCACTTCCTTCCAGCTCACTTGCCGCATCGCTTCGCCGAATCCTGCGACAGTGCGTGCCAGATCTTTTTCAAGTGTATTAGCTTTGTCCTCGAGTTCTTCAACTCCCTTCCGTTCTGAAATGGGCTTGCTGTACTCATTAGCGAGGCGACGCTCTAAGGACTTCAGCAGGTCGTATTTTTTTTTGGAAGATGAATCGGTCATCGCCATATGTTTTATGCGGTTTGCCGCGTTGAGCAGGAAGCCTTTGTAAAAAAGGCTGTTGTCATAGCATGCAGGGGCCAGATTTTGTCCCCTGGAAACTTGGGCAAAATATAGGGTGCGTTCTTGTCTTTCAGAAAACAGCCTGATAAAATTATTCAATTCATTTTCCGAAAGATGGCCCATGGCTTTTTCAAGCAGGCGTTTATTGACCGTAGATAGTTCGAGGAAACAGGGAGTTGCTTTATTGAATTGGCCTACGTCCTGATATAACACTGCCAGGTCGTTCAGGCATTCGGCATAGTCGGGATGGTCCTTGCCCACGACTTTTTCCCAGATGGCTTTGGCTTCCAGGTAAAGTGGCTCGGCTTTGACGTATTGACCTATATTACCATACAGACTTGCCAGGTTCTTCAGGCTTGAGGCATAATCGGGATGTTCCTTGCCCAGCACTTTTTCCCGGATATCTTTGGCTTCGAGGAAAAGCGCTTCGGCTTTTTCGTATTGACCTTTATCCATGTACAAACTGGCCAGGTTATTCAGGGTTGCGACATAGTCGGGATGGTCCTTGCCCACGACTTTTTCCCAGATGGCTTTGGCTTCCAGGTAAAGCGCTTCGGCTTTTTCGTATTGGCCCTTATTTATGTACAAACTGGCCAGGTTATTCAGACTTAGGGCATAATCCGGATGTTCCTTGCCCAGGGCTTTTTCGTTGATGGCTTTAGCTTCCAGGTAAAGACGTTCGGCTTTTTCATACTGACCCATTACCCGGTACAAAATTGCCAGGTTATTCAGACTTTGGGCATAATCCGGATGTTCCTTGCCTATAATTTTTTCCCGTATGCTTTGTGATTCCAGTAGCAGCGGTTCCGCTTTTTCATATTGACCCAATACCCTATAGAGGACTGCCAGGTTATTCAGGCTTGCAGCATAGTCGGGATGTTCCCTGCCCAATATTTGTTCCCGGACCGCTTTACACTCCAGATACAGTGGTTCTGCCTTTTCGTACTGCCCCATTGCAAGATATAAAGAAGAGAGGTTATTCAAGTAGTATATATAAAAGGGATGTTTCTTTCCGAGTGATTTTCCTATAATACTTAAGGCTTCCAGGTAAAGCGGTTCTGCCTTTTCGTATTCGCCAATTCGCCAATAAAGAACTGCCAGATTGCCCAGACTTTGAGCATAATCAGGATGTTCCTTTCCCAATACTTTTTCTCGTAAATCCTTACACTCCAGGTACATTTGTTCTGCCTTATCATACTGACCCACATCTAAATGCAAAGTAGCCAGACTGTTCAGGCTATGTAAATAGTCAGGGTGCTCCTTTCCCAATACTTTTTCCCTGATAGCTTTTGCCTCCAATTGCAATTGTTCTGCTTTTTGAAACTGCTTTAAATCCCGATAAACCAGACCAAGGTTACTCAGACACGATGCATAGGATGGATGGTCTTTCCCAAATACTTTTTCCCGAATGCCCTTGCATTCGAGGTACCATTTTTCTGAACCCAGGAAATCCCCTTTAATATAAAATATTCTTCCACGATTGGAGCAACAATTCCCATAGGCAGCCGACTCACGACCCAGTCTTTCAAGGGCTGTTTTTTCAGCTTCGGCATTTACTTCCAGCGCCTTGTCAAAATCCTTTTGCCCAGTGAGGGTGCGGGAGACCTGGATGAGGCTGTCGACCTGCTTGATGTATACTGAATCCACCTCCTGTCCAATCATCAGAAATGGACAGAAAATGAGCATGATCCATACAGTCAAAGTTTTCATGATGTTACTATTTTCCAATAAACTAAAAAATGTGAAAATAAGCTTGTTCGTATTTTTGATTCAAGAATTTAGTTTCGGGAATTGATAAATAAAGAAACACAATATTGTCCGAGGAACAGGGTAAAAATCCAAGCGAGTACGAAACAGATTACAAAGTAAATTTATTCAATCAACACAAATCCTCCCCGAATTCAGCATGTGAGCAAGGAGAAAGACACACGAAGTGTCTTTCGACGACGCGAACCGAAAAATCAAACGAGCTCTGCCGAGTTTGATTTTGAGGCTAAGTTTATTTACGTAGCTTCCAACTATAACCAAGAAAGACACACAATCCGGCATGAGTGTGGGTGTGAGTGTGAGCAAGTAAAAAAGACACACAAAGTGTCTTTTTTACGCAGCGAACCGAAAAATCAGACGAGCTCTGCCGAGTTTGATTTTGAGGCACCGGTAAATACCAAAATAATCAACTCCAAGCAAGTAAGAAAGACACACACAATCCGGCATGGGTGTGGGTGTGAGTGTGAGCAAGGAGAAAGACACACGAAGTGTCTTTCGACGACGCGAACCGAAAATTCAAACGAGCTCTGCCGAGTTTGATTTTGAGGCTAAGTTTATTTACGCTGCTTCCAACGATAACAAAAAAAATACACAAAGTGTCTTTTTTACGCAGCGAACCGAAAAATCAAACGAGCTCTGCCGAGTTTGATTTTGAGTCTTACATGGTGATCACTCTATCAATACAAACCCAGCCCATTGATACGGATCAAATCCCATATCCCTCAATTCCTTTTGCGCGGCATGAAATGCGTCCGGAATACTCATCTTATTCCCGCCTTTGTCGGGACCTTCGGCCTCCAGCCACTTCTTATAAAATGCCGTCATCAACATACTCGTTTGTATGTCGGGTACCTTCCACAAACTCATGATAATATATTTCACTCCTGCAATTTTGAAAGCGCGCTGCAATCCATAAACACCTTCATTGCCCTGGATATCTCCCAAACCGGTTTCGCAGGCAGATAAAACAACCAGTTCCGTATTTGATAAATCCATCTGACTAATTTCGTAGGCTGTGAGTACTCCGTCTTCTCTTTCAACTAACGTACGTTCGCCTTTCCACCCTGCATTGCCTCTAGATAAAATCAAACCGGAGCGCAACATCGGATGCTCACTCATTTTATATACCGGCTCTTTACTGCCTACTGCCAACTGTTGACCGCCCTCTTCCTTCTTCACATCCGGAAAAAAATATCCATGGGTGGCGATGTGCACAATTCTTGGTGAATTCTTTCCTTCTCCCATTAGCTTGAAACTTTCCTCTGTGCCTACAAGGCCGGTCCTGATTTGCGTCTGTATGCCGATATTGTTCAATATGGTACCAATCGCCTTCACCTCCTTGTCTGTTCCCACCAGGTAGTTCCAGTTTCCACCGCGCAGTGTACTGTCGACCATGCCAAAGGAAAGTTCGCCACGTGAGCGATTCGCAAACGCGTGTTCATTGGACAAGTTCATACTATCAGATTCGTATTCCAGGCCTCCATATAGAACTGCATCTTTTCCTGTCCTGACACCTGATGTGGGTATGACCAACTGACGGGTACTGTTCAATGAGATACAATTGTACCGATCCGCGACAGTCGTTTCGGCATCAATGGGAATAGCCCCGATATTCAGCCGGTGCAAAAGTCCCGCTGGAGAATAATACACGGTCTTCACACCCGCGAGTTCCTTTTCAACAGGCCTCCATATCAAATCGTACAGACTTCTCTGGGCTTGCTCCAAAAGCTCGGCACCGCGATCAGGAAGCGTGTACAGCTGGTTGACATAATCTCTCTTCCGTTCGCGAGAAAAGGGAAGTAAACTGTCAAGTGACTTTTCTTCAAATAAGGGCACAAAAATCGGAGACTTCACATCGTACTTCAACACCATTGCACAATACATCGTACTATCTTTTTTATAAACTCCAGAAATTTTAAAACGAACAAATTCCATGGCTGCTTCTCCGGGTTT
The DNA here is from genome assembly GCA_964439105.1 of uncultured Saprospiraceae bacterium. Lineage (GTDB taxonomy): Bacteria > Bacteroidota > Bacteroidia > Chitinophagales > Saprospiraceae > Vicinibacter. Next base: position 340,115 of record CAYTNG010000001.1, read on the forward strand.
TAAATGATCCCTAACTTCATTCCAACTGAGCTGTTTTACCGTATTTCCATATTCGCTCACTTTATTTACCAATTCCTTTTCAATTTCATTGGCCCTGTGTTCCAATCTTGCGATATGAGAACTATCTCTGCTTGCAACAGGTGCGGCGTACTCTCTTGAAAGAAGTCGCCTATAAGACTTCAGCTCGTTATAAATCGCCTGTGTTTCAGAATTGTTTAATGCCAGACGCTTGATCTTACTTGAGGCATAAAGTATAAATCCTTTATAAAACAAGGTGTTGTCGAAGCAAGTCATAAACAGGTTTTCATCTCCTGCTTGATATGCAGAAGTAAAGATAAAATCCTGGCTTTGAGAAAACAGTTCCAAATAATCTTTCAATTCCTTCTCAGAAAGGTGATGAATTGCATTTAAAATCAGATTTTGATTCAATAGAGACAATTCCTTACTGTAAAATATTGCCTTTTCGGATTGACCCGTTTTTTGATAAAGCAATACCAGGTTTTTCAAATTCGTTGCATAATCAAGGTTTTCCTTTCCCAATAGATTTTCAATAATGGATTTTGACTCAAGAAATAATTCTTCTGCCTTTACATAATTGCCTTTTATACTTTGTATTATTGAGCAGTTTTCAACAATTCCGGCATAATAAGGATGCTCCCTTCCCAGTATTTTTTCTATTATTTCTTTGGATTCATTCCATAGGACTTCAGCCTTATCAAATTTGCCCATATCAAAATAAATACCCGCCAAATTATATAAATCTATTCCGTATTGATAGTGGGTTTTACCCCATACCTTTTCATCAATAGTCATGGATTCCAAAAACAAATTTTCTGCCTTATCATATTGACCCATGTTGGCATAAACAAATGCCAAATTGCCTAAACTTTCGGCATATTCCCGATTATCCTTACCAAGTGTTCTTTCTCTTATACTTTTGGCTTGTACATATAATTCCAAAGCCCTTTGATTTTGACCTATGGTAAGATATAAATTTGCAAGGTTGATTAAGCTCCCTGCATATTCCGGATGGTCTTTACCTAAATGTTTTTCATTAATCGCAGAGGTCTCCAGCCACATACTTTCCGCTTTTGCATATTGACCCATTAGAAAATAAAGACCCGCAAGTCCATTCAGGCTCCAGGCATAATCAGGATGGTCCTTCCCGCGCACTTTGTTGAATATATTTAGTGCTTCTAAATATAAGGGTTCTGCCTTTTCATAGAGCCCAAAGGCATGATACAAAATAGCAAGGTTGTTCACAATCTCAGCGTAACCCGGATGAAGTACCCCCAAAACTTTACTCAAATTAGTTTTGGCTTCCAGGTACAAAGATTCAGATTTTTCAAACTGACCCATCCTTTTATAGGTACTTGCTAATGAATTTAATGCCCAATTGTAATCGGGATGATCCGTGCCCAACACTTTTTTTCGAATGGCTTTAGCCTCCACCAACCATTTTTCAGCGCTCGCATAATCATTCATACTATTCAGAATCCTTCCGTGGTTATAACAACAAGTTCCGTAAATAGCAGATTCAAGCCCCGACTTCTCACGTGCAATTTTTTCGGCGGTGGCGTTGACTTCGAGTGCCTGGTTGAAATTGCGTTTGGCAGCGAACGAACGGGAAAGCTGGATGAGGCTATCCACCTCCCGGATGGTGCTGGAGTCAATGGCTTGGGCTTCACCTAAAATGGGAGCGAAGATCAAAATGAGAAATAATATCTTTTTCAATGAATATCGTTTTACATTTTTAAGAAATTCCAATGTACAATTAAAATGAACTTCTGCCCTCACAAAATCCAATCGAATGCTATGCGTACATATTTGTGGCTATGGAGAAGATCACTCAATCAGCACAAATCCTGCCCATTGATACGGATCCAATCCAATCTCCCGCAATTCTTTTTGTGCGGCATGAAACGCATCAGGAATGGTCATTTTATTAGCTAACCACTTCTTATAAAATGTCGTCATCAACAAACTCGTCTGTTTGTCGGGCACCTGCCAAAGGCTCATGATGATGTATTTCACTCCGGCGATTTTAAAAGCACGCTGGAGTCCATACACTCCTTCGTTGCCCTGGATATCTCCTAAACCGGTTTCGCAAGCGGACAATACAACCAATTCCGTATTTGATAAATTCATCTGGCTGATTTCATAGGCTGTAAGGATTCCATCTTCCATCCCTGTTTTCATGGGCCTGCCCTTTTGCCAGGAATAATTGCCGCCTGCCAAGATTAAACCGGACCGAATGAGTGGATTGTCGCTGATTTTAAAAACTAATTCCTGATCTGCTCTTCCATCACGATCCTTTTTTTTGCTTGGATTTGGAAAAAAATAGCCATGCGTTGCTATGTGCAAGATACGAGGAGATTGAGCCTTCCCTGAACCCACCGATTTAAATGCTTCTTCAGTCGCCATGAATCCTCGATATGTTTCTGTTGTCATCATCCCCTTGGTAAGTAATTTTTCAAGATCGTTCACTTCTTGCTCTGTACCTGGCAAATAATCCCAATGAACGACACGCATGTTTGAATCAGTCACAGAAAAACTTGCAGCTCCGCGTGAAGCGAAAGATTCACTGGAATGAAGACTTTTGTTTGAAGCAGTCATAGCATCCAAATCCGCATCGTATGTAATACCTCCGAAAAGAACTGCAAATTGGTTTTCAATACCCACCAGTCGAGGGCTGCTTAGTTGTCTTGTACTGCTCAGCTGGTTCAATGTATAGATGTCATCTAAGACCTTCTTGCCATCCAGCGGTATTGCTCCAAAATTGAGTTGGCTGAGTTTTCCCGAAAGCGCAAAATAAATTTTACTTACCCCTTTCAATTCACTTTCAATAGGCTTCCACAGAATTTCATACAAGTTCTCTGAATATGTTTTACGAGTCAGTTGAGGAACCGCTCCTCTCGCCGCATAGAGCTCATTGGCTAAGTGCTCAATTTTTTTTCCATGCATGACTAAACTATCCAGTTTCCTTTCCTCAAACATTGGAATATAAACAGGTTGAATGGAATGCGGCAATAATACAAGTGCTGCGTAATAATTGTAATTTTCTTTTTCCGAAAAATTAAAATGAATGAACTCCACTGCAGCAGCCTTTTCCCCTTTCGTTTTTTCCAATGCAGATAAAAATTCTGCCACTTTCTGCCACTTCAGTTGAAAGTTTTCACTGTCATAACCAGTAACACTCCTGGCGAGTTTCTTTTCAGCAATATTTGCTTTCTCTTCAAATTCAGCGATGGCCGATTCATCGCGTTCTGCTATAGGTAGAGAATATTCTCTTGCCAGCATACGCCGATACGACTTTAGTTGAGTGCTCGCCTCCATGGTCGCTGAATCTTTGTTTAACCGCTGGTTCATGGAACTTACCGCATGGAGCAAAAATCCCTTTTGAAAAAGTGTTTGATCATATAAAAGCGAAGGCAAGGAACCGATGGCTCGTTCTTTTTTCTTCCTAAGATGTATATAAGTTCCCAAAATATCCGCATCACTTTCTTTCATAACATATTGGGCTAGCTCCTGCTCTGAAAGAAAAGAAATGGACTGTCTCAAATTTCCATTCATGATGGAAAAATATTGAGCCAGCAAAGATTCGGACTTGTCATAATCACCTTTTCGTTCATAGGTATCTGCCAAATTTTTCAAGACTTTCGCAAAATCCGGGTGTTGCTTGCCCAAGGCCATCTCCCGAATATCCCTGACTTTTACATAAAGCTTTTCGGCGTCCTCGTATCTTCCCATTTTGTGGTAGAGATCTGCCAGATTGTTCAGGCCTGAAGCATAATCAGGATGTTCCACTCCCAAGGCATTTCCCTGAATTTTAATAAATGTAGAATAGAGACTGTCTGCTTTGCTGTATTGTCCAGTTTCGCTGTATAAATTCGCCAGGTTACTCAGTCCCAAACCGTAATTTGGATGCTCCTTGCCGAAATTCTGCTCCATGATTTCCAAAGCCTCTGAATACATTTTTTCCGCCTTGCTGAACTCATTTATATCAAAATACAACGTAGCCAAACTATACAGACTTCTCGCATAATCCTGGTGACTTTTTCCTAATATATTTTCCCTGATTGATTGTGCTTCTAGAAAACATTTCTCTGCCTTTTGATATCCTCCCAAGGAATGATACAATGATCCAAGATTATCGAGCGTCAGGGCATAATTCGGATGATTTTTTCCAATGGTCTTTTCAAGGACATCTTTGGCTTCAAGATTGTTAGCTTCAGCCAATTGATAGTTTCCCCAATGCCAATATAAATTGGCAAGATTTTGTAAAATCATTACATAATCAGAATGTCCTTTCCCTAGTTTTTGCTCTATTATATTTTTCGATTGCAGGTACAAGGGTTCAGCTTTTGAATAACTTCCTATGGTTTCGTACAATAAGCCCAGATTGTTCAGGCTTGCAGACACTTCAAGGTGCCCTCCTCCAAAAATTTCTTTTCTATAATCCCACAGACGAATAAAGAGCTCTTCCGCTTTTTCGTAATTAGCCATCTCATAGTATAAAATTGCTAGGTTATTCATGCAATTGAGATGCTCGGGATGTTTATTTCCCAATAGTTTTTCACTGAGAAAAAGCGCCTCCATGCTCAATGGTTCAGCCTTGGTATATGCTCCTGTGGTTTGATATAAAGTTGATAAATTATTGATGCAAGAGATGTATTCTAAACTTTCCCTGCCAGCTGTTACTTCCCGTATTTCTTTCTCCTCTAAATTAAGATTTTCAGCCTCTTTATATTCTCCCTTATCATAATGCAGGTTGGACAAATTTTTAAGGCAATCGGCGAAAAGTGGGTGATTGCGACCGTACAAATCAAAAAATATGGACTTAGCCAGTTTGAAGTATTTTTCTGAATCCTTGTAATTCTGCTCATCATAATAAGTCAAACCCAGTTGAAAAAGACATCTTCCTCTCCGTTCAGAAATGAATCCAAATTTTGATGAACTTAATTTTTCAGCGCTCTCCAGGACATTCCTTGCGTTCTCAAAATCTCGCTTTTCCCGCAATGTTCGGGAAACATCAATAAAGCTATCAATCTGCCTTATAACAATGGAGTCTCCTGGTTGAGCGGAAACATAAAACTGGGTGATCCATACGAAAAAAAGAAATAAAAATCTCACAAGCCAATCGGTTTAAATCACAAAACTAAATTAATATTTATCTCTTCCACGCTAAAATAAATTCAGTTTTATATGCTCAGATCAGTACGCAACTAATCGGGCCCATTGTTTATGTGATCATTGTCACGCTACTCCATAAAAACCAAAGTACCCAATGAAGAAGCGTATATTGAAAAGCACTGCATTCACTTTTACAAATGACGTCCATGAAAGCATACTCAAGGGGAGGTTATTCTATCAATACAAATCCTGCCCGAATCCGGCATGAGTGTGGGTGTGCGTGTGAGCAAGGAGAAAGACACACGAAGTGTCTTTCGACGACGCGAACCGAAAAATCAAACGAGCTCTGCCGAGTTTGATTTTGAGGCACCATAAAATACCAAATAAACAACTCCAGGCAAGTAAAAAAGACACACACAATCCGGCATGAGTGTGGGTGTGGATGTGAGCAAGGAGAAAGACACACGGAGTGTCTTTCGACGACGCGAACCGAAAAATCAAACGAGCTCCATCGAGTTTGATTTTGAGGCTTACAAGTTGATCATTCTACTAATACAAAACCAGCCCACTGGTAAGGATCGAAACCAGCGTATCTTAGTTCTTTTTGCGCTGCATGAAAGGCATCCGGAATCGACAACTTTTCCTCTAACCACTTTCTATAAAATGTCGTCATCAACATACTCGTCTGTTTGTCGGGTACCTGCCATAAGCTCATGATGATATATTTTACTCCTGCAATTTTGAAAGCACGCTGCAACCCATAAACACCTTCATTGCCCTGGATATCTCCAAGTCCGGTCTCGCATGCGGAGAGTACCACAAGTTCTGTATTTGATAAATTCATCTGACTGATCTCATATGCCGTTAAGACGCCGTCTTCACCTGCATCTAACGATCGTTTGCCTTGCCATCCGGCGTTCCCTTCCGACAAAATCAAGCCGGATCGCAGCATGGGATGTTCACTTAATTTAAAAATTGACTCCTGACTGGTTTCCTTCCATGAAGCCTCATTCGATCCCTTTTGATTGTTGGATACCTCACTTGTCGCAGTGTCGTGCGTCACTCTGGTTTTATTGAGGTCCGTCCAGTCTGGAAAAAAATAGCCATGCGTTGCAATATGTAAGATTCGCGGAGCAATTTTACGTTCACTCAATTTCTTAAAGCTCTCTTCAGTTCCTTCAAGTCCAGTTTTTTGTATAGCATCTAGTTTCGAACTCTTCATAACCTGCGAAATAGCCTTAATTTCTTTATCGGTTCCGGGCAGATAATTCCAGTTTTCACCGCGCAGCGCTGAGTCGGTCATTGTAAACGAAAGTTCATCAAAGGACCGGCTTGCAAACACCACCTGATTGGAATGACTGGTACTGTCTTCATCATATTGCAGGCCACCATACAAAACCGCTTCATTCCCCTGAACTTTAATTTGTACCGTGTTTGCAAGTTGACGGGTGCTATTTACACAAATAAGACGGAAACGATCCGCCAATGTTTGCTCGTCATTAACAGGAACTGCGGCCAAATTCAAGCGATGCAGCAAACCTGAAGGGGAATAATAAATCGTTTGAACTCCTGCGAGCTCTTTTTCCAAAGGCTTCCATATCAATTCATATAAGGATCTGGATGGCATTCCTATAATCTGCGCGCCTCTGTGCTTATTTGTGTATAACTCGTTTACATAATCCGCCTTCCGCTGTCCTCCCACCTTGAGCAAGCTGTCAAGGGAACGTTTTTCAAATAGTGGAATAAATGAAGGTGATGGACTGTTCCGGAGAAGCACGAGCGCAGCATATATCGTGCTATCGGATTGGTTTTTTCTCTTCACGCGAAAGTCAATAAATTCTATTGCTGCCTCCTTAGACTTTAATTGAGCCTGAACATCCTTCCAGGTAATTTTACCCATTACTTTATCTAAACCAGAAATAGCTTTCGCCAGCAATTTTTCCTGACTCCTGTATTTTTCCTCAAGGTCCGCTATCTTGGCACTATCCCGCTCGATGATGGGCTTACTGTATTCAACAGAGAGTCTTCGCCCGTATGATTTCAGCAAACTGAATATTTCACTACTGCTGATGTCCTGTCCGGCAAGACGCCTGATTTGATGCACTGTGTGAAGTAAAAAACCCTTGTAAAATAAGCAATGATCAAAACTACTCTGACAACCCATTCTTGTTGGCGATGCATATATATGCGATAGAAAATAATCCTGTCTTTCATTAAATATTTTCAAATAATCATATAATTCTTTTTCAGAAAGATGATAAACAGATTTTGCAATAAGGGCCTGTGTTCGCTCTGTCAGTTCGGTCCAGACCGTGTCGGATTTTTGCGAAAATCCCATTTCAGAATAAAGCAAAGCAAGATTTAACAAGCCACCTGCATAATTCGGGTGGTCCTTGCCAAGTGTCTTTTCCCATATCTGAGTAGCTTTTTTATAGAGAGAATCAGCTATATGATAATTGCCCATGGCCCTATACATGCTTGCTAAATTATTCAGGCCATTTGCAACATCCGGATGATCCGATCCAAGCACTTTGCAATAAATTGAATTGGCCTCAATCAATAATGGTTCAGCTTTACTAAAATTTCCCGCATCTGAATATAAGGTACCCAAATTAAACAAACTCAAGGCATAGTAAAGATGCTGTGTGCCATACACTTTCTCCCAAATGGATTTTGCTTCCAGATACATGGCTTCAACTTTATCCCAACGTCCCATATTTTTGTATAATACGGCCAGATTGTTGAGAATCGCAGCATATTCCGGATGGAGTGTACCATATTTCTGCTCTCTGATCCACTTCACTTTCAGAAACAGCTGTTCAGATTTCTGATAAGCGCCAATATACATGTAAAGTATTGCAAGATTGTTTAAGCTGTTGGCATAATCCAGATTTAGTTCTCCGAATAATTTCTTTCGAATATCTATCGCATTTGAAAGAAGTGGTTCGGCCTTTGCAAACAAACCCATCGTAGAGTACAATATGCCCAATTCATTCAAACTCGTTGCATAGTGTTCACTTTCTGTGCCGAATATTTTTTTTCTGATTTCAAGGGCTTGCAAGTGAAATTGCTCCGACTTTTCAAACAAGCCCATATTTTTATAATGCTTTGCCAGATTCACCAGGCTGACCGTATAATATAAACTTTCCTTCCCCAAGACTTTTTCTCTTATTGTCAAGGCTTCAAGAAACAAGGGTTCTGCTTTTTCAGGAAAACCCCACTCGGCATATAACAATGCCAAATTGTTGAGTGCAGATGCCACGCTTGCATGGGTCCTGCCCAGGCATTTTTCGAATATCCTCAATGCCTCATGATAACTCGCTTCCGACGCATCGAATTGCCGCAAACTCCTTTGGATTGATGCCAGGCCGTTAAAACATTTCCCATAAGCAGGTGATTCCTTACCAAATTTTTCAGTAGCCAAATTTGCAGCCAGTACCTGCACTTCCATTGCTTTGACCGAATCATTAGCTTGCGCAAAACGACCGGCCACGGAAAGCAAACTATCTATTCTTTTTACTACCTCCATCGAATCTGGAATCTGAGCGAAGGCCAGCTTAGGAATGAACACACTGCACCACATAAAAATTCTAAACATCATCAAAGGACCATTTTAAAAAATCAAATAGATCATCTTGAACCTTGAGCAAAGGCAAAAAGATAAGCAGACAAAACTCTTCTTTTCTCCACCATTGAAATCCTATCGTGGGCATCCATAAGCAAGATAAGCGAAAAACAAAATTCATTTATACATCTCTTACAAAGAGTCTTATAGTAAGGCCAGGGGCAAATAACTGTTTAAAAATACCATTCTTCCTTAAGAACTCAGATTGATATCCTCACCATTTTCCTTCCGGAAAATAGCTTTTAATGATCTCTTTCCACCTCTTGTTTTCATGTAATGCAGAGAAGATTTCATTTTCAGTCAATACTGAATCATTTACAGGATAGCCCAAATTCAAAGATTTTTCCAGAAAATCGAGCGCCTTTTCATTTTGGCTATGCAGGCTATAGATACTTGCCAGGCAAAATGCAGCAAAAGCATCTTCCGAATTGAACGAGAGTCCTTGCAATGCAAGCCTTTCTGCTGCTGCTTCGTCACCGGTCTTCAGAAAATACAAAGACATACCGCTACTGTAATTGGAACTTACGGAATCTAATACTTTAATTTTTTGAAAATAATAGTTCGCTTTCTCCAGAGCACCGGTTTGCAAATACCCGATGCCCATGTAAAAAAGATTGTCTACATCATTGGAATCCAACTTATAGACTTGGTCAAAATACCGGATCGCTTCTTTATATTCTCCAGTTGCAAAATTCAATCTGGCCCTTCCATACAAACCATAAGGATTAGAGGGATTGAGCTGAATGGCTCTGGCATACCTAAGCGCCGCCTTTTTATAATATCTAGTCTTAAAATAAACCATTGCCAATGCACTCCAGGTATCGGAATAGGTAGAATCCAGCTCAAGCGCTTTATTGTAATATTCTTCTGCCTCATTGTACCGTTTCATTGCGCTACAAAGATTTCCCATATTATACCAGGGATAAACAGAATGTGGCTCAAGAACACCATACTTCATTAAATATTTTTCAGCCTCAGTAAAACGATTTGTTACATAATAGATCATACCCAAATTACTCCAGGCATCTGAAAATGTAGAATCCTGATCAAGAACTCCATTCAAAAGCCCGATGGCTTCATCGTATCTTCCAAGATAAAAATAAATACGGCCCAAGGCATTTCGCGTATAGATATTTGTTGAATCCAGAACATATGCTTTGAAATATGCCCTTCTTGCATCCTCAGGTCGGTTCAGCTCTAAATAAAAACTCCCAAGACTACTAAAAAAAGGTATAGAATTGGAATCAAGTTTGCAGAGTTTTTCTAATGCAGCTTCAGCCTCCGGATAACGTTGATTAATTTTAAAAAGGAACGCCAAATTGGCCCATGCATTCACAAAACCTGAATCCAGTTGAATGGCTTTCCGAAATAATTTTTCAGCCTCTGAATACCGTTTAGCCTTATCATAAGCTGTTCCCAGGTTATTATAGGCGCATGGAAAGCAAATCTCATCACCGGTTCTGGCCAGCACTTTTTTATACCAATACTCTGCCTCTTCCAGTTGATTGCGATTTGAATAAAAATTTGCAATTGCATACCATAAATATAGCGAATTGGAATCCACTTTCAATCCATCATGTAATATCTGTTCCGCCCTTTCGTGATGATTTAATAGCTGATATACTTTAGCAAGGCTTACGTAGGGAACCACCCAATTAGGAACCAACTCCAGTGCTTTTGATGCATAATATTCTGCTGAATCAATTTGGGTCTCCGGATATAATGCGATCAACTGATTATAGGCATGTGGCATATCAGCCTGCCAATGCAATGTTTCAAACAAGTGTTTTTTCTTTTCGGATGGATCATTACTTAAACATGCTTCAAAATAATGCTTTCTTGCCTGTAAAGTTGGATACAAGTAATGCTCACGCCCAAGTAGTTGCGCTGCGCGTTCGAGATAACTGGGGTAGTTTTTAAAAAGTTCTGAAGCCTTGGCATTCGACAAGACCTGCTCGGTCAAACCTGATTTAAGCAAAGTATTCAATTCCTGCTGTGCATCATCCTGGAGAGCGGCTGCATAATTCCTGCGCAGGGTCGAATGAAGTTTTCCCAAACCGGGTTCAGCTAACAAACGTTCATAATATGCATCTGCACAGGCATTTCTGGGATATAAAAATACTTTTTCCTTTAAAGCTTGTTTAAAAAGCAGATACATTTCACGGATATTGGAATCCAATTTCGAAAGGACCTCCTCTTCCAAACCTCTCATTTCAACCGAAGTAAGCATTTCAATCTGATTGGTTTTACCGGAGCGGAGATCTGCAAGTAAGCTGACGTTCACGTTAGAAAGTTTCTCCATTCTATTTCCGATTACCATGGGCACCTGGCTTACCGGTGCCACTTCTTCAGTAACGTGGTCTTCCAGATATCTGCCAACTTCCTGCAACGTCACTGTCAAATCACCATTCCCATCCGCCATTCCGTACAATGCTTCTACCAGATTATAACTAAAGGCTCCTCTTCCACCTCCCCATTGTTCACCTTCAATACTGTATTCATTTGGCTGACAAGACAATATCTTGATTTCATTTGCAAACTGCTTCGCAAGGTTCGCTGCAGTGGCTTGTGCCCCGCCAATACTATTTCCAGCTAATGTCCCAGACCGACATGCATCGGTGATGACAATAACTTTTGATTTGTTTTGCAGAGAAAGCGTTGAAATGACTTCCTGCAGCATAGGTAAAGCAAAGGCGCCTCCTCCCATGTATACCCGTGCAGGCGCATCCCAGCATAATAAAAAACCGGGCTGCGTTATCGTTCTTCTTTCAACGTCTCCGTGTCCTGAAAAATAAATAATAGCCTGATCTCCTTCCTTGCTAAGCTCCATCAACCAATCCAGTGCGCTAGCAAACTGCGCCATGGTTGCCTGACTGTTGATCAAGACTTTTAAATGATCATTGTCGAGTTTACCCCCTGCCTCTGATCTCAAAAAATTCGCGAATGCTTCGGCATCTTTATCTGCAAACCTCAGATCAGGAATTCCGGGGTCCTGGTAGTCGGAGATGCCGATGACTACTGCATAGGTCTTATTACCTGCTGACTGCTGACTACTGGCTAGTGGCGTGGCTCCTTTTTTTTGTGCTATCAGTTGAATGGATACAAATATGCACAAGACAAAAATGTTAGATTTCATTCACACAATTTTCACTTTTCTTTAAATTGATCCGGGAAGTACTTTTTCAATAATTCCTTCCAAGCCGGTTCTTCCTTTATTGCTGTAAATGCTTCCGCAATATAGTAGTCCTTAAACTTTAGCCCTTTTAGGATAGCCTGCTCCGCATACGATGCTGCAGCAGCTGCGTTACCTCTTTTAGATTCTAATGCTGCATAATTAAGATACGTCATCGCAAACCCTGGATTGATGGACAATGCCTTTTCATAATATTGCTTTGCACAGTCCCATCGTCCTGTCTCCCTGCAAATACTACCTCTGTTGAGCAAACCGGGTATATAAGTTGAATCTACCACATTGGCCCTTTCTACAAACTTTTCTGCCTCTTCAAATTTTTTCATATCGATATACACTGACCCAAGATTGCTCCAATACCTTGCATTGGTGGAATCCAGACTTATCGCTTTTTTAAAGTAAACCATTGCTTTTTCCGGGCGATTGCTGCTGCGGTACATCGCACCCAGGTTATTGATTACATCTAATAAACTGGAGTCGAGTGAAAATGCTTTTAACAACATGTGCTCTGCCTCTGGCAAACGTCTGGTTCGAATGTATAAGCTGCCGAGATTGTTCCATGCCATAACTGTTGTTGAATCCAAAGAAATGGCTTTCAGAAATTCTTCTTCTGCTTCTTTGTATTTGGAGATGTTCAGCAATAAATTTCCATAATTGTTGTGCCAGCATGGATAAGTAGGTCCTCCGATCAATGTATATTTTTCCATCATGCTAATCGCTTTTGCAACATCCCCTTTTGCCAAATGCCACATACCTCTTCTGTTTATAGTGTAGGCATGGAGTGAATCGATCGCCTCAGCTACCTGTAGTGCTTTATCTGCTAACTCATACTTTTTAAAGAGGCTAAGGTAATTTGCGAGATCTACATAGGGAAGCACCCAATTGGGAGCAAGATGCTTAGCGGCATCTGCACAAATAAAAGCTGAATCAGGCTGATTTAAGTAGCCGGCATAAATCAAAGCCATCCTGTGCCACGAATGGGGTGAGTTGGGTTCCAGCGCAAGCGACAGCTCATATTTTTTTAATGCTGCTCTTCCTGTTTTTTCATCCAACCTTTCTTCTGCCAGGACAATTCCCTCAAATAAAAATTTCCGTGCCAGGAGGGATTTGTACATGTAATGACTTTCTCCCAAAAGTTCTGCTGCACGAGCCAATTGCCGTGGGATTGATTCCATTTTCAGAGATTTACCAATACAGTTCAGTTGCTGTACATCGGCAGCTTGCCAAATATTGATGACCTGCTGTGCGTCATCTTGCAAAACCGCAGCATAGTTTCGACGCATGGAACGTTGCAAGGGAGCGAGCACGTCCAGACTGGAAAGTTTGAAGAAATAGTATTCAGCACAATTGCCTTCAGGTTCAAAGAACCTCTTCTCCTTCATGGCCTCTTTAAAAGAGTGATATAGTTTTTGAGTCGTTGAATCAAGTTTTGTCAAAACTTCTTCCTCCTGTCCGCGACTTTCCGTGGCAGCAAAGACTGCCATCTGCCTGTTCTTTAATCTTATTAAATCTTCAAGTATCTGCTTGTTTACTTTCGACAACTGGTCTGTCTTATTTCCAATCAACATGGGGACTTGACTTTGAGGGGCTGCTTCTGAGCTTACCTGATCTTCAATGTAACGGTCCAATTCTCCGGCTGACACATATCCATCGGAGTTGCGGTCAGCAAGACCGTACAAGCCTTCTACGAGGTGGTAACTGAAACAACCTCTTCCGCCGCCCCACTGTTCGCCTTCCAGGCTCAACTCCCCCGGTTGACAACTTAGAATCTTAACTTCATTGGCAAATTGACGAGCCAGGTTGGCAGCTGTAAGTTGTGCTCCGCCGATTTGGCTCCCCGATAATTTACCGGCATGACAGGCATCCGTCACAACAATGACCTTGGCCTTGTTTTGGGTGGAAAGCGTGGTAACGACTTCTTGTAAATAAGCAAGGGAATAAGTTCCACCACCCATATATACTCTGCTCGGTGAGTCCCAACATAGTAAAAACCCGGGCTGGGACACCGTCTTCCTTTCTACGTCACCATGTCCCGAAAAATAAATGATGACCTGTTCCCCTTCCTTTGTCTTTTCCAAAAGTCCATCCAGGGCTTCGGCGACTCGTCCTGCAGTCGCATTTTCATTGGTCAGTACGATGAGGTGCTCGTTATCCAGATTGCCTCCGGCCGGAGAGCGCAGAAAATTTGCAAAGGCCTCTGCGTCTTTATCCGCATATTTTAAGTCCGGAATTCCGGGATCCTGATAGTCAGAGATTCCCACGACGACAGCATAGGTTGAAGTTGGCAGATTTGATTTAGCAGCCTGCAATTCTTTAACGCCTTTGCTTTGACCACACATACTAACATATGTTAGTATTCCAAATATTGCCAATAGAAATTTCATATTGATTAATCCTTATTTTGATCCGGAAAATATTTTTTCATCAATGCCTTCCACTCCGGTAACTCGCGCAATGGGGCCGTAAGCGGTTCAGTTTGTAAAAACTGGAACGTGGCGCCGCCCTTTTCAATAGCGTCTTTCACATAGTCAAACGCCTCGCCCGTTTTGCCCTCGCCAATAAGGATAGCGGCCATGCCGAGGCGCGCCCCGCGCGATTTTGGGTTGATCTCGATGAATTTCAAAAACGCCTTCCGCGCCTCCTCAGGGCGATGGGTTTTCAGGTATAATTTGCCCATCCAGTAATGGGCTTGTGAGTTGGTCGGATCGAGTGCAAGGCTCTTATTCAGGGTGGCCTCCGCTTCGTCGTAGCGGTTCAGGTTGAGGTATACTGCGCCTAATTGGCCCAATAGCCCCTTGTAGGTTGGATCGAGCTCGAGCGTTTTTAGGTAATATGCGAGGCATTCTTCGAACCGATTCTGCTCAAAGTACAAAGAGCCGAGGTTGAACCAGTGAATGGCAACGGTCGAATCAAGGGATATGGCTTTGCGGAGGCACGAATCGGCCAAGGCGTAGCGGCCGGCGATGGTGTGGATCTTGCCGACGTTGTCCCAGATGTAATGGTTGGTCGGGTCAAGCTGGAGGGATTTGTTAAAAAACGGTTCCGCCTCCGCAAAGCGGCCTATTAAGTAGTAAAGGTCGCCGAGGTTGTTCCAGGGGGCGAATAGCGTCGAATCCAGCCGGATGGCCTTTCGGAACAGCATCTCCGCATCCGCAAATTTGCCGGTGCGCACGTACAGGGATCCGAGCATAGTCGTAGAATTGGCTGCTGTCGAATCCAGCGCAATGGCTTTGAATATAGCCTGTTCTGCTTTAGCAAACCGGTTGGTCTGTATGTACAGGCCACCAAGATTGTTCCAGGCAAATGGATAGGTGGAGTCGAGTTCGATGGCTTTTTCGAGATACGGTTCCGCCAGGTCGTACCGCCGGGCAAAGCAGTACAGTCCGCCGAGGGCATTGACGATGGCCTGGCTGCCCGAATCCTGTGCGAGCGCTTTTTCCAAAAGACGCGCCGCTTCGTCAAAATGGCCGGTCAGCAGTTGGTAACAGCCCCAATTGTACAGCACCTCCATGTTGCTGGAGTCTATGCGGTTTGCCTGCTCAAGCAGCGGCTTCGCCCGCTCGAACTGTTGGTGCTCTGCAAAGAGGACGAACGCAGCGTCCAGGCTGGGCTTTACCCAATTCGGATGGACCTCCAGTGCCCGGCCAACGTATTGCTCCATGGAATCGAAGGCCAGCATGTTGTGGCCATACACCTGGCTCATTTGCCAAAAAACGTGCGGCTGGTCCGGCTGAGAGGAGAGCGATTGGCGAAAGAGGGCGAGGGCTTTTTCGCCGAGTTCGGCGTCGGGGTTGCGGTTGGAACTTGCCAGGTTAAAGCCTTCGAAATAGTAGCGGCGGGCCTTTAGCGTGGCGTAGAGGTAGTGCCTGGCACCGAGCAACTCGGCGGCCCGGTCGAGGCAGCGTGGGTAGGTCCTGATCTTTTCCGTGAGAGCCAGGCTCGTCATACGATGGGTAATGTCGCCCATTGGGGAAAAGTTAATCGTCTGCCGTGTTTTCAGCCCTTCGTTCAGGGTTTGCTGGGCGTCATCCTGTAGGGCGGCAGCATAATTGCGGCGCATGAGGCCGTGAAGCGACGCGAGTGTTTGATTTTGAGAAAGCAGGGCAAAAAGTTCGTCGGCACAGCTTGGGTCGCTTTTAGATTTTCCCTTTGGGAAAAACCGTTTTTCGTTTACCGCTTTTTTAAAAGCCATATATAGTTCGCGAATACTTGAATCGGCCTTTTCCATAACCTCGTCTTCCAAACCGCGTCCTTCCGTTGCCGCGAATACGGGCATCAATCCGGCCTTGGCCTTTTTCAGATCGGCCAAAATAGCCGGGTTCACGAAGGAAAGCTGCTCGGTTTTATTGCCCAGCAAAATAGGCATCTGGTTTTGCGGTGCAGCTTCGGAAGTGACATGGTCTTCGAGGTAGCGGTTCAATTCCAGGGTCGTGACGATGCCGTCGCCATTTGCATCAGCCAGACCGTAGAGACCTTCCACGAAATGGTAACTGAACAGGCCGCGCCCGCCGCCCCACTGTTCGCCTTCGAGGCTAAGTTCCTCGGGCTGACAACTCATGATTTTGACTTCGTTAGCGAACTGCCTTGCCAGGTTGGCCGATGTGAGCTGTGGCCCGGCGATTTGGCTGCCTGCCAGTTTCCCGGCATGGCAGGCATCGGCAACGACTACGACCTTTGCCTTGTTCGTCACGGCCAGCGTACTGACGATTTCCTGAAGGTACAACAGGGAATAGGTGCCGCCGCCCATATATACGCGCCGGGGCGCGTCCCAGCAAAGCAGGAATCCCGGCTGGGAAATCGTTTTGCGTTCCACGTCGCCGTGGCAGGAAAAATAGATAAGGACCTGATCGCCCTCCTTTGCCCGTTCGAGAAGGCCGTCGAGAGCGGCGGCGATTCGGCCGGCAGTCGCATTTTCATTGGTCAGAACTAACAAATGATCGCCTGATAAACTGCCGCCCGCCGGGGATCGGAGGTAATTTGCGAAGGCCGCTGCGTCTTTGTCGGCGAAACGCAAGTCGGGGATTTCCCCGTCCTGGTAATCAGAGATGCCGATGACGACGGCGTAGGTTTTATTTATTATGGGCTTTTTAGAAACATCCATTGGTGATACTCCCTTTTGTTGTGCAACTAAATGAACAGACAAGAAAAGGAAGAAAAAAAGATGTGAAGGTTTCATTGTTTTCATTTTCATTCTTTAATTCTATTGGGGAAGTATTTCTTCATAAGGGCTTTCCATCGTATAGAATCCTTTCGGAGCTCATAAAGATCTGCATCTTTATGAATCCAGTCATAATCATATCCTATTTTTAATGCAAGATCCAGATATCGAAAGGCTTTCACCTTATCGTGTTGTAGACTCATGCTGCATGCCAAATTATAACACGGATCTGCATAAGCTGAGTCCAATTTTATGGCTACCAAAAAGCTTTCATCTGCCTTTTGAAATTGTTTTTGATGGAAGTAATAATTTCCAAGATTGTTCCAGGTGTATGCAGAAGTGGAATCTATTTTTAATGCAAGGTCAAAATAATATTTTGCTTTATCAAATAAAGAAAATTTTTCAGTTAATAAATAAGCCAGGCCGGCGTAAGGGACAACCCAGGATGGTAGTAATTCTACTGCACGCTTTGCATAAAATTCGCAGGAATCTGCATTGTGAAGATTGAATGCATAAACCCAGGCTATCTGATTATAGCATTGCGGGAGATCAGATTGCCACCGCAAGGAGTTTTTATACTTTTCCAGGGCACGTAAACCTGAGATAGTATCTACATTGCGGTGAAGAAGTGCAATAGCCCATCCTTCAAAAAATAATTTTCTCGCCTGAAGACTTGAATACATATAGTGGCTTTTTCCAAGTAATTCAGCTGCCCGGTCCAGATTTTTTGAATAACTTAAATATTTTCCAGCCTTTTTATTCCTGTCAACTGCCAGTTCTCTCAATTCCAATTTTGAAGAAAGATTCAGGATCAGTTGTGCGTCATCCTGCAATGCTGCGGCATAGTTTCTTGTCAGACTGGAAAACATGCCGGATAATTCAGAAATATTAATTAATCTTGAATAATAGTATTCTGCACAATCAGTTTGCGGTTCGAAAAATTTTTTTTGTTTAATTCGTTGATAAAATTGAATATAAAGATTACGAATGTTTGTATCCCCTTTTGAAAGAATTTGTTCTTCAAAACCCTTATCCTCAATAGCAGCGAAGGTATTCAAGCGGGCAGTATTAGATTTCAGTTTTTCCAAAAAGTACTGATCTACCTTATACAAGAATTCATTGGAATTACCCATTATAATCGGTTCCTGTTCTAAAGGAGCAGTCTCTCTCGTTATATGATCTTCGAGGTAGCGCCTCACTTCCCCTAAAGTTATGAGGCTATCATTATTGGCATCTGCCATACCATACAATGCGTTGACAAGATAGTAGCTGAAAACACCACGACCTCCTCCCCATTGTTCACCTTCAAGACTATATTCATTTGGTTGACAAGACAACATTTTTATTTCATTTGAAAATTGCCTTGCAAGGTTGGCATTGGTCAACTGATTCCCATTTACTGAAGAGCCAGATAACTTTCCGCTCCTACAGGCATCTGTAACTACAATCACTTTTGCCTTATTTTGTAAGCTCAGCGTAGTGATCACTTCCTGAAGCATGGGAAGAGCAAAGGCTCCTCCTGACATATATACCTGTGCTGGAGCATCCCAGCAGAGAAGAAAACCCGGTTGAGTAACGGTTTTTTTTTCCACATCTCCGTGTCCAGAAAAATAAAGATACACCTTGTCATTTTCCTTTGCAATCTCCATCAGCCAATCCAAAGCAATAGCAAATTGCGCCATTGTTGCGTTTTCGTTGATTAAAAGTCTTAAGTGATCGCCTTCGAGTTTCCCTCCAGCATCACTCCTGAGAAAATTTGCAAAGGCCTCCGCATCTTTATCTGCAAAACGCAAATCAGGGATTCCCGGATCCTGGTAATCTGAGATCCCTACGACGACGGCATAGGTTGATTTAATTGTTGTTTGATTAATATTGGATGATAGGGGAGTTGCTCCTTTTTGTTGAGCGCTTAAATCAATTAAAAATGACAAATGAAAAATGAAAAATTGTAATACGAGCCGCTTATTGAAGATCATAGATAAATTAATAATTTTTAATTTTATTGGGAAAGTATTTCTCCAATATAGTATTCCAAAGACCCGTATGTGACTTTAAAAATCCAAGCTGACTCTGGCCGTCTATAAGTTCATAGGGCAGATGCTCTCTTTGACGTTCAGCTTCTAAATTAAAGTCTGCTTCATCAACCCTTTGTAACATACTGCAAATAGATGCAAGAAAGTAATAGGCTCCGGCCCCCTCCGGATGTAAACGGATCACTTGTCTTCTCGATTGTTCTGCTTCAATGTACCTGCCCGTACAGCGGTAAAGATTGGACAGATTCTCATGTGTATACCAATAGCTTGAATCCACCGCTATCCCTTTTAGATAATACAACTCTGAATTTTGATAATCCGTCATTTTAAAATAAAGACTTTCTGATGCATTGTAATTAGATACAATACTTGAATCCAGGAAAATCGATTTGTTACAAGTTACAATCAAATTTTAATACGCAAAGTTCTATTATTAAAATAACAGCTAAATATGCCCTGGACACATTCAACTGCATACATTACTTTTAGCATGAAAAGCATTGCCTTATTTCTAGCAGAATTCAAATAGCTTATTTAGTAAAATATTGCTGTTACTAAATACTCAAGCTGAATCATTCAACTAATACAAACCCCGCCCACTGATAAGGATCCAGTCCCATATCACGTAAATCTTTCTGTGCTGCATGAAATGCATCAGGAATGCTCATTTTTTTCCTGCCTTTGTCAGGACCTTCGGCCTCCAGCCACTTCCTGTAAAATGTCGTCATCAGCATACTCGTCTGCTTGTCCGGCACCTGCCACAAACTCATGATGAGGTACTTTGCTCCGGCGATTTTAAAGGCGCGTTGAAGACCATACACGCCTTCGTTGCCCTGGATGTCTCCGAGTCCGGTTTCGCAGGCGGAGAGTACAACAAGTTCCGTATTGGACAAATTCATTTGGCTGATTTCATATGCTGTTAAAATGCCATCTTCCATTCTTTCATGAAATGGCTTACCGTTTTTCCAGGCATAGTTGGCTCCTGATAAAAGAATGCCTGATCGAATCATGGGATGATCAGAGATTTTAAAAACGGACTGCTCTTCAGAGTAAACTGAAGGTTTTCTGGATTTATCCTTGGGGTCGGGAAAGAAAAAGCCATGAGTTGCAAGGTGCAATACCTTTGGCGATTCTTTGTCTTTCCCAATCATTTTGAAAGACTCTTCACTTGCCAGATTACCCATATAAACTTGCATAGGGTTTTTTGATCTGTAAATTATATTGGCAACTTCTTTTACTTCCTTTTCAGTACCCGGAAGATAATTCCAATTATCACCCTTTTGAGACACAGAGCGGTTGGTATAGGCGAAGGATATTTCTGGTGATGTACCATATGGTATATCGAAAGAGGAATCAACTTTAGCTTGAGTTGTATCCAAATCATATTGTATTCCTCCAAACAAAACTACATGATTGGTTGCATTTACTTTGGTCAAGTCTGGCACGACCAATGATCGGGTACTTCCTAATCTTACCAAATTGAAGCGATCCATAAGCATTATATTATTTTCCAGTGGAATAGCATCAAAATTAATTTGATGCAAGAGTCCGGATGGAGAATAATAAACCGTTTTTACTCCTTGCAGCACACTATCCAAAGGTTTCCAGCATAGATTGTATAATCCCTTTTGTGAATTTATTGGTACAATGGGTGTCGCGCCCCGGGAATAAATCTGGGTGAGTAATTCACCGCTTTTGTCCTCCCTTTTTTTTGATAAAATAGCTCTAAATTCCTTCTCATCAAACAAAGGAATAAACAGAGGTGACTTCATACCGGGTTTCAAAACTAATGCAGCATACCGGATACTGTCCGTTGATTCCTCATCAACATAGTTGTAATTGACAAATTCAATAGCTGCTTCTGAAAGCTTTAGATTCGACTGCACTTGCGTCCAATCAACCTGACTTAGTAAATTTGCAAAACCATTGACTGAGTTTGCCAATTTTTTTTCTATTGTATTAGCTTTTTCCTCAAGTTCTTCAATATGCAATGCATTCTGTTCAGCCAAGGGCATGCTATATTGTTCTGCAAGCTGTCGCTTATAAGACTTAAACAGATTATATTCTTCAGCAGTACCTGGACTGGAAGAAGCTAACCTCTTTATTTGGTTTATACTATTAAGCAATAGTCCTTTATAAAAAAGGCAATTGTCATAACAAACAGGAATCAGTTGCTGGCTTAAAGATTTCTGTGTAAATGAAAACAATAAATTCTGATTCAGTGTAAATGTACTTAGATAATTACTGATTTCCTTTTCAGACATAAAATGCAGTGAGCCTTCAATATTTTTTCTGTTTATTGCCGCATCTTCTGTGAAATAGGTTTCAGCCTTTGCGGTTTCTCCCATTTGTGCATACAAATAGCAAAGATTAGTAATGCTATTTAAGTAATCCGGGTGAGATTTCCCCAGATTTTTTTCTCGTCCCTCCTTAACAGTCATTAATAGTTGTTCTGCGATGGCATATTCCTGCCTGCCCATATATATTTTTTCCAGACCATTTAGGCAATTCCAATAATAGGGTTGTTCACGATCATTAAGTTTATTTTCAAAGATATCCTTTACATCTAAGTATAGTTTTTCAGCTTTACTTTCCTGATTCATACCTGAATAAAAGTTGGCCATATTGACAAGCATGCCACAATATTCCAGGGTATCCATACTGGTCGACTTTTCATAAATGGACTTTAATTTATTAAACATCGCCAATGATTTTTCCGGCTTGGTTACAGAAAGAAAAGTGGCCACGTTGTTCAGTATTGACAAATATTGCG
Source organism: uncultured Saprospiraceae bacterium (assembly GCA_964439105.1). Lineage (GTDB taxonomy): Bacteria > Bacteroidota > Bacteroidia > Chitinophagales > Saprospiraceae > Vicinibacter. The sequence continues at coordinate 362,027 of CAYTNG010000001.1, forward strand.
GATGCTCTACACCTAATACTTGTTCTGCAATAGATAGTGCCTCTGAAAACAATTTCTCTGCTTTTTGAAACTGGCCATAGTTTCCGTATAAAGTCGCGAGGCTATTTAAAAGTTTAATGTAATCAGGATGTTCTTTGCCTCGGGTTTTTTCGACCAAGGGTAACATTTTTAAATAAATCGGCTCTGCTTTTTCAAATTCGCCCAGAATCTTATAAAGATTTGCAAGATTAAGAAGGCAATTGAAGTAAAATGGATGCGTCGTAATATTAATTTTTACCTCAAATAGATTTTTGGCATCAAGCAAAAGTTTTTCTGCCTTTTCATACTCACTGGCTTTATAATACATAGTTCCAAGATTAATTAAGCAACCCGCGTATGTCGGATTATCAGTTTGGCCATTTTTTTCCTGAATGCTTTTGCTTTCCATAAGAAAGGCTATAGCTTCCTGCTTCTTACCTAAATAATCATATAATAATCCAAGATTTGTCAGTGTTTTTGAGTATGCAATATGTTCCTTTCCGACCGTTTTTTCACGAATAGCTTTTGCTTCAAGGTATTGCTTCTCCGCTTTATCAAATAGACCCGTGTTCATATATAAAACACCAAGATTATCCAGTACATCAGTGTATTTTGTATCCTCCTTTCCCAATACTTTAGCTCGAATTTCCTTCGCTTCAAGAAGGTACTTTTCTGATTCAGCAAAATTGTGTTTGTTTAGTAATGCTACTCCATGGATATTGCAACAGTTTCCGTAATTAGCATTTTCTTTTCCAAATTTTTCAAGGATTTTCTTTTCAGCAATTAGAATGGTCTGAATTGCTTCATCAAATTCACTTTTACCAAGATGTATCTTGGTAGTTTGAACCAGACTGTCGATCTCATGTGTCACTTTTATGGAATCTGCATCCTGAGTAAAGCACACTAAAGCAATATGGAGGAATACAATAGCCAACTTATATTTCATATGGTTACACATTTTTTTGTAAAGTTTATAAACTTTTCTATGATGATTCGCATTAGCCGGTTAATAAAAATCAACATGACGGAACAAAACAAGTCCGAATCCTCCGAATCCGGTCTGGCTATAGGGTTTGAGTATTTGTGAGCACGTAAAAAAGACACACAATTCATTATGTGTGTGTGGGGGTGTGAGCAAGGAGAAAGCCACACAAAGTGGCTTTCGACGAAGCGAACCGAGAATCCAGCATGAGTGTGGGTGTGAGTGTGGGTGTGAATAATTATGTACATACTTAAATTCTATTTAAGTATTTAAAACGAGCTCTGCCGAATTTGATTTTGAGGCTTAAGTAACTCTCACTCCACCAATACAAACCCTGCCCACTGATAAGGATTTTCAAAACGCTTCCGCATTTCGGATTGGGTGTTGTGGAAAGCCTCGGGAATTGTCTGTTTGTCTTCCAACCAATGTTTGTAGAAAGCTGTCATGAAAACTGAAGTTTCATCGTCGGGAACCTGCCATAGACTCATCATGAGATATTTCGCCCCGGCGATCTTGAAAGCCCGCTGAAGGCCATACACACCCTCATTGCCCTGAATGTCGCCCAGGCCGGTCTCACAGGCAGAAAGAACGACTAATTCTGTATTGCTTAAATTCATCTGGCTGATCTCGTAGGCAGTCAGAATGCCGTCTTCCGTGCCTTCCTGAAGGGGTTTGCCGGTTTTCCATGCGTAGTTGCCGCCAGCGAGGATCAGCCCGGAGCGGATCATCGGGTGGTCTGATATTTTGAAAATGGGTTCGCGTTCGGTGTAGTTATTTTCTTTTGTTTCAACTTTGGCATCTGGGAAAAAATAACCGTGGGTCGCAATGTGAAGGATGCGCGGAGATTGCATTTTTTGCCCCAGGGATTTGAATATCTCTTCAGTGGCAACTTCACCGGAAAAAACCTGTGATGAGAAATTTGCTTTTTTCAACTGTGTGTTGATCTGATCCACTTCTTTTTGCGTGCCGGGCAGATAATTCCAGTTTCCACCTCGTTGGGAAATACTCCGGTCTACATAAGAAAATAAAAGTTCGCCAGGTTTTTCTGCTAAAGGCTTTTGCCCTGAGGAATCCCTAGCAATCGCCGTTGTATCGATCTGGTAATGAATACCGCCAAATAGTACAGCCCTGTTTGTCAGGTCGCTCTTGATCAAATCGGGGACCACCAGGGAGCGGGTGCTACCAAGTTCCACGAAACGGTATTTGTCTGAGAGCAATCGAGTTTGGCCCATCGGGATGGCGTTGAAATTGATACGATGCAGCAGTCCTGCAGGTGATAAATAAATTGTGTGCGTATTTGACAGAAGGCTGTCTAATGGCTTCCAGATAAGTTCGTACAAACCAGCCATCTCCTTGGATTGTAACGGCTTTACCCCGCGGCTATATACCTGTGCAAGCAATTCGCTGTTTCGTGCATTGTTACCCGGGTTGAGTATCGAAGACAATTGCTTTTCCTCGAACAATGAAATAAAAACCGGCTGTTCATCTCCCGGACGGATCAGCAGCGCAGAGTACAAGATGTTGCTGTCTTCATTTCTTTCATCATTTTGGAAATAGGCAAATTCTATGGCAGCTTCGCCGGGTTTCAATGCTGATCGAACTTCATGCCATTTGACCTGACGACTTACATTACCAAATCCAGCCACAATGCGAGTGAGGTCCTTCTCCAGATCATTGGACTTAGACTCAAGAATAGCTACTGCGTTGCTGTCGCGCTCAGCAACAGGCTGGGAATAATAAAATGCAAGGCGGCGCCCATAGGATTTTAGCAGGTTGAATTTTTCAGCAGAAGCAGTGTCTGAATTTGGCAATAACTTGAGTTGAGCAGAAGCCTGTAACAGGAAACCTTTAAAAAAAAGAGAATTGTCATAACATGATGCCGCCAAAGACTTTCTTCCAGATTGATGTACGAAGGAAAGAACCTGGTCCTGTTCAATCGAAAATTGTCTGAGGTAACTCCCTAGTTCATGTTCTGAAAGATGATGTACTGCCTTTTGCAGTAATGTTTGATTCAATAGCGCTAATTCATGATAATTTAATTCGGCTTCTGCATATTTGTCCATGTCCCGTTCAATTTTCGCGAGAGAACTCAGGCTGTTGGCAACAGAAGGATGCTCTTTGCCCAGTACTTTTTTCTGTATGGCTAATGCCTGTAAGTAGAGTGGTTCCGCTTTCCTGAATTCCCCCATTTTACTATACAAGTTTCCAAGATTTTGCAGGGAACCGATATAATTCAAATGCTCTTTGCCCAGCGTTTTTTCCTGAATGACTAATGCCCGTAGGTAAAGCTGCTCGGCTTTTGAAAATTCCCCTATTTCACTATACAGGTTTCCGAGATTTTGCAGGGAACCGGAATAGTCCGGATGTTCTTTACCCAGCACTTTTTCCTGGATGGCCATGGCTTCGAGAAACAATGACTCCGCTTTTTCATATTTTCCAATTTGCATGTAAAGGTCTCCAAGGTTTTCCGCGCTTAAGGCATATTGAGGATGCTCCTTTCCAACAAGCTTTTCCCATGTGGAATTAGCTTCTAAAAAATAGGCCTCCGCTTTTTCGAAGTTGCCCAAATTAATATACAGATCTCCGAGGTTTTGCAGGTACCCGGCATATTCGGGATATTCCTTACCCAGCAGTTTTTCTTGTATGGCTTTAGCTTCGAGATAGAGAGGCTCTGCCTTTTCATAGGCACCCATATTCACGTAAAGACCTGCAAGATTGTTCGAAGTGCGAGTGAAATCAGGATGTTCTTTCCCTAAAACTTTTTCCTGTATTGCTCTTGCCTCAAGATAGAGAGGCTCCGCCTTTTCAAATTTGCCCATATAATAATACAAGATGCCAAGGCTATTGAGGGTTGAAGCATATTCAGGATGGTCTTCGCCCACTGCCTTTTTACGGATGGCCAAAGCTTCGAGGTAAAACAATTCCGCTTTTTCGAAATTGCCTTTTTCTCTGTAAAGTTCTGCAAGGTTGGCCACACATTTTGCAAAATCGGGATGTTCCTTCCCATGTGTTTTTTCCTGGATAGCTTTGGCTTCAAGATAGAGCGGCTCAGCTTTATCGTATTTTCCTTGAGTCAGGTAAAGGCCCGCAAGACTGTTTATGGTCCTGGCATAATCGGGATGTTCTATCCCCAGTGTTTTTTCCTGGATGGCTTTGGCTTCAAAAAAAAGCGGTTCCGCTTTTTCGAAGTTTCTCTTATCCTTATAAAGGAGTCCCAGGAAAGTAATGCTTTTGATATAATCAGGATGGTCCTTGCCCAGTTCTTTTCCTCGTATGGCTATTACATCAAGCAGTAGCGGTTCGACTTTTTCATATTTGCCTCCGTTGTAATACAAAATGGCCAAACTGTTCAGGCTATTTGCATATACGGGATGTCCCTTGCCGAGAGCCTTTTCCTGTATGGCAATGGCCTCTTGATACCATTTTTCAGCTTCTCCATATTCCTTTCTCTGATAATTAATACGACCTCTGTTGAAGCAACAGGATCCATAGCCTGCCGATTCGCGCCCCAGTTTTGCAAGGGCAATTTTCTCGGCTATGGCATTCATTTCGAGGGCTCCGGCAAAGTCTTTTTTGGTAGCAAAGTCTCTGGAAACCTTAATCAAGCTGTCTACCTGTTTATAAACAATCAATGAGTCAGATTGCTGGCACCAGGAAGTATGACTTATGATCAAAAAAAATAAAATGAAGGTTAATGACCTTGGTTTCATAAAAACTCATTTGTTAAGATGGAATTGGGAGTAGGGAATTGGGAATAGTTAAGAATTGGTTCGTTTTCCACGTGGCAATGTATTGGCTTGGGAAACCCGTCCCCTGTTGAAGGTAGAAGTATGTGATTACAACTAACCAGAGTAGCCCTTTCATTTTCTGGTTGTAACCAAATTCCATAAGTCTTTTTGTGATGCGTTTCAAAAAAAACAATATTCTGTAGCATAAAAAAATGGAAACGATACCTATATAAATTGAATCAAGGATTCAGAATAAAGCAAGGAGCAAAATCACCTCAACTCTAAGCTCTTTCTTCTGAACTATTCACTGAACTTTTAACTGTTAACCATGAACTCTTTACTCCACAAGAACAAATCCCGCCCATTGATAAGGATCAAGTCCCAGATCACGTAACTCTTTTTGTGCTGCATGAAATGCATCGGGAATGCTCATCTTATTCCCGCCTTTGTCGGGACCTTCGGCCTCCAGCCACTTTTTATAAAATGTCGTCATCAGCATATTCGTCTGCTTGTCCGGTACCTGCCACAAACTCATGATCAGGTACTTTGCTCCGGCGATCTTAAAGGCGCGTTGAAGACCATAGACCCCTTCGTTGCCCTGGATGTCTCCCAGTCCGGTCTCGCAGGCGGAGAGCACTACCAGCTCGGTATTGGATAAATCCATTTGACTGATTTCATAGGCCGTCAGAACTCCATCTTCTCCACCAGCTAACGTTCGTTCACCCATCCATCCATTATTACCTCCTGCTAAAATCAAACCGGAGCGCAACATCGGATGATCACTCATTTTAAATACAGACTCATTATTACTTATTGCAGACTGCGGACTGCTGATTTCTTTCTTTGCATCAGGAAAAAAGTAACCATGTGTGGCGACATGCAGAATTCTTGGTGAGCGTTGACCAAAAGCAGCTTTTTTCTTAAAATATTCTTCACTTGCTTCAATCCCCTTTATGCAACTAACTTCTAAATCTGCCTGTCGCATCAGCTTCTCAATTGAATTTACCTCCCGCTCCGTACCCGGTAAGTAATTCCAATTGCCACCCCTCATTGTTGCATCAAGCGCATTAAAACCCGATTCACTTGCGGACCGGCTTACAATCATTGGACCATTGTTCACCATGGTGCTATCCAAATCATAGCGAATACCTCCAAAAAGTACTGCATCCCTATTATCAAATGTCCGCTGATCGTTCAAGACTAGATGCCTGGAGCTTGTCAATTGAAATAATTGATATCGGTCCGCCAAAGTCTCGACATCAGAAACAGGTATGGCACCGAAGTTGATGCGATGCAACAAACCCGATGGTGAAAAATAGATCTTCCTAACATTCGTTATCTCCTTCTCCAGTGGTTTCCATATCAATTCATAAAGGGTTTTCATGGGCACTCCCAATGAACTTGCACCCCGGTCTCCAATGGTATACAATCGGTTTACATAATCAGCTTTTCTTCCATCACTCGCATACTTAACAAAGTCTAATGCATGCTCCTCAAATAAAACCACAGGAATCGGACTTTTCATACCCGGCTTCAATACCAGAGCTACGTAAAGAATGCTGTCATTCGCCTTCCTTCCCACATAATCAAATTGAACAAATTCAACGACTGCTTCATCTGCTTTTAATGCCTTTTGTACATCTTGCCACTTAACCTGCCTGATCGCCTCTTCATAACCTATGATTTGCCTTGCCAAATCTTTTTCAAGTTCGGTTTTTTTCTCCTCCAACATAGAGATCTCCTCGACATTTCGTTCGTTAAGTGGCAGACTATAGTTGCCAATAAGCAAACGCTCAATCGCCTTAAGGTCCAAATATTTTCCAGCAGTCTTTGGATTGCTCAAGGCCAATTTTTTGGACTGACTGATTGCAAATTGAAGAAAGCCCTTATAAAACAAACAATTATCAAAAATTACCTGATTTGTAGTGGCATCTGACGCATCCAATCCACCTGACAACAACTTGGATTGTTTGATTGAAAATGTTTTAAGGAATTTTTGCAATTCAGTCTCAGAAAGCTGATGTAAGTATTTTAATAATATCTGGCGGTCCAATTGAGAGGATTCCTCAAAAAAATGCCCGGCTTTTTCCCCTTGTTTGATATGTGCATAATGAATACCCAGACTTAACAGGATATCAGAATAATAATCATTGTCCGTTCCCAAATTTTTTACGCAGATTTCACGATACTCATTTAATATTTTTTCCACTTTGTCCTGTTCTCCCTTGAGCCGGTACAGCTCGGCCATAAAGGATAGATTTGCCAGCCTTGAGGTATGCCTACCTTCAACATTACTCTGCATAATATGTTCGGCTTTCAATAGCAACTCTTCGGCCAAATCCAGCTTGTTAGCTTCTAAATAAAGGGTAGCCAACTTTGTCAGCATACTCGCACAAGCTTCACTCCCAACTCCGAATAATTTTTCATTAATCCGAAGTGACTTTTTCAGCGTAGTTTCTGCCAATTCAAGCTGATTATTTATTCTGAATACTTCAGCAATATTTGCAAGAGTCAGTGCATAATCAGGATTCATTGTATCACCGCTTCCCTCGAAACGTTTCAACTGCGCATTCCAACCCTTTTCAGCCTTTTCGTAGTTTGAAATTAAAAAATAAAATGCGGAAAGGTTCATCAGACAACTGAAGTAATTCGGGTGATTTAAATTCTTCAGACTGTCTTCAAATATTTTCTTAGCCTCAAGCCATAAAGGCTCTGCCCTTTCGTTCATCCCCATATCACTATACAAACTACCCAAATTGATCAATACGCCACAATAATCCGCATTGTTTTTACCGAGCACTTTTTCCCGAATCGCCAAAGTTCTCAAATAGAGCTCCTCTGCCTCCTCATACCTCCCCGCGAAGTACTTTGTAATTGCGAGATTATTCAATGTGCTGGAATACCCCATATTTAGGGTATCTCCATTTTTCTCGTGATAATTCTTCTTTCTAATATGGAGAACTTCCGCTTCCTCTAATTTGCCAATGGTGGTGTAGATATAAGCGAGACTACCTAATATGTTCATGTATTGGCTATGATCCTCTCCCCTTAGGATTTTACAAATTTCCAATGCATCGCGAAATGCGCGTTCTGCATTCTCGTAATCATGAGTGGCAAAATAAAGATTTCCCAAATGTTGCAAACAGTATATAAGACTAGGGGATTGACTCCCAAGTTTTTCCATAATGAGCTGCTGAGCTTGCCTTTGAAATTCGAATGCCTTTTGCTGATTTTCCTTTGCGAAATAAAACTTTGATGAATCGATGAGTGCATTTACTTGGATTTCAATTTGACTCGAATCCACATTTTGTGTAAATGCAGTTGTCTGTAGAAGGAGGCTTGCTGATATTATAAATGTACGCATTACAAAAAAATCCTAATAATTGAAAAAAAATGATGTGAAGGTCAAAAATAAAATATTTCTACACAATGCACAGACCTTTCATATAGGAGTTCTTAAGGGTGCACCACCTGTTTAAAAAACACTATAAAAAATAGCCCAAAAGTCATCGGGCTCAATTGCCTTTGAAAGCATTAAATTATGGATATCTATGCACAAAATAAACAGGATAAATGACTTGTCGAAATATAAAAAATATGAAAATGATTCCAAAAAAAGTACTTCACATATTTAAGTACAACAGGAAACAGAGACTTTCGGGCCCGTAAAAATAAAAAGGCATAGGTAACGTACCCATGCCTTTCCAATTTTCAGAAGCAATTGAATGTACAGTTTTTATCAGTTTAAAACATAGGATTCAACCGCTTTTCCAGATTTAACGCGAAGTCTCATTTTCTGTCCATTCGGCAACTTGCTTCCATCAATGACAAGGTCTCCTGCATTGTTTTTTTGAATGGCTTCATCCAAACCACTCACTACCTGGCCTTTGGCGTTGAGCAATTCGAAACTCAGATCCTGTCCGCGATTTTGACCTTTAAATAGATTGCCACTTACCAGCCTCGTAGTCGCCTTGCTTCCCGGCTTGGCAGCAGGTGCAGAAAAATAAATCCGGGGGCAACATTTGAGCATAGCAGTTGACCCGGAGCCCGCTGCACTGTTGTCCGTTTTAGTTCCAACCTGTGGAAGGTCTTTTGGCGGCATTCTGGTATCGTTTTCCAAACTTTGCGCCATCAGGCCACTTGAAAATACTACACATAAAGAAAAAATAATCTGTTTCATTTTACATTTGATTTATTTGATAATAGTACACAAAGTAATCAAAAGGTTATCAGTAAATTCATCTATTTTATTCAATTTATTTTGCATTACCTCAATACCTTTAAATAATAAGTACTATTCTCTTTTATATAGTTTGGCTTTTAAGGGATCCCCATCAGAACTCCCTAACAAATAGAACAAGCTGCATAATTGGACTTCTATTCTATCAGCACAAATCCAGCCCATTGATAAGGGTCCAATCCAATATCCCTTAATTCCTTTTGCGCCGCATGAAAAGCATTGGGAATGCTCATCTTATTCCCGCCTTTGTCGGGACCTTCGGCCTCCAGAAATTTTTTGTAAAAAGTCGTCATCAATAAGGAAGTCTGCTTATCAGGTACTTGCCACAGGCTCATGATAATATATTTCACTCCTGCAATTTTAAATGCTCGTTGCAATCCATACACGCCTTCATTGCCTTCAATATCCCCTAAACCGGTTTCACACGCCGACAATACGACCAATTCGGTATTGGACAAGTCCAACTGTGATATTTCATAAGCTGTAAGCACGCCATCTTCTCTGCCTTCTAATGTTTGTTTACCCTGCCAGGCTGCATTTCCACCAGCAAAGATGAGCCCCGAACGTAACATGGGGTGATCACTGAGTTGGAATATTGTTTCTTTAGTTTCAGATTGAAATTTTGGTTTTGATAAAGCTGCTGTCGCAGTTCGCTCGCCTGACGCACTGTCTTGCGTCATTCCTCTTTTTGCGGAGTTCGCTTGATGAGGATCAGGAAAAAAATAACCATGGGTCGCCAGATGTAAAATTCTTGGAGAAGGGAAGTTATGTGCTCCTATATTCTTGAATGATTCCTCCGTTGCTGCTTTCGCTTTTTTCAAAATCGCCTGAAACCCTGTTGACTTCATAATTTCCTCAATAGAGTTGACTTCACGCTCCGTCCCGGATAAAAAATTCCAGCTGCCTCCTCGCGATGTAGAATCCAATGTTTGTGCGGATGATTTCACTTCAGACCTTGAAGCAAGGTAAGACCCGTTCTCAGAAGGGATAGTATCCTGATCAAATTGAATTCCACCATATAATACCGCATCATTATTCACTATTTTTACATCATCGGGGATTACTAACTGCCTTGTGCTGTTTAATCGGTAAAAATGATATCTATCAGCCAAAGTCTCCGTTTCACTAAGCGGAATTGCATCTAAATTAATTCTATGCAGCAATCCACTTGGAGAATAATAAATTGTTTGAATCCCAGATAATACCTTTTCCAAAGGTTTCCAAATCATTTCGTATAAAGATTTCTCTGCCCTCTTTTCTGCATAGGCACCCCGGTCTGCAAGAGAATACAATCTATTTACATAATCTGCCTTGCGCTCTGAAAAACTGTGCAACAGGGAGTCCAATGATTTTTCTTCAAACAAGGGGACCAGTATAGGGTGTTCAACATTCTTCTTCACAAGCAGAGCAGCATACAAAATGCGATCAGTCGCATTTGGAAAATTAAAATTAAAATGCACAAACTCAATAGCCGCGTCATTTTGACCAAGCGATTTTTGAACATCCTTCCATTGAACTTGCCGGACGGCCTCTGCATAACCGCTCACAGTCTTCGCCAAGAGTTTCTCCGCGGAATTCGCTTTAGCTTCCAACTCCGGTACCGACGTTCGCTCACTTATCGGGAGTGCGTATTCCATAGCCAGTCTCCTCCTGTAACTTTTTAGTTGCAAATAAATGGCTCTTGATTCAGCAGTTGATGACGAAAGAAATTTCAGGCGAGTCGCAGCAGTGCTCAAAAATCCTTTATAAAAAAGCGCATGGTCATAAGCCAGGGATAGTAATGTTCCCCTTTCACTATTGTTTTCATCTGCGGAACATAAAAAATAGCAAGTCCCCAACTCATCCTCCTGATTTTGAAAATCATGAATGTATTGTGAGAGTTCATATTCGGAAAGAAATTGAACTGCTTTTATAAGCTGGACCTTCCGATTTTCAGCAACACTCTTGAGAAGAGGCATCGCTTCTTGAATCCTTGCTTCCCGCACATATAATTTTGCCAGCTGTGTCTGAATTTGTACGAAATCAGGATGAGAGGTGCCAAGCACTTTCACCAATATGCGATACGCTTTCAAATAGTATACTTCGGCAGTTTCTGTAAAACCTGTATCTGCATATAAATTAGCCAAATGATTCAAACTTACTGCATACTCCGGATGTTCAAGCTCTTTCGTTTTCTCCCATATGGAAATGGCTTCCAAAAAACAGGACTCTGCCTTTTCCTTCCTGCCCATCAAATTGTACAGGATACCCAGATTGCCTATGCCATTTGCATATTCTGCATGCTCCCTGCCGTAAATTTTATCTCTGATTACAAGGCTTTCCTTATATAGTTTCTCAGCACTCTCAAATGAATCCATTTTCATATACACTCCGGCCAGATTATTGAGACTGCCTGCATAGTCTGGATTGTTTTTCCCTAAAAGTTTTTCGCGAAGCTCACAGGATTTTTTAAATAAGGGTTCGGCACGGATGTATAAACCCATATTATAATAGAGTGCAGCCAGGTTGTTTAATCCGGATGCATAGGCTGCGTTTTCCTCTCCATAAATTTTAAGCCATATCGACACTGCATTTTCTAATAAAGGTTCCGCTTTCTCATAAGAACCCATGAAGTTGTAAAGATTTGCAAGATTGTTCAAAGACCAGGCATAATCCGGATGCTCTTTTCCCAATGCATTCTCCCAAATATTCTTCGCTTCTATATAAAGTGGTTCTGCTTTTTCATAAGCACCCATAGTGCGATATAACTTTCCTAAATCATTTAAAGTCCAGGCATAATCCGGATGACGAACACCCTTGATCTTTTTAAAAATGTCTATTGCTTTAAGATGCAATTTCTCTGACTTATCAAACTTCCCCATCGCTTCATAGAGCTGGCCAAGATCATCAAGGCCCCATGCGTAATTTTCATTTTCCTCACCTTGCAATGATGCCAAAATAGAGTTATACTCCAATTGCCAATGTTCAGCGTCATCATACATCCCCTGATATAAAAACAACTTAGCTTTGAAAAAACAGCAACTTGCATAAGAAGAAGAAAGCCTTCCTCTGTTCTTTAATGCAATCGACATCGCCCTGTTATTGCTTTCCATGCCTTTATCGAACTCCTGCGTCTGTATGCATTTGCGGGATATTGTGTTCAAACTATCTACCGCATGCTCTACTGCCAGGGAGTCCATTTTTTGAGCAAGCAATTGCGTCAGAATACAAAAATGAAATAAAAATAGTATCCACCTCATGCTTTTGAAGATAAGCACTAAATCTAAGAAATTTTTGCCAGTATTCCCTCTGCAAAGCTTATGTACCATGCAAGATTTCAATACAAACACCCCAAAGGGTCCGCTAAATAACAGGGATTCTTCTTAATTACACAATGAATTGAATGGTACTGGAGATAACTATTGGTACTTGCTCCATAGAATTATTCAATCAAAACGAAACCCGCCCATTGATACGGATCTAATCCAATATCTCTCAGTTCTTTTTGCGCTGCGTGAAATGCATCAGGGATATTCATTTTTTTTTCGCCTTTGTCTGGACCTTCGGCCTCCAACCACTTTTTATAAAAAGTTGTCATCAACATACCCGTTTGTTTATCGGGTACCTGCCACAAACTCATGATGATGTATTTCACACCGGCAATCTTGAATGCGCGCTGCAATCCATAGACACCTTCATTACCTTGAATATCACCCAAGCCGGTCTCGCAAGCTGATAAAACAACCAGTTCCGTATTTCTTAAATCCATCTGGCTGATCTCATAGGCAGTTAACACCCCGTCTTCCTCATTTACTAACGTTCGTTCGCCTTTCCATCCCGCATTTCCACCAGATAAAATCAGTCCGGAACGCAGCATCGGGTGATCACTTATTTTAAATACGGATTCCCGACTGCTTATGGACAATTGCTGGCCGTCGCTTACTTCCTTTGGATCGGGAAAAAAATATCCATGAGTGGCAACATGTACCAATCTTGGCGACAATCCGGCTACTGTCAGTTTCTTAAAACTCTCTTCAGTACCCTCGTTGCCTGTTATTAACTTGACTTCCCTGCCTGAAGCCTTCATGATCCGGGCAATCGCATTCACTTCCTTGTCGGTACCTGCCAGATAATTCCAGCTACCTCCACGAAGCGTGCTGTCCGTCATGTTGAATGAAAGTTCTCCCCTGGAGCGACTTGCCAGCATTTGGCCTTCCTTCATTACCAAACTATCTGCATCATATTGCAGGCCTCCATACAACACAGCCTCATTTTTCTGATATTGCCTTGGATTCTCAACCGCCAATTGCCGGGTGCTGTTTAATGCAATGCATTGGTAACGGTCTGAAAAAGTCTGATCCTCCTGAATGGGAATGGCTCCAAGATTCAATCGGTGCAGAAGTCCCGTTGGCGAATAATAGACTTTCTTCACATCCATCAGTTCCTTTTCCAATGGCTTCCAGATCAATTCATACAAACTTCTCCGCGGATGTTCCAAGGCTTGTGCTCCTCGATCAGCAAGCGTATATAAATGATTGACATAATCGGCCCCCCGCACTCCGGAATTTTTGAACAAACTGTCAAGTTGCGTTTCTTCAAAAAGAGAGATTAAAGCAGGTTCACTTTGTCCGAATTTCAAAACCAATGCCGCATAATATATGTGCTCATGTGCACTCTCTTCATACTTGCGAAAGTGAACAAATTCGATGGCGCACTCTCCGGATTTTAATTTTTTTTGTACATCCTTCCAACTGACCTCTCTTATTGCTTGTCCATAATCTTCAATGGACCGGGCCAACTCCTTTTCAATTGTATTTACTGAATCCCTCAATTTGATTTCCAATTCCGGAGATCGCTCCTCAAGTGCTTTCGCATATTCAGCAGCCAACTGCCGGTGTAATACCTTGAGTCGGTCAAATTTTTCCACGGTTATACTGTCCTTCGTAGCCAGATTTTTCATTTGGCTTGCCGCATTCAAAAGAAAGCCTTTATAGAATAAACTATTATCATAATAGTCGGGAACCAGTCGCATACTATGTGACTTTTGTATAAATGATGCGATTTGATCCTGATTGATTGAAAATTTCAACACATAAGATAGCATTTCCCTTTCTGAAAGATAATGTGATGCCCTTTGGATGAGTTTGCGAAGCGTCTTTGATTCTTCCAAATAAATTGGTTCCGCCTTTTCAAACTTGCTCATATTTGAATAGGTAGTAGCCAGTTCGTGTAAACCCTGAAGATACTCCGGATGCTCTTTCCCCTGAACTTTTTCACGAATCGCTATTGCTTCCAAAATCAGTGGCTCTCCTCTTTCTGATTGATTCATGTCCAAATACAAGCTTGCAAGGTTATGTAAGCTGGCCGCATAATCGGGATGCTCTTTTCCCAGTACTTTTTCCTGGATACTTTTCGCTTCAAGGTAAAGTGGTTCAGCTCTCTGATATTGCTTCATGCAGTTGTATAATATTGCAAGGCTGTTTAAGCACTGAGCATAATTTTGATTTTCCTTCCCCATGATTTTTTCAACGATTCTCTGAGATTCCTTAAGCAATGGTTCAGCCTTATAAAGTGGATCCAATTTGTTTTCATATTGACCCATATTAATATACATCGTCGCTAAACCCTGAATGTACCCCGCATATTGCAATTGCTCCTTCCCCAGCATTTTTTCGGTAATTTCTATTGCCGCCAGATAATAGTTCTCCGACCTTTGAAATTGACCCATTAACTGATACAAAGAGCCTAAATTGTATTTTAAAGCAGCAAGCTCCAAATCCTCACCCTTATTTGTTTTTTGGAAGATTGCCATTACTTCAAGATAAAGCTGTTCGGCCATTTCATATTTTCCTGTAGCATGATAAAGTGCTGCGATATTAATAAGCAACCTGACAAAATTTGGATGATCCCTTCCAAAGGTTCTTTCAATGATACTTTTCCCCTGATTAAAATAGTTCTCGGACGATTCGTACTGGCCGACCTGATTATAGATTGAGCCCAGGTTATTCATCACATTTGCATATTCAAGACTAGCGTTTAGCTGTAATTTTTCAAGTGTACCTTTCAATTCTTGAAAATAAATCTCCGCTTTATTAAACATTCCCATTTCATAATACACAATACCCAGGTTCATCAAACATGTCCTATAATCAGAATGGTCCTTTCCCAATAATTTTTCCCTGATATCCTTTGCTTTTAAATACCAAAATTCAGCCTGCACAGGATCGCCCATCATATGCAATACCCGTCCACGATTGAAGGAGCAGTTCGCATACGGTACTGAGGATGAATCAAATCTTTCCAATGCGATCTTTTCAGCAAGATTCCCTGTTTCCAAAGCCTTTTCAAATTCCTGTTGGCCCGTAAGGCTTCTAGAAACCAGGATTAAGCTGTCAATCTGCCTGGTAAAGCTGGAGTCCAATGTCTGACCACAAAGTAAAATTGGCAAAGCCAGAAGAGCAAAGAGCTTAAAATATTTCATTTTATACTGCATTTGACAAAAATTGATAGCCAAATATAATCTCTTATCCATTTTCAATGGATGCATATTCTCATTCCCTAAAGCATTCTCTTTTTTTTTGCAAATTTTGCTGAAGGAACTAAACTTTTTACGGCTTATTACATGCATGATATTATAACAATATGAAGCTTTGAGATTCCAATCGTACCAAAGCAATGTATAGCCCAATTAAAAAGTGAGTATTCCTGGTATTCAAATAATAAAATCAGGTATACGTAGTTTCCTTGATTGAACTAATATTTTGTAATGAACATCTTTTGGGATTGAACTGCTTCCTAAGAAAATGCCCATAAATTAATAAATCCAATTGATTGTTGAAGCACGGAATCAGTTCTGTCATTTCCGAAGTATGTTTTAATAACATTTTTTTTATTCTCACCCCTATACGTGCAAAGCAACACCCTTGCTGTATAAAAAGCATTACTCTATCAATACAAAACCAGCCCATTGATAAGGGTCTAAACCAATATCTCTTAATTCCTTCTGCGCGGCATGAAATGCAGAGGGAATGGTCATTTTTTTTTCGCCTTTGTCGGGATCTTCAGCCTCCAGCCATTTTCTGTAAAAAGTCGTCATCAATAAACTCGTCTGCTTGTCGGGTACCTGCCACAAACTCATGATAATGTATTTCACTCCGGCAATTTTGAATGCGCGCTGTAATCCAAACACACCTTCGTTAGCTTCAATATCGCCCAGGCCTGTTTCACAAGCTGATAACACGACTAACTCGGTATTGGACAAATTCATTTGGGATATCTCATATGCGGTGAGAATGCCATCCTCAGCACCTTCAAACGTTTGCTTGTTTTTCCAGGCTGCATTAGCCCCTGCTAAAATAAGTCCTGAACGAAGCATGGGCTGATCTGACATTTTAAATATGATCTCTTTTGACTCTGGTTCTAATTTTTTTCCAGGTGAAGCTGATTTCGCAGTTCTCTCAATGGGCGCACTGTCCTGCGCCACCCCGTCTTTTGCAGAGTTCGCCCGATCAGGATCCGGGAAAAAAAATCCGTGTGTTGCAAGATGCAAAATCCTCGGAGAAGGGGCTCCTTGCGTTCCTAGCTTTTTAAAAAACTCTTCAGATGCATCCGCTCCTTTTTTTAGAATTGCGTGAATGCCCGCTTTTTGCATACTTATTTCAAGTGTAGTTACTTCCTTTTCTGTACCGGGCAGAAAGCTCCAGGCGGGCGCCCGGAGAGATGATGCGTTGGAAATCTTCTTTTTTACTTCTCCGGAATCGGATGGTTGTACCGTCTCGATTTGCAGCCTGCTGCTATCCGTATCAAACT
Organism: uncultured Saprospiraceae bacterium; assembly: GCA_964439105.1. Classification (GTDB taxonomy): domain Bacteria; phylum Bacteroidota; class Bacteroidia; order Chitinophagales; family Saprospiraceae; genus Vicinibacter. Next base: position 378,783 of record CAYTNG010000001.1, read on the forward strand.
GTATTCCACCAAATAAAACGGCGTCGTTATTTACAATGCTGAACTTGAAGGGTGATATAATCTGCCGGGTGCTGTTCATTCCAACCAGTTTATACTTATCTGAAATGTGCCCCTCATCAGACGTGGCTATAGCATCCAGGTTAAGACGGTGGAGCAAGCCGGAAGGAGAAAAATAAATGGTCTGAATTCCGTTCAATTCCTTTTCAAGACCTTTCCAGATAATTTCGTACAAAGACCTCCTTGGAGTTTCCACAAGAACAGCACCACGGTTTTCCAATGAGTAAAGTGCATTGACATAATCCATCCTCTTTGAGATATCTGAGCCAAACAAAGAGTCCAGGCTTCGCTCTTCAAAGAGTGGAATAAAATGAGGACTTGATTCTCCGGCCTTAAGAATCAAAGCGGCGTACATAATGCTGTCTTTGAATTCCGGAAAATGAATACCAAAATCAATAAATTCTATTGCAGCTTCATCTGCTTTTAAAATTGATTGAAGGTCCTTCCAACTCATTGGAGTAGATAGCTGATCCGTATTAATAAACGAACGGGATAATTCCTTTTCGGTACTATTCATTTTTTCTTCCAAATCAACAACACCTTTCTGCTTGTCAAACGGCAAGGTCAATTCTCTGGCGAGTTCCAGTTTGTATTGCTTAAGCCTCGAATTGATTTCCTTTTGTTCAGGTGTGGCATTTAAAAGCCGGGCGTTCAACTGCATTGCCCTGGTAAGCAGAAATCCTTTATAAAACAGGCTATGGTCAAAAAGCAACTTTGCCAATTCATTTGTATTGTTCAAATCTGCTACGAGATACCTGTTCAATGCAAAAGAAGCCAGTTCGTCACCGCCTTCTATAAATAAGGCTGTATATTTTGCGAGCTCCGTTTCAGATAAAAATGTGACCGCCTTTTCCAGCCTTTCCTTCTCCAGACTTTCAACTTCAACCAACAATGCATTGGCTTCTGCATATCGCTTTTGAATTTCATAGAGCCTGGATAGTTTCACAAGACAGCTTGCATACTCTGCATGGTTGACACCAAGCGTTCTTTTATAAATACTTTTCGCTTCGTACAAATTACTCTCGACCTTGCTGTAATTTCCTAGAGACATGTATAATGCTGCTAAGCTGAGGAGGCTGCCCGCATATTCCGGATGTTCTTTGCCGAAGTTTCTTTCCCGCATGGCTTTTGTCTCTATTAAAAGGGGCTCCGCCTTATCAAATAAATTCAGCTCAACATACAGATTTGCAAGATTGCTCAATGCAGTATTATATTCTTCGCTCTGCTTTCCCAAGGTCTTTTCATAAATCACCAGTGCTTCCTGATAAAGAGGCAATGCAAGTTCAGTCTCATCGATGGAAATATACATGTTTGCCAGATTATTCAAAGCGGATGCATATCCACTTGTTTCATTCATGTGGGCATCTTTATAAATTTGCAAGGCTTCAAGAAACAAGGGTTCCGCTTTCTCGATATTACCCATGGTTCGATATAATATAGCCAGTCCATTCAGACTGACTGCATAATCTGCACTTTTAGTCCCAAGCACTTTTTTTCTCCTTTCTTTGCACTCCAGATAAATGGGTTCCGCTTTATTATATTCCCCTGCATCAAAATACAAAATGGCCAGTCTGTTTAAATTTTCCAAATAGACCGGATGGTCTTTACCATTCTTCAATGTCCTGGCCTGTATTTCCAATAGCTCTTGATATATCCCCTCGGCTTTTTTAAATTGGGCCGTTTGATGGTATAAAATGGCAAGATTCAGAAGACTGTATAAAAAATCGGGATGTTGCTTCCCATTCAGCTTTTCCCGGATTGGAAGGATTTTCAGGTATAGTTTTTCGGCATTTTCATACTTTCCGATGTCGGTATAGAACTCAGCAAGTTGGTCTAAACTTAATACGTAATCGGGATCCTGCTGTCCCAAAAGCTTCTCCCGAATAGCAATACATTCGAGATAGGACTTTTCCGCCATTTCAACAAATCCCATATTATTATAAAGCGCAGCAAGGTTGCTGAGGGTCCTCGCATAATCACGATTATTTTTACCACGGACTTTTACCACAATTTCGTTTGACCTCAGATACCATTTTTCGGCATTTTCGTAATCTTCCATGAGATCGAGAATTACACCATGCACGAAGCAGCACCTTGCAAATTCCATAGATGTCGCACGCCCTTTGCTCGATGCCAGTTTTTCTGCGGAAACTATGCTGTGAAGGGCTTTATCAAATGAATCCAGATCTATATTGTCGTAGGCATCAGCTATTAAACTATCGAGTGCTCTTAGAAAAACCGAATCCACCCTTTGAGCCATTATCAGGGATGGAATAAAAAATAGTACTACTATAAAAACCCTTCTCATAGTATATGTGAATCCGCCAATCATAACGACGGCAAAATATGAAGATACTTTTAACAAGTCTAAGTTTCCATTGCAACTCTTTTGCATTCTTTTGGTATACATGTTAGTTTAAACTTTGTATTTTATGTATTCATATCCTCCTCAACTGAACAGTATCCTGTGAATATAATAACGGATATATGAACCGAGATATCAAGGAAACTCATTTTAAAGGGCATCCTGCAACGATGAAATACGTCTTTCTCTTGAGGTGGTTTGGATATGCCCCCCTTTTTTGGATGGAATGCAGCTTCTATAGATTTAAAAATCCATTCTTAAAATACCTTATGGTATCCCGCCCCATTCGTAACAAAAGGTATAGCTTTATGCACTTTGACAAAGTACTACTTGCACGATAATATGCAATAGCATCTGGTATCCATAAGAAATGACCTCATTTATTACCTCTTGCAAATCTTGAAGTTAAGGCAGAAAAGCGAAGCATCCGTTGACTAGTCAACTTCCCCTTTCAAAGGGCTATTGAAGCATTTGTGAAGGATTATTTTGCATCAAATGATAACGAATTCCCTAACTTGGCACTCTATCATGCAAAACATCTATAAAATCATTAAATAAGCGCAGTATTTCCATGCAAAATAGTAACATCATACCAAATAAAAAACGGATCAGCAGGGTGATGTACCTCTTGCTTATTTTTCTTTACAGCAAAGCTATACTGCCCGCGCAGGATAGGAGTTTTGGCACACTTCCTCTCGTGCAAAATAGCAATACACGTGTTTCCGACCAATCTAAAATTGTGGGTACTACAGAATATTACAAAGCCCTGGAAGTATTCCAAAAATTAGTTCAGGCTCGTGGGGACTTTCGGCTTCCGGTACCTAAATTCAGCCTTCTCAATGGGGAGTACAGAGTTGCATTTATCGACTACGACAAACTTGAAATCGTACTTGAAAACAAAGCATACAAAGTCTGCGAGGCTTTTGGCGATCAAAAAGAAGCAGCCATCGCTTTTCTTCTTGGGCATGAACTTACGCATTATTATGAAAAGCATGCGTGGCGCCGCGAATTCATCTATGATTTCAAAGACCTTCCAATAGGAAAAGAATTAGCCGGCTTGCATGACGATGTGATTCATGAAACAGAAGCAGACTACCTGGGTGGATTTTTAGCCTATTCTTCCGGTTTCGGCCTTTTTGACAAAACTTCTGAACTCATACAAAACTTATATGCGGCTTATAAATTGCCGGATACTATAAAAGGATATCCCAGTTTGCAGGACCGGAAAATATTGAGTCGCAGAAGTGCTGAAAAACTGAGCTACCTGGTAGATCTCTTTGAAATGGCTAACTATCTGAATGCAATTGGTTTCTACGAAGAAGCTCTCCAATATTACGCCTATGTTTTGCAACAGTACTCGAGTCGTGAGCTATACAACAACCTGGGTGCAACAGCCCTCATGTGCGCATTGAAATTATTCGATCCTGCAGAATTGAAATACAGGTATTTTACGGAGTTGGATCTGGAATCTTCTGCTTCGAGAGGCAGTGCAGACACGATAAAAAGAAATTCTTACCTGCAGCAAGCCATACTTCATTTTGATGCCGCCATTAGCCTTGACCCTGATTACGCACCTGCATATTTTAATAAAGCTGTGGCCTACGCGCTGCTCAATGACCTGAACAGGGCCCGCTTCTATGCGGAATCGGAAGCATTGAACCGTGCGACTCCCGGCAAGTTTCAAAAAACAGCTACAGATGCTGAAATACTGATTGCAGTGCTCGATGCACGCGAAGGTCATACTGAGGTCGCCCGCGAAAAATTGAAGCGCCTTGCATCAACAGGGCAGCTCATGGCCCAGTTGAATCTCGATGTCTTAGAAGGTCCGTCAACTTCAAAGAAGCTCGGCACCTTAAAATATAAATCAACAAAAGTGCCTGTCAGTTTGGATGAAATTACAAAGGCCCTGGAATTGGGGGATGATCTTCCTGTGGACACCATTATTACAACCAAACTGGATAAGAACCTGAATTTTCATCAAAACAATCCATTTAAACCTGGCGTTCAAGTGAAAATTTCGGAAAATCTCAGCGCGAACAGACAAATTGTCTTCCTCTCTTACAAAGACGTGGATCCTAAAGAAAACGATCCAGCATTGCGTCCAGGAACGGAAAGGGAACAAATTATCAGTGCCTACGGTCCCCCCTCACAAATTGTCGAAACACCTAACGGACAGTTGTTAGTTTACCAGAACACGAACAAGGCAGGTTCCGGATCTGGTATGATTCTAGAATTTAATTTTTCTCAAAAACTCCGGAAAACCGAATATTTTAAAGAAATTCTAAATTAAAACCTCTTATATGAAAATTTTTCCATTATTATTCACCTTGTTATTCACGCTGAGCTTTTCTGCTTTTGCCCAGACTCCGTCTGGATCGGTGATTGTAGTCGCCACAGTAGGTAAAGTAAAGTATGAATCACCAAACCTCAAAAAACCAATTACAATTACTCCGGGTGCGGTGGTCAGCATGGATGGATTTTTTATTTTCGGAAGCGGTGACAAAGTACTCTGTTTGTATGAAGACAAATTCTATCAAATACAGGGTAACGGCAGCCGGAATGTCCGCAAATCCATCGAAGCAGTGAAAACCAAACCGGTGATTAATTTTGACAGCGAGTTCAGCCAGTACATCAGGGCAGCCGTAGAGTTCCAGGCTTCCGTTATGAACAGAGATGGCTGGGCCGGTATTACAGGCACCAAAACAGCAGGTGATGGCTGGGCTGGTATTACCCCAACAAAAACAGCAGATGACGGATGGGCTGGTATTACGGGCACCAAGACAGCCGGTGACGGTTGGAGCGGTATCACGGGAACGAAAACAGCCGGTGATGGCTGGGGTGACAAGGATGGGAACCCAACAGATCCTGCAAATCCTCCCATTCCAACGATTCAGCCGCAGATTCCTATTGGCAAACTGGCTATGGAAATGGTCATCTTCAGATGGAATGCCGCGCAAAAAGTAAAACAATACCGCATGGAGATTCTGGACCAAAACAACCAGGTAGTGCACAGCCAGCTTTCAAAGAAAGCCTCCGCCGAAATTGACATGGGCTCTTTAAAACTGAAGACCGGAGAAATGTACTCCTGGCGCGTAGCTCCAGCAGAAAATGAAAACATGGAAGGAGCTCCCACCGCAAAAATTCTGGTAACGGCAAAAAAGGATGCAGACGCCGCTATGCGCAGATCGCTGAAATCTAAACTGGGCGCATCCAGCAATCCGGTTTTGAAAAACATGATGGAAGCAGTTGCTTTAGAGCAGGAAGAATTCTACAACGCCGCTCTTCAAAAATACGAAGCTGCACTGGAGGAAGATCCGGACAATCAAATGGTGCGAATGAATTATTCGGCATTCCTTACCAGAAGAAAATGGAAGGAAGCAGCGCAACTCGTCATGAACGGAAAACGCCTGTAAGCCTAAGTTCTCCCTTTTCTCGTAAAAACAATAACCAATTGACCGGCATATGCACATTGCGTATGCCGGTTTTTTATTGTGGAATAGAATGAACACCCTGAGCTTCTGGAATACAAATATTTCGCCACTGCTCAGCTTGTATGCAAAGTTCAATTCAAGATTCCGTGCAAATAATTACCGAGTGCAGAAATTTTTTTATAGAATCAAAGTAAATCAGGATATCATAAACCCCGAAGGACTTAATACAATATTGCGTATATTTATATGTTGGCAAACGTGTGACAGACAGTTCATCGGTTACCGAGAGTAACTATTAGATACTGAATGACAGTCCCCATTCGTTCTTTTTTGGATGACTTTGACGTGGGTGTAGAGTGCGGTGATTTTTATTCTATATCGGTTTTGGAGGACAGTAATTCATTGTCGCGCGGAATTGGTTGATGGCTGGACAATCAATCACACGACAACAAAAAACGTTTTGAAAATCGTTTTTACATTTGCAACAATTAGACAAATAAAATATGCTGACAGATATAAATCCCAAGTTACCTATGCGTAACAAAGAAGTAACAAAAAACTATTACCTAAACCAATTAGGGTTTAAACTTTGGGGCGACAATGACTTTGACGGTTACTTAATGGTTCAGAAAGACAATGTGCAAATTCATTTTTTTGAGCTCAAAGAATTAGACCCTGGCATTAACTACGGACAAGTTTATATCAGGACAAACGATATTGATAAAATTTATCAAAGCCTTTTAGAAAAAAAAACTTCCATTCACCCAAACGGACACTTAGAAACAAAACCATGGGGACAGAGAGAGTTTGCTTTACTCGACCCAGACAACAACTTATTGACTTTTGGGCAAAGCATCTAATGAGAGAAAAATACTGGAAGACTGAGAAGAGAATAGCAGGCACTAACACGGGTCTTGCGTCAGGTGGGCTGACCCCGCTAGAGCGGGACAGGCTGTACAAACCTGAAGTTTTGTGCATCTATTAAACTTTAGTAATAAATTCGCCCTTTATGCTTCAATAACCTGCCCGAAAGTAAAGCACGGGAACGCTGGTGGTCACTAACAAGGCATAACATGCCAAAAAAACTAAATTTGTATCTAAGGAATTAAAATGGAAGGCACAATACAAATTCACATAGAGAAGTTACCAGAAGGGTTTTATTTGGCCACTTCTGATGAGGTTCAAGGATTAATAACTCAAGGCAGAACCATCACAGAAGCACTGGAAATTGCCAGGGGCGTGGTTAAAAAATTGCTTGAATCTCAAACACAAGATCTAAACCAAGTTAAGAAATTGGGAGATGCCTTTGACTATCCTTTGTTTATTGGAATATAAATGGGCAAACTATCCGGTTTTAAACATATGGAAATCATCAGGAGGCTAAAATTTTTGAATTTGAATTTCATAGGCAAGCAGCTGGAAGTCACGAAATTTGGTATTCTTCAAAAGCAAATCGGTACAACACTATTCCAAACCATTCATGGGATATGCCAGAAGGAACTTTAAGAGCCATTTTAAAACAAGCAAATATTACAACAGAACAGTTCCTTGGGGATAAATAAAGGACCACTAACAACACCCACCCACAAGCTGGGCATCCGATTTACAAAAATATTTGGGTTCTAAACCCCGGCCCGCGTGTAGTTGCAGACCGTTATGCAGTATGCTGTTGCGACAATGCAAACATTGAACTTACTTAAAGAAACAGGAAAGAATAAATCACAATTCAACATGGAAAAAGGATACAAACATCTTGCGTACTTTTTTGGAGTAATTGCAATGATCACCTTTGTAGGTTTTTACAAGAGATACTTCGCCCTATTTCCAGAATTTCACGGTCTGAAGTATATACACCACTTTCATGCCCTTGCTTTGACGATGTGGCTGACTATGCTAATAGTTCAACCAATTTTAATTGCAAATAACAAAATCAATACACACAGGCTAATAGGAAAATTTTCGTACCTGTTGGTTCCATTCATCTTTATTTCAATGATTTTAGCTTACCACAATCAATATTTAAGGTTTGTTGAGGAGGGTAAACCTGAAATAGAAACGCTTGCGTTTGTATTCAGCCCAACTACTGACGCTATTCCTTTCGCAATTTTTTATCTACTAGCCATTCTGAATAAGCGGGAAACTCCGCAACATATGAGATATATGATTTCCACGGGCATCGTAATTGGCGGACCAGGTTTAGGTCGCATTTTCATGACTTGGATGGGAATGGACATTTTTGCTGCAATTGGTCTATTGTCTTTGGTCACACTATTCGTTTTCGTTACATTTATCGTTTATGACAAAGTAAAGAAGAAACAGTCCAAATGGAATCCGTTTACAATAGCTTTTGTCATTTGGCTTATTCCCAGCATCTTGATAATCTTTTTCCCGAACACAGCACTTTGGCAAGGAATTGCAAGATGGATGGTTACAACATTTTAATTTCTATTCTAAACTTACAGGAACAGCATCAAAGCACAACAGCTGACTACCTAAATGCGCGTAAGTAGATTCGAAAAATTGGGAAATCCAACTAACTTTGTCAAGATGGGTATGGTTAAGGCTTCGTTATTCGCACTGCTATAGCCCGCGAACCGTTAGCAGCAACTCTTGCTCAACAGAACTTATAGCAATTGATAATTAATTATTTGGAATTTTAAGCAATAGATAAAATGAAAGCAAAAACAAAAAAGATAATCAAATGGACAGGCATCGTTTTAGCTTCACTTGTTCTTATTGCGGTTGCTTTGGGCTTTTATGTAAATTCTATCATTCCGAAATTTGACAGTAAACCCATAACATTGCAGAAAGAACTCTTCCAGAAACCTGCACGACTTTTTCCAATGGAAGGAAAATTTATTTACAAAAGTGCATCTGAACTTGCTGCAATTATACGCAACAGACAAGCCACGTCGGTAGATATTGTAACAGAATTTATTAACAACATCAAAAATAATAACTACAAGTATAATGCTATCATATATCTGCGAGAGCAAGAAGCATTAGAAGATGCACAAATCGCAGATGAAGCAATTACAAAAGCTGACACTTTAAATAAACCATTGCTTGGTGTGCCTGTAACTATAAAAGAGATGTATTGGGTAAAAGGCTCCCCTTCTACCTTGAATTCAAAAATGTATGGCTTTACAGCACCCCGAAATGCGGAAGTCGTGAACCAACTAAAAAATGCAGGGGCCATTATTATTGGAACAACCAATGACGCCTATTTACTTTCTGACTATCAGACACAAGGTGAAATTTATCCTACTTGTAACAATCCATTTGACACAACACGAACCCCGGGTGGCAGTACTGGTGGCGGTGCGGCTGCTTTAGCTGCAGGGTTTACGACACTTGAACTTGGTAGCGACTTAGGTGGAAGCATTCGCGTGCCATCTGTCTTTTGTGGATTGTGGTCATTAAAACCAACTTTTGGAGCTGTTAATATTTCAGATGGCACAAGTCCCGATTCTGCTTTTGTTTACACTCGTTTGGCTCTGGCTTCGGGAGGACCAATGGCGAGAACACCTGAGGACTTAAAATTGATGTGGGAAGTTTTACGCAACACCAGGCTAGACACACGATTTCAAAAACCGATCGAGTGGAAACCTTCCTCTCAAAAAACTTTAGACCAATACAAATTCTCTTGGATAGATGAATGGAAAATAAAAGAGGAGACTGTAAAGATCAGTAATACTACAAAACAAAAACTAAACACCTTCCTTGATTCTCTGAAAATGCACAATGTGGTTGCAGAAAAAAATGCACCAGATATTTATAACGATTTGCAGAAAATGTTTCTTTCTACATTTGGTTCAATGATGGGAGAGAATCAACCCTTGCTATTGCGAAAATTTATTGAGATGGATTTTGCAAAAACAGATGATGGAAGCGGTAACTTTGAATCATTTAGCAAGGCTATAATGGATGCCTCAGACCAAGGATGGGAAAAAATTCAAGCCGACAGACAAACACTAATAAATAAATGGGAAGATTTTTTTAAGCACTATGATTTTTTCATTTGCCCTGTCACTTACGATGCAGCTTTCAAAAAAGGTGAATCATGGAAACCAATAAATGCTGATGATGGAACATCAGTTAAGTATATGAACTATGTGCCTTACTCTTTCATCATCAATGCAACTGGCCACCCAACAATCACTGTTCCTCTTGGCTTAAACAATATAGGTTTGCCTATAGGCATTCAAATAGTAGGACACTATTACTCTGAACCCGAACTATTACACCTTGCTAATTTGCTTGAACCACTTACACCAAAGATCCAAAAACCAAATTGACTCCAATTCACCAAATGAAACATTTAGGTATACATCAAATGACTTAGCTACCTACAGATAATAGAGCAGCCCTTAGCAAGGACTCAGTCAAAGTGGCAGTCCAGTCATCCTTGAACACTTGTGCTTGTTATCAAGTGCGGTGCTGGTAGACAGCTTTCCCGCTGAAGCAGGAAAGCTTGTGCTCCGAAATCGCCACCTTCGACAGGACATGATGCATATACCTCTAAGATATCTATGCAATATTGCGTATATTTATATGTTACCTGCCATTTTAAACAACACCACTACAAATAGACAATGGATAAAGATTTAG
>CAYTNG010000002.1:0-332953 GCA_964439105.1 uncultured Saprospiraceae bacterium
CTTTTTTTTGTCGGGGCACCAGGATTCGAACCTGGGACCCCCTGCTCCCAAAGCATAACTTTTAGCACTTATTAGTATATCTTTAGCCAGAGGTTTTTAATTTAAAAACCTATTTTACAGTATTTTAATATACTTTTCTTCATTTTTATTATATGTTATTTAATGAATTCTGTATGCACATTGTATGCACATTTATTACATTTGCATACAATCATAATTAATGAATCAAGACGTATTCATTTCCCTAGTCCTGGACAAACGCCGAATCAACAGGAACAAGAAATACCCGGTACGTTTACGGATCTACACTTCGGAACCCAGGATTCAAAAACTCTACCCTACACGCTTCGAGTTTCACGAAAAGGAATTTCAAAGAATCTATCTGAATGCGAAATGCCATCCAGATGACCAAAAGACCAGATTGGAATTACAATCAATTGTTACTAAGGCCATCGAAGAATCGAATAAGATCAAGCCTTTTGATTTTAGTACTTTCGAATCCAGGGTGTACCGGCCCAAGGGAGAATCCCAAAATATCGCATTTAAATATCAGGAACAAATCAATAGGCTGAACTCCCTGGACCAAATAGGTACTGCCCAGAACTACGAACGTAGCCTAAAATCATTGCTTGAATTTACCAGTTTAAACACTACGGAAACCATTACAAGGCTATTATTTCAAGAGATCAGCCCTAATTGGCTGGATAGGTATGAGAAATACATGACTGACATCAAAAAACGCAGTCCTACGACCATATCAATGTATTTGCGCTGCCTTCGCGCCGTTTTCAATAATGCCATTGCAGAAAAAGACATAGAACGGGAAAATTATCCATTTGGCAGGCGAAAATACCAAATTCCAGCCTCTACCAAAGTCAAAAAAGCAATTGACAAAGCAAAGCTAAAGGTACTATACGAAGCTGTACCTAAAACCCCCGAACAAGAAAAAGCGAGGGATTTCTGGTTTTTTTCATTTTTCTGCAATGGTATTAATATTAAAGATATTGCTTTACTTAAATTTAAAGACCTTAAGGATAATTTTTTAACTCTCATTAGAGCTAAAACTAAAAAAACCTCAAAGGCCAATCTCAAACACTTATCGATTTATGTAAATGAAGCAGCAATGAATATCCTGCTTAAATATGCAAATCCAATCCAGAATCCGGATTCCTACATTTTCTCAATTATAAATTTAACAGATTCTGAAATACAGAAATACAATAAGGTAAAAAATTTTACCCGCTTTATCAATCAGAACTTAAAGAAACTTGCAATTGAAAATGGTCTCACCGGAGAGGTATCAACGTATTGGGCACGACATAGTTTTGCAACAATCGCAATGAGATCAGGAAAAGGAATTGATTTTGTTATGGATGCTTTAGGGCATAATGATCCAAGGACAACACAAAACTACCTAGCAGGATTTGATGATGAAACTAAAAAAGAATTCGGTGACCAGTTGATGAATTTTTAGTAATAAATTGTTATGAAATGAAAAATCATTTTGTTCTTTGTAATACTACCCAAAATTTTAAACAATTCGGATTTCAGGGCTACTTACACATACTAATATTTCACTTGTTTAAGAACTTAGAACTTAGTCACCAAGAAAGGGCCTTCTAAAAGAACTTATTGGCCTTTTCTTATATTCAATATAATATAGTTTATTATCTATCGAATTAAGTTGGTGATTTATTTCTGCTTGATGACTTTCTTGTAACTTTGAATGGATTTCAAAGGAGTCAATTTGTCTTTTTTGATTTTCAATAATTCTCTCATGCGTGTCTCGAATTGAATAACTCAGTTCAGAAATTGAATCGGAAATCTTCATTTCAGCTAATTTTAAACCTTCTCTTATATTTTCGAAACCAGCAATGTTAACCTCGATTAGCTTTCTTTGATTATATACTACTGCAAATTCTGGAGTTCTGTCGGCTTGATAGTTTAATTTGTGTAATTTAAATAACTGATTTTGAATGTTAAAATTATGTATACTTACAGGAAAAGTGCTCGGAAAATTATGATCTCTACCTGCAAGGGCTTGTGAATATTTATTTATATTTGATTTAATATCATCGATAATATCTTTGAAACAAGCTATATGTATAACTGTTTCTTCGATAGAGTCAAAATAGTTATTTATAGCCCTATTTTTTAAATGATATTCGCAAGTAATTAGGCTTTGATCTATGGAATTAACATAATACGGGATAACATTAGTTGCCAATTCCTGCGATTTGGAAATTAATTCAATTAAATAATTAGTTGTTTTTGCTGCTTCTTTTTTACTATTTTCCTCTGCACATTTTTGCCTATACTTTTGATTCTTTAGTTCATTCTCTTTTTCATCATTTTCAACTCCTCCATCATGGATTCGATAGAAGATAAAAGCCAATATGAATGCAAGCAACCATCCTCTTGCAGCAAATTCACTTTGTTTATAACTATCACTAAATGTTGCCAAACAACCTCGAAAGCCGCTAACTAACAACCAAACAAACCCAATCACTGCAGAAATTAAAGATCCTGCAAACTCAAAATTTCTTTCTTTATATTGGATGCTTGGATCATTTAAATTAGAAACCTCCTCTAAATTTGGCTTTAAAGGTTTTACAATGTATGTTTCTGATTTTCGCATAAACTAAAAAAACTAAAAGTTTAAAAATACTCAATCGATTCTGTAATACTCCCCAATAGTTGGACCAAAAGTTCGGTTTGTTAAGTTAAATAATGACATATTAGGCAGCCTTATTTTTTATTGATTCTTCATAACGCTTATTTGGAGATTGACCTGTTGATTGATGCTTTTTTTGATGATAATACGTGATATGATTGTGGACCCCTTCAAAGAGATCAAAACCGTTATCGCAAGGATTCAAATAAATGTAATCGTATTTTAGCGTTTTCCAAAATCTTTCAATCCAGACATTGTCTGTGGCTCTTCCTTTTCCATCCATTGATATAAGGATAGATTCTGATTCCAGATAATGTGTCCACATCGAACTGGTAAATTGAGATCCTTGGTCTGAATTGATAATCATCGGTTTTCCATTTAATGCTATGGCTTCTTTGAGAGCTGCTATGCACCATTGTTTGCTCATGCTGTTACTGATGCTCCATCCCATAATTTTACGACTGTAAACATCAATAAATGCAATCATATACATAAAACCCTTTGCCATTGGGATGTATGTTATATCAGTACACCAAACTTGATTGGCATGAGTGATTTCCAGGTTTCTCAATAAATAAGGTTTAATAAATTGCTTCAGGCCTTCTTTTGTAAGGTTTTTTCGACGGTATATAGTTTGCCATCCCATAAGCTTAAACAACCTCCTTATTCTTTTTGGTCCTACTGGATATCCCATTTCTTTCAAAAGATCCACCATAGATTCCACACCTTCAGTCGGATGTCGCAACAAATGTTTATCCATAATATTCATCATTTTTACATTCTCTGGTTTTTCCGGTACCGGTTGATAATATAAAGTACTCCGAGGCACACTCAATAGCTCACATTGTTTGCGAATGCTCAACTTTTGAACCCGGGTAGATACCATGTCAATGCGCTGGTTCATATCCCCAGTTTCTTGCAACTTTTTTTTAAAAAATCATTCTCGACTTTGAGTTGGCCGATTTGTGCATACAACTTTTCCATTTCCGAAGAATCTGACTGATCAGAAGATCCTCTCTCCTTTTCAAATACCAGATTCATATTCTCCAGAAATTCTGTCTTCCATTTGGAGATCATTACTGGATTGACATCAAACTGAACACTAAGTTCGTTCATTGTCTTGTTGTTTTTGATGGCTTCGAGGGCCACTTGGGCCTTAAAGGCCGAAGTAAATTTGCGTCTTGTTTTTTTCATATGGTTTAGTAAATTTAATGATTTATAATTAACTAAACCTCTGGTCTCAATTTAGGGGAGTATTACATATATCATATCTACTTCACTTTATACTGTTTATTTTGCAGGATCATCCATATTATGGCATGTATTACATATAAAAAAATCGAAACTGCAACATGTCCCATATTTTTTATAAATTCGCTTAAGCATAATTGAAATACTTTCCTTGGATTGAAAAGAAACCATATTTGCCGAATTTTTTATTAACAATTAAAAATCAAGCTTATGCCCGGTTCATTTAGTCCTACTGCAGGATTTTTTAGTAGCTTAACTCCAGCTCGATACTTACTGTCCGATTGGCTTACCCTTCAGGGCAATCTCGGAATTAGTGTCAATGAAAACAAACTTTAAAGCACACGCATTTGGTATAGATCGGGCGCAGGAAATTTTGGATCAATCCGGTTGCCAGGGTATTCGCATTAATAACGGCTATTACGATTCAAATCACAGACTAATAATAGTTGTCGTCGATGAAGACGGAAATGACATGGCGAGTGGTCGGATTTTAGAATTTTCGACTCCTTGTCCGCTAAATTGCGCAACAACAATTTCCATATTTTGAATATATTTAACTTTGCCTTGTTTGCTCCTAAAATAGTATAGGATCTATTCCATCCTAATAAAATATCAGATCAACAAATTAAGTGAAATTGGTAATTTATACTTTGAAAGAACCTTGTTGAGATCATCTCAAACAAACATTTCTAAGAAATACTTTCGTTTCAATTCCATTAAATATGTGGATAATCATCTTTTTATAAACTTCAAAGTATGAATCCTATTCTCTTTATCAATTGTTTGAAGGAAATACAGACCAGGGATTAAGTCGCTTATCATGATAGTATTAAAATTTCTAATGTCATTCCTGATTAAACTGCCCTTATAATCTATGATCCTACAGTATTGAATATTCTCCAAATTACCAATTAAACTTAGCTCAGACATAGCTGGATTAGGTTTTACAAAATACAAGTTATAATTAACTTTTGAATTAGTAGTTACTTGTGATATAATACCAGGTCTTGTTTTAATTAAAATGCCATCATTGTGTGGAGTTCTTTCAATTGTGGAAACAGATCTATACACGTTAACTCCAAATGTAACTAAGGAATTATCTTTTGTTTGTATTAAATCAAACCCCCCATAATCATTGTACTTTCCATTATCGGAGGTGCCCAATTTACTTTTAAAATTATATGATGTATCCCAAAGAATATTAGCACTTGTATCAATCGTGTATAAAATAATATTTCTGCCAGAACTATCAGCATATGTTGTTTGAATGTATCCAACAGCAGTATAGTGACCTTGTCCATCCTTTATAACACTTTGTAACTTTAAATATCCAATTGAATCAGACACAGTAATTTCATTGACAACTTTACCATTAGTACTTAATGTTGTTATTAAACCTTCTCCTGGAGTCATTGGGTCTGCTCCATAAATATATCCAATAATGATTATTTTATTATCAATAATTCTAAGTTGACGAACAGCACCCAATTTAGATGGATAGGGATTATATTCCCAAGTTTTGTTTCCTACAGAATCAATACAAAATACTTTAAATTGCTTTAAATCTTCACCATATTCAGCGCAAATATAATTTTGTGCTGTTATTTCTTCAATTTCGGAAATTTCAGTATTTAAATCATATAATTTTTTATTGAGTAATAAATAATTAGTATCAAAGTACATAAAGAGATACTGGTTGATAAGTGGGTTGTAAAGAATGAGCAAGACTTTATTATCTGATAATAACTTAATATTTTTAATTCTATATTTATTAAATTCTTCATCACTTAATGGAACGATTACTTTCTTACTAATACTTCCATTCCCATCAAGACCCACAATAATTAAATTAAGCTTATTAGTTAGTGTATCAAGAACTCTTAATACAATAGAATATAATCCATTTTGGTCCTTAAAAATCCTATTTTCAATGGGCTCAAAAATATTTGTTCGGTTTGTCAGTAATTGTGCATGATTCCAAACAATTAAACTATCTATTTGAGGATATCCTTTATCAAAAATTAGGTTTCCACAATAATTGTATTTTTGAAGAAAAGGTGCTCGATATAAAATATTAGAAGAGTTTTTTCTAGATATTTTAGTTCCGATTACTATAATCTCTTCATTTACTGGATCATCAAATACTCTTTCAATATAATCTTGAAAAACTGTGTCATTGCTTGAACTGGCAAACTGACAATAATGTTGTGTAAAAGCATGAAATCTAAATAATCCGCAAATCAAAAGAAAGGTTAACTTTTTCATGTTTAAACTTTATAAGTAAACTAAACCCTAAATTTAAAAACGAAACTTAGGGTTTAATTACAAAATTAATGAAAGAAAAGTTATTAGATTATTCTGATTTAAATAACTTTATTGATTCATTACTAATGGATTCATCAAAACGAATAATATAAATTCCCGGACTAATTCCATCTGGCCAGTTGAGGCTGTTTTTGGATTGGTTATTAAATAACCACTTACCTCTAAATATTATTTTGCCATAAGCATCAATAATAGTTATCCTCGATAAAGTATATTTATTCAAAATTTCTAAATCATTCTTAATAGGCGTGCCTTCAACGGTGTTATTTTTATCATCAGTTTTAAGATAATTTACTTTAGTATCTTTTTTATTAAAACAGCTTAATGTAGGATAGGTGGCAGAGTAATAAAAACTCTGAGTTTGTTCTTCACATTCTGGATCATACCATATGGTACATCTGTCTGCGCAATCCTCACTAAAATATGGATCAGGATCCATTAATCCAAGGCCTCCGGGTACAGGAGTCCAAGAAAACATTCTTGTATAATTAGCTGGTAGACAGCAATGATTTCCAAATGCCATAATAGTAATTGGCTCCTCGGATTCAGCTTCAACACAATAGATTGTACCTGGCGTTAATTCATAACAAGTAATTCCACTACCATCACATTCATTATACTCTATTTTATAAGTAAATATTTCACAATTATATTGATTTTCCGGAACTCTGATAGCCCAATGCCAGCCTGTAAATGGGGAGCAAGGGTCAATATATGTTATTTCAACTTTAGGATTGGGAATCGAGTTGTTAGTTACATCGGGGTTACATAGCAATGCATTTGCGCATGTCACATAGATAGTCTGGCTTACATAGCAACTTCCACCTCCTGTAAAATGAATGATCATTTTAACTACATGATTACCATAAAAACAAAAAGTGTAATAAAGTGGGTTGCCTTCTAGGCCAGCATCGCAAGTTCTACCATAAGTTCCATAGCTTGAAATCTCCCATTCATAATAATCTATAGATGGTGCTCCACCAGGAATAATGGGTGTAAAGGTGTAGTCACATCCTCCTGCACCGGTAGATGACGAGAAGCTATATCCTATTCCGCATGGTGATTGTGAAAATAGATTTAGAAATAAAAAGCACAAAGCAAAAGCCATAAAAGGTTTCATAAAACAGAATTTAAGTTAAAAATTAATAAAAATCAACATCTTGATAATCTTGTCACTATAATTCACAAAATTGGAAAAGCTTGAAATGAGGTACGGACTTCTTCTTATATAATTCGAAATGCAAACATATTGCAAATAGGATTGCAACATGTACCATTTCTACTTCACTTTGTACTGATAATTTTCTAGATTCACTCGTCTTGGTATGAACTGCAATTAACAATTTCTAAACTGCAACATGTCCCATATTTTTTATATTTTAGCTTAAGAATATTTGAATTATTTTCCTTGTATTGGAAAAGAGGCCATATTTGTCGAAATTTTTTATTAACAATTAAAAATCAAGCTTATGCCAGGTTCATTTAGTCCTACCACAGGATCATATATTACCTTAACTCAAGCTCAAGACATGGTTGCCGATTGGCTTACCCTTCAGGGCAATCTCGGAATTAGTGTCAACGAAGCCAATCCGAAAGCACATGCATTTGGTGTTGAACGAGTACAGGAAATTATGGATCAGTCCGGTTGCCAGGGTATTCGCATTTATAACGGCTATTACGATTCCAAACGCAGACTCATTATAGTTGGCGTCGATGAAGACGGAAATGACATGACAAGTGGTCGGATTTTAGAATTTTCGACTCCTTGCCCGCCGAATTGTGCAACAACCACTTCCATAAATTGAATATTGTCACTTACATTTCCATTGCCTCAACGCTTGCTGTTACGATTTTATGTCTATTTAAATTCAATAATTCAAATCCCATAAAATGGATTTCGCTCTATTGCATTGCGGGAGCACTTATTGAAATTGCCTCCACTATTCTGGCTTTAAATGGAATTCCAAACATACTTTTATATTATGTTCTTATTTGGCTAGAAGTTTTCACGATTTTACTTTTCTTCACTTCAAGTTCAAATACCATCAATAAACTTTCACCGCTATGGTTATTCGCGCTGGTTTACTTGATTTTGCTTCTGATATTGTTATTCCTTGATAGCACCAAAAGCTTACATCCGTATAGTGGAATTTTTGAAAGTCTGCTGATTTTTATAGCTGGATTAATATCCTTTAATGACGAACTTAGAGCACCAAAATATTCAGATATCTTAAGGGAACCGTTCTTTTGGTTTACGGCTTCTCTCATTCTGTTTTACGGATGCAATTCATTTATACTTATAGGTGCTAAATTATTTTCATTTGAAAAGGAAAGCTTTAATTACATTTGGAACTATCAAAACCTACTATCTATTTTGAAAAATATTATGATTTTCATTGGATTGGTGCTTTACAGAGAATGAATAATGTAGTAATAATAATAGCTATAGTCCTGATTGCGCTATTTATCATTATAGCAATAATAATATTTGTAGTCATACAACAAAGACGTTTTATCAGAATAGACAAGGAGAGAAAAGACCTCGAGAAGGCTCAGGAATACAGATTAGCAGAGGCAATGGTAAAATCACAGGAAATTGAACGAAAGAGTATCGCTGAAAATTTGCATGAAGATATTGCACCGTTGTTGTATTTATGCTTAATGGATCTGAATGCTCTGTCAGAATTAAAAGATTTTAAATATTCCTCTCAGCTAAATTTCACTAAAAATAATCTCAACATTGCCATTAATAAAATCAGAGGTGTTTCGCATATTTTACATCCGGCGGCGATTGAGAAATTCGGATTTTTCCATGGTTTAAAAGACTTCAGTTCAATATTAAACAGTTCAGAGGGAGTTAAATTGGAATTTGATAATAAGCTGAATAAAATCTCCCTGGATTCGTTCAAGCAATTGATGCTATTCAGAATTGTTCAGGAATTAGCCATGAACGCAATAATACATGGGAAGGCAAAAAAGATGGATTTGGCTTTAAAAGAAGATGATCAACAATTGCAATTACGGGTCTTTCACAATGGCAATAGGTTCATGAATGAAGATTATCAAAAAAAACTTCAACAAAATGAGTCGTTGGGCCTAAAAAATATTCAGCATCGAATTGGACTGCTTCAAGGAATGATTTCTTATGAATCTGTTGAAAACGGCAATCTTCAAAAAATACTCATAACTATTCCGACTCATTTAACACTTATTAAATCATGACACCGGCAACTAAAATAAAAATAGCTATCATTGATGATCATGAGATCTTTCGCTCAGGATTAATCGGACATTTGAGCATATATAAAGATCTGGACATAGTTATCGATGCTGAAAACGGACATGAATTTCTTAATGCATTAGAAAACCATAAGGTCGATGTAATTTTGCTTGATATCAGTTTGCCTGATATCGATGGTATTGAAATCGCAAAAATTATCAGAGAGAAGAATAAAAACATAAAGATACTAATGTTGACCGGTCACTATGATTCTAGTTATGTCTCAAACTGCCTGGATGCAAAAGTGGATGGGTATTTAATAAAGACCTCAAAGGCCAGCGAAATTTATTATGCTATAACCACGGTACTTAATAATGAAAGTTATTTCCCCGAATTAGTAAAAAACATCATTGCCACTGATGTCATAAGAAAACATCAAATTGAATTCAAAGCTGATAGTAATTCACCAACATTTAGTGGTATAGAATTAAAAGTATTAAAATTAATCAGAGATGGTAAAACATCCGAATCAATTGGTAAGGAACTAAATAAAAGTAAAAGAACCATTGATGAATACAGGTCTAAATTGATGAAGAAGACGAGTACCCAAAACTCAACAGAGCTTATGTATTATTGTATCGCCAACAAGATTTTTGAGAAAAGCTAATGCGCATAAAACTTTAAGTAATAATTGCCTTATATTCACTTCAAAGTATATTATGTACCAAAGTTTTGAAACAGAACGCCTGATTCTCAAGCCTACTACAGAAGAAGATGCAGAATTCATATTCCTTCTTGTAAACAGCCCAAAATGGTTAAAATATATCGGGGATCGCAACGTAAAATCTCCCGGTGATGCCCAGGCTTATATCCGCAACAGGATGTCAGCACAATTGGAACGCATTGGATTTTCCAGCTATACGGTCTTCCGAAAAACAGATATGAAGCCAATGGGAACCTGCGGCTTGTACGACCGCGATGGCCTCGAAGGAATCGATATAGGATTTGCCTTCCTACCGGAATACGAAGGTCAGGGATATGCCTTTGAATCTGTTCAGAAATTAAAAGCAGCAGCCACTGAAATATTTAAAATTCCGGAAATTAAAGCGATTACTACAAAAGACAATATTGCCTCACAAAGGCTTTTGGAAAAACTGGAAATGAAAAAATCAGGGACCATTGTCCTGCCGAATGACAAAGAGGAGCTGCTCGTGTATTCACTGCGTCTGTCTCATCCCTGAATGGATATGCTTGGAGATTATTGGGTATAGGCTATTTAAAAAGATTTTAAAATACCGACATACGTTTGTTAGTGGACCGGCTGTCATCATACTCTTCAAGCAAAATTTTTTACCTTTGTCAAAAAGAAGATTCCTATGCGTACATTAATCCTATTCCTCTCCATCATCATTCTAACTTCCTGCTCCAGGTCGATGGGCATTACAGCCAACAAGTATCCATTAAATGGCAGCTGGATCCCCGTTAAACAGGAATTCGCCGGCAAGGCTTTTCCCGAATCTGCATTTAAAAGTTATAAACTTGTCATGCAGGACAGTATATATACCTACGGCTCTGCAAATACAGACATGGGATCATTATACTACGAGCAGGGTAAAATGGACATCTATGGCCGCGCAGGGGTCAACCAGGGAAAGCATTTTATGGCATTGTACAAAAGAGAAAAAGACACTATGACTATATGCTACAATCTTAAAGGAGATAGCTATCCGACGGACTTCGCAACCATCGGTAAGCCCATGCACTTTCTGTCCGTTTACAAATTGGATACAACAAAATAAAAGCTGAAGAAGCGTCATTACATACAGAAATACCTTTCCATTTATTCTGTGATAAAGGCAACTTGTTTGAAGAAAAACAGATACTTCAAGTTTAGCATGATATCAGTCAACCGGATACATTCCATTAATTTTATCGCATGAATCATTGTAAAAATTGCCAATACCCTGCAGATCTGAACTTTTGTTCCAATTGCGGACAAAAAACCCATACCCTGCGTCTGAATCTGTCAGAGATCATCCGCGAACTTCCAAAATCAGTATTTCATATCGACAAGGGTATACTTTTTAATCTTACGCAGCTGTTTAAAAGACCCGGACCAGCAATCTCAGACTATATAGAAGGGAAACGCAAATACTTTTTTCATCCGGTAAGTTACCTTGTTTTGGCCCTGATCTTAAATTACCTGGTGATGAAAGTTACGGATATGCATTATTTCGATGCACAGGAACTCCTGACCATGAGTCCGGAAAAAGCAAAAGCCATCCAGAAGTACGATGCCACACAATGGTGGTTTTTAGAGCACACCTACCTGTATATTCTCCTCGCCGTGCCTTTGTCTACCTTCTTTCTTTTTATCATTTTTAAAATTGCCGGCCAGTTTTACAATCTTGCAGAATCTGCAGTAGTCGTTTTCTTTACAATTGCACAAGGGGTCATCATTCAAAGCATATTGTATTTCAGTTTTGGCTGGGTGCGCTCCGGCCCCTTTATAAGAACTATCGAACTTATAAATACGATCCTCCTGGTTCTCTATGCTTCCTATGTATTGTTTCAACTCACTTCAACCTTAAAGATCAAATTCTTGCGAGCTTCGCTGGCCCTGATTGCAGGCCTTGGTTTGTTTGCCAGTTGGCTGGCTTCAGCTTACATCTTGCATTTCCTCTTCGGAGAATAAAAATTTCACGCTGTTAAACCGGAAGAGATATTACCATTTCCATCCTGCATGAATTGATAGTATCTTTCCAATGAAATCAGATAGCCTTAAGCATTTTTACTAGTTCCCATTTTGTCACATATGAGTTTAACAAATACTACCGATTGGCCATGGCCTGAAGAACTCGACGCATTAATCGCCGCACCAAGACATCACAAATTGCTCTTTGAAAATAATAAGGTACGGGTTCTCGATACCTGCATTCCTCCGGGAGAAATGACTGCCGTACATACCCACAAATGGCCCGCAACTTTATACATTAAAAGTTGGTCTGATTTTATCCGCTATGATCAGGATGGAAGTCTGATATTGGATTCGCGGACTATTTCCCAAAAGCCGGCTCTAGATTCTGCATTATGGTCCGAAGCACTGCCGCCACACTCACTTAAAAATATAGGGGACTCCCTGCTACACGTGATCAGTGTAGAAATCAAAAGCTAAGCTTGTAGAATTTGACACAAGCCTTAAAAAACAATTCCTCCCATTTCCTCCGGCTGTACTACATTTGAATGAAACAAGACAAGAAAAACAAATAAAGGACCGGATTTTTTGACATCCCATATTTGGCATTACATTAAAATACGAATACATAGAACATTCTATTTGTGAAAGCAGCTGTTCGTCGCATATATGGTCCTCCTGAGGTTCTTCACATTGAAGATCTTGAAAAGCCCACACCCGGTGAAAATGAGCTTCTCATACGGGTAATTGCAGCTACCGCAAACAGAACAGATTGTGCCATATTAACCGGAAAGCCCGCCATCATGCGCCTTTTTACCGGATTTTTCAAACCGCGCCTGATTATAACGGGAAGCGACTTTGCCGGTATCATTGAATCCGTAGGTAAAAACGTTATGGATTTTAAGCCCGGAGAAAAGGTATGGGGATTTGATGACGAAGGCCTGTCGTCACATGCGGAATACATGCTTATTTCCCATAAAAAAGCAATCGCACGCATTCCTTACAACTGTTCGTATCAGGAAGCGGCGGCCAGTGCGGAAGCTGCACATTACGCTTACAATTTTATCAACAAGGTATCCTTTCAAAAGGGTCAAACTGCACTCATCAATGGCGCTACCGGCGCTATTGGATCGGCCCTGTTGCAATTTTTGAAAGAAAAATCTCTACCGCTCACTGCCGTCTGCCCGGCAAAACATTTTGCTATAATAAAATCCTTAGGTGCCGACAGGTTAATTGATTCCGAATCCGCTGACTTTACTAAAGATACCGAGCGATTTGATTTTATCTTTGACGCAGTAGGAAAAAGTACTTTTTTTAAATGCAGGCATATGTTGAAAGATGGGGGTGTGTATATTTCCTCTGAACCAGGCCCCTACGTCCAAAATTTGTTTTTGCCTCTTCTTACCTCCCTGTTCAGTAAAAGAAAAGTTATTTTTCCCTTGCCATCCAATATACCGGCTAGCATGGCCTTTGTTCAAAAGCTCATTGAGGAACAGAAATTCAAAGCGCTCATTGACAGAAGCTATCCGCTGGACCATATCCGAAAAGCATTTGAATATGTTGGTTCAGGTCAAAAATTGGGAAATGTGATCGTCCTTATGAATTCTACCCAAGCCTGATTTAATTTTGGCCATGATCCAGTCTATGAACATTCTGCAACTTTTTGCCGGAACCGGAATATTCCTGTTTGCAATGTACCTGCTGGAGGAATCACTCAAAAACCTGTCCGGAAGAAATTTTAAAATGCTTCTTCATCGGATGGCAAAAACGCGCATAGGAGCCGTATCTGCCGGTGCACTGGTAACGGGCATACTTCAAAGCAGCTCTGTAGTATCCCTCATGGTGCTTGCTTTTGTAGGCGCGGGAATTTTCAGCATGAAAAATGCACTTGGTATTATTCTCGGTGCGAATCTGGGAACAACCCTTACCAATTGGCTCGTAGCCACTATAGGCTTCAAAGTGAATATGAACCTTGTAGCCTTCCCCGCATTATGCCTTGGAGGCCTCTTGCTCATTGCCTTCACAAATCGGAAATTGGTCAGATACAGTTCCTTTTTCCTGCTGGGCTTTGGTCTGCTCTTTATGGGCATTGATCTCATGAAGTCAGCAATGGAAACACAGGTAAAATCCTTTGATCTTGCACCATTCATGCACATGCCGCTTCCTCTCTACCTGCTCATTGGCTTTGGTACCACTCTTCTCGTGCAATCGAGTTCGGTGACAATAGCACTTACTCTGAGCGCACTCCATGCAGGCGCTATCGAATTCACACCTGCCGCAGTTTTAGTTCTGGGTTCCGAAACCGGAACGATCATCAAAATAATGATAAGCGCTATTGGCGGCAATGCAGCCAAAAAACGCGTTGCCCTCGGCAACTTTCTTTTTAATATCATCCTGACCGTTCTTGCCTTTATCTTTTTAAAATATATTCTATTATTTATTACCGACAATCTGGGTATTCGCGATCCGCTCATTGGACTCGTCACATTTACCAGTCTCATTAACTTTTTAGGGATTCTCCTCCTGCTTCCCTTTCTGAATCCCTTTGCAAAATTACTTGAGAAATTCTTCAAAGATGCAGATGCCTCGGCATCCGCTTTCATCAACCACGCAAATGTTTCCGAACCTGAAACGGCCCTGGATCTTTTTAAAAAAGAAACTTCTTATTTCATCCACAATTCCATGCTGTACAACTTACAACTGTTCGATATAGACACCCGCGAAATGGAAGAGCATACAGAATTCAAGGATGCCAATTCAAGAAAAAAATTTAACGCGCTGAACTCTGAAGAAAAATACCAATTCCTGAAACAACTGCAGGGGGAGCTGCAATCATTTTACATGGAATTCCGATCCCATGTTCAATACGAAGAACAATCGCAACTTAACCAATGGATATCGGCAATCAGAAGTACCATGCATTCTGTTAAAAGCATGAAAGACATCGAAAGTAATATTGCCAATCTCCGTCGCTCCTCAAAAGATATAAAATATAATTTTTTTCTGCATTACAGAAATTTAATAAACGAACTCTATACCCAGTTAAACCAATTTCTTGACCAGAAAAATGCCCTCAACTTTGATCAATTTCAAACTTTATATGACCGGATTTTGAATAGTTATGTGTCCGAATTGAATGATTTTTATAAAGAAGCACAGGCCTTTCCTTTGATAGACCTTGATATTACTGAAATTATCAACTTCAACAGGGAAGTTTTTACTTCGAACAAAGCCATTCTGATGGCGGTCAAAGACTTTCTGCTGCGTGAAAAAGAAGCCCGGGACTTCAATGAGATCCTGGTGTACACCACCTGATCACAAAACCTCCAATGCCTCGTGCCCTTGTCCTGCAGATTTTTATTGCACATTCAGGTGGATAGGATCATGCAAACTTCCGTGCGAATTGACTAATTTTACGGTCTATTCATGCTCTTAGATTCATTTGGCAGAATCCACAATTATCTCCGTATTTCGCTTACGGATCATTGCAATTTCCGTTGCAGCTATTGCATGCCGGAATACTTCTATGATTTTATGCCTCCACAAAAACTGATGAATGCAGAGGAAATCCGGAAAATAGCAGCAGTATTTGTTCAGCAAGGCATTGATAAAATCAGGCTAACAGGAGGAGAGCCCCTTGTGCGGAAGGATTTTGAAGATATTTTGTTTGGACTTTCTCAACTCAAGACCGAGCTGCTGATTACAACAAACGGAGCCCTCATGCATAACCATATTGATGCCTTTAAAAAAGCAGGTATCCGCACAGTAAATGTAAGTCTGGACTCCCTGAGAAGGGATCGCTTTTTTGAAATTACCAAAAGAGATCTTTTTGATCAGGTATGGGCAAACATAATGCTGCTTCTGGAAAACGATTTCAGAGTCAAGATAAATGCAGTGGCCTTAAGTGGTTATATTGAACATGAAATAATTCATTTTATACGGCTTACCAAAAGCTTTCCCATACATGTACGATTTATAGAATTTATGCCCTTCGCCGGAAATAACTGGGACCAATCCAGGGTTATAACAGCAAAGCAACTTCTTGACATGGTCGTTCAGGAATTTGATATCGTCAAGTTGAACGATGAGCCCCATGCTACTGCCAAAAAGTACAAAGTGCTAAATTATGAGGGGACATTTGCTTTCATAACTACCATGAGCAATCAATTTTGTGGTGAGTGCAACCGACTGCGTCTCACCGCGGATGGTAAAATAAAAAACTGCCTGTTTGGAAAAGAGGAACTCGACCTGCTGTCGGCACTTCGCCGAGGTGATGATTTTTCACAACTCATTCAGCAGTCCGTTAAGAATAAGTACCAGGCGATGGGTGGTCAATTTGAACAAGGATATAAGCAAACTGATGCTAACGAACTTATAAATCGCAGCATGATAAGTATTGGAGGCTAACATTTGTTTGTATGGTTAGTGTGCAAGAAGCGAAAAATCGGATCTCAGAAAAAATAACTTTTCCTAAACCTTCCAGGGTAGATCTTGATCATGCCCTGGGTCTCATCCTTGCGCGTGATGTGTATGCCGGAATCGACGTACCTCCTTTTGATAATTCCGCGATGGACGGCTACGCTGTCCTCTTGAATTCAGAGACGCAACGATACAGACTGGTTCAGTATATTCAGGCTGGCAAGCATTCAAACCAGGCCCTCCACCGGGATGAGGCCGCACGCATATTTACAGGTGCCCCTGTGCCTCCCGGGGCAGATACCATTGTTCAACAAGAATTAGCACGGGAAGAACAGGGCTTCGTGTATTTTGAGGCCTCCCAACTAAAACAAGGCACTCATATCCGCCGTCAGGGCTCGCAATGCCGCAAAGGGGATACCCTTGCAAGATCCGGACAGCTTGTCACTCCCGGTTTGATTGCCCTTCTGGCCTCTTCAGGTCTCGGCCAGGTGGAAGTATTTCTGCCTCCGGCAGCTGCGCTGATCACCACGGGTAATGAATTAAAGGAACCCGGGTCGATACTGCAAGCCGGAGAAATTTACAATAGCAATGAGGCTACCGTAAAAGCATATCTCAAAAAGATAGGCATAAAAAATATTCGGGCTTTCTTTGCAAGCGATGATATACAGGTTTTAAAAACCAAATTGAAATTAGCCCTGAAACAAAGCGATATAATAATTTTGACAGGGGGTATCTCCGTTGGCGAACACGATTATGTAAGGCAAGTTCTGCTGGAAGAAGGTGTACAAACACTTTTTTATAAAGTAAAGCAACGGCCGGGGAAACCCTTTTTCGCAGGTCTCCTCAATGGTAAATGGATATTTGGCCTGCCTGGAAATCCTGCTTCTGTCATTTCTTGCTTCAACCAATATGTAAAACCTTGTATTCTGAGTATGATGGGGCACTCCCATTCTTTTAATCCTACAGCTACCTTGCCTTTAGCACATGCATGGCATAAAGAGATTTCCCTTACCACCATTTTGAAAGCGAAAAATGTAAATGGACTTATTCACATACTCCCGGGACAGGAATCCTTTAATCTGATGCCATTTGCAGACGCAAATTGTTTTGTTGTACTCGACGAAAATACGAGAGACCTAAAACCTGGAGAACTCGTTGACGTTTATGAATGGTAAGCTATGCCGGAAAGCCTGTTTTTCTATCTACTTATCATCCTGATGCCTGTAGCAGCCTTCCTGTATGGCTCTGTCGGGCATGGAGGCGCAAGCAGCTATATTACTCTGTTGACACTATCGGGATTCGCTCCACAGGAAATCAGACCAACTGCCTTGCTCCTGAATATATTGGTTTCCGGTATTGCATTTTATTCCTTCCGGAAAACAAATCGCTTTGACTTGCCTTTGTTTTTCTCACTTATTATTTTCTCCGTTCCGGCGTCCTATCTGGGTGGAACCATACATGTCGATCCTTATGTCTATCAAAAAATTCTTGGGGTACTTTTACTCTTTCCGGCTTTGAAATTATGCAATATCTTTCCTGTCCATGAGAACAAGATTATAGAGCGCTCCTGGTGGATGGCTCCTGCACTCGGACTTTCCATTGGCATGCTGAGTGGAATGATGGGAATCGGGGGTGGAATCATTTTATCCCCTGTCTTATTGCTGCTGGGCTGGACAAATATGAAAGAAACAGCTGTAATCAGTTCTATCTTCATTTTTCTGAATTCCATTGCAGGCTTCGTCGCTTCCAAAGCGTGGAACCTGAATATGAGTTCAGAAATTCAGATCCTTCTGCCGCTAACACTTGCCGGCGGAATCGCAGGAGCTTATTTGGGGGCAAATAAATTCAATGCACCGATAATGAAGTATATTCTGGCTAGCGTCCTCTTGATTGCTGCTGTCAAATTTTTAATGGCCTGAAATTTTAAAAAAAATGAAAATTAAACTGTATGTATTACTTTCATTTTCATTTATAAAATCATGCATAAGCTAAACTCTCTCTTTATCTGTACTTTTACGCGCAGAAGTATGCTCACATAATTTATATCCTCAGAATGACTATTAAAATAAGAACCTTTGGACGCATTACTGAAATCGTGGGTTTTTCTGAAAGCACGCTGAACGAAGTCAGAGACACGCAAAAATTATTGGATCTTCTACATGAAAAATTTCCCGAATTACAGAATCTGAAATGCCTGATCGCTGTTAATAAAAAGCAGATTTGGGAAAATACACCGCTCCATGATCAGGATGAAGTTGCTTTGATGCCTCCGTTTTCTGGAGGTTAAATAAGATATATGGAGCGCTTCGAACGACAAATAATTCTGCAAGGTTTCGGCATTGAAAAACAAAACTGTCTTCAAAAGTCCAAGGTATTGCTTATTGGAGCCGGTGGTTTGGGCTGCCCGGCTCTTTTGTACCTGGCTGCCGCCGGAGTCGGAACTCTTGGCATTGCTGACGGCGATTCCGTTTGCATGTCAAATCTTAACCGTCAGGTCTTGTTTGGTACATCGGATATAGGAAAAAATAAAGCAGAGCAAGCCTGCAACTATCTGCGCGAAAAATATAGTGATGTGGAACTGATCTGCATACCTGAATTCATCACGAATGCGAATGCATTACAAATTTTCGAATCGTTTGATCTCATCATAGACGGCTCTGACAACTTTGAAACGCGCTATCTGATCAACGATGCCTGCGTGCTGTTGGGAAAACCTCTTATTACGGCTGCGGTGTATCAACTGGAAGGCCAGGTAGGCGTATTCAACGTACAAGATCATGAAGGCAAAAAATGTACCTACAGAGATGCTTATCCAAATCCTCCCCGGGCAAATGAAATTCCAAACTGCGAACAAACAGGCGTTTTAGGCATAGTACCCGGGATTATGGGCACATTGCAGGCTGCAGAAGCCATCAAACTGTTGATTTCCCTGGGGCAAAACCTCTTCAACAAACTCTTGGTGTATAATTTCTCCAATTCCAGTTTCTATGAGATAAAGATAGGCGAAAACCCGGCTTCAAAAAACAAGGCACCTCTGAGCAAAGAAGCCTTTTTAGCTTATGATTATTCTCTTTCATGTACTGTTCAGGAAATAAATTGGGAAGAAGCCATTTCCGACTACCACGCATCCCATAGCCAAAGTCTTTTTTTGGACGTGCGAAATCCCGATGAAAAATTGCCCTTCGTTGATATCGGGCAGCACTGCATTCCTCTGAATGAAATCGAGTCGCGATATGGCGAACTGAATGATGCTAACACATTATATGTTTTCTGCCAAACTGGTAATCGAAGCAAACAAGCAGTCATCAAATTAAAAAACTACTATCCGGATAAAAACATCTATTCTTTGAAAGGAGGCGCTTTGCAAATTCCAGCTTCACTAAATCAGAAAGTACATGGAGGCTAAACATAAAAATATCTTTGTCGAAGGTGCCATTTCCCCTTCACAAATTGCAGATTCTATTGCACAACATGGCAAAAAGAAAAATATCGGTGCACATAGCATTTTTCTGGGTCAGGTACGCGCGGATGAAAAACTCCAGGGTATGGTCCAATACATCGAATACACCGCATACAAGGAAATGGCTTTGGAAAAAGCACATGATATTCGTGAAAGCATGTTTTCAAAATATTCACTTACCTGCATGCACATTTACCACAGTCTTGGGAAAGTTCAGGCCGGCGAAATTTGTTTGTTTGTATTTACTTCTTCGATGCACCGTCAAGCAGCCATCGATGCCTGCTCCGAAACAGTTGAACGAATTAAAAAAGAACTTCCTGTCTGGGGAAAGGAGTGGATAAATGAAAACCACACAGCCTGGAAGGAAAATACATAGTGCACTATTCATAATTATCAAATAGAAAATGGTCAATATCACACATAAATCAAATACGCTGCGAAAAGCGATAGCACAGGCAATTGTCCGGGTGAGCAATGAATCCACCATAACTACCGTCCTTGAAAAAAAAGTTCCCAAAGGGGATGTTTTTGAAATGGCAAAAACTGCAGGGCTTTTTGCTGCAAAGCGAACAAGCGATATGATACCGGATTGCCACCCTTTGCCTGTTGAATTTACAGAAATACGATACCGGGTCGCAGGCCTTGAAATTTATATTGAAGTGGAAATACATACCATTTATAAAACGGGAGTAGAAGTCGAAGCCATGCATGCGGCATCTGTAGTTGCTTTAACCATTTATGATATGCTAAAGCCACTTGATAAGGGTATTTCCATTGAAAAAATAAAATTGCTCGAAAAAAAGGGTGGTAAAAGCGAACAAAAAATGATCAAAGCCGATGCTCTGAAAGCAGCGGTAGTGGTTTGCTCAGATAGCTTGTCGAATGGCATAGGTGAAGATCTATCCGGAAAATACATTGCTGATAAATTAAAGTCTTTTCAAATTTCCGTTCCTGAATGTATTATTGTTCCGGACGACAAAGAGAAAATTGCGAAAACCGTAAAAGAATTAATTGAAGAAGGGATTCACTTAATAATCTGCACAGGAGGTACCGGCCTGTCTCCACGCGACGTAACTCCTGAAGCTTTGCTTCCATTGCTGGAAAAGAAGATCCCGGGAATCGAAGAAACCCTTCGTACCTATGGCCAACAACGCAATCCCTATGCAATGCTTTCGCGCTCCGTTGCCGGAATGATAAAAGACACACTTGTGCTTGCTTTTCCGGGATCATTAAATGGAGTTAAGGAATGCATGGACGCCCTCTTTCCTCAGCTTCTTCACCTGTTTGAAGTGCAGCAAGGTATCCGGCACGATCGGTAAGCCTTTTAAAAAAACCTGGAAAGCTGCGGCTCCTGTTCATTGTACAATACGTACAACCAGATTTCATTCAGATCCCTCATGTGAATTCTTATTCCTCTGCAAAGAATGCTTCGGCCTGTAAAAAAGGGGAACTCCTTTTCTTACAATCTTATAAATTTGACTTCCTGTAATGAAAATCATTTATGAAAAAGAATTCAACTCTTCTGTTTTGTCTTATGCTTTTTGGTGCTTGCCAAAAAAATATTCATCCGCCGCGAGATCCGAAATTTTCCGAACATGCAGAATCTCCTGGCAAAGTAAAAACTGCAATTGACACAACTCCCAGAGTCACGGGCGTAGGTGGTATTTTCTTCTTTTCGAAAGACCCTGACAAAACAAAAGAATGGTATGGGAGCCATTTAGGTATGGCCATGGACGATTACGGCTCCGTATTTGAATACAGGAATGCAAACAGCTCCGATCTTACAAATTACATGCGGTGGAGTCCATTTCCGGAAGGAAGCTCTTATTTCAAGCCTTCAACAAAACAATTTATGATCAATTACAGAGTACACAATCTGGAAGGCCTTCTTCGAAATTTAAAGAGGAATGGTGTACACATTCTGGATAGTATCCAAAATTACGACTATGGTAAATTCGTCCATATTATGGACCCGGAAGGCAATAAAATCGAACTTTGGGAGCCTGTGGACAGCGTACTGACAAAACTGGGTGGAAAGACTACAAAATAAATTTTTTAAATGACTTCCCGCTGAGACTAAAGCTGGATCAAATTATATTGCTGTAAATCTTCCGGCAAACTAAAATTAAAACTAATTTGCCTACTGAATAGACAGTAAACATCTCATTGAATTTAATAATACAATTACATCTGCCCATGTTACTGAAATCTTTGTTGCTCAAGCTTCTTAAAAATACCCTGATCTTTTAAGAGCATGCTTGGAAATTGGTTATTTGAATACGATCCAGTCTTATTGGCTCTGCTTGCAACACTATTTACATGGGGCGTCACTGCTCTGGGCGCTGCATTGGTATTTTTCTTTAACACCATTCACAAGCGGATCCTGAATCTGATGCTCGGATTTGCAGCAGGGGTAATGATTGCTGCAAGCTTTTGGTCCCTGCTAGCTCCTGCCATAAAATTGGAAGAAGTAAAAAATCCTGAATATGCCTGGATTCCTGCCCTTGCCGGATTTTTACTAGGCGGATTTTTTCTTTGGGGAATCGACCGATTATTGCCCCATCTGCACAGCAGACTTCCCATTGAAAAATCAGAGGGAATCAAAACATCCTGGGACAGGAGTATCTTGCTGATTCTTGCCATCACACTACACAATATACCTGAAGGTCTTGCGATTGGTGTTGCGTTTGGTGCTCTTGCGAGCAATCCAGATCCAGAATTGCTTAGCGGCGCGATAACTCTGGCCATTGGTATTGGACTGCAAAATTTCCCCGAAGGCACTGCTGTTTCGGTACCACTGCGTCGCGAAGGCTTTACCAGATCGAAAGCATTTTTCTATGGCCAGCTGTCCGCTGTTGTAGAACCCATTGCAGGTGTCCTCGGAGCTTACCTCGTTGTGACCGTTACGCCACTTCTACCTTATGCTCTTTCGTTTGCCGCAGGAGCTATGATCTTCGTGGTCGTTGAAGAATTAATTCCAGAGTCGCAAAATGGGCACGAAACTGACCTCTCTACAATTGGTGCTATGTTTGGATTTGCAACCATGATGACCCTCGATGTGGCCCTGCGTTGATTTTCATTTAGTGCGATACAAGACCAAAATGCAGCTCCCGGAAGTCAAAAAGGGAAAATTAAATTCCACTCTTCAAGACTCACTTTTTCAATGACAAATACCCACTCGTCATTAATGAAATTTGGAACCATGACCTTTCAGAACTTAAATTGCAAATTAAGTTTTTACACCTGTAAGGAATAGATAAAGAGTCTTTCAACTTATCTTCACAAGTGCATAGACTAAAGCATGAAACATCCCGAAGCGACACCGAAAAAACAACGCAGATCTAGATTAGTACGATTCTGGAAACACCTCGGCCCTGGGCTTGTCACCGGTGCCAGTGATGATGATCCCTCAGGTATTGCAACTTACTCTCAGGCAGGTGCCGCCTATGGCCTTACCACCTTGTGGACTGCCATTATAGCATTTCCACTGATGGCCGCCATACAGGAAATGTGTGCACGCATAGGACTGGTATCCTCGCAAGGTCTTACCGGAACTTTGAAAAAACACTATCCAAGACCAGTACTCTACCTTATGCTGATCTTTAGCTTTCCCGCTATCGTTATGAACATTGGAGCGGACATTGCCGGTATGGGTGCAGTGGGCAATTTATTGTTTCCTGCCATTGACGCAAGTTTTTTTAGTGTATTCTTTACACTCCTGCTGCTCGGGTTGATTATTTATCTGCCCTATATGAAAATTGCAAGTACCCTGAAGTATTTGTGCATCGTTATGCTGGTCTATTTCATCGTACCTTTTTTATATAAGCAAGACTTGGGCGAAATTCTTCGCTCCACTTTTATACCAAGCTTGAAATTTGATAAAGAATTCATCGCCATCCTGGTTGGAATACTTGGAACAACGATTTCTCCTTACTTGTTTTTTTGGCAGGCCTCGGTAGAAGTAGAAGAAATGAAACATCGAACCAAACGACTGGTTGTTGACAAAAAAATAATTCACGACGTAGAACAGGATGTGGATTTGGGAATGGCCTTCTCCGGGTTTGTCATGTATTTCATCATTCTCACCACAGGTACTGTCTTATTTAAAGGGGGCGTCCAGCAAATAGATACAGTCGAACAAGCAGCGCTGGCCCTCAGGCCTCTCGCAGGTGACCTCGCCTATTTACTTTTTGCTATTGGCATTATTGGCACGGGCCTTATAGCAATTCCCGTTTTAAGTGGATCGCTATCTTATATTTTTGCAGAAACCTTTGGCTGGGAACAAGGACTGGATAAAAAATTTCACGAAGCAAAAGGATTCTACGTAATTATTGCTATTTCCCTCCTCCTCGGCTTATCC
The DNA here is from genome assembly GCA_964439105.1 of uncultured Saprospiraceae bacterium. Classification (GTDB taxonomy): domain Bacteria; phylum Bacteroidota; class Bacteroidia; order Chitinophagales; family Saprospiraceae; genus Vicinibacter. Next base: position 24,405 of record CAYTNG010000002.1, read on the forward strand.
TTAAATTATATTGGAATTTCACCCATCGATGCATTGATCTATACTGCTATACTTTACGGCATTACGGCTCCGGTATTGATTGCCATCATCCTTCACATTTCCAATAATAAAAAAATTATGGGAATACATACAAACCGACGGAGAACCAATATCCTTGGCTTCGCTGCTTTTGTTATTATGAGTCTTGCGGCGGGCATGTTGATTTACCTGCAGTTAGCCAGCTAGGTCTAGTATCTTTTCCCCGTTCCATGAAAAGTGTAACTCTGTACTGAAGAATCCTTCAAAAAGGTACCAGGCAAATACATCTCGGGACTACTTAATTTCAATCATGTTGGCATATACAGGCCAGCAAATGAAGTCTCAAAATGTGCAAGCATTTTATACTACTTAAAAATGAATCTATCATTTCATCTGAATCTGCAATTTCTATATTATCTTCTCTTGGAACAACTTCAATCTCAGCTTCCTCAATTGGGTCTGTTTTTGATGAAGTCAGGTTCCAGCATTAAAGTATCACACATATTAAAATTTCCCTTAATTTTATAAGATCTTATTTTTTCAAAAAAAGTCCTGCCTATTCATCTGCTTCAATTAAACTAATGAAACTGCAAAAAATGAATATATCCAACACGTTTTTCCTTGCATTGTTATTCCTTCAATACTCTTGTCATCAGGCAGAACGATCTGAATCAAAAAATGAACTTACTTCGGATAAACCAAAATCTGAAAAACAAATTGCCGCGCTTCTCGATTCATTTAATGAAGCTGCTGGAAAAGCGGATTATGAAGCCTACTTCAATTACTTTGCAGATGATGCCACGTTCTTAGGAACAGACGCAACGGAACACTGGGACAAGAAATCATTTATGGTTTGGGCAAAACCTTTTTTTGATAAAAAAACGACCTGGAATTTTAAAGCCCTCGAACGCCATATCTACATGGACTCGAATGCAGACATTGCCTGGTTTGATGAGCTCCTGGATACGCAGATGAAAATCTGCCGGGGATCCGGAGTTGTCGTCAGGCAAAATGATGAATGGAAAGTGAAACAATATGTACTGTCCATGACGATACCAAACAGCCAATCCGATAGCATCATTGCAATTAAGGCACCCATTGAAGATTCCCTCCTTGCGCAACTGCGCATTATAAAATGAGTCACATATATCTATACCTAACAAGTGTTATTTCCATATGAAAATGCATCTTCTTCTGATCCTTTCTGTATGCTTATTAATTTGCTCCTGCGAATATAAACAAACGCCCGTCCAGGAACCTTCCCTTTCAAGCTATTTCACCTACCCGGATTCCTTTGAATCTGCCGGCATAAAGATGATTCCCATCCAAACGGAGCATGGCATATTTAAAGTCTGGACCAAACGTTTCGGAAATAATCCCAGAATAAAGATCCTGCTTCTGCATGGAGGTCCTGCCATGACCCACGAATATATGGAATGCTTTGAAACATTTTTTCAGCGCGAGGGCTTTGAATTTTATGAATATGATCAGCTTGGGTCCTATTACAGTGACCAACCAAAAGACAGCAGTCTCTGGTTGACTGAAAGGTTTGTCGAAGAAGTCGAACAAGTAAGGTCGGCTATTGGTGCAGATTCGACGAACTTTTATCTGCTGGGAAATTCCTGGGGCGGTATCCTGGGTATGGAATATGCTTTGAAATACCAACACAACTTAAAAGCACTTCTTGTAGCAAACATGATGTCCAGTGCTCCCGATTATGGTAGGTATGCTGCAAATGTTTTAGCACCGCAAATGCAGCCTGACGTACTTGCTGAAATCAGGACTCTCGAAGCCAAAGAGGATTTTTCAAATCCCAGGTATATGGATTTACTCATTCCCAACTTTTACCACGAGCATATTTGCCGGCTCAAAGATTGGCCTGATGGTTTAAACCGGGCAATGAAGCATGCAAACGCAGAAATTTATACCTTGATGCAAGGTCCAAGTGAATTCGGAATCCGGGGACGCCTTGAGAAGTGGGATATAACGAACCGCCTGAAAGAAATCGCTGTACCCACCTTGATGATTGGAGCCAGATTCGATACCATGGACCCGGAAGCAATGGAATCACAAAGTAGATTAGTACAAAAAGGCCGCTATCTGTATTGCCCCAATGGAAGTCACCTGGCCATGTGGGATGATCAGAAGGTTTTTATGAATGGGGTTATCGGTTTCATTCACGATGTGGACCGCGCAGCATTTTAAATTTCTGATGAATCAAAAAAATAAAAATATCCATATTCATATCTAACTTGAAGTCCAATAAAAAATTTTTTAATGAGCAATCGAGTAGTGCATTTTGAAATTCCCTGCGACCACCCCGAGAAAACGATGGACTTTTTCAAAGAAGTCTTTTCCTGGTCTTTCGAACGATTTGGCAACGAAGAATACTGGAGCGTATACACCGGCGATCGCAATGAGCCTGGAATAAATGGTGGCCTTATGAAAAAACGCGATCCGGGTCAGCCCGTCGCCAATTCCATACAGGTTGCTGATCTGGACTCGACCTCTACGAACATTACCCGGGCCGGAGGACAGATAGTCGTCCCTAAAATGGCCATTCCTGGAGTAGGCTGGATGGCATATTTTAAAGATCCGGACGGCAACATCCATGGTCTTTTCCAGGAAGACCCGGCTGCTCATATGTAAGAGTTTGTATTTCCGGATGAGCTGCTCACCACAAAATGAGTTAAGGAATCGCATGCAGGAATATCCTGAATTGCAACATATATTCTACCCTTGGTGGATTATTGCAAATCCACAAATCAAGGGAACCTAATAGAAAATGGTTAGGATGCTAACAAACGTTCGTATCATTTCAGTTTCATAAAACTTGATATACTTTTTCTTCCGGCTTACTTTCCTTTTATCTTTATTTCGCGAAATCAGCCTATGGTTCCAAAAAACCCAATCGAAAAAGAACAACAAAAAGCCTATCAGTGGGCCTTTGGGCTTGCCTTATTCACGATCCTATACAATATTGCGGAAGGCCTGATTTCAACCTGGCTGGGCTATACGGACGAAAGTTATACGCTCTTTGGCTTCGGTCTGGACAGCTTTATTGAATTCATCTCCGGCCTTGGCATCGCTCATATGATCTGGCGAATTCAAAAGCAGACAGACACTAAACCGGATCAATTTGAACGAAGGGCCCTTCAGATTACCGGATTCTCATTTTACAGCCTTGTAGCTCTATTACTTACTATGAGCTTCTATAACATGTATACACACCACAAGCCTGAAACCAGCCTATGGGGAGTAATTATTTCCTTGATCTCGATTTTGGTAATGTGGCTTTTAATTATCGGGAAAACCAGAACGGGACGCATTCTTCAATCACCCGCCATCCTTGCGGATGCCGAATGCACGCGGGTTTGTATCTATATGTCTGTAATCCTTTTAATCAGCAGCGCTGTCTATCAACTTACAAATTTTGAATATATGGATAGCATAGGCACGATTGGCCTTGCCTTTTTCTCCTACAGAGAAGGCAAAGAGTGTTTTGAAAAAGCAAAATCTGATGATCTCTGCGCGTGTCAACACAAATAATCAAGGACCACAGCTTATTACTCCTCAAATTTTCTCTGTCGAACTGCAGATTTTTTGAAAGATCAAGCTGACTTGGTGTTTACATCATAGTTAATTGAAATCATTCAGGATGATTGCTTGGCCTGACTAAACATTTCTCCTGACAGAGAGCTTGGCCTTTGGCCAAGCTCTCTGTCACACTTATATAGTCATACTGAACTGAATGCATCCTGCCAGAGGACCTTGCCAAAGGCAAGGTCCTCTGGCACAACCTTAAAGTCATGCTGAACTTGTTTCAGCATGACGATCTGGGTTTGATGCACTGCTTTGCTTGCGGCAAAGCAGTACATCGTTTGTTTCTCTTTCAACGCGAAGGAGTGCCCATATTAACATACCACTAGTTGAACGGAACCTTCTTCACCCCAACATTTTCTTCCACATTTGCCGCATCACAACCAATGCTAAAATAAGGAAGATCAACACATAATAAAAAGGCACAAAACTGATAGCATAGAGATGTGTACGATCAATAACCCACATCAGACTTAACAAAATTCCAAGTAACACGATAAGGCTGTACAACTTATCAAATCCTGGCACATCTTCCAGCGAGACATTACGCCGGATCAGGTAGATGATCACAAAAAGCATAAAAACTGGAAGCACCTGGATCAACAAATCCGATTCCATGAGCGGCCGCTTTTCAAATAAAAAGAAATATACATTGAGTGTTACTGCGAAGATTCCCGGAACACAGACCATGTAAACCAGCGCTGCATAGGCATAATTCCAGGGATACAGATGCCCCTCCCGTTCGGAAAGCGCATTCAACAGGAGCGTTCCCAATAAAAGAGCTCCATAAAAGTAAGCTACCCAGATAGGATGTTCCTGTATGAGCTGAAAAAATTGTTGCAAGGTCATAAATATGATTTACTAAGTTAGTTGAGAACTTAAGGCTATGAGTGAAGTTGCGCAAATCGCCCGGAGTAACAGGCTTCTTCTTCATGGAAAAAGCTTGCTTGCATACCACATTTGGCGGCAAGAGCCTGTACTTCTTCCTTACTAAAACGTCGTGCGTTACTGGGGGCATACCAATCGTAATTGGTGATTTTGGACAATTCAAAACCCCAGTCTTCCCTCCAGAAACATTTCAGGAAATTCCAATAAATGAATCGCTGGATATCATATTTCCCTGCTTTTATTCCTAATACGGGGATCTCAGGGCATTCAAAGCTTACATTGAGGGCACTCAGACGGCGACCCAGTTCAGTGAGCTGCTCTGAAAAGGCCCACATGTCCTCCTTAGAAATGTCATGTGTCTTTGTACGGAAGTAATCGTCTACCAATTCGCGAGGCAAGGCCTTTTTTCGGTAAAAGTAACAGGCGAATTCACCATCAGGAGAGGTACATTCAGACAAATGGGCAAAGGTAGCTTCGGGATCTTCAGTATGCATAATGACCTGATCGCAAACCATAAAATCGCATACTCCAGGTTTCAAGCCGGTTGCCGAAATATCGGCTTGTAAAAAAAATAAGTTCGGAAGATCGTGAAATTCTCTGGCTGCAATCCGGCATGCATCTGAAATATCAATACCCAACACGACAGCATGAGGTGCAAGCTTTGCAAACCATTGCGATTTATATCCAAGGCCGCAACCGGTGTCGATAATACATTTTTTGTCACTAAGATATTGGCGAAGGCGCTCTTCACTGCCAAAGCCGTAAAGCTCCAAAAACCAGGCATACTGGCTATCATAAAGCTGTTCAACATTGGAAATTTTATGTGTAGATTCCCATTTATCAGAAAATATATCGCGGGTCTGTCCCTGATTATCTGCCACATCTACTGAATCTTGCACCGCGGAAAGGAAATTTCCCTGAAGACTCATTGTTTGTTTAAATAAAGTCTTTATACGCTCCTGGAAAGTTGTCATCTGCTGCTGTTTTGCCACAAATGTAAGTCTTCCACTGCCTTAGTGCAAACGTGTCCGGATGGAACGGATAAAGTTAGAAGGGCTTCCCCTTTGGCCCTCATATTCCATTTCCGTGATCTTTATCTTTCCGGTTCCGCAAATGACGATAATGTGCTCCTGAGAAATAGAAGCCACTTGCCCCGATATTGCCAGAAATTGCTCCTGATCTTCGAATAGTTCGGCTCTCCAAATAATGCATTTCATTCCGGCCAACATACAAAAAGCACCACCGTAAGGCTCGCAACTCGCACGTATCAGGCGATCAATATCTAAATTTGAATCCGTCCACCGTATGCGTCCATCCTCAGGAATTCTGGGATAACACCTCAAAGCTTCCACCCTTGATTGTAGACTATCCTCAATGAAAAAATCCGGATCCTCTTCCAATAACTCCATCGCTTCAACAAATAGTCGAGGTGTGCGCTGATGAATCCAATTCCAGCAATCGGTCACCCGTGTCTTTTGATCTAAAGCAAAATATTCCCTCCTTACAATTTTGCCTCCATCCAAATAGTTTCCAACCATTTTGTAAACGCAAAGGGCAATGCGCTCTTCACCATTTATTATAGCCCATGCCTGGCAGGCATTTCCACGATATCGTGGAAGATCTCCTCCGTGTGCATTCAAAACCCCATGCTTGAAAAGGTCCACAATTTTTTGTGAAATGATGCCCGTATAATTTACACTGATTGCAATATCACATTCCTTTTCCTTCAAGGAATTATACACATGATCCGAATCAAGTGTAGGGCTTGCAATAAATTGAGCCTGGAGTTCTTTCGCTATCTTCTCAAAGTCTCTGGCTCCCCTGGAATACTCCGCTGCCTCCTTTGCTGTAATAATTATCGATATGCGATGACCCATTTGTGCGCACAACAACAGGGTATCGTACATCAGTTCACTTCTGCCGATGATTGCTACGTTCATAGTATTTGAGTTAGATCAGAAGTTTTATTTTCCAAAAGTTCCACAGCCACTTTATAGCCGCCCACCTGCAGCTTTAGTATAGGAATTAAGCCAACATATCCCAATGTAAATGACATCACATTTTTCCTTCCATCTTTTTTGGGAAATATCTCAATCTGATTCTTTAAACAATAGGAATAATCAATCGGACCAAATAGATGGATAAAATGAAGATCCGGATTTGCATTTAATATTTTTGATATTTCAAAAATTCCTTCTTCAGAAAAATAATCTCCTGTTTCATTATAATCTGCCAAAAAAACAAAGTCCAACTCAGGTAATATTTCATAAAATAATTCCTTACTTTTTGATAAGGTCACGCTACCGCCTTCCTTTGTAAATTTTTCCGAAATTACCTTGCCAAAATTATCATTGGACCAAACAAAAATTCGATTCCCCTCTACTTCAAAGCCTGCTTCAAAAGCCATCTTCATGGCAAGTAATCCGGAATATCCAAATACCCCCAACACCGGATGATCTTCCCAGGTTCCGGCAACCCGAAATCCGTGATCCCTGCAATATTCAATGTCGACATCGGAGGTTCTCAGTTCCCATGCTTCATACATCAAGGGTATGACAAGATTCTTTTTGCAATGCTGCAGTAAGTCCCTATTGATAGGTCTTAAATTTCCGGAATTTGTTAGGATGTCTACTTCCTGTAAAATCTCAACGGGAATTTCATTCTCAATAAAATGAATAGTACCGATATCTAAAATAGCACAAATTTGCCTGCATTGATGTATAATATCACGAGCTTTACCATAACTGTTGTCTTTTGCAAGTGCATACACTTTTTCAGCACCGCAGAGTGCAGGAACGAGCGGACTGAAAAGATAATTATTGGTCCCGACTTCTGTGAGCACAATACGTCCTTGCAAATCAAATTGCAACGCTTTCGCTGTTTCCAATATGATCCTGCGTGCGCGTTGTACGTTTTTCATTTTTTCTTTGTTTGGTCAGTTTAACACCCATCTCATGATCTCCGGCACCCTGTGCGCTCCATTTTATAAAAACATATGGAGCACAACCTTCTTCTGAATTTAAAAGGCAATGATACTAAATGCCTTGGATTTCTCCTGACAATCCTGTGGGGGAAGCTCAATCAAAAGTACTTTCGGAAGAAAAGCCCAGGCTCTTTTGTAGTATATTTCGGAGGTAGAAATAAAATTTTAACTCATGTCTGAAATTTTTGGATTCGATGCTTTCTCTCCAAAAGAGATTGCGGACCGTATTGAACAAGTTGGGGTAGCAAAAGCAAAACTGTCCCTTCTGGCTTTATTTATGTTGGGGCTTCTGGCCGGCGCCTTTATTGGGCTGGGGGCACTTTATTATACAATGATCGTTTCGGATACAGGCATGAGTTATGGAATTTCACGACTCCTGGGTGGGCTTGCTTTTTGCCTGGGTCTCATCCTTGTTGTGGTCGCGGGAGCAGAATTGTTTACAGGAAATAATCTGCTCGTCATGGCCTGGGCCGATGGCAAAATCCAGCTTACCGCACTCCTTCGCAATTGGACGATCGTGCTCTTGGCTAATTTCATTGGTGCAGCAGGATTGGCTGTACTTGTTTTTCTATCCGGACATCCCGATTTACAACAAGGCGCCATAGCTCAGCAATACCTCAAAATCGCCAGCTACAAATGTCAACTCAGTTTGCCTCATGCCTTTTTCAGTGGAATGTTATGCAATGTTCTAGTCTGCCTTGCCGTCTGGATGGCACAAGCGGGCCGTTCTGTAATGGACCGCGTCATTGTGATCATTTTTCCAATTTCTGCATTTGTTGCCTGTGGTTTCGAACACAGCATTGCCAATATGTATTTCATCCCTATGGCATGGCTGCTCCAGCATTCACAAGCCGGAAGCCCAGCATTATTTCAAATCAGCAGTGCGGCAATGTTGCACAATTTAATTCCCGTTATTTTTGGAAATATATGCGGGGGAAGCCTTCTGGTTTCTGCGGTGTATTATTTGATTTATCGCAAAGGAATGAACGTTGAAAGTTCCTCAACTAAATAATAGATCCATAGTAAACATGAGTTTCTGATTAGGCTATTGAGCAACACAAATAATGCATTAAACTAAAATGCTCCGGCTTTTAAGCGATTCAGTATTTCCTCTGTTGACGTATGGTATTGATTAACCAGGTACAATTGGGTTTTGTCATTGAGAAAGACGCGATGCACAAACTCTTCTCCAGGGTTTAAACGCAATGCCTTCAATTCAGTAAACGAATTCTCCATGAGCTCCAATTGCTTTGCATGGTCCTGAGATATTATGACCAACTTGGTCAACGGCGTACTTCTCATTCGTTCAATACTGGAAACTTGAATCTGATCCTCGGCTTCGGATAAAGAACACATAGGAAAAACTTTTCGCATGGTAAGAAAATCCTCAACATGATTGGATAGAATATAGCGGTAACTCATGATGTGATCGGCTTCATGCATCCAATGTGGAAAATTGTGTTCGTATAAAGAGATATAATGATCCACAAAGTACTTATCTATGGATTTTCCCTCCTCCATGTAGGATTTCACTAGGGGATAGACTTTTTTTGCCATCTGGTTTATGTACGGTGAGTGATACCACTCACCCGTATCTATGCTGTGACTCAATTTTTCAAACACAAATCCATTCCCCAATGCCGTTGCAAGTGCTTCATTCAATAGATGTTTGGCATACCGGCTGCATAATGCAGGATTTGAATTAAAGTATTGTTCGATCTCCACTTTAAATTCCAAACTTTGCTCATCATACAAAATATGGTAAATTTCATGCAAGATCACGCTAAGCAGGACATTGTAATCCAATCTTTCCGTCTGAATAGCGCTTACCGCATGATTCATAAATGCTTCAGCGGTAAATCCATTTGATTTTGGTAAAGGGTAAAAACAAATTTCAAATGGAATGCTGTTGTTCCATTCCGCATTGTAAAATTTTAAACCCTGGTAAAAAAAAGTTGGCACATCCTTTCCCTCTATAAATTTTGAAATATCTTTCAATTGTCTCTCAAACTTTTTTCTGTTTGGCTGGTAAATTAATGCCTTATACACTGGGGTAAACTCAGTAAGTATATGTGAAAGTCTACTCAAGGTCTTGTTGGGTAAAATTCCGACGGCATGAGCACTGAATTCTGCAAGTCCTTCAGATCGAATCAACTCCTTTTTCAAAAGCTGCTCTGTCATGCCCGCAGTCTTGGAGCCATATGGAAATTCTGTGTAAGTATAGCTATAATCCAAGCTCAAAGCATCAAAGTCCTTTAAAAGTTCGCCATACTTATCATTTGCATACGTCGATGAATTATAAGCCTGCTTAAAGGAATTATTTCCATAATTCTGCGAGAGATGCTTCACAAAAATATAAACTGCCAAAGGCTCAGAAAATCTCACATTAAACAATGGCTTCTGAGCTTGCATAGACAGCGTACAAAGCAGACAAACGCTTAACCATATGTATCGGATCATAGATATTCTTTCAATTACTTATGAAACTGAATTGCTATACTTTGATTTCATTTCCAAAAAAACTGCAGCAATCAAAAGCTGGTGCAGCAAGAATAGATATCTAAATTGCCTAAATTTAAATAAAAACTTAGCTTCAGAAATACGGTACGACAATCAAAAACATTCGTTTGGAGAGAGCTATTGTATAAACAGGTACTTCCCTCAACATATTTTTAACTGTTGTGACAAATGTATAAACAATTTAGCTATGAACATTTGTAGGTAGCCTAAATTCGGAACGGATCCAAAATTAAATAACGGATTCTAGTTTCTGCTTTGATCCAAAAAATAACTCCATTGAATTTTACTGTAAGGAATCAAACCATGGTAGGATGTATCAAAACTGTATATTCATTTTACAAAAATGAAATGCAGAACCTAAAGTAAATTCTATTTACCTTATGTATCCGGGAAAAAATTGAAAAGGAAAAGAGAAAGCCATCTATGGATGGCTTTCTCCTCAACTACTTTTTCATTATATGATTTTATCGCGGGTTACAATCTCACCACATATAAGTTAATTCTCATTCACAGGTGGTTCCTGTCCTTTGTCTTTCAAAGATCCCTTTGTGGTATCAACTGCTTTTTTTAATTCCTCTGTGGCTTTGGTGAGCTCATTGATTCTTTTTTTACGTTCATCGTCATATTCTGTAAGGGCTTGCCCACGTCTGCCATTGAAAGTAAATCCCACATTGTCGGCATCCACCAAAATTTTTCCTTCTTTGCTTAGTTCCCCTGATAATAAGCATTTGGCAAGCTCATTGACCACTTCCTTCTGAATGACGCGCTTCAGCGGCCTTGCGCCAAACTGTGGCTCATATCCGATATCTGAAAGTAAGTCAAGGGCTTTTTCACTTACTTCAAGCTGAATTCCCTGATCGCTCAGATTCTTAATCAATCCCTTAAGCTGAAGACCTGCTATCTTTTTAATCTCTTCTTTGGTGAGAGGAAGAAACATGATTTTTTCGTCGATCCGGTTTAAGAACTCTGGTCTCAAATTCTGTTTGAGTCGTTCAAAAACTTCGATCTTCGTGGTCTCCAGAATCTCTGCACGATGTTTATCCCCAACTGCCTCTAAATCTTCAAAATTTTCGAGAATGAGATCCGAACCCATATTGCTGGTCATGATAATCAGGGTATTCTTGAAATTTGCAATACGGCCTTTATTATCTGTCAATCGGCCATCATCCAATACCTGCAGGAGAATATTAAAAGTGTCGGGATGTGCCTTTTCAATTTCGTCAAGAAGAATGATCGAATAAGGTTTCCGACGAACTGCTTCAGTGAGCTGTCCTCCTTCATCGTATCCTACATATCCGGGAGGAGCTCCGACAAGACGGCTTACCGCATGAGCCTCCATGTATTCACTCATGTCAATGCGGGTCATCGCTTTTTCATCGTCAAATAAAACTTCTGCCAGGGCTTTTGCCAATTCCGTTTTACCAACACCTGTTGGCCCCAAAAAGATAAAGGAACCAATCGGTCTGTTGGGGTCCTGTAATCCTGATCTGGAACGGCGCACCGCATCCGCTACAGCCTGCACCGCCTCCTTTTGTCCTATGACGCGTTTTCCAAGTTCTTCTTCAAGATGCAATAACTTGTATTTTTCGCTCTGCATCATTTTCTGAAGTGGGATACCCGTCCACTTGCTCACAACCACTGCAATATCGTTTTCCGTAACTGTGTCTGAAGTAAACCGCTCTCCTTCCGGTAAAGTCCTGAGTTTTTCTTCGGCTTCCTGCAACTGTCTCTCTTGTTCCTTCAGGTCTCCGTATTTTAATTTCGCAACCTTTCCAAAATCACTCTCGCGCTCCGCACGTTCCGCTTCTACATTGATTTCATCCATGCGCTTCTTAATGCTCTGAATATGATCCACAATTTCTTTCTCAGCTTTCCAGCTCGCACGCATGGATTCGAGCTTTTCTTTCATATTTGCCAACTGGCCTTCTATGACTTTTGTTTTTTTATCGTCTCCTTCGCGCTTTACTGCTTCGCGTTCGATTTCAAGCTGACGTACTTTGCGTTCCACTTCATCGATTTCATCGGGCACGCTGTCCAATTCCAGGCGCAGGCGTGCAGCGGCTTCATCGATCAGGTCAATAGCCTTATCCGGCAATTGACGATCCGGAATATAACGGTGCGATAATTCCGCCGCTGCGATCAAGGCTTCATCCCGAATCGCAATTTTATGAAACACCTCGTATTTATCTTGTACCCCTCGAAGTATGGAAATGGTGTCTTCTACAGAAGGTTCGTCTATGGTTACCGTTTGAAAGCGACGCACCAGGGCTTTGTCGTTCTCGAAATATTTCTGGTACTCATCAAGGGTCGTAGCACCAATCGTGTGCAGCTCCCCGCGTGCCAGCGCAGGTTTAAGAATGTTGGCAGCATCAATGGCCCCTTGCCCTCCACCGGCACCTATCAAAGTATGTATCTCATCTATAAAAAGGATAATGTTGCCATTAGATTCTGTAACTTCCTTCACGACTGCTTTAAGCCTCTCCTCAAATTCACCTTTGTATTTGGCACCTGCTATCAATGCTGCTAGATCAAGTGCAAAAATCTTTTTGGTCCGAAGATTTTCAGGTACGTCATTCTTCACAATTCGCCAGGCTATTCCTTCAACAATGGCAGTCTTACCCACACCGGCTTCGCCTATGAGAATTGGGTTGTTCTTTTTTCTGCGTGAAAGAATATGGAGGATCCGTCGAATTTCTTCATCTCGGCCAACAATGGGATCAAGTTTGCCACTCTCTGCCGCAGCATTGTAATTGATCGCATATTTGTTGAGGGCATTGAAAGTTTCGTCCGCTGAACTGTCGCTTACCTTTTTTCCCTTGCGAAGTTCCAGAATTGCCGCTTTCAAACCTTCCAATGTGAGTTGATTGGATTTTAGAATCCTTGATGTGGCATCGTTTGCCTTCAACAACGCCATCAGCAAGGTGTCAATGGAAATGTACTCATCACCAAGTTCTTTGCTAATCGCCTTTGCCTGTATAAGCGCATTATTTGCCTCATTGGACAAGTATTGCTTCTGTGAATTGGGAACACGGGGCATTTTGCGCATCTCCGTGTCAAGTTCAAATTTTACCTTGCTTAACTTGGCACCCATCTTTTCAAATAGAAATTCAACCAACTTTTCGTCAGTCTCGATGAGCGCTGAGCAAAGGTGACAAGTGTCCACCATTTGCTGATCCAGTTCCGAGGCCATTTGTTGGGCCTTTAAAATGGCATCCTGAGCTTTGATGGTAAAGTTCTCGTAGGTCATGTTAAATTTATTTATTTCGAAAAATAATGCACAAATTCACGTCCAATCTGGAAATTACGACATGTTGTCATATTAAACCCTTCCTGCCACTCCTTTTTATGTCAAAATGTACATAATTTATTTACACCATATGTCATTTTTTCTTTTCTACATCCCTCATTAATTGAAGAATAGGATTTATAATAACTAACGTTTGTTCGCATTGTTTTGGCCTATTTATAATTGCAGGTTCATACACCGGCAACAATTACTTCCTGAATCCGATTCTGTGGATGTCACATTTAATTTATTAGTAATATAATAAGCTTCTAAGTCTGTAAGTCATTAACCAAAGCAAAAAATGATTCTGTCCAAGCAGAGCTCAATACGTATTGATCCCATTGCGATATACCCAAGTCCGGGCAGGGCATTGTTTCATCTCGTTCTCCTAACAATAAAGCTATTCCAAAACAGCATGCTTCTGATTTTGAAACACTTATCAGTTTGTCTTTTCTAAGAAGCCTCTTTAAATAAGAATAAATCAATTTGAACTCCTTCCGGCAATAAAAAACCTAAGACACAGGATCTTATGGCACTCACGCTTTGCACTTGAAGTTTCAGAATTAAATTTTGCAGGTATTTAAATAAAAAATGCCCCTGTAAAATTACAGAGGCAATCAAGTTCCCTTTTAGCTCCCTTACCTATAAAGTCGCCAGAAAATCCTTGATTTCTTGTAAGGTCTTAAGTTCCATATGAATGACTACCTTATCGTCGACGATTACCTTTTTTTCCACATAACCCAAATAATATCCAAGCTTCCCTTTTCCGATAAGTATGTAATAGACCTCCGCATCAACAGGCAAAGGCCCAAAACACATCTCCTCCGGATTTGTAGAGCAACAGGGATTGATGATCACATTTAAATTCTTAAACACAGCGAATCCCTGAACAAAAATACTATCGCCATTAGTTGGCCCTATACCGATGAGACAGGGATTGGTCAGCGCTTGGTTATTGGATTTGCTGAAAAAATCACAATTGACCCAACCAAACTTTTTTGGAAAACATTCCATGCCTATGACAAAACGACTGACCGAGTCTCTTGCCCATTCCGTAACAGTGATGTTATTCTGAACGCTGGGATCGCCGTCTGCTTCTACCCAATTGATACCTGCATCAGTTTCTTCACCATAAAACATTTCCATTTCATTTGGAATGTTACCACCTGCAACAACCATATTCAGCTGGTAGCCTTTGGCTGGATCAAGTGACACAGGTTTGCCATCACAATATACCTGAACGTTTACCATGCCTCCGGTCTCTATAATTTTTCCGTTTGAAGAAGTGCCCAATAAGTTTTCCACCATTTCTTTCTTGCTTCTTACATAATCCAACTCAACAGTTACCTTTTTATTCGTAATTCTGGCACCGTTTTGCAGGAAACTTCCCGGATAAAAAGTGAGCTTGGATACGTCCGGCAAATAAAATTCTCCTCCGGTGTCCGCATCAATTTGAAATGTAAAATGTGAATTTTTCAGATCCTTCAATTTTTCAAGAGATCCCTTTCTGTCCAGGCTGATACGGGATTTATCATCATACGGATTGAACACATCCGTATCCTCACAGGATGTACATAAAAGGACAGCCGTCGCTATACTTGCAATCAGACGGTAATTCAAAAAAGATGTTTTCATTTGTTTATTTTTTTTGTTGAACAATGTTTCTCTGTTGACTGATTACATCATTCTTTTGTTGCTTCTGCTCCTTACATTTTTAGCCGAATGCCTAATTTAATTTGCACAGATTGATAGCTCTGATCGGCCGGATAATTGGCTTTGTTAAATGGTTTGAAGAAATGTGTAAATCCAGGTTCGACAAACCAATCAAACTTCTGATTTAGCTTTTGGGCAAATTGAAAATTCAAAAAAGCATAAGTCCCCACCTGAGTATCGTATATATTAAAATTGCTGTTTGCGACATTGCTTGAAAAATCCGCAGGTTGATTCGTAAGGTCTAAAATCTTTCCCTTGTGGCTTGCGGAAAGATTTAATCCAATTCCAGGCAGAATGGAAATGTTAAATGATTTCCATTTAAAAGTATAGGAAAGTGAAAGTGGTATGTTAAACAGGCGATGATAGTTGTGTGTCTTTACAATCCTTTCCCCGCGAATAGTATCCGAATAGAGCAATACGGAATCCTTGTACACCATCACAATTTTTGTTTCTTCAAGGTTCCGGTAGTTCAATTGCTCATAAAATTGTTGGTACTCCAATCCGGCCAGGATTGCATAATTTGAAATATGATAGCCGGCCCGTATTCCCGCAAGAAATCCCAATTTAACTTCTTCCGTTTCCTGTCTTTTTTGAATGTATGTATTCAAATCACCACGTTGGTCTTTCAAAGAATAAGGATTGTAGCTTGGACCTGCATAAATATCCAATGAAAAATAATTCTTCTTGCTCTTGCGAAAATCGAAACAATCGCTTTTACCCGGATTTCGAAAATTCCATTCCGGAATTGGAATTTCACGTGTTCCAATACCGCGAATCGTTCCCAGCTTTGCCGGTAAAAAAAGGATGTTCTCAAAGTGTTGAAGTTGTTGCATTCGATCCGCTTCCGTCGCAGCTATTGAAGGGTCGATGTTCTCTTGTAATATTGTCTTGATGTTATCAGCTTGAAGGGTAATGATGTTTCGATGTATTTCTTTTTTAAGACCTTGACTCTTGGACGCCCCCGTAAGTTTGTCCGCACTTTGTTGTCCTGTTGTTTGGCTTTCAGTTTCCTTCAATGAAGTTTCAGCTCCGGTTGCTGCCCCGTCATTCTTTTCTGCTGTGGTTTCCGCTTTTATCGCGAGTGTAGTGTTTGTGGTTGAGTTTTGTTCTTGATCATGCGCAATAAATCTCCATCCCAATAAAAGAAAAAATAGAATGGCAATGGATAGCATTGCAAAATAAAAGAACGCAATCGGCTTTCTATTCTTAGGCTGCGGTAAATGTGGTATGAGTTCCTCCCAGATATGCTCCGGCAAAGGGCGCTGATTTTCATTTGCCAGCTTTCTTATTTGATCTGTCCAGTCCTTTTTCATGCAGGTAATTTTAATTCAGGATGAATCCTTTGTAAGCGTTTCGCCAAATAATTCTTGGCTTTGTGAAGCTGAGACCGGCACGTCCCTTCCTTTATCTGAATCATATTGGATACTTCCTCATAACTGTACCCCTCAATGATACAGAGGTTAAAAACAGTCCGGTATCCAACAGGCATGTCCTTTATGATTTTTTCCAGTTCATCATATTGCAATTGATTGAATATATCCGGATCATTATGCACTTCTGGTATATATTCTTCGCCTAATTGTGTACTCAAATAGTATTGGGATTGCAGTCTGCTAATGCACGTATTTACAACAATCCTCCTGATCCAGGCACCCAAAGGGCCCGTCCCTTTCCATGTTTCAAGACTCTGAAAAACTTTAATAAATCCTTCCTGAAGGGCATCTTCCGCTTCAGCTGTATGATTGAAATACCGGTGACACAGGCTTAGCAAGCCTGGAGCATAGCCCAGGTACAATTCCTTGCATGCCTTTTGGTCTCCTGAAAGACATTTTTTAACCAGTTCTGCTTCCTGCATCCAGCTCTATGACTGTTTTTGATGAATTTTTGTTGCCTGCATTTTCCGGTAAAATGAATTTCTTTTTGAGAAACTTGAAATAGGTCAGGAAATAAGACTCCAAATTTGATTTAAGCTTTGTTGTGCAATGCTTTTAGTCTTTTGAGCAGGCTTACCACGGATCGCTCAATCTTGTCGTAATCCGGCATTTCCGGACTCACCTGAATAAACATGAAGATGAGCTGTTCGGTGGTTCCAGGCAAAAGGAATTCTTTCCAATGCAATCGGTAGGCCTCTTTGATGCGACGTTTTATTTTATTTCGGTCTGTAGCTCTCTTAAAATGGCGTTTTGGAACCGACACGGCAAAAAGGGCAGGATATTCCCCAATTTGATCTTGAGGTATGAAGGTGTATTTTAACAATACGGGATGCGCAAAAAAGGAGCTTTTGCAGGCAAAGAGCTGTTCAATATGTTTTCTGGATTTAAGCCGGAGCCTGGAAGGAAATTCAAAAGATGGGCTCACTACATATGCTTAGGCTTATTTCAAGCCTCTTTCGTCAGATACACTCAACCGGGATCTTCCACGTGCCCGTCTTCTTGCAAGCACTTTGCGGCCATTTTTTGATTGCATACGGGTTCTGAATCCGTGTTTGTTGGCTCTCTTTCTGCGGGAAGGTTGAAATGTCCGTTTCATAATATCAAGATTATCAGCAGCTTTTTAAAAGGGTTGCAAAGATAGAAATTTTTAGAATTTCCTGGGCAAAATCTGATTTTTTTCTTCTTTCACAGGTTAACTGTTCATAGAAATGAGGAATTCTTCGTTGTTGCTGGTTCCAACCATGTGCTTTTTTACGAATTCAACTGCTTCCTCAGGTTTCATATCTGCCAGGTGATTGCGAAGCACAAACATTTTGGTAATGGTATTTTCATCCAATAGCAAGTCCTCCCGACGGGTACTGGATTTGGTGAGGTCAATGGATGGATACAACCTCTTATTGGCAAGGGTCCTGTCAAGCTGTAACTCCATGTTTCCTGTTCCTTTAAATTCTTCAAAGATGACGCCATCCATTTTAGAGCCTGTGTCAATCAATGCGGTGGCAATGATGGTCAGGGATCCTCCGTTTTCTATTTTGCGGGCTGCGCCAAAGAATTTCTTGGGCTTTTGAAGGGCGTTTGCTTCAACACCTCCGGAAAGCACTTTTCCGGATGAAGGAGCAACGGTATTATATGCTCTGGCAAGACGGGTAATGGAATCCAGAAGTATCACTACATCATGACCGCATTCTACCATCCTCTTTGCTTTTTCAAGAACGATGTTGGCAACACGGACGTGATTTTCCGCAGGTTCATCAAATGTGGAAGAAATCACTTCCGCCTTCACGCTGCGCTTCATGTCCGTAACCTCTTCAGGTCGTTCGTCCACCAAAAGTATAATGAGGTAACATTCCGGATGGTTATAGGAAATGGCGTTGGCTATATCCTTTAGCAGGAAAGTTTTTCCCGTCTTCGGCTGTGCTACGATAAGTCCGCGCTGTCCTTTGCCAATTGGAGTAAACAAGTCAATCATTCTGTTTCCGTAATCTTTCCCAACCGGATTGGTGGTCAGCTTAAATTTCTCATTCGGAAACAAAGGTGTCAGATAATCAAATGGCACGCGATCACGGATCATTGCGGGCTCCAGTCCGTTGATGCGGGAAACTTTTAAAAGGGCAAAATATTTTTCGCCTTCCTTCGGAGGACGAATTGCACCCTCGACCGTATCTCCGGTTTTTAATCCAAAAAGTTTGATCTGAGAAGGGCTCACATAAATATCATCAGGAGAGGATAGGTAGTTGTAATCCGAACTCCGCAAAAATCCATAGCCTTCCTGCATCATTTCTAAAACGCCTGTTGCTTCTATAACTCCTTCCAGCTCTACTATAAATAGAGGCTCTGCGGGTTTTGCCGGAGCTTCCTGATCCACATTTTCAGTTGTTTCCGCTTGCTCTTGTGTTCTCTGCTGATGTCTTTCCGGACGTTGTCTCTCCTGATCACCAGAGTGGTACCTTCGTTCCTGGTGAGTCCGTTGAGGTCGGTCGTGACGCTGCTGCTGGTGACGATTCTCATGACGGGGCTTTTCCTCAACTACTGCCTCAGTTTTTACTTCTTCTTTGGTTTCCGCAAGCTCTTCCGCAACGGTTTCTTCAGTATTCACAGGTAGTTCAGCTTGCTTTGTTCTTTTTGGTGCGGCTTCTTCTTCATTCTTTCCTACGCGTCTGCGTCGCCCTCTAACATTATGTTCATCCACCAACAAGTCATAAGATGCCTTCTCCTCAGAATTGCCATTGGATCCGGAAGCATCAGATTCACTTTTTTTCAATGCCTGCTGGTCCAAAATGCGATATATCAAATCTTGCTTGGATAGCTTTTTGGAGTTCTGTACTCCCAATTGTTCTGCAAGATCCCTGAGTTCAGGAACCAGCATGTCATTCAATTGCAGTATGTCGTAATTCATATAATTTTTGGAAAAAGAGGGTAAAACGAATGAGCTTGAAATGTGAAACAAATTCAGAGCACCCGTAAATCCGTTAGTATAATGGATTCTTGATTAATGAACTAAGATAAACGCGAAATACTCTGGAGATGCTAAAAGATAAAACCTACCGGTTTTGCCCTGCAAATATACTATTCCCCTATTGAAAGTACATAATTTTTGGGAAAATTTCCCTGAATGCTGTAACATTGCCCGACACAAAAAACATAAAATGGTAGAACTCAGGATTTTGAGATCAGATCCCGAAAAGTGTCGGGCAGCATATCGCAAAAGAAATCTAAACGAGACAATGCTCGGACTTATAGACAAGGTCCTTCAGATGGACGACGAACGCAAGAGTATCCAGTCATCGCTGGATAATCAGTTCGCTGCAGTCAACCAATTGTCCCGGCAAATCGGAGACTTGTTCAAAGCCGGCAAAGCCCATGAGGCACAAGGCATGAAAGAGGAAGTCGCCAGGATCAAATCAGAAAGTTCGGGACTTGAAACCCGTCTTTCCGATCTGAAAACGGGTATTGAAGATGTCCTCATTCAATTGCCAAACTTACCTCATGACCTGGTGCCCCCAGGCAAAACAGCTGAAGAAAATGAGGTCTATAAGGCATGGCACGGTCCTTTACCTGAGCTCTCTGCGGATGCGCTTCCCCACTGGGAGCTGGCAAAAAAATACCAGCTCTTCGATATGGAACTGGGAGTCAAGCTATCCGGATCCGGTTTTATATTATATAGGGGTATGGGTGCACGATTACAACGTGCCCTTATTCAGTTCTTTCTCGATGAGGCATCCAGAGCCGGTTACGAAGAAATTCATGCACCGCTGCTCGTCAATGCAGATTCCGCCAGGGCTACCGGACAACTACCTGACAAAGAAGGGCAAATGTACTATTGCGAAAAAGACGATCTGTATCTGATCCCTACCGCTGAAGTGCCAATCACCAATATTTACCGGGACGTGCTTCTCAAAGATGATGACTTTTCAATCAAAATGTGCGGGTATACTCCCTGCTTCAGAAGAGAGGCGGGATCTTACGGCGCTCACGTGAAAGGTCTCAATCGCGTTCACCAATTTGACAAAATCGAAATCGTCCGCATCGAACATCCAGACCGTTCCTACCAGGCCCTGGATGAAATGCTCCTGCATGTTGAATCCCTCATGTCAAAACTGGAGCTGCCCTACCGCATCCTCCGGCTTTGCGGGGGAGATCTGGGCTTTACCTCGGCAATGACTTTTGACTTTGAAGTGTATTCCGCCGCCCAGCAACGCTGGTTGGAAGTCAGCTCTGTTTCCAATTTTGAGGGTTTCCAGGCAAACCGCCTGAAACTTCGATTTAAAAATGCAAAAGGCGAATCCGTTCTGGCACATACTCTGAATGGCAGCGCGCTAGCCCTTGCACGAATTGTGGCCGCATTACTCGAAAATCATCAAGGTCCGGAAGGCATTCGTATTCCTAAAGCACTGAAGCCTTATATGGGTGCAGATTATATCACTTAAGAAAATTTTAAGAAGGCTTTTGAATCTCTTTCAGTTCTTTACTGTTTAATGTGTATTAAAAATAAAACAAATGATGATGTTTAGTCCAGATTATATGGTGTACATGGTCCTCACTGCAGCCGTTTCCATCGTGGGGATGATTATTTCAGCACGTCTCCAAAGTAAATTCAAAAGCTATTCCATGGTAGGCCTTCGCTCCCAAAAGTCCGGAAAGGAAATTGCGGAAGAAATGCTTCGCTATTATGGACTGCACAATGTCCGCGTTCAATGTGCAGAAGGCTTCCTTTCAGACCACTATAATCCCCTGGATCGCACGGTTAACCTGAGTCCCGATGTGTATCAGGGACGCAGTATAGCTTCTGCCGCAGTCGCCGCTCATGAGTGTGGCCACGCTGTTCAGCACGACACCGCCTACGCCATGCTTCAGTTGAGATCCAAAATCGTACCTGTAGTAAAAGTAGCCAGCATCGCTCAGCAATATCTGCTTTTGGCCGCTTTCATGCTTGCAAATACTTTCCCCTCCCTGCTCCTGATTACCATCATAGCATTTGCCATCACGACTCTTTTTAGCCTGATAACTTTACCCGTAGAGTTTGACGCAAGCAAAAGAGCATTGGCCTGGATTGATAAACAAGGAGTTGTAACTCCCGGGCCGGAATATGATGGCGCAAAAGATGCTTTGAAATGGGCTGGTTTAACTTATGTTGTTGCGGCATTATCCTCATTGGTAATGCTCATTTATTTAATTTTGCGCTACATGGGGATTAACCGCGATGAGTAATTCCTTTTCTTTGTCCCTTTAAATATTGCAATATGTCAGCAGAACTGGATGCCGCCTTTCACAAAGCCAAAGAGGAATTTGACAGAGCCATAGACCACTTGCAAAAAGAACTACAGAAGGTTCGCACAGGAAAAGCTTCTGGTTCAATGCTTGAAGGCATCATGGTTAATTACTATGGAGCCCCTGCACCACTTTCACAGGTAGCCAATATTGGCATCTCTGATGCACGCACCCTCACCATCCAACCTTGGGAAAAGAAGTTAATAAGCGAAATTGAACAAGCCATTTTCGCTGCCAACCTTGGATTAACGCCACAAAATGATGGGGAGCTGATCCGGATATCTATTCCGCCCCTTACGGAAGAACGACGCAAGGAATATGTCAAACAGATAAAACATTATGGTGAAGAGGCAAAAGTGAGCGTCCGCTCTACCAGACACAAAATTCTCGATACCATAAAGAAAGAACAAAAAAATGGTCTTGCCGAAGATATTGCAAAACGCAGGGAACAGGACATTCAGAATATGGTCAATGACTTCACAGCCCGCATTGACAAAATCGTTGAAGTCAAGGACAAAGAAATTATGACTGTCTGAGTTTTATCTGCAATTCCTAATCTGGATTCCTGCTTTTTGGCTGATCTTCAGGAATTCGCTTTCCTTTTTTAGCAAGATCACCTGGCTTCCGACCTTTTTATAAAAATGCACGGCAATGTGTATTTTAAAAATAAATACCCTTATGAAAACTTCAGAAATAAAATACCTGGGCGGCCTTCGCACAGAAGCCACCCATTTGAAAAGTGGACAAAAAATCATCACCGACGCTCCTCCCGATAACCAAGGTAAAGGGGAAGCCTTTTCACCAAGCGATCTTGCTGCAACAGCCCTGGGTAGTTGCATGATGACCATTATGGGAATTGCTGCAAATACACACGGTATTGAAATTTCAGGCATGCGCGCAGAGGTACAAAAGATCATGGTCAATGACCCAAGACGCATCGCTTCCGTAGAAATCGACATCTATATGCCCCCTGGTTCCTTCTCCCCAAAACAGAAAAGCATTCTGGAACACGCGGCTCACGGTTGCCCGGTTAGCAGAAGTATGAGTAAAGACCTTATTGAGGTTCTGCGAATCCATTGGCAGGACTGAGTATGGATTGCACGCAGATTTTTCTTCCCAGTTCAAAAAGCATTTCCAATCGCCTGCTCATCATCCATGCACTCGCCGGACGGAAAATACAAATCTCCAATTTATCCGATGCGGAAGATACCCGGGTTCTAAAGCATGCCCTCGTTTCAGATCATGATCATCTCTATCTTGCTGAAGGTGCCACAACACTGCGTTTTGCTTTGGCCTATTTTTGTCTGAAGGGCCAAACAAAACACCTTGATGCGGCCTCTTCTTTAAAAATCAGACCACTTGAACCCTTGCTGTTGGCATTGGAACAAATGGGTTGCCGATTTTCCTTTGATGAAAAACCGTACAGGCTTCCATTGACAATTCAACAAGGTATAGACCTTGATTTTTCCGAACAATTGTTCGTTGATATGGAGCTTAGCTCTCAGTTTGCATCGGCCATCGCCTTGATTGGTCCTTATTTGAAGAATGGTTTGAGATTGCGGTTTTCGGAACAACGCGTTTCGGAACCCTATTTATCCATGACCTTAAAGCTCATGAAAAAATACGGGATTCAATTCCATGAAGAAAAGGAACAACTGATTATCAGACAGGGTACATATACCCTTCAACCCGATACTGTAGAAGCAGATTGGTCAGCAGTTGCCTTTTTTCTTGCCTGGGCGGCCCTGCAGTCTGAATGTTGCCTCTATTTTCCAAATCTGAAATTAACAGGTCTGCAATCCGATGAAAAAGCACTTGGATTTTTTTCCAGATTTGGATTGAATTCCATAACAGATGAAAATGGGCTAAAAATAAATAAGCTTATGGTACAGGAAATTTCTGAAGTGCATTTCGACTTCAAGGATTGCCCGGACTTATTTCCTGCCATCTGCATGTTTTGTGCATTGAAAAAAATTCCTGCCCATTTTCAAAATCTGCATCATTTGGAACACAAGGAATCCAATCGCTACATTGTGCTAAAACAATTTCTGGAAAAAGCACAGGTCAAAGTGGAAGAAACAAGAACTCCAAATGGATTTCTGCATGCCCGCTTTGCCATGGATTCCTTCAACTTTACACCAAATGAATTACTCCATACACATCAGGACCACCGCATTGCAATGGCATATAGCCTGCTGAAACCATTTTATTCCGTTTCACTGGACGATCCGTGGGTTGTCAAAAAATCATTTCCTGCTTATTGGGACGAATTCAATAAACTCGGCGGAACAAAAAAATAAAAAGGATACTAACTTTCGTTAGTCTCTTTGGGCTTGGTTGCGTAACGTATAGCTCCAAAAGAAAAAGATTCCATTTCGCCATGCAGATGTTCCACCACAAGGGCACCCCTTGCGTCGACAAAACGTATTATTCCTTGAAAAGTGCTTCCATCTTCGCGAATGAAATGAAGCAGGGTATCCTTTCCATACAATACCCTGTTGTATGCTGCAAGCAGCTCAGCCCGATCCTGCTTGTGCAGAAAACACGCCAACAATGCCTCTCGAATTTTTGCAGCCAGCTCCGGAACAGAATGCCTGATTCCGGTTTCCCGAAATAATGAAGTCGCAATCAAACCAGCTGGAAACTCTGCTTGATTTACATTGAGACCCAGGCCGATCACAGTCCATTGCAGGACTCCTTCACGAACCAGATTCTGAATCAGAATACCCCCCAATTTAGATGATCTCACAAACAAGTCATTTGGCCATTTGATGCGTACTTCGTGTATTCCCAACTCAAACAATATTTTATGAATCGCCGGAATGCTGTGCAAATGAAGATCAAACAGACATTCTGTAGACCAGTCAAGAGGTCCGAAAATATAACTAACCAAGAGGTTGCTTCCGGCCTCACTCTGCCAAACCCTGCCATATTGTCCCCTGCCCGCTGTCTGAAAGTCAGTAATAACCATAAATCCGGGCTCTGGAGTGGTTTTTGATAGAAGCTCTAATGCAACTTCATTCGTAGATCCGGTCTGTGAAAGATAGAGATGCGGAAAGTTGTAATACATTATAATATTTTATAATATATAAATGTAGATATTTTTATAATTTTACTTCTTCATTAACACAATTCACTTTGCCACCAAGCCAAACCAAAGCCAAAGCATCGAGTAAAAAAGATCAGGATTTTCTCGACCTGATCATCGACAGTATTCAGGACATCAAAGGTAAAAACATCGTTCTCTTGGATATGCGGCATCTTCCCGATGCACCCGCATCTTATTTTATCATCTGTGAAGGAGAGAGTAATACTCAAATTCGGGCCATTGCTGGAAATGTCGAACGAAGAGCAAAGGCAGAAGCAGGAGTAAAAGCTCATTCGGAAGGACAGCTTGGAGCAAAATGGGTGCTGGTTGATTTTTTTGATGTAGTCGTTCATATCTTCGATAAAGACACCCGCCGCTACTACGAACTGGAAGATTTGTGGAGCGATGCCCGCTTCACAGAGTACCAGAATCTCTGATTTCCGGCAACTTATTGCATTTTTCATCGTTTATCAAAGGGCATAGGTAAAACAACAAATGGATAAAAAACAAACACCGAATCCGGTACCAAAAAAACCCAGTGAAGGCTTCAATGCCTACTGGATCTATGGAATCATTTTGCTCATCATCATCGGCGTAAATCTATTTTACATGGTTGCGCCCGGTAAGGGCAATATCAACTCGCTTCGTTTCGAAGAAATGGCGTCCAAAGGCGATATCAATCGCATCGAAGTGGTCAACATGAAGCAGGCATTCGTCTATCTGAACAAAGAAGCCCTCGCCAAGGATGAATACAAAGACGAGGTAAGTTCTTTGTCGGAAAACAGACCACAGTTTTTTTTCAACATTGGCCCTGCTGAAAAATTCCAGGAGAAAATTGACAAGTTCAATGCGAACCTGACCAACAAAATGAGCATTAGCTATGAAGAAAAGCAAAACTGGCTTGGGCCTATACTTTCTTTCGTAGTGCCTTTCCTCATCATACTTGCGATCTGGATGTTTCTCATGCGCCGTGTAAGTGGCGGTGGAGCTGGCCCGGGAGCCCAGATATTCAATATTGGAAAGTCAAAAGCTACACTTTTCGAAAAAGACGAATCCACCAATGTCACATTCAAAGATGTTGCAGGACTGGATGAGGCCAAGGAAGAAGTGATGGAAATCGTTGACTTTCTGAAAAATCCAAAAAAATACACATCTCTTGGGGGCAAGATTCCAAAAGGAGTGCTGCTCGTCGGGCCTCCCGGCACGGGTAAAACATTACTCGCCAAAGCAGTTGCTGGTGAGGCGGGTGTACCCTTTTTTACCATATCAGGTTCCGACTTTGTTGAAATGTTTGTTGGTGTAGGTGCTTCCAGGGTACGGGATTTATTTAGACAGGCAAGGGAAAAAGCTCCATGTATCGTTTTCATAGATGAAATTGATGCCGTTGGCCGCGCAAGAGGCAGAAATACCTTTCAGGGAGGCAATGACGAAAGGGAAAATACACTGAACCAGCTCCTGGTAGAAATGGATGGATTCAGCACAGAATCAGGAGTCATCCTGATGGCAGCTACCAATCGTCCCGATGTCCTCGACAATGCTCTTTTGCGTCCGGGTCGCTTTGACCGTCAGATCGGAATCGACCCGCCGGATCTGAAAGGCAGGGAAGAAATTTTCAAAGTTCATTTGAAACCTCTCAAACTTTCTTCGGAAGTAACCGCTGCAGCCCTGGCTGAAATGACTCCTGGATTTGCAGGAGCCGAAATCGCCAATGTTTGTAATGAAGCGGCCCTCGTTGCAGCCAGACGCGATAAAAAGGAAATCGACCTGGATGATTTCAATTACGCCCTCGACCGCGTCATTGGAGGCCTGGAAAAAAAGAACAAACTCATTTCTCCGGAAGAAAAAGAAATTATAGCATACCACGAGGCCGGTCACGCCATCATAGGTTGGTTTCTGAAATTCGCTTCTCCTTTGGTCAAAGTAACCATCGTCCCTCGGGGAATTGGCACACTGGGCTATGCCCAATATTTGCCCAAAGAGGAATACATTACGCGAACGGAAGCCCTCCTGGATCGCATGTGTATGACTCTCGGCGGAAGGGCTGCTGAAAAAATCATGTTCGATAAGGTTTCCACGGGAGCGCAAAGCGACCTCGATCATGTTACAAAGATGGCTTACAGCATGGTCAATGTATTTGGCATGAATGACAAGGTTGGAAACGTTTCCTATTACGGAATGGCACAGGAAGGATTTCAGCGTCCGTATAGCGATGATACAGCCCGAATCATGGATAATGAGGTACGCAACCTGATTGAATCACAGTATGAGCGTGCTCAAAGCCTCCTCAAAGAACACAGAAAGGAATTGGAAACTTTGGCTCAGGAACTCCTCCGCAAAGAGGTCCTGCATAAATCAGATGTGGAGCGCCTTATAGGGCCCTCTCCATTCCACAAGGAAAAGTCCGCAGAACCTGTTCCGCATATAGGTCAGCATGTGTCTGATGAAAAGCCTATTATTGAAAAGGAGCCTGAAAAAACGGGTGAATAAAGGATGTTCTCAGGATAGGTCCTTCTTTCCGCTAACGTAAGGATTGCTTTTTACATAATAACGCCAGGGCCATAATGCAGATTCACCTGCATTTTCTACTCCAATGCGTTTGGAACTCGCAATTTCGTCTTGCGCAAAGCGAATGCCAATATCCTCAATTCGAACCGCGCTGTCTTCTCTATACAAAGGAGTAGCATTAAAACTCCGGTCTATACCCAATGCCTTGCTTAAGCTTCCCGGACCTCTGGTAAGCAGATATTTTTGCTTTTCGGATAAAGACCTGCGTTCAAACATGATTTCCAAACCCTGAAGCGGTTCAACCGCCCTTATTAAAACCGCATGCGGGACTCCTTCTGTCGCAGTGACCACATTGAATAATTCGTGAACTCCATAGCATAAATAGACATATGAATGCCCACCGGACATGAACATGGTTTTGGTGCGCTCCGTCAACCTGTTGCCATAGGCATGTGACGCACGGTCCTCCGGAGCCCTGTATGCTTCGGTTTCTACAATGATTCCACTTGTACGCAACCCATCCATTTCCGTGACCAGCAGTTTTCCAATTAAAGCTCTTGCCAAGGCAAGTACATCATGATCCAAATAAAATGATTCTGAAACTATCATTTGTTCGTTTGATCTAACAAACTACAAGTTAATAAAAATAGATAGATCCAAAAGAAGGCTAATGTGATAAGACCCGGGGCTCATAGATCCCCGGGCCTACCTCGTCACAAGTTTATATTCAGCACGGGCGTTCCCGGCTTTTCAAGCCAATCTGTAGGTCGCGATGCACAAGAAATAAAGAGCAATGTGCTTATTCAAAGAGCCAAATTCTGGCAGTTTGGGTTCGGTGGTTTCCATCGTCTACCCGCAAAAAATACATGCCCGGAGTAAGGTGTTCTCGTAGGTTAATTTCTGTCTTCTCCGAAAACAAGATCCGGCTAAAACAGAGTTGGGCATCCGGATTGTACATTCGCAATAATGCTCCCGGTTTCATACCCGGAATGGACAAGCTGAAAATTCCGGAATTAGGGTTAGGGTAAATGTTCATCCATTCGTGTTCAGGATCGGCGGGTGGCTCGGTGGAAACCACAATAAAATCTTTGGCAAGGGTGTGAAATGTAGTGTTGGTTTTTATTGGTCTGTTTTGATCAAAATAAATTCGGGCCGTATTTTCAATCCTCGTTTTTAAAGCAAGCTCCCCTTTAGGCCGCACGCGATAACTTACAAATCCCTGAGAGCCTTTCTCATCAATCCTTTGGTAAGGAAGGTAAATCGGATCAAAAACAAAGTTTAGGACCCGATCTACCAGGGTAAAATAAAAGGGGTGAGAGGAACCCAGAATTTCGAGTGTATTAAGGTCCACCCACGAACTCAATGTATCAACAATGATTACTTTGTGAATAGTGTCACTTCCCGTATTCTGGAAGCGAATCCGGTATCTGATCGATTGATCGGAATTGACATAAGCTTCCGGCCCATATCCTTTTGGCCATCCAATTTTATCATTTGGCTCAAATCGCTCTTTGGATTCCTGGCAATCATAAGCGACATGTGCATCCTCGTCATCTTCTGCAAACATAAGATAGTATCCTTTGCTGAAGGAGCCGCTATTGTTTCTTCCACATGCTTCCATGGCCACGGTGGGATGTGACATGCCCGGATGAAAACGGACCTGGTCAGCTAACAGTCGGTAGGTTTTGCCATTGGCAGGATATTCTAAATCCAGAAATTGACCACTGTTCAATTGAAAATCTTTTTTAAGACCAGGCATGATGTCGTCTTCAACAATCCAGTATGAACTGGGCTCGGTCATATTTTGCTGTCCGGTATTTAGTATTCTGAATTTGACTTTTTGATCCTCACATTTTCCCGATAGCACGACACTCGCCCCAGACCACATCGGAGAAACCTGGCAGTAGCTGACTGGCAGAATTTCTGCTTTAAGGCAATGGGTTTGACCCACCTCAGTCAGATTGCAATCAAGGTTGACTATCAGCTTGAAAGATCCTGATTCCAATGGATCGAGCTGCCCGATGCGAAATTCGAGATAGGGCCCATTCACCAGGGAAACGGGAATGCTGGCTGCTTTGAAAATCATAAACGAGTCAAGGGTAACCCGGATCATCGTGTTGGGCTCAGAAACTGTTCCTTTGTTGCTGTAGCTTATCTGATAACTGTAATCCACACAACGCTGCATAGGTGGGCTGTTAATTTCCACCTGAAGCTGAGGGCAACTGATTTTCGGCTCCAGTCCAAAATTGAGCGAGATCAGGCTTAATGTGGAATCAACTTCCAAGTCATAAGATGAATTGCAGACAATCCAATTTGAGGATCGGGTCTGCAAACTAAACCGATGCGTTCCAAATTGCGATGCATTGAAGTTAAGGAACTTCGGATTTCTATACGTCCTGACAGAACCCTTAAAGCTGTCTAGCACGATAAAATCATCAAACAGAGGCTCTTTAAGGTCATACTGGCAGTTTTGATTCAAATCCCTGTAAACATTAAAGAAACTGGGAATTTCCATGACAGGCTCACAACTCGAAATAAGCTTTGCCTTGAGCGCCTCACCCCTGGAATCTATAATTTCAATGGGAACCGGACTACCCGTTATTTGATAACATGGCTTTTTGTTCGAATCCGAAAGCCAGGCCATACGGAATACTAAACCTCCATCCGGAATAGTGACCCCTTCTCCCGTTGAGGAATACCACAAAACGGAAAGCCTGTTGTTGTCGAATGAATAATTGGATCCCGTAAAAAAGGGTAAATGGATCTCATCAATGTCTAAAAGGCGACCCGTATTGCCCACTTCGCGTATGGTGAATTGCAGCCCGGCAATATCCGTTAACTGAGAACCTCGAAGTTCTATGAAATTCGTATCTCCGGACCAGGCCTGATTGACCAGATACAAACTGACGGTACTCTGGGCCTCTAAGCCCAAAATTCCCAATAAGAATCCGATTGTAAATACGCTTCTGATAAATCTTCGCATGGCAAAGCCATTTTTACTTTACAAAAGTATTTCGACCCATCCCCCGAAAAAAATAAAAATATATTAATTTGTAGCTCAAATTATTGATTAAAATTAAATTTAAGTATTGATATTCAATTAATTAAAGCATTTAATTGTAGAATAAATGAAAAATCCAATTGTTTTGGAACTTCTTGATAGCCTAAACAACAAACAACAGCAGCAATTCGGCCTATTTCTTCATTCCTCCTATTTTAACGTTCCAAAACGCCTACAAGATGCGTATGCATTCCTTCTCCGCTCTAAATATCTGAATCAACCGGAACGCCTGAAGTCTGAACTTTTTTCAGCCTTGTACCCCGGCGAATCTTATGAAGACAGTAAAATCCGTTTGCTGTATTCCGATTTGCTTCAACAACTAAAAAAGTTTCTCTTCATTGAACATCAACGCAACAATACAGATCAACAGGAACTTTATCTCGTAAAATATCTTAGACGGGCCAAAAGGCTCCATCTCTTCGAGCGAACTGCTTCTTCACTCAAAGAAAAACTTCAAAATTCCAAAACCTGGAATCCGGAAGCCTTTGACACTTTGAATGAAATCGATATGGAAATCATGTCACATGAATCCTTTAAGAACCGATTTACTTTATTCAATTTTCAGGAAAGCTCGGAGACACTGGAAATATCCGCTCTTATTAAAAGATTGCGAATTTACTTGGAGCAACTCTCGCAGGAGGCAATCAGTACAAGCCGATCGACTTACCCTCTGTTAAACGAATGGATACACGAGGCTCGCCAAAAAAACTGGGACCGCCATCCGGAATTGCAAATTTACATGCAAGCCCTTCAACTGTTTGTTGAACCGGATCAAACAGACCATTACAAGGCATTCCTTCTGCTGCTGAAAACGCATGAGATGCATTTTGATTTTGAACGTGAACGGGAGCTTTACCTGACCGCTTTAAATTATGGTATCCGCAAAATCAATAAAAACATTACAGAATTCTTTGGTCATACGCTCGAACTCTTTCGTCATGGCGTTCGAAAAGGATGGCTTTTAGACTACGGGGTCATGAGCTCATTGACCTATAAAAATATCATCGTATTGTGCATCCGTATGGACGATTTGTCACTCGCAATACAATTACTTGAAGAATACAAAAATCTGGTGGATCCCAGCGAGAGAAATATGATCTACCAGTTCTGTCTTGCCCGGATATATAAAGAACAAGGTTTTTATCAAAAAGCACTTTACCTTCTGAACACCAGCCTTTTTAAAGATCCTTTGATCGAACTGAATGCGCGTGTCGAAATGATCAAAATTTATTACGAAACTCAGGAAAACGATCTCATGCAAAACCAGATCCTTTCCACCAAAAGCCTGATTCGAAGATCAAAAAAACTGGGATACCACCGCATGTACTACGAGCATTTTTTAAGCCACGCACGGCGTTTGTACCAAACCCTCGATCTCTCCAGGCAGGAATGTGAAAAATGGATCAAAGAAATTGAAACGGAAAAACAATGTATTGAGAAAAACTGGTTAATCGGAAGAGTTGAATTATTGCCTTCCCGAAGGAATGTATCCTGAAAATAACCATGTTCACTTTTTCCCCCTTACTTCGTTCTCCTAAACTTTAGAAATTTTATATTGAATGGTTTCACGCTACTTTCTGATTTCATATCAGATTGAACTTCATACTTACTAAGTCCATAAAGTAATAGATCATGCGCAAATTAAAATACTGGTGGAACCATGATAGGTCTATCGGATGCTAATTTACTGTGAATTCCAATGATCCCATATTCAATTTGTGCAACCAAATAATTTACGTACAAATTAATGTGGGAAGTTTCTTTTAGAAATTTCCACCGGATCAACAGCAACCACCCCCATCGTAAAAGAAAGTGGAAGAAGATATATAAATATCATCGCGTCCTAACGATTGTAAGGCTTTTGCCGTTTTATCACAGACCTGCAAAGGTTGGTTTTGAATTAATAGATGCCCCTTCTGATCATCAAATTGTTCCTCGGAACCAAAATAAATAGCAGCTTTTCCTGTAAATACGCAGGGACCATCCTCAGGCATGGGATCCTTTATAGCAGCGATTTCCACGCTCTCGATATAGATCTGTTCGGTCGTGTCGTAGTGTCTTGGGTCAAGAATCCGGTAGGGGCGCTTGGCACGAATCTCAACAGTTCCAAAGCCTGTATCGGTGATAAGCCTGACATACTCTTGTAAGGGTATTGCCCCTGTCAGGCACATCGCCCGGAGCCTTGCGTCATTTCGCAACTTGTTGCTCATGACTTGTTCGCAAATGGGATCGCTCATGACCAACTTCCCATGTGGTTTCAAAACGCGATACATTTCTTCAAGGGCTCTTTTTAGATCCTCTGTTTTGAAAATATTAAATAAACAATTTTGGGCGGCGAGATCGACAGATTCGGTTTCAACAGGAAGTGACAAAGCATCGCCTTGCATTAATTCTATAAACTCTCGTCGAAACCAGGAATTTTGATTTTCTGCTTGCTTTAGATTTTCATCACAGGCTTCATGCATTTCCTTAACGACGTCAACTCCTATGATCGCCGCTTTTCTTCTGCTGAAATACGCAAACTGGAGCAATTCCATCCCTCCACCTATACCCACGTACAATACGCTGGGCTCATGGCCTAAATCTCGCGGATGAATAGTCGTCCCGCATCCGTAATTCATTTGCAACATCTTTCCAGGTATGCTTAATCCGGGTAAACGCCAGACAGGCGTAGTAGTGCAACATAAACCTACATTCGGGTTTACAGCTGCATCTCTATAAAGATTTTGTGTAGCTTCAAGATAATTCATAGTCAAGGAAAATGATGGAATACATGAAGTTCAATGCTTTGAACCAATACTCTCGTTTTAATACTATTTAATGATGAATTTTAGTTAAACTTCCGGAATCCGCTTACTTAACTAAAGTTCCTACCCGTTCCCCTTTTATAAT
This sequence comes from uncultured Saprospiraceae bacterium, assembly GCA_964439105.1. GTDB lineage: Bacteria > Bacteroidota > Bacteroidia > Chitinophagales > Saprospiraceae > Vicinibacter. The sequence continues at coordinate 57,660 of CAYTNG010000002.1, forward strand.
CCGTTCAAAATTAGTAGGCTGGTTTACATCAAATACGATGATGGGCATGTGATTTTCTTTGCACATGGTAAATGCAGTCATATCCATTACTTTTAATCCTCTCGAAATGACTTCATCAAAACTCAAATTCTCAAATAAAACCGCGTCCTTATGTTTCAGCGGATCCTTATCGTAAATTCCATCTACCCGGGTTCCCTTTAAAATGACATCCACATTGAGTTCACTGGCGCGTAAGGCCGCAGCAGAATCTGTAGTAAAATAAGGATTCCCGGTGCCTGCTGCAAAAATGATTACCCGTCCTTTTTCAAGATGCCTGATTGCACGTCTCCGGATATAAGGCTCAGCAATCTGACGCATTTCGATGGCCGTAATAAGTCTTGTATATACGCCCTTCATTTCAAGGGCACTTTGAAGTGCCATTCCATTAATACATGTTGCTAACATTCCCATATAGTCGCCCTGTACACGCTCGATTCCGGATCCTTCGCCATCCATTCCACGGAATATATTTCCCCCTCCTATAACTACCGCCAGTTGAATTTTATGATCAACTGCCATTTTGATTTGCTGTGCATAATAGTGCAGCATTTGGGGTTCAATACCATAAGCTTGTTCTCCCATCAGGGACTCACCGCTCAGTTTAAGAAGAATTCTTTTATATGGGCTCATGGTCTTTGTTTTAACCGGGCTTCAAGTTATGTAATTTATCTTCAAATTCTGTATTCTAAAAAACCAGACCAGGGGACAAAAAAAAAGCGAATGTTGTTACATCCGCTTTTTTATTTTATTGGTTTATCCAAGTTTTACGTGCTTAAATCCCGACACTGTTAAATCCTTATCAACGGATTTCAGATAGGATGCAACCGTTTGTCCTCCATCCTTTACAAATTGCTGGTGCAACAAGGTGTTCTCCTTGTAAAATTTCTCCAGCTTGCCCAATGCAATTTTTTCAAGCATCGCTTCAGGCTTTCCTTCTGCGCGTGCCTGCTCCTTACCGATTTCGATCTCCTTTTCGATGACAGTGGGATCCACATCCGCTTTATCAAGTGCAACGGGCTTCATTGCAGCAATTTGCATTGCAACGTCTCTCCCTGCATCTGTGTAACTGTTATTTGCTTTGTTGAGTCCGACAAGAACACCGGCTTTATTGCCCATGTGAATATAGCTTTCAACTTGAGGAGCTTCCAGCTTTTCGTAGTTGGTTAACTCAATCTTTTCGCCTATGGCAGCTACCATGTCTGTTATCTTATCACCGATACTTACATTGCCTTCATAGGGCAATTTAAGAAGCGCGTCCAGATCCGGAGGAAAATTTGCAAGGGCGGTATCCGCGATGCGAACAGCTGTTTGTACGAAGTCTTCGTTCTTTGAAACAAAGTCTGTCTCACTGCTCAGCTTCACTACCACTCCTTTAGTTTTATCTGCATTCACCCGGGCAATCACAGCACCTTCTTTGGCTTCCCGGTCTGCACGTTTAACGGATAATTTTTGACCTTTCTTGCGAAGGATTTCAATGGCTTTTTCAAAATCGCCTTCGGCCTCCGTCAAAGCAGCTTTGCAATCCATCATTCCGGCTCCTGTGGCCTCTCTCAGGTTCTTGACATCAGCTGCTGATAAAGTAAAACTCATAATGTATGTATTTAAATTAAAAAAAGAACGATCTGTTATTTGATTAGGCTACGGTTTCTTCCTTCATTTCCGCATTGCGCTCAGCCAGACCTTCCTTAATTGCCTCAACCATATACTGTGTAATTAAAGCAATAGATTTAGAAGAATCATCATTGGCAGGAATAGGGAAGTCCACCAGATTGGGATCCGAATTGGTATCCACCATTGCAAATGTTCGAATGCCGAGATTATCTGCTTCGTCAACTGCGAGGTGTTCATTGAGAATATCAACGATAAACACAGCAGAAGGCAGGCGATTCAAATTGGCAACACCGCCTAATACGCGTTCCATCTTTTCTCTTTCCCTGTTCAAAGTTAAACGCTCCTTCTTCGTGATGTTGGTAACATTGGCATCAGAGAGCATGCGTTCAATATTATTCATTTTTTTAACAGACCGGCGAATCGTGGCAAAGTTGGTCATCATGCCTCCAAGCCAGCGCTCTGTTACATAAGGCATGTTCACACTTCTTGCAGCCTCAGATACAATTTCACGGGCTTGCTTCTTGGTAGCAACGAACATGATCTTTTTTCCTGAACGTGCAAGTTGCTTCATGGCCTGTGCCGCACGCTCAAGACATTCTGCAGTGCGGTTGAGGTCAATCAGGTGAACGCCTTTGTGTTCTTTGAAAATATAAGGACGCATTTTGGGATTCCACTTTCTGCGAAGATGGCCAAAGTGCACATTTGCATCTATAAGTTGCTGATAACTGGGTTTTTCCATAAGGATTTTGATTAAATCAATTGAGAAAAAAAATTAACGTTTGCTGAACTGTGTGCTACGGCGAGCTTTGCGCAATCCAAATTTTTTGCGTTCCACCTCACGGGCATCGCGGGTTAGGAAACGCTTTTCTTTAAGAGGCTTGCGAAATTCAGCGTCGATTTTACACAAGGCCCTGGAAATCGCCATGCGAAGCGCCTCTGCCTGTCCTTTCAAACCACCGCCTGAAATCGTTGCGGTGATCTCAAAAGCCTGCCCGGGATTCGCAGTATTGATAGGATCCATGACTTTCTGAGCGATGTCCTTGACTGGAAAATATTCCGCCAACGGACGTTCGTTAATTGTGACTTCCGTGGCCGCGGCACTTGCCTTCTTAATGTAAACGCGAGCCACTGCTGCCTTGCGTCGGCCAATTGCATTGATCATTTCCATAAATTAGATGGTAAAATTTTCGGGCTTCTGCGCAGCATGCGGATGCGTTGGTCCCTCGTAAACAAATAATTTTCTGTACATGGCATCGCCAAGTTTGCTTTTTGGAAGCATCTTGCGAACCGCTACCTCGATGACACGCGTAGGATGCTTTTCCAGCATTTCACGCGGCGTCGTAGATTTTTGTCCCCCCGGATATCCGCTATAGGTCAGATAAACTTTGTCATCCATTTTCTTTCCGGTAAAACGGACTTTTCCGGAATTGACCACGATGACATTGTCCCCCGCATCCATATGAGGTGCAAAATCAGTTTTGTGTTTACCCATCAGAATGTGGGCGATCTGGGATGCAAGGCGGCCTACTACCTGGCCTTCCGCATCAATGACAAACCACTTACGCTGGACGTCTTCGATCCTTGTGTAGCTGGTTTTGAAACTTAGTGTATTCACTTAAATCAATTTTAGTTTGATAATACGCTTTTTCCAAAGCGGGCACAAAGGTATCCCCAGAGTTTGATATTCCAAGCATTTTTTTGAAAATATTTTTGCTAACTGATTGAAAAACAGTAAAAATTTGGACCTTTTATAAAAAATACCCTGGAATTTAATAGGAAGTCTGGGTTGGTCTCTTTCCTTAATCGCAATTAAAATGCCCCTCCGGGCCAAATGGAATAAGCTATTCCTATCTTATGAGTACTTTTCAATATGCATACCGACAGATATCTGGTTTTGGAACTTTCCTTGACCCGGTAGCAGCCAGGTCCGCAAGGAAACACCATCTTCGTGCTTCAGCTACTCATTGCTTATTTTATATTATATAAATATATATGCATAAATATTTATATATTAATAATATAACAAGGTTTGCTTATATTTTAAATTTTTAAAATCTCCTCGGTATCTTCGCAGGACAATTTTAAATGGCCATGGATAAAATTAAAATAGGAATTAGCTGCGGAGACATCAACAGTATTAGTCTGGAGGTGATCCTTAAGGCTTTGAATAATGAAATGCTCTTTAAAAGTATCATCCCTGTCCTTTACGGCAATGTGAAAATTGCTTCCTACCATAAGAATATTGCACAACTCGACAATCTGAGTTTCAACATCTTAGCTCAGGGAGAACGCCCCAGACCCGGCCGGATTAACCTCATCAATTGCTGGACAGACAATGTGACTATTGCCCTTGGAAAGGCCAGCCCTGATGGTGGAAAATACGCAAAAATGGCCCTGGACCGCGCAGTAGGAGATATCCAAAAAGGTGAACTGGATGCTTTGGTTACTGGCCCGATTCACAAGCATTCAATGAGAATGGCAGGCTTCGAGCACCTTGGCCACACCGGGTACCTGAAAGAAATGGCCAAAGTCAATGATTGCCTCATGTTTATGGTTTCGGATGCCCTCAGGGTTGGCCTTGTTACAGAGCATATGCCTGTCTCACAAATTGCTGCAGGTGTTACAAAAGACAGCATCTTGAGAAAGCTCCGCATCATGGAACAGTCTTTAATGACAGATTTTGCAATTGAAAAGCCCCATATCGCTGTATTGGGACTCAATCCGCATGCCGGGGAAGAAGGCCTGCTGGGCGCTGAAGATGAAGAAATCATCAGACCTGCTATCATTGAAGCTAAAAAAGCCGGAATGTTTGTTTCAGGACCCTATCCTGCAGACAGTTTCTTTGGAACCGGTCTCTATTCGAAGTTCGATGGAATTCTTGCAATGTACCATGACCAGGGCCTTATTCCTTTTAAAACCATCTCTTATTATGAAGGAGTCAATTTTACAGCCGGCCTGCCTTTTGTGCGAACTTCACCGGACCATGGCACCGCTTTCGATTTAGCCGGCAAAAATGAAGCAAATCCCAGCTCTATGTTTCATGCCATAATCCTGGCTAAAAATATTGTCCTGGAACGTAAAGGCTTTCATCAAATGAGGGAGAATGTATTAAAGAAAAGGCCAAAGCTATCAGAAGAGATGAGCGAGTAGGTTTTTCACTCTATTATCATTCGTCTCGGTTGAGATTGGTTTATTTCACTCCGACAACTTTGGCAGCACAAATTTAGACAATTCTCTTTTTCTTTTTCTTTTTAGCTTTATTTCCTGTCTTCTTTTCCAGATTTTTCTTGTAACTACCCTTAAGCGGAAGATGCTTTAACTCAACAGGCTGAATGGATGTTGCCAGACTTTCTGTAACTTCGGTTTTAGCAGTGTTTTCAGGATTTTCAGGCAATTCTGTCTTAACCAAATGTGCCTTTTGATCAAGCAGGTCTAGATTGTACTTTTCAATAGTGCGGATTAATCGGTCAGAATAATTCGGATCCGTTGCATAACCACATCTTTTCAATCCTAATGCCCACGCTTTATAATCTGTCGCTGGCAAATCGAACAATTCCTTATATCGCGAACGGTTTTTAAGAAATTCTGAATGGTCCAAATAAGATTCCATCACCGAAGAATACGAGCGAAAACAAGAAAAAACCAGATTTCCTGTGCTATCCCTGTCATCGTCTTTATACAAATAGGTTTCTCCGGACCAGTTGTTTTTACATTTTATACCAAAATGATTGTTGGCCTGAGTTGCCAGTTCACTCCGGCCTGACTGGGACTCGAATAATGCCTGTGCCATTTTAATACTGGCCGGAATACCCGTGCGTTCCATTTCCTCAATAGCCAAATACTTGTACTGCTCAATATAACGCTCCTGAACAGATATGGGACGGGAAGACATCATCATGGATCCCATAATTACTCCCGCAAATGCCGCAAAACTGGTCCTGAAATTCATGTGTCGCCTTTAGCCTTTTCAAATACAAAAATAATACCAATTTTGAATTTCGCAAGGGGGGTAAAATATATTTATTGCTATATATCAGCATGTTATATAGCATTTTTATTTTTAATATGTTTAAAACGCTTTAGGAAAAAGCACCTAGAGCCTGAGCATAATGCCTCCACTCATGCTCGATAAGAATCCGGAGCGCATCCTCAAGAGCATATTGGATGTATTCATTGGCAGGTGAGGCTATCCTTGCTCCTGCAACCAACGCAGGGATTAAATTGGGAAGCCTGAATTTAAGTTCCTCGTGGTTTTTGCGATAGGCATCAAATATACCTGCTGCTTCATGCAGGTTCTGGGGTTCCCATATCGGGAGTGTCTTTCTTTTTATGGAGCGATCTCGGGACACGGATCTTAAAATCATACGCCCCGATAACTTGGAAAGCCATCTGGAAAGTGGAAATTTATTTAGCTTATAATTTCCTTCGATCAAGGCATCAAAAATGGGAAAGTAACTTTCGTTGATGCGGACAAGATGCATAACATTTTCTGCTGCAGACCATTTCCCCTCTTGTTTTCTGTGCATCCATTCCATTGGATCCCGATGGCTCCACTCGTGGTAAAACGTTTCTTCCAATTGATCCAGATTTAAAATGCAATCCGCAATAAAAGAATGTGCACTTGAAGCTTTCATACCGAGTTTTCCTACATAGTCTTTTTCCACTTTATGTTACAACCCACACTGGGGTATTGAACCGGATTAAATTGATGACCGGTAAGTAAGGCATCAAGAGCAGATCGTAAGTCTCGTCCTGTAAGCGGCAGGCCTGAATTTGGCCGTGAGTCGTCCATTCGACCCCGATAAACCAACTCTTTGTGGGAATCAAACAGATAGAAATCCGGTGTACATGCGGCTTCATAACTCCTGGCTACTTCCTGACTCTCATCAAATAAATAAGGGAAAGGATATCCGAGTGTCTCTGCATGCTCTTTCATCTTCTCCGGAGCATCCTGTGGATAGGTCTCTATATCATTTGAGCTGATCGCTACAAATGCAATGTTCCTGTTTTGATATTCTTTTGCAATGCGGATCAATTCGGGATTGATGTGAATTACATAAGGGCAATGATTGCAGATAAAACAGATCACATATCCTGAAAATCCTTCAAGAGCATTTAAGTGAATTGGCTTTCCACTCAGCACATCCGGTAAAATAAAATCAGGGGCTTTCGTACCCAGATCAAGCATCGTTGATTCCGTTCTGGCCATTTTCCTTACTTATTGATTACATTGGTTAATTCCTTTCAGATAATCCATCAAAGGGAGATTGTGAACTGCCTTATACCCTTTAAAACGGTATTTTTTCCGAATATCGTGCTGATCCAATTGTGCCATCCACAACAAATCGGAAAGCCGGCCATAGGACCAGTGCCATTTTTCTTCATTGAACCCTTTGGGTCGAATGGCCCCTAATTCCGTATAGGTTTGACAAAAACCATACTCTCCCGCATGGATTTTTAACCAATTATAAACCGCCATGCCTTCCTTCGTTTCAAAATATTCGGGTTCAACGGAATTGAGGTCGATATCTGTACCCCAATGATGCCTTGAATACCCGGGAGGCGCCGTGTATTCCATAATTTTAAGTGCACGCTTTTCCGGATCTGTAATGGATTTATTTAATTTTTTACCGTCCACTTTAGTCTTGCCCGTCCACTTCTTCTCCCACAGTTCTTTTTGATAATCGAAGGTGCGCGTCGCTGATACAATGTAGAGATGTATCGAATCCTTTTTTGCGGCCTCAGCCATATGGGCAAAGGCATCATAGACCTCCCAACGAAGGTATTTTACTCCATCAATACCGTCTGTATGAAATGAAACAAAATCTGGATGGGTAGCAGGATCAAACCGACCCGATATCACTTTTTCTTCTATAATAAAATTTAAGGATCCCATTCGTACTTTTTCACAAAATCCGATGACCCCGGTTGGAATCAGGTAAGCATATAAAGTCCATTGTACGATCCAGAGCCACACAATTTTATTGAATCAGCTTTTTCAATTCTTCCTTGCGCTGCTCCTCTTCCATTTTTACCACATCTTCAAGGGTCCATTTGCGCTGAACGGTCTTAGAGAAGCCACCGGTATTGTCAAACAGATAGTATACATTGGTCAGCCATTTCGAGGTGTCGGGTTCTTGTGATGGTGAAGTAACATATTCTTCGATCACAGGAGCGGCAAGTATGAAGTCCGAATTGTCCATGAGATAACTCAACTGGGTATGGGCATTGCGCAGCGTCCCGTAGGGTCCGTAATGCTCAAGTTTAAAACAGTTTGTTGGTTTGATTGTAAAGGAAGTCCATCCTGCATAATTCTTCATTGGTTTGTCCACAGGTAATGCGGCCATGAGAAATACCTGTCCATTTATGGCCTGCCAATCGAATATTAATCCTGCTGGAGGGCCCGAAGGGCTTATCCCCATTGAATCAAGAAATTGGTATACTCTTGGCAGTTGCTTCGCATAAAATTGAGGAATTTTATTATTCACAACCACATCGACCACTCCAAAGTAATACCTTTCCGAGAAGGCTTCTTTCTTAATACCAAAATTTGTCTTTATGAGTTCTTCAATATATCCCTTAATGCCTTCAAGGTCCCTGTCCATTAAGTTGTTTAATTTATTGTCAAGTCCATAATAAAACGCCCTTTTAAAAAATGGAATCCTTCCGGAAATTCTGGCATTCATTTTTAAGAAAAAAGCTTTTGTCCCTTCAGGAAGGATCTGCCAGTTGAGATTCAAATCTCCCGGTAGCTTATCTGTTTTTAATCGGGCAGTGATAAGGCTGTCCTGAAAAGATTCTGTTATTTCAGCGAAACCGTTGCCAAGACGTTTACTCTCAAAGCTAAAGTTGGCACCTACATAATGCTCGCGACCTCCCTTGCTGAATTTAAAGCTGGAATCATCTTTGGACCAGCTATACCACTTTGGCCAATCTTTGATGTCATTAATGACGAGGTAGGCCATTTTATAAGGTCCATCGATTTTTACTTCATTCTTGTATTTGTAACTAACTGGACCAAAGAAACAGGCAATCAGATAAATTGCCAGCAAAACCGGCAACAATATGGCGAAAACTTTCTTTTTTGACATAAATTGTAATCTTCTCGCAAAATTACGTTTTTGAACCCTGATTGCTATAGTTTGTTCACTAGCTTTGAACTCTATTGACACAACTCAAATTATGAATCCAAAATTTTTAAAAGCCTCCATCCTTTTCCTGTTAATTTTTAACTGTTTTACTGGCTTTGTCTTACTCAAAAGCCAGTTAAACCCGATCACTCAGATACACGCAGACGTGGTTTATCTGGCTGCTGATGATCTGGAAGGTCGGGAAACCGGAACAAAAGGGGAAGAACTGGCCGCTGAGTATATCAGCATGCGCATGCAGAAAATAGGCTTGGAAGCCAGGGGAGAAAATGGATGGTTTCAGGAGTTTAGCTTTTCTTCTGCCCCTCATGGAGGCAATAAAATGGATAAGAAAGGTAAAAATGTGATTGGATTTCTAAATAATAAGGCCAAAAAAACGCTCGTGATAGGAGCTCATTATGACCATCTGGGTCACGGAGTTACCGGTTCCCTGGCGCCCAACTCCACGGACATTCACAACGGTGCGGATGACAACGCAAGTGGCATATCGGCGCTTCTCTACCTCGCGGAATCCTTCAAATTGAATAAAAAACTACCATTCAATGTACTCTTCATCGCATTCAGCGGAGAAGAATTCGGATTAGTCGGTTCAAAGGCTTTTATGGAAAAGCCTACCATTCCTGCAGATCGGATTCTTGCCATGATCAATATGGATATGGTCGGCCGCCTGAACGCTGAAAAGGTCGTGGCCATCAGCGGGGTAGGAACCTCATTGGAATGGAAAGACTTACTTGAAAAATCCAAATCGCCCGGATTTCAGTTTAACTACAGTGATGGGGGAATCGGTCCTTCCGACCACACGTCCTTCTATTTGAAAGGTATTCCTTCTTTGCATTTTTTTACCGGACAACACAAAGACTACCATAAGCCAAGTGATGACAGCCCACTTGTCAATTATGATGGCATTCACGAAGTCTGCCAGGTAATCTGGGGTTTGGTTCTCAATCTCGGCAAGAATCCGAGCCTGACCTTCCAAAAGACCAAGGATGAAAACAAACAGCAGGCAGCCGCTTTCAAAGTGACCATGGGAGTGATGCCGGATTATGTCTATAGCGGCGAAGGCATGCGCATTGACGCCGTTCTGGATAACCGCCCTGCCCAGAAAGCCGGAATTGTGGATGGCGATATCATTGTAAAAATTGGAAGCTACTCCATCAAAGATGTGTATGAATATATGGAGGCCCTGTCCAAGTTTGAAAAGGGTCAGGAAGTGGAGGTCACCGTAAAAAGAAAAGAGGAACTGCTTGTAAAAAAAGTGGTCTTCTAAATCATAGTGGATGCTGAAAGGATCCTGAAGGTGTACTGCTTTTGTTAAAATTTCTGATTTATTCGGGAAAGAAAATAGCTTTACTTTTCCTACCTTCTATTCGTCGATTGCGGGGACAAAGGAATTGCCGATCTTTAGCAACCTACGGCCTTTGAGTTTCGTATTGATATTGGAAGGGTTTATAATACGAGAACATTCCCATTATTATTCATTTCAAATTATTCAAATGTCTGTATCTAAATTGCTGATTAGTCTTTTTTTGCTTCCCGTCTGCATCACATTTTCGAAGGCCCAGGATGATTTTTATAAAGTGGAAAACATCCAGGATTTTTCAATTGTCTTCGGATACGATAATTGGGATTATCGTTTGGATACGGCCAAAGCCGGAAAAGAAAATTATATCCTCGCTGAATATTGTCTGATCAATGGGGTTCGGTTTGACAGCGTAGGGGTTAAATACAAAGGGAACAGCAGCTATAATGCCAGTCGTGTTAAAAATCCCCTGCACATCAAACTTGATTTTGTCAAAAACCAAAATTACCACAATTACGAAAGCATCAAATTGGGGAATAATTTTTCAGATCCTTCCGCAATACGCGAAGTATTGTCTTATGAAATCCTCTCCCAATATATGGATTGCTCCATTTCAAACTTTGCAAAGCTGACTATAAATGGAAAATATATAGGGCTTTACACCAATGTAGAAGCGGTAAACAAAAAATTCTGCAGTGATCACTTTGGTTCTTCCGAACATGTGTTCGTAAAGGGAAATCCCGACAGACCCGGAAACAACTCGACGAGTAATCTAAAATTCATTTCATACGACAGCACAAAATATTATACCTATTATGGAATGGAAAATGGATACGGATGGTATAAATTGATCGCTCTGATCGATACATTGCGAAGTAAACCGGCAGCCATACCTAAAATGATTGATGTGGATCGCAGCCTGTGGATGCATGCCTACAATAACGTTTTAAGCAATTACGACAGTTATACAGGCTCCTTTTCCCAGAATTATTATTTGTATGAAGACGATTACGGCAGATTCCTTCCTGTGATCTGGGATCTCAATATGTCGTTTGGCGGGTTTCCCGGAAGTGGGGGCTCTGTAGATAAAATTTCGATTCTCTATCAATCGACCAATCTGGATCGTCCGTTGATTTCAAGTTTACTGAGTAATGCAACTTACAAACGTATGTATATTGCCCATCTGAAAACTATTGTGGAGGAAAATTTTGCAAATGGCACTTATGAAACAAGAGCAAAATATTTACAAACGATCGTTGACACTCTGGTTAAAAATGATCCGAACAGTCTGACAACGTATTCCGCTTTCCAGACTTCACTCACTGCCGCCCTTTCAAGCGGTGGCGGACCTGGAGGCTCTGCTCCCGGCATTGTCACCCTGATGAAAGCCCGAATGGCATATTACAACACCACTTCTGAGTATAACGCTTCGGCTCCCGTTATTGGAAATTACATATTGGACAAAGACAACAAATACGTTGGGGACACGGTCTGGATACGCGTTCCACTTTCAAATCAGAACAACGCATTCATCGGTTACCGTAAAAACAAATATGCCCCTTTTGAATACCGCGCCTTGTTTGACGATGGAAAGCACCATGACGGCCTGGCCGGAGACAGTGTTTTCGGGTCATTTATCGTCGCAGATACCCGTAAGACCCAATTCTATGTATATGCAGAAAACAACAATGCGGGTTTGTTTTCCCCAAGGAGGGCAGAATATGAATTTTATACCCTGGAGGTGGAAGAAAAAACTTCTGACATTCAAAAAGGCGATGTTGTAATAAACGAATTTATGAGTTCCAATCAGACAACGGCAATCGACAGCTCTGATGACAAATACGAAGACTGGCTTGAATTATACAACAACAGCAATTTGGATGTGGACCTGGGCCATTTATTCTTAACTGACGATGCTGCCAATATTGAAAAATTTGAAATTCCTGCAGGTACACTCATACCTGCTAAAGGCCGTCTGATCATCTGGCTCGATGAGGACAGTAAAACTCCAAGCGGCATACATGCCAATTTTAAACTTTCGGCAAGTGGCGAACAACTCATTTTTACTCGCCAGGATGGTTTGATTTTAGACAGCCTGAGTTTTGGTGCAATTCCTACAGACCAGTCCATGGAACGCTGCCCGGACGGAACGGGTAGTTTTAAAATAACTTCTAAACCCACTTTCAATAAAGCCAATTGCGGCATTGTCGCAGACCAAACCATCAAAGAGGAACGAACCGTATACCTGGCTCCAAATCCTGTGCATACACATTTTTCATTGTATGGTCTTGATTTAAAGGAATTGAAAGAACTCACGGTTCAGGATCAGATGGGACATATCCTGCATCGATCCACGGAAAATCAGCTGGACGCTTCCAACTGGAGCCCGGGCCTCTATTTCATTACGATTGTAGATCGCAAGCAGAGATATTATAATTTGAAATTAATAAAGGAATAAGGCTATAAGGGTCTTCTATTCCTGGAATGGCCGGATAATGGCATTCCTGTTTCACGGGGATAGGGCTATGCAGCATTTTTTTAATGGTCCAATCTGTGGATAAAAAATTATAAGGACCTGGAAATCAAGGTAACATAAAAAATATTCCGGCTGAGAGGGCCTAAAAAATTTCCGGCAATCGAAAAAAATCCCTATGTTTGCCGCCCCTACCGGGTCGGGTGGCCGAGTGGCTAGGCAGAGGTCTGCAAAACCTTGTACAGCGGTTCGAATCCGCTCTCGACCTCAACTTCCTTAAATCCCTTTATTCTCGCGAATAAGGGGATTTTTGTTTTATGCACATTATCAATAAGTTATGTAATTCTGAATCCTTAACCTTATAAGGATCACCAAAGATAAATAAATAAAATACGTGTCCTGATACGTGTCCTGGGAAAATTTTGTAAGTTTGAATCCTGACATGAAAACAGGAAATCACAAATTCTATGCACGGGGAGAAGATCCGACCAAACCGGGGAAGATCCTTTACAAAATCCCTATTAATGGCCACACTTTTCAATATGGAGTAGGATTGCAGATTGCACCCGATTTATGGGACAAAGCCACACAGCGACCAACAAAAGACAAAACCAGGATAAAAGAGTATGAAAAACAGGATCCCGGCATTCAGTTAAAACTCAAAAACATTAATACCCGAATAGAGAATATTTGCGCTGCCGTTGATGATTTTATCGGAACTGCCCGGCAGGGTAACCGTAAAATTGATTTTAATGAGTTGAAGGAGCATATTAATAGAATAGCCAAACAATCCGACCAAACACAAAACGAACGCCCAAAACGCTCTAAAATAAAAACCACAGCCGAAAATAGAAACTTGAATTTCACCCGGGATTTTACAGAGCAATTTCTGATTGACATCACCAACGGCCATAGATTCATAAATCACGGAAGACTTAAAGGAAATATTTATTCGTCAGGGACAGTCAAGAATTATAAGAACTTTCTAATAAATTGGATTGATTTTGAAAAAATAACCGGGACCCGTTATACATGGGACCAGATAGACAAAACTCTATATGAAAAGTTCGTCGCGTTTCTAAACAAGGGGGGAAAGTCAAAAAATTATGTAGGGCGCAATATCAAGCATTGGAAAGTAATTTGCCAGGCTGCATATGATGACAAGATTCTATCAAAGAATATCAGTTCTGAAAAATGGTTTCATACCCTTTCGGAATCTGTTAAAAATGTGGCATTAACCGAAGAGGAGTTAACCAGATTGGAAAGTTTAGACCTTAGCGCAAAACCTGGTTTTGAAAAGGCCAGGGATCTGTTTTTATTAGGATGCTATACTGCCCTTCGCGTCAGCGATTTTAAACGCCTTACACAGGATCATTTAAAAAATGGCAATATTGTCATTATCACCAAAAAAACCCGCAAAGAGGTTCATATTCCACTCAGCCCACGGGCCAAGAAAATACTATCCAAATACAACGGCAGAACTCCTAATCTGGCTGAACAAAAGATAAATGACTACATAAAGGAAATTTGCAAGATGGCAGGTATTGACGAAGTAATCGAAAAAGATGAAACCAGGGGCGGTAAGTCAGAAACAAAAAAATATAAAAAATATCAACTCATCACATGCCACACTGGAAGAAGGACAGGCGCAACCTCAATGATTAAAGACGGGACACTGGCGAGAGATGTAATGTTAATAACAGGACACACTAAACTGGCATCATTTGATAAATACATATGCCTGGAGCCAACGGAGCAAATTGATAGAATAAAGGAGCAGCCGTTTTTTAAACGATAAACACCAAATGAAGGATTTGAGAACATTGATATTTAAATAGTTAGTTATAGAATGGGACAAAAAAGAACTGTATCAAATAAAGATATTTTAGCACTTATTGCATCAGAAAAATTTAAAAATTTGAGTCTAAAAGACCAATTAAGAGAAATAAATAACCATTTAAAATTTCTAAAACAAGGAGAGAAACCATTGAATGCCTCTGAACGCATGGAGATTAAAAAATTTACTGATGACGCAAGGAAGAACATAATCGACAAGGTGGAATTGTACAATTTAATAGGTAGTATTGAATCTCTAAGAGATAAGAAACATGAGTTAAAGAGAAGAGCTGTTAACTTGAAATATCAATCTCTGATTTCTGAAATAACCGGGGAACACGACAATATACCACTATTAGAAGCTACAGAAAAGTTATTAAATATTTTAAACGAATGGCCAGAAGATGACGAGCAAGAACCAGAGGCAATAGAAACCACCGACAAGGTCCCGCATATGCTCGTTTTATTTAAAGAATTAGGCATTTACGACATTCTAAATGACCGAATAGAAGAAAACAATGGCACAACTGCCGACCTGGAAAAATTAATAGCATATCTAATTAAACATGATAACCCGGGAACAGTAGGCCGATACTTTTCAGGAATGGAACCAGGATCTCAAAGTAAAGATAAACACAACCCATATACAGCGCCAGCTCTGAAATATATGGAGAAGGTCCTGCATGAATGCAACATCAAAATAAAGGGAAACTATCCTAAAAGGAAGAAAACGGAATAATTTAAGGACATCCCCCACAAATTCCCCCACAACCCCCCGCACGAAATTGTGCCATTAAACAATAATTTATGGCAGAATCAATGCATTTTAACGTTCTTTCCTCACAACAATTACAGGAATTAGAAAACAGATTTGCCGCGCGCGTTGAAGAGATTATCCGAAATTCCCAACGTAAGGCGGCAGCATCCAAAGAATGGCTAACGGCAAAGGAAGTTTGCGAGCAACTAAAAATCAGTAACACAACCTTACATGTTTGGGCAAAAGAAGGCCGAATAAAAAAACATGTGAGCGGTTCGCGCATTAGGTTCCGGCAGGACGATATCCTGGAAGTGTTCCAACAATTAGAAACCAAAAAAGGCCGGGTATGAAAACGCATGAGCCTAACATCTTACTGTATGGTAAAAATCCAAACAGAGGTCAGACCTATGATCTAAAGAAAGGCAGGGGGGAGCCTGATATAAAATACTTCGTTCTTTCTAGTCCTCGCGATAGTAGATTCAAAGTTCAAGGAGCTGTATATATAATGGAATCCTGGACCAATTCCAATAAGACATTTTTTACAGGGTTAATACTATTATCAGGGACGGGAAACGTGTTTTTCGGGGATCATTTGCAAGAATCAGGGAAAAAGTCTTTGTTCTGTTTGGTCCAAGAGGGGAATACAATGCAGATGCATTATTTCAATGGGATTTGTCCAAAATCAAAAGAGAAGAAAGTAGAATTTCTGGCCAATCATTTCAAACGCCTGGCCGCCCAGGCATAAGAAATTAATATTAAAACATAATAGAAACGTAAAAAAGTCAATTTTATAAATGATAGACTACCTGCATGCAGACATCACCTTGACAGGGTTAAAGGCATTACAAGAGGCCGGATTAGTCTTCCTTTCTCCACACGACGTAAATACAGAAACTGCCGAACTAACTAAAAGTAACAGCATTAAGGCCGAGCAAATAGCTAAATTAAAGAATTTAGAAATTCATCAATACGCTGGCGGTAAAATTAAACTATATGGATCACTGCATAAGTTCTGGAACTATGGGGAACACAATTACAACCAATTTACATTTGACGCTCTTAAGTCCGTTATAAACGAATTACGGGACCAATATAATATTGACCCGGAAACAGCAACAATACATCATATTGAATATGCCGTAAACCTCACAGGGTTGCCCTGGACTGCCGAAGAAGTAATAAATAGTGCGATGATTCACTCAGTCAAAGGCGGGCCGCCCATTCTGGCTAAATATTGCGATGTTGGCACACCAAGTGAATATAAAAAAATTTCAAGGGAAAATGTTTTATTAAAAATGTATGATAAAGGTTTACAATCCAAACTGGAAGACAACATTCTCCGAATTGAAGGGAAGAATATACGCATGATAGAATTAAACAAAGCCGGGATATCCACACTTTCAGATTTACTTAAACCAGAAACAACAGACATACTTAAAAACGAACTCTTAAGCCTTTGGGACGGTATTATTCTTGATGACTGGACAATCAGAGAGGGCGAGCTAACAAAAGAAGAAACATCTAAACTTAAAGACTGGCGTAGGCCCAAATATTGGACGGATCTACACAAAAAAACCAGAAAGAAAAGTAGAAATAAGGGTAGGCTGGAATTAAATAAATACAAAAAATTGGTGCAAGTTCACAGCGACAATGTACATGGTATAATCAGGCAAGAAATCATTAATACTTGGTGCAAGTTAACCACGGGTGAAACAATGGTCCAAGATGTGGCAAAGGTGCAAGATCACACGTATATAATGGGTGAACCTGCACCTATCCCGAAAATATGCCCTATTACCGGGGTTGACATTTCAGAGCAAAAGGAAGGATCAAAGTTCATATCTCCAAAGACATTAAAAGCGATGGGGGAAGAAAAAAGTAAATTGATAAAAGAGTACGGGCCAAAGACTAAAAAGGCAAAGGATAAAGGCCAGGAATACGAAGACTATTGCACAGCCCACAATGTTAGAAACAAAGAAAGTAATCACAGGGCAGCACTTCGCAAGAGAGTTAATGAATATAAAAACAGTATTTTCCCGTTTCACACAGAAGAAGAATTGTATTTAAGAGAACCAAAAAAATAAATTGCATATGTACGATAACAAAAACCTAGCCCGGATTTTATTTGAAAACCGCATGAGCAAAGACTATTCAACCCAGGAGGGTAAACGTAGGATTTTAGCGCAAAATGGCATTAATGTAGCCAAACGCACATTTGCAGCCAACGCCAAAGAAATTAACAGCCATATTTCACATTTACACGATCAGGAGAGCGCAACCATAGCCGGTAAAGTTTCAGAGGCAGGACTTGAAACTCTCTTTTCCAAAGTGGAATATATAACCGGATTAAGACGCATTTGGGATAGTGCCAAGTCAAACCGGGACAAACTACAGGCCGGCAAACAGGCTGCGGAGTTCTTTGGATGGAAACCTAAAGAGAGCGACATTTTTAAACCGGGCGGCAATGTAAAACTTGAAGGAAAGACAATTGTAATTACACAGAGGTATAAGGATTTGGTGTAACTTTATGAACTTCTATTTTTCAATATATTGTTTTAACAAAGTTTCAGGAAATATATAAATTTCATCAAGAACATCCCAATTAGGTTCACTATAAAAATTATTTATTTTAAATACTAATTCA
This sequence comes from uncultured Saprospiraceae bacterium, assembly GCA_964439105.1. Classification (GTDB taxonomy): domain Bacteria; phylum Bacteroidota; class Bacteroidia; order Chitinophagales; family Saprospiraceae; genus Vicinibacter. The sequence continues at coordinate 75,468 of CAYTNG010000002.1, forward strand.
TCAATTTCGCTTTTAGTTTCTTTCGTTAATCTTAACTCTGCATCTCTCTGCATTAACTTTTCTAACTCTTCGACTCTTAATAAATCTGGGATTTTGTCGTATGTAAATTTGAATAATTCTGTTAAAATTAAATGTGAACTCTCATATATTTCAAAATATTTCAATGAATTTTTAAAATTTGAATTTGACTTAAATGGCCAATTTGATGTAAATGACCTATCTCGATTCTTTTTAACTTGATCATAGTTTAAAAGTAAAAAATTCCAAGTCTGTTTAAAAATAAATGCTAGAAATAAATTGACTAAAAAGGGTCCATATTTTTTGGGATTTTCATTTATACAAATTTTAGAAAATAAATCCGAGATTTTTGAGGAATGATACACATATAAATAAAAATTTAGGTTACATATGACATTTTCAGTTTCACACAATTTTCTAAATGCATCATCATATAATCCATGATTCAACAATTCCTGAGATTCTAGCATTATTGCATCAATAAGTGCTATCTTTTTGTTAAGTTCCAGCTCTTCGTTTTTATAATTTTCATACCAATTTGAATAATCAGTCATCTTGTTTCTAACTTTTCAGTTTACTAAATAGTATTCCACTATAAAAGGATTAGTATTTTGCTAAATTAAATTGACCTCCTTTTTTTTATAAAGAGTATATACAATGTAATCATTTCAAATATTTCATTTTTTGAGTGTTGTACTCCTCCTCGCTTAAAATTCCTTTCTCCTTTAATTCAAATAATTTTTCAAGATCATGTGGACTACCTGGCACTGGTGGAGCGGAGGTATTTGAATTGTACTCAGCATTAAACGACTCTTCAGACATGGTTAAATACCTAATTCCTTCAAAGAAACCTATTATAGCCGGGATAAAATAAAGCCAGCAAAATAATAAGTACAAAAGGCCCTGACCACCTTTGTTGAGATAAAATTTATGCATACCTATTCCTCCAAGGAAAATTGCCAATAAACCAGCAGTTGTCTTGTTTTTCATAAAGATTAGATTGGTTATTAATATTATTTGCAATTTAGAAAAAGCCCAGTTATAAATAAAGTAGTTACCAAAATTTATGACCATCTCACCAAGAATGCAGGTAATCGAAAACAAAAAATTGGGTCAATTTTCGTGTCCTGATACGTGTCCTATCATATTTTATTTTATGTAAATACTTATATTTGGGCATTGTTCTAGTCCGCTCTCGACCTCAACTTCCTTAAATCCCTTTATTCTCACGAATAAGGGGATTTTTGTTTTTTATTGGATATCTCGCATTTATACGGGTTCTATTGAACCTCTTTCCTGTCTTTGGAACTTAATGCGATTCTTCCAATAATGCTGAAGCAATCTAATTGATGATTACTTAATCTTGTCTCTCTGCAAATAGGCTGGGCAAGATTACGACTGTAAGCTTGAATCCATTTAACATGCCTCTATTGAAGAATGTCCTTCTTCAATATTTATTCAACATTTAATATAAAAATGGAAACACTATTTTTCTTTCAGACGGGTAGTCCTTAAAAAATCGCTGATACCACCGGTGGTGATCTCGTGCACGGGGTACCAGATTGGCTAGCGTCCAGATAAAAAAACTCAAAGCGGGAAGATTCCATGCCATGAGCGCAAAGCCTCCCCATTCGACGATTTCACCGAACAAATTTGGAGTGGAGATGTACTCAAATAAAAAGCCCCGGGGTATATGGTAAGAGCTATCTCCCTTTTTCCTGAGATGGATTAATAAAGAATCCGCCCTCATGTTTATACCCATTCCAATAAAAAACAAAGCAATCCCCGAAAAAAATGAAACGCTTCCCAACCACCCATCAATATAGCTGGCAACAGGGGCAAGTTCGGCCAAATAATAGCCGTTCAAGCCCGCATTAACCATATTAAAAAATACCGCACTGCATACGATCACAACAGGCATCTTCTTTGGTGTTGATTTGATTCGGAGTGGATATACCAGAGTCCGGTTTGTATAATGAACTATCCATAAAACAAATAAAATCCATACATGCGATGCGAAAGAATGGCTACCCCATAGAAGAAAATAAATCATGATGAGCAAAGAAGGCAATTCCATGATAAACCATCCCAGTTTATTAGAAATCATCCACCCCCATTTTGCCGAACTGTGTCTGCCAAAAGGAGCAGTTACAAAAAATAGTAGGATAAACACACTTAATGCAAGCGCAATCCACAAATAGGAAATCAGCTCAATCGATTCCAGACTTAAATGATGGATCATTGTAATGCTTAAATTCATTTCTAAAATTAAAATTTTCCTGAATAGCATCCGAGAATACTCCCACGATCTGATTTTTAAGGCTGAAGTACCTGTTGCAATTCACTAGGTATAATCTTTTCAAAATAAATTCCGGTCTTTCCTAAATCTGGAAATGCCTTTTTCCTTTGTCAATACTTTCAACGAAGTCTATGTATCAACCCAATCCTCTTCATTTTTCCGGCTTGGTAAAACCGGCCATACGCATTCACAGCTTCGAAAAACAAATCGGGATTTTTACTTGCTCATTAAACTATTATTGCGAATTTCCGTCTATATCATTGTAATGAAAATCGTTCACATTAAACTTCTTCGCCATGCAACGGAATAAAATTTTAGGAATCCTTTTAAGCTCCGGTTTAATCTGGTTAAGCTCCTGCAATAAAGACTCCGATACAATCGCAAATGACTTTGTGACTTCATCCGAGGACTATACCGCACAACAGGATCTTCTAGATGCCAATGAATCCGAAATAACAGACCAAATTGATGCAGGTTTGCTGGCCCTTACCACGCGTTCTTTCCCAACCCGCACATGGACCAATCCAAAGGGAACATTCCCAAATACCCTCACGATTGACTACGGACCGGATGGCGTTACAGGTCCTTATGGCCATGTTCGCAAAGGAAAAATCATTGTTCAGATCTCGGCTCCTCTCAAAACGGTAGGCTCCGTTCGAACGGTTAGCCATCAGGATTTTTTCATCGATGATGTCCGGGTTGAAGGCACCGTTAGCTTGACGAATCAAGGTCCAAATGGATCAGGTCAAAACATCTATCTGAGAAATGTGGTAGGTAGAAAATTGACTTTCCCTTCCGGCAAAACAATAAACTGGAATGCAAATCAGATTATTACCCAACTCGAAGGCAATGCAACTCCGGATATCCGTCTTGATGATGTTTGGTCCATCCTGGGAACTTCCAGTGGTACCAACCGTTCCGGAAAACAATTCAATGTAAGTACGCCGGACGCACTTGTTTTTAAATTTACATGTCCCTGGATTGTCCAGGGATCCATTCTATTGTCTGTGGACAACAATTCCCTAAGCATAGACTATGGCGATGGAAATTGCAACAATGATGCACTTCTTACGCTACCCGATGGGACCACCCGCAATATTAAAATCAGAAGGTGGTGGTAATCGCAATCTGAAACCTGATTCAAAAGCCAATGATCGACTTCATTGGCTTTTTTATTTTCTTAAATGCCAATAGACATATTCGCTCACTTTCATTTTAAAAACTAAAAGCTTTTTAACCGCCCAATAAGGAAGTTCCCGGTCTATAAAATCGGATTTGAATAAAATTAAAATGCATAAAATTGAAATTTATAACTCATTACTACTGTTAGCTCTAAGATTGCAAGATCCCTCTCAACGATTTTCCTGAAGATTAAAAAAGCAAATGGCTTCATAATTGACTAAATTTAGCTTCTCAAATTCCGGATGTGCTATGAAATGGAAATTTCAAATTGGTTTTAGTTTTTACTTCCTTTCGCTTGCATTTTCAAACCTTGCATTTTCTCAATGCGCGGGTCTCAATGTAGATGCAGGACCGGATCTGGTGAGTTGTGACTCCAGTCAATCCATTCAACTTCAGGGAGCCATACAAGGCAATTATTCCAAATTTTATTGGACACCCACCACAGGTTTGAGTAACGCTAATATTTTGGATCCCTTCGTAACCCGCAAAACAGCTGGAAGATATACCTATAAGCTCACCGCAGAAGGTATTTCAACTACGAACCTGGTCATCAATGGTGATTTTGAAAGTGGAAATTCAGGTTTCATATCAAATTATAACTATACCAATGTCAATACCACCGAAGGTGAATATTTCGTGGCAAGCAATCCGGCAAGCTGGAATGGGGGCTTCAGCCCTTGCCCGGATCACACTACCGGAAGCGGAAATATGTTGCTCTTAAATGGTCATCCTACCGCAGGAACAAATTTCTGGTGCCAAACAATTGCTACCGTTCCGGGGCGAATGTACCAACTGGAATTTTGGAGCCAGTCTGTCTATCCGACGAACATCGCTCAGCTGAGTGTGAAAGTGAATGGCTCCACTATTGGATCCACACAAGCCGGAAGCCTCTGCAATTGGGTACTCTACACCGTAACGTTCACCGCTACCAGCGCCTCATCACAAATCTGCCTGAATGAAACTTCCGGTATTCGCGGGGGAAATGATTTTGCCATAGATGATATCGCACTTTATGAAAAATGTATTTCAATGGATGATGTCACGGTAGAAATCGTAAACCTCGTCGCCAAAGTGGATATCATAAATAAACCAAAATGTTCTTCCGATCCTTTCGATTTGACTGCAATTGGCTCATCCGCCGGACCCAACATACGTTATGAATGGTCAACAGATGTCGGAAAAATTCTTTCCAAAAATGGCCTCACCGCCAAAGCACGCGGATCAGGAATCTATACAGTCAAAGTCCTTTATTCAAATGGAAATGTCATGTGCGAACAGGAGGCTTCCATTGAATTTATTGCACCGGATCAACTTGCAGGCTCATTGGATGCCAGCGGCAAGGCGAATTGCAGTGGTGACAGTGTGCGTTTATTTGCCGACATCCTGACGGGCAGCGGGCTTTACAGCTTTAAATGGTCCCCGGACAGCCTGATCCTGAAAGGTAAAAATACCAGCGAAGTCTTCGTAAATCAGGCCCAGCGATATAGTGTAACCATAACCGATCAAACTAACGGTTGTTCACTAACTTTGGATTATGATGTTCCGGCGGATACCCTTCGTCCTGTTGCCGGAATCAGAGGGGATACACTGATAGATTGCCGCACAACCCAGGTCAATCTGTATTCGCTTCTCTCCGACAGTGTCAACTATGCAATGCGTTGGATTTCTCCCAAGCGAGACACGACTTTTGACCGTAGCTTTCTGAAAGACTCTGTCGACGGGATCTACCAATTGTTTATTGAAGACCGGCGCAATCATTGCAAGGACAGCAGTTTCATTAAAATTCAAATCGATACGGTCAAACCCACGGTGAATTTGGGACCGGATCTGCTCCTGGATTGCCGGACTCCAAGTGTGCTGGTAACAACAACTCTGCTGGACAGCTTAAAAAAGCTAAACTACTATTGGACCATTAACGCTACACTTCAACCTAGAGAAGATAGTTTAATTGGAAAAATGATATCGAATGCTTCCATCGTTTCGTTGCTGGTAGTGAACTCAACAAATGGGTGTCAGGCCTATGATAGCATTGTCATATCGGAAGACCGGCGCATCCCCACAGTCGATGCCGGAACGGGCTTTTTACTTACTTGTAAAGCTCCCAGGGCATTGCTAAAGGCCCAGGTTGATCCTAAAGATACTCTCCAGGTGGACTGGACAAGCACGGGAGGACATTTTCTTACCAACCAAAACAGTTTGAATGTAATGGTCGATAAAAAGGCCTGGTATTACATACATGTTGTCAATACTTCAAATGGTTGCGAAAATTTTGATTCCGTTTTTGTAAATGAGAATTTTACAAAGCCCGTTGCAAACGCGGGACCTGATCTGATTTTTCGATGTAAAGACAGTCTGATTTTGATTGACGCGTCTCAAAGCAGCTCAGGAACAAACATCGTTTACAGCTGGTCAACCATAGACGGCAGCATTCAATCCGGATGGTGGTCCACTCAACTCCAGGTGAATAAGGCGGGTAACTATCTTCTTGTGGTTGCAGATACTTTAAATGGTTGCCAGGATTCTTCCTCCGTTTCCGTAATTCCGGATCTCAATAAACCACAGGTAACGATACCAAGCCCTGATACTCTCACTTGCAAAAAACCGGAAATCCTGCTGACTGCACATTTTAATTCACCCTCCGGTGGCGCATTAAGTGGTCAATGGATGGATCTCTTTGGCAATCCACTGGCTCTGCCTGATTCCTCCATGTTGAAAATCAGTGCTCCCGGCACCTATATCTTTACAGCCACCGATAAGAATAATGGATGCAGTAGTAGTGCACAGGTCAGTGTCATTATCGATACAATTCGTCCTCTGGTCGACGCAGGAAAAAATGAAATCTGGAATTGTGCCAGTACAATGCTAGACTTGACAGCAAGTGCGAGCAGTCCTTCAAATCAACTGCTGTACTCCTGGAGTACGCAAAACGGCAGGATCAATGGAAATGCAAATGGTTCTAAAATAAATATCGGCGGCCCTGGGGATTATACCTGCACGGTAATGGATCAATCTAACGGTTGTTCGTCTGCTGATCAAATCACCGTCACTCCGGATCTTATTGCACCCAATGTCCGGATTCTCCGTCCGGATACACTAACTTGTTACAATACAGAAATCCAATTGGATGCAACGGGCTCCAGCACAGGAAATCGCTATTCTTTGCAATGGTCCACGAACAACGGAAACATCCTTGGACCATCCAATCAAATTAAAATTAAAGTGGACCACGCCGGTACATATAGAATTGAAATACGTGATACCATCAACCACTGCAAAACAGTGGACAGTATTCTGGTCTATGAAGACCATCAGGTTCCTACCATTGTATTACAGAACCCCCTTGAACTAAGCTGCTCGCGCAAATCCGTCGATCTGAATGCCACGATTCAAAATGCAGGCGCAAACTATAATATCATTTGGAACACACCGGATGGTCATATCGTCTCGGCTAACATCAATTCAAACATTACTGTTGATAAGGCGGGCCAATATTATATATGGGTAAAAAACCCGGATAATGGTTGTCAACAGTCTGACTCGATTCGTGTTTCCGAGAACTTAAATGTTCCTGTAGATTTCACATATCAGCTACAACAACCAAAATGCGAAGGAGACCTCGGATATATTCTGATACAAAATATTAGCGGTGGAGAAAAACCATATGGTTACTTCATCAACAACGTACAAGTGAATGGAAATGCCTTTGACAATTTAAGCCCCGGACTCAAAACCATAAAAATCATTGATGCCAACGGCTGCATACTTACAAAAGATATATACATCGATCAGCCCTCATCAGTTGGCGTAAATCTCCCTCCTTCAGTAAAAATCGACCTTGGCCAGAGCTATCAGTTAAAACCCGTCTTTACAAGTCCACCGGATTCAATAGCCTGGATTTTATGGTCTCCTTCAGAACACCTGTCTTGCGTTGATTGTGCAGAGCCCTTTGTTGAAAATCTCAGTGAGCCTATCAGTTATACGATCTCCTATGCCAATAAACAAGGCTGTATCGGAACCGCTACCATTCACATCGATCTGATTAAAAGAGGAATTTGGGTTCCTAATGTGTTCAGCCCGAATGGGGACAACATCAATGATTGGTTCTATCCCAAAGTGGTTGAAGACAGTTACAGGAATATCCGCTCTATGTCCATTTTCGACCGGTGGGGCACGCTTGTTTTTTATAAAGAACAATTTCAAGCCAACCTTCCCTCTGAAGGGTGGGACGGCACTAGTAAAAATCTTAAATTGAATCCTGCCGTATTCCTCTATATCATTGAAGTGGAGTGGAATGATGGCTCCGTTCAGAAACTTTATGGCGACCTTACTCTGACTCGTTGAAAATTTGCTCTTTTGAATCATATTTTATTTTTCTATTCAGGACTCATTTAAAACATACAGTATAGCAATTTGAATTACTGTTTTGGTTTGCTAATAAAATCGAGATAGATATATACGTTTGAGGAGTCGCATGTACTTCAAGCATTTCATTTTATAAGAACAAATACTCTCTTCCAAAGATATTTCATAGGCATTCACTGCCACCCTTTAGAACCACAGACTCACTTCCTGAAATTACAGGAAGCTTGTTGGTTTCTCAATAAAAATTTACAAATCGTTTCTGAACTGCTAAATCCCTTTGGATGCTGAATAAAACTCAATTCCATCTTCGACGAAATGGCAAATGGTAGCAAACCAAAAGAATGCCATTTGGAGATAGTCCACCCAAATGGCATTCTTAAAATCAATCACATATGCGAATACTAAAACTGTGCTCTCAGAGCCGCTATAAAATTCCTTCCAGGGGCATTGATGCCGCTTGCAAAGGTTCTATACTGTGTATCCAGTAAATTGTCTGCTCCTGCTTGAATGCTTATGTGTGAATTGAGTTCATATGAAAATCGCAGGTTCAGAGTAAACCAGGCAGGCATGCCTTCTGCTGTCGCATACTGCTCGTTGTCTTCGCCATTCAAATAATACTCTTTTATCCTCTTCCAGCCGTTGTATAATGCAAGAAAGTCTGCTTGAAAACGTTCATGAGTATAGCCAATACCGATCCTGGCGGAAAATGGAGGTATGTGATCAAGGGGAGCATCCGCACTATCTGTCTTAATGCGTCCATACGTATATTGAATTTCACAATTAAATTGTAAATGCGCATCCAGCCTGGATCTTAACCCTGATGAAAATCCATATAGATAAGCCTTATTTTTATTTTGATTTGCATACACGCGGCTTAAGATTCCATCATAAAGTATAGAATCCTGGCCATTGAAATTGAACGCATCGACAACTGCAATGTCCCTGAAATCGGTATAGAAAATGCTACTTTCCCAGCGGGTATGTCCTTCGAATTGCTTTGAAATACCAAATTCATAATTTATAGTCTTCTCGGGCTTTAAATCTTTGTTTGGGACAATCACGCTTCCTGGTTTTGATCCAAAGATTTTTGAAAGATCATCAACATTCGGAACCCTGAAACCAGTAGATAGCAGAAATGAAAGCTTCAAATCATCTGACGGGTTGTGAATGATTCCGATGCTTCCGGAATAGACAGCTGTTTTTTGTGAAATATCCGTATAGGGTAAATGAAACAAGGTGGCTGTATCAACAAGGCTGGAGTGAAGTGTGGAATAACCAATACGAAATCCATCAACAAGATTCAACTCCGGATTCAACTTCCATGTATGAGAGACATAAACAGCAAAATTATTCATGGCATTCTCCCCGTCCGGATAACGGGTATCCAATTTTGATAATGTCCCGTCTACTATATTTTCCTTATCAGCCCTTGATTTCAAATGGTTCAACTGTGCATCTGCCCCAAATCGAATCTGATGAGGGCCCTTCCGTTTAATAAAATCCAGTTGAACTCCTGCTACACTCACTTTTTCAATTCTGTTGTTTCTGAATGTACTATTGAAATTGCGGTTGTGACGACTTTCCTCAAGGTTTTGGTAATTGATTCCAATATGTATATCCTCTAATACCCATTCCGGATTTTGAATATTTAAATCGTAGGCGGCCAGAATCCTTCTTTGTGGTCCATAATACCATTCCGCTGAACGCAGACCCGTTGTTCCCGAGGGATCCGTCAGACGATCATATCTCGGGACATCCGTTGAATTGGAATATTGAAGATTAAGGCTATGTGTCGTATAATCGTTTTTACGATAGGCAAATTTTTGAATGATATCGTATTGGGAATATCCACTGCCTGCCTGAAGAAAACGGTCCTCATTTTTGATGAGGGTGTCCCTTCCGTTCCCCACATATTCCACATAATATGGCCTCGTACCATATTCCGATGTATAAAAGGGATTTTGATTTCTTCCGCTGCGTAGATCACCAAATCGATTATAACTTACGGACGTTAGCAACGCCAGTTTTCTCCCCCCATAATTCAAATCTACGTGCTCTGTAATTCCCTTACTTGCGCTTTCATAACGGGATAAAATATTCAATTTGAATTTTGAACTTTCATTTTCCCCCCACGCCGGTTTCTTTGTATATAAATGGATAACACCTCCAAGGGCATCGCTTCCATACATTCCTGATGAAGGGCCATACAAAACTTCTACACGTTCAAGACTTTCATTATCGGTCTTGATCAAATCCTGAAGGTGTCCGGCTCTATAGATGAGATTATTCATTCGAACTCCGTCTATCATTAAAACAATACGGCTGGCTTCAAATCCCCTTAGGACCGGACTCCCACCCCCCAGTTGGCTCTTCTGTACAAAAATTCCTATATTGGACATGAGGTCTGCCGTACTAAGCGCTTGGGCAGATTGAATTTCCCTCTTCAACAGGACTTTGACCTCTTGCGCAACAGATTTCCGGCTTTCCTCCGATTTGTTTACGGAAATGACCAGCTCATTTAATTGAATATGTTTGATGCTATCCGCCGTTTGCGAAAATATACCGTGTACGGCAAACACAAGCAATGCAAGCATTGCCTTTATTTTAAGATTCATAATACTCTCTATTTGGTTAAAAAAATGGAATTAGGCCCGGGTATCTTCTCTGAACAACTGAACCCGAATTAAAAAATAATCTGGCTTATACCACTTTTGGAGGTGGAAATGGAATTTCAGGTCTTCGTGTATTCCAGTCAAAGGAAAATCTGAAATGATGCTGCCGCCTTAGGGGCATTATATCAGATGGCTGTACGTAATGGGGGCATATATAGCTAAGCTGAAGTAATTTAAGAACCTGAACGGGTATCTGTTTGTGATCCGGAAAATCCTGAGAAACGAGATCCATGATTTTCTCCAGGATACTTTCCTCTCTCCAATCATGAACAACTGTTAGTTGAACGGAATCCAGATCCATTTTGATTGAATAGATATCATAGAGTTTCTCTTGAAATTTTATCTCCCGTTCATTGATCTTGCATCTTTCAAAATCAGCGATTGGAAGGCTTATCTTAAGAAATGCCTGCTTGTCAGAAACAGCCCTGCGCATTTGCTCATATTGCACGTGCCATTGCTGACATTTATAGAAGAGAAACAGACCCCCGGATTGCAGACACACGAGAGAAATAAGTAGAAATGTGGCAGTTTTCTTTTCAAAAGCTTGCATGCTTTGATTTATAAACCCCTGATCTTGATTTGCACATAGCCAAAGGTACAGATTTTGAGTAAACCAAAAACTCGCACCCATTGCATTTTGGCAATTTATGATGCATAAGCTCCTGAGTGACTATACGTACATTGCAACTTCAAAGCAAGGATCATCTATTCCCCGATAACCGTTTTAATTTTTTGGAAATCCAATTTTGCTGCAAAGGCTATCTCTTCCTGTTCAGAAGCAAATCCCTTTGCCTGAATAGTGATCAGTGTTTGACTTAATGGTATGTGGATTTGAGTGGATCTGATTTTCTTTGCCACATCATTACTGCCATAATAATCGATCATCTCCGTTTTTAGTATGGCACGTTGGGTGCCAACTCGAATACTTTTAGCCCCTTCTCCCATCATTGCAGGATTGCCCATATAAACGCTGATGGCATTTAGCATGGGAGAGTTGGCAAAGAGCTGAACTTCAGCTTCATTTTCTTCCTTTGCCGGATTCTTGTATTCCTTAGAAATTTGAGTGCCTCCGCCGAGAGCTCCCAGGTTCGCATTTTTTGTTGCACCCTCTTCCGCTTTTAGTCCATTGATTTCACCGGGCAATACATCGGCAAGCTGATCTGACATAAGCTTGTTGAGCTCATTGATTGCATCCTGCAAACTCATTTGGGCTTGCTTATAATTTTTTTGTCCGTAAAACTCCTGCGCTTCTTTTATAAAAACCTGAACCTGATCCTGACAAAATACAGGAAATGAGGAAAAGCTGAAGAATAGAATAATGAGCCAACTTTTATTCATATCGTTTATTTTTCTTGTTACCAAAGATACAATAAAAGGCTCCACCCCTTTTAAAATTTATTCTTCCACATCCATAAATAATCTGATCTGCATGTCGTGTTATGACCCACTGCATTTCCACTCCTTCACACAATCCTGCAAAAACATACTGATTAAAATATTTGTTAAGCATTTAAGTTTTCGCATAAGTAAGAAAGCCCTTTATTATCTAGCAGCTATGGAAAAGAACAACCTGCCTTCATTTACTCTGTCAATACCCGAACCTGTCGCCAAACAAATCCCTAAAAGTATCGAAATGCACGGGGATGTCCGGCAGGACCCTTACTATTGGCTGAACGAGCGCGAAAACCCCGAAGTAAGAGCCTATCTGCAAGCTGAAAATGATTATTTGGAAACCGCGCTCAGCCCTTTGAAGGAATTAAGGGAGATGTTGTATCAGGAAATGTTATCCCGCATTAAACAGGATGATAATACGGTGCCCTATCCTTATAAAAATTATGAATACTACATTCGTCATGAACATGGGAAGGAATATCCAATATACTGCCGTAAAAAGAGGCATCAGACAGATTCCGGGGAACAAATTATTTTGGATGTAAATGTCCTGGCAACCGGTCAAAAGTTTTGTCATGTTACACCACCTCGCGTTAGCCCGGATGAAAAAAAGATCGTGTACGGACTTGATCTAACCGGACGCAATCTGCATCGGGCTTTAATTGTAGATCTGGAAAGCGGACAGATTATCGATCAGGGTTCTCCCGTCATTGGAGGTGGCTTTGCATGGGCCCCCGATAGCACAGCCTTATTTTATGAAACCAAGGATGAAGAAACTTTGCGGAGTGATAAAGTGTGGCTTCACATTCTTCAAACACCTTTCTCTGCCGACAAACTGATCTATCACGAAACTGACGAAACTTCTTATGCACATGTGGCGCCCTCCAAAGACGGGCAATATCTGTTCATCCATTCCGGTTATACCGAAAATGTAGAATGTCATTTCTTGCCTATGGCGAAATATGATGGAGAATTATACCTGTTCAAAAAAAGAAGTCCGGGATTTTATTACTCCGTCGAACATTTTCAAGGCTATTTTTATATATTGACAAACTCCGATGCGAGCAATTTTAAAATTGCCCGCACTCCGGATCATTCGTGGTCCAGTGAACATTGGGCTGATTTTATTCCACACGATGAAGAGGTCCTGTTGCAGGAATTTGATGTGTTTCAAAATTATCTCGTACTGCATGAACGCCGCAATGGTTTAAATCAGCTTCGCATTTTTCCATGGGAAGACCCCGGATCCAGCCATTCTATACAATTCAACGATCCAAGTTATGATTGCTGGTTAGGAGCCAACTTTGAACTTGCAACAGATCTTTTGCGGGTAATCTACACTTCTCTTACGACCCCGGTTTCCACATACGACTACAACATGAAAACCCGCAACTTGGAATTGCGCAAGGAAAGTCCGGTGCTTGGTGATTTTAGAAAAGAAAATTATCAGGCGGAATACTTTATGGCGCCGGCAAGAGATGGCGCCCAGATACCGATATCTTTGGTTTACAGAAAAGGCTTTCGCAAGGATGGCAACGCCCCTTTACTTTTAAATGCCTACGGGAGCTATGGCATCTCCTATGATCCTGCATTCAGCAGTACTGCATTGTCCTTATTGGACCGCGGATTTGTTGTTGCGATCGCACACATCCGGGGAGGAAAAGAAAAAGGCTGGGCCTGGTATGAAAAGGGAAAAATGATGAACAAGTTAAATACATTTAACGACTATATCGACTGTGCGCAATTTCTGATTTCCGAAAAATACTGCTCTAACGAACGTTTGTTTGGACGTGGCGGCTCTGCAGGAGGATTACTTATAGGAGCCGTATACAATATGGAACCCGGCCTTTTCAGAGGTTTGCTGGCGCACGTCCCTTTTGTCGATGTCCTGACAACTATGTCAGATCCAAATATCCCGCTGACAACAGGAGAATACACGGAATGGGGGAACCCCCACATTTTGGAACAGTATTTTTACATGAAAAAATATTCGCCCATTGATAATGTAAGCCACCAAAAATACACCCATTTACTTGTGACTACGGGCTTTTCAGACAGCCAGGTGCAATATTGGGAACCCGCCAAATGGGTCGCTAAATTGCGGCATTATGGAGCCGGAAAGAATCATGCACTGCTTTTTTATACCAATCTCGATGCGGGACATGGAGGTGCCTCCGGCCGTTTCGAGCGTCTCAAAGAAATTGCACTTGAATATACATTTATGATGGCCCTCCTTCCCGAAAAATTCAGACATAAACAAGTTGAATAGGGCAAAGAATAGAATCTGTTTCTCTTGCGTTTTTATCCTGAAGGTCATTTCTTTGCGAATGCCTACCTTTGATGCAACTCCATACGTTTTATGATATACAGACATACCGCAGTTCTGATCAGCTTTTTGATTTGCATTTTCCTGCATCAAAACGAGCTCCATGCCAATTTTTATTTCAACCTGTTTTCTCCCGATAAACAATCACAGCTCAATTTTCAACTTACCAGGGAGGGTACCGCCTTATACTCCTATTTCGTAGACAAAAAAACGATCATCAAACAGGGCAGGCTAGGTATTCGAACAAAGGAAGGCCCATCCTTTGAAAGTGACTTTGAGCTTATTCGCATTGATACCCTAACCCAAGATGAAACATGGAAGCCGATATGGGGAGAGGAATCCGAAATAAGGGATCACGCCATATCTATGAAAGTTCAACTCAGACAAAAAAAAGACCATCTTGATTTTGTTATTGAATTCAGATTGTATGACAATGGCATGGGGTTCCGGTATTCCTTTCCTGCACAACAGGGTCTTTACAATTTTATCATTGCCGATGAACTGACCAGCTTTCCGCTTAACGGAAACCATCAGGCCTTTTGGATTCCCGGCGATTATGATTCGAATGAATATGTCTACTCACGGTCAAAACTTTCTGATATCCATGCATTGAAAGAAAAAAAGGAGAATGGGATTTCCTTTAAATCCTTAATCAGCGATTCAACTGTACAGACCCCACTGACAATGAAAACGGAGGATGGTTATTATCTGAGTATTCATGAAGCCGCTCTGGTAAATTATCCTGCGATGAACCTAGATGTGCAACGGACTTTAAATTTGCTTCAGGCACATCTCGTGCCAGACACATACGGGAACAAAGCTTACCTGCATGCAGGAAATCGGACTCCCTGGCGCGTAGTGCTTGTTGGACGAAAAGCGGCTGAACTATTGTCCAACCGCATTATCCTGAATTTAAATGAACCCAATAGTTTAACAAACATCGACTTTATTAAACCCGGAAAGTTTTTAGGTATTTGGTGGGAGATGCATATCGGAAAAAGTTCCTGGGATTATTCTGGCCGTTGGGGCTGGGAAATCCCCTATAAAGATTTAAAACCGAATGGTCGACATGGCGCAAACACCAGGAACGTTAAGAACTATATTGATTTCGCATCAGCACATGGAATTCCTTACCTTCTTGTTGAGAGCTGGAATACCGGCTGGGAAGACTGGTATGGGTCCTGGAAAGAGCGCATATTCAGTTTTACAACTGCCTATCCTGACTTCGATGTAAATGAGATCAGCAACTACGCTAAAACTAAAAATGTGAAGCTCCTCATGCATCATGAAACCTCATCCGCTGTTACAGATTACGAACGTCAAATGGACTCTGCTTATCAATTCATGCAGCATTATGGATACGGAGGGGTTAAAACAGGTTATGTAGGTAAAATCATTCCAAGAGGAGAGCATCACGATGGGCAGTGGATGGTAAACCACTATGTCCGTGTGGCTCAAAAAACCGGCCAATATGGATTTATGCTGGATGCACATCAACCCGTAAGGCCAACAGGATTGCATCGCACCTATCCCAACTGGATGGCTTGTGAGGCCGCACGCGGAAATGAATTCAACGCCTGGAGCATTGGCAATCCACCCGAACACGAATGTATCTTACCTTTTACCAGACTCCTTGGTGGTCCAATGGACTATACACCCGGGATCTTCCAAATAAAGATGAATGTATATGATTCCGCTAAAACTGAACAGGTTCATACGACTCTCTGCAAACAACTTGCCCTCTATGTAACCATGTACAGTCCTCTTCAAATGGCAGCTGACCTGATTGAAAATTATGAAAAACATCTCGATGCTTTTCAATTTATCAAAGACGTCCCAACAGATTGGGATCGCAGTATCGTACTTGATGCGGAGCCCGGAGATTTTATCTATATGGCAAGAAAGGATAAGAAAAGCAAAGACTGGTACCTTGGGGCAATTACAAACGAGCAAGGGAGGGAGTTTGTCCCGGAATTGAGTTTTCTTGAAGAGGGCACTAAATATGAAGCACAGATCTACATGGACGGAATGAATGCAGACTGGCGACAAAATCCAATGGATTATAAAATAGAAAAGCGGACGGTAAAAAGAAATAATAAGCTGAAAATAAAACTGGCACCCGGAGGAGGTTGCGCCATTCGCTTTAAAGCATTAAATGATTAACCATACTTCACATTTATAACTATGGACATTCAATTACGCCCCTGGAGAATAACAGACCTTCCTTCTCTTGTCAGACATGCCAACAATCCAAATATTGCACGGCAACTGACCAATCAATTCCCATCCCCCTATACAGAGGTTCATGCAAACGCCTTTATAGAAATGGCAACTTCCCATGATCCGGTCCGGATCATGGCTATTGTAATAAATGGAGAAGCATGCGGAGGTATCGGTATTCATCCACAATCAGATGTATACTGCAAAAATGCAGAGTTGGGTTATTGGTTAAGTGAGTCCTATTGGGGAAAAGGAATTGTCTCTCAGCTTATTCCAAAAATGATTCACCATGGCTTTGAGAATTTCCCAATAGACCGGATTTATGCTAGACCCTATGGTAGAAATATCGCATCCCAAAAAGTTCTTGAAAAATCAGGCTTTAAACTGGAGGCAAAGATGGAAAAGACCTTTTACAAAAATGGTGAATACCTGGATGAACTGATCTATGCAATCAGAAGATCAGATGTATAAACGGCAACTTCGCATCCTCCTGTTCATTTTACCTGAAAGAAGTCTACCAAAATAATTTATTCAAACTTCAAGGATAAGTAAGGGTTTTTCCCTTTTGCATTGTATGAAGTTCGGGATCTGAAGTCAAGCTGACAAAAAAAGAAAAATTGATTAAATTTTGGCATTTACAGTGTCGGCCAATAAAGAATACGATTAACTAACGACTGTTAGATTAAAAATTCACCGTTGTAATAGATCTGTCTGCCGTCTGCAATGATCTCACCTCCCTGCCGCATATCCGTAATCATATCCCAATGAATGGAAGAACTGTTTTTTCCACCACTCTGCAGGTAGGATTGCCCGACAGCCATATGTACCGTACCCCCAATTTTCTCATCGAACAATATATTTTTAGTAGGTCTTTGAATATTTGTATTCGTCGCGATAGCTACCTCTCCAAATCGCCTGCTGCCCTCTATCTGAAAAATGCGATCCAGAATTTCCTGGCCCTTATCAGCGCTCCATTCGACCACCTCTCCCTTTCTGACAATAAGACGTATTCCTGCTACTTCCTGATCCTGGTAGATGCTTGGAAAATTAAAATAAATCTCACCTTCAACACTGTCTTCTATAGGACTGGAGAAAACTTCACCGGAAGGCATATTTGCCTTTCCATCGGAATTAATCCATATTCGGTCTTTTACAGAAAATGAAATTTCAAATTGAGGACTTCGATAAACGATCTTGTCGCATCCGTTCATAAAATCAACAATTCTCTGTTGATAGACTGAAAGCTCTTTCCATTTTGCGGCTGGATCTGATTCGTTTAAAAAACATGCCTGCTGGATAAACAGGCTGTACTCATCCAATGGCATTCCGGCATGATATGCTCCATTAGCCGTAGGAAATTGGCACAAGCATCGCTTTAAAGCTCCCTTACCCAACCTTTCAAAGTACAATTGATCATAAGGTTTAATGGCTTGCAACCTATAATTTCGGTTTTCCCCAGATATCTGATATGCCGTGGAAGATAAGTAGGGTGCGCGGATCACTAAAACCGCGTCAAATTCCGTCATTGCCTGCTTGAATGAGGAGGAAACATGATCCAATTGAAATTTCTGCCCTTTAGATAATAAAATCTGATCCTGATCTTCAAATGAAATTTCCGTTTCGACAATGGCCCCGGCTTGGATTGCCTTCTCATAAAATGCTTTCAATAAAGGTTCTGCCAGTGTTGTTGAACGAACAAACACTCGTTCGTTTTCCTTAAGATAAAGGGAATATTCCACCAGCAGCTTTGCGTATTTTTCTATCCAATCCATCGCCGTTCTACCAGGTTTTACTTCGGTAAGGGTAGCGAATGAGATATTGCTCGGCTATCCGCTCTTTCAAGATTGAGCGAAGCGATTCAATGTTTTCCTGCGAGCGTGCCGAAATAAACAAACAGGTATATGGATTTTCCAGAGAAGTCTTTTCCCTCAAATCTTCTTCCAGTTCTTTCCTAGTTTGATAATCCAGTAATTTGTCAAAATTTAATTCACGGTATGCATCCATTTTATTGAATACAAGGATCATGGGTTTGTCACCGGCCCCCAATTCCTGAAGCGTTTTATTTACAGTAGCGATATGGTCTTTGTATTGCGGGTGTGCAATATCTACTACGTGAAGTAAAATATCGGACTCGCGAACTTCATCCAATGTGGATTTAAAACTTTCCACCAAATGATGAGGAAGCTTGCGTATAAATCCTACGGTATCGGAAAGTAAAAAGGGCATGGCATCCCAAACAACTTTGCGGACCGTGGTATCCAGCGTTGCGAAAAGTTTGTTTTCAGCAAATACGTCTGATTTGCTTAACAAATTCATCAATGTGGATTTTCCAACATTTGTATATCCCACAAGTGCTACGCGAATCATCTCATCGCGATTTTTGCGCTGCGTGATGTTCTGCTGGTCAATTTTCTCGAG
This sequence comes from uncultured Saprospiraceae bacterium, assembly GCA_964439105.1. GTDB lineage: Bacteria > Bacteroidota > Bacteroidia > Chitinophagales > Saprospiraceae > Vicinibacter. The sequence continues at coordinate 94,357 of CAYTNG010000002.1, forward strand.
GCGCTTTTTTAGTAAAGAAATTTTTTCCTTGACAATACGCCGGTCTGTTTCGATTTCCTGTTCACCCGGACCACGCATTCCAATCCCTCCCCTCTGTCTTTCAAGATGCGACCACATACCCCTGAGTTTCGGGTATATGTATTGAAGTTGAGCAAGCTCCACCTGAGTCTTTGCCTGGGCAGTCTGTGCGCGACTTGCAAAAATATCGAGGATCAGAAAACTCCTGTCTACAATTTTGACTTTTAACTCAGCCTCCAAATGATTTTGCTGCTTGCCACTCAGGTCGTCATCAAAGATGACCATGTCCGCCGGAAAATGATCCATATAATCCCGGATCTCTTTTATTTTTCCCGGCCCAATAAAAGAATGGCTGTTAATGGCCGGCAATCGCTGTGTAAATCTTTTAATAACCTTTGCCCCGGCAGTTTCAGCCAGAAAATCCAGTTCATCGAGATGTTCCTGGACAACCCGGTCCGACTGCTCAGGAAGAATTACAGCAACGAGAATGGCTAATTCCTGGGAACCGCCGTCTTTTTTATACTCGCTTACATTAAATGAGGTTCTTGGCATTTTCAGGACTTCACTTCAAATCTTTCACTCGGTCATACCCGCCAAGATTATAAACCTTTTTAAAACCATTTTTCTTCATGTATTGCATTGCCTGTCCTGCACGACCTCCTGCTGCGCAATAGAGATAATACGTCTTGTTCTTATCCCATTTTGCTGATTTGGTTTTAAAGTCATCGCTCAGCCAGTCTGCGTGAATAGCCGCATTATAATGACCTCCATTCCACTCATCCAGGGTGCGGACATCAACTATCTGACCTGGTTCTTTTTTGAGCTGGGCTGGAATATCTTTTACAAAATCCTGACTTTGTGCAGGTGTCTGACATGAAAAAATGCTTATTGTAAGCGCAAAAAAAGCAATGATATTAATTCGCATAACTAAGAATTTAGAACAGTTTAACGATATTATTGAATAGAAAGTTCATCATGAAAACAAAGATACTGGATAAATGCGGCACTGTAATGTTACTCCGCTATTGCGAAAAAAACTAAAAAAATACTTCCCGTACAATCATATACACTGCAACACTCATTAAGAAATACCCAAATGCAGGTTTTAACTTATCTGAAGAAAAAATACTGGAGATATAAGCCCCCAGGAAACTGGCCGCAATAGCGATACCCGTAAATATGAATAGAAAATTCCAATCGAGCCCGGCAAGTTGATCTGTTTTGCTGAGCAGTCCAGTTGCCGTATTGATGCCAATTATAAGGAGCGAACTTCCGGCAGCCTTCTTAAAGTCAAGACCCAAAAGGAGAACAAGTGCCGGGACAATAAGAAATCCACCTCCGGCACCAAGCAACCCTGTTATGCTCCCGACAAAAAATCCGTGCAGCGTAAATTTTAAACCGGAAGTCTTTCCACCTGAGTTTTCCTTTTTCAAATTTTTTGGAAAGATCATATTCAGTGACGCATATAAGACAAGTACCGCGAATAAAAGCAACAAGAATCCTGCTTTACTAAATTCAAACTGATTCAATTTTAGGACAGGATCCGGAATAAGAGGAAGTACTTTCGCCCTGAACAACCAGACAGATAAAATTGAGGGAATGCCAAAGAGCAGTACTGCCTTGTAATCCACCTGTTTTTTTAACATGTACCGAACTGAAGCGGAAAAACTTGTAAGACAGACCACAAATAAAGAACAACTGATAGCATCCAGACTATTCATTCCTACCAGGTAAACCAGAATGGGAATGGTCAATACAGCTCCCCCGGCTCCCAATAGGCCCAGGGTAAATCCCATACATGCGGCTAAGACGTAAACAAGAATAAGCATATCTTCAAATGTAATCGAAATATTTGGACTTCCTTAATGCGGTTTCAATCTTAATATCAGGGCAGCAGTCCTTCCAAAAGATCTTTTGGCGATCCTATTAACAGATCGCCAATAGTGGTATCGTGAAACAGCGTATGCACTTCTTTTTTTGCTGCTGCCACTTTAAAATGCATCGGGCATGGCTTTTTTGAATTGCATTCATCCCAACGCAAAACACAAAAATCAAAAGGTTCATTTACATCCGTTATGTGGACCAGGTCCAGCAATCTGCACTTCAGAGTGTCTTTAAGGAGAGCGAATCCTCCGTTGGGCCCTTTATTGGATTGAATAAGCCCCTCTTGCGCAAGTCGCTTGAGGATTTTAGCCATGAAGTGCTTGGGCGCCTTTAATCTTTGGGCAATTTCCTCAGACTGCATTGTTGGGCTCTTTTCTTGTTCAATTGCTAATAGCAAAATGGCTCGCACGGCATAACCGAAAGTCTTAGAAACGATCATATCTGAATTAAAACGCCAAAATAATTGAATAAAAAAGACAAAAAATTGATAAAAATCATGTGAACTTATGACCAAGGTCATGATAGTGAGTTGTCGGCCTAAATACATTTGATCTATTAAAAAAGACACAAACGTCTTGTATTAATCAATCAAATCAGATGTATTATGAAAAATCTTAAATTTCTTTATTGGATGGCTGGTATTGCTATACTGGCCTTTGTGATTTCTTGCAGTGAGGGTGTTAAAAAAGACCAACCTACTGTTGATTTTGCGGAACTTCAGAAAAATCAACCCGAAGTTCATGGTACCAAGATCGAAGACTCTGAAATTACGCTTAGCACTCCATTAAATGCTGAATGGGTAAAGGGCGGTCAAAGTATTTATGATCTAAAATGTCTCGCCTGCCATAAACTTACGGAAGACAAGCTTGTCGGACCAGGTTGGAAGGGTGTAACCAAAAGACGCAGTCCGAGTTGGATCATGAATATGGCTACTAATGTCGACATGATGTTGGAAACGGATCCTGAAGCACAAAAACTTCTCGAACAGTGCTTGGTGCGCATGCCCAATCAAAATATCAGTAAGGAAGAAGCCCGTCAGATTCTTGAATTTATGAGAAAGAATGACGGTGAAATGTAATCTGAACAGAATTATTATTTACGATAAATCAATTGTATGTTACGAAAAATGAAATGGTTCCTGTTATTAATAGGAATTGCTGCAACTAACACCTTTGTCTTCAACGCCTGCAAACCAAAAGGCGTACAAACAGCTGTTGGGGGAGATTCAGCCATCAAAGCTTACGTACCACCAGGCAAGTATGACGAATTTTACAATTTCGTTTCCGGTGGATTCAGCGGACAAATGTCCGTTTATGGACTCCCATCGGGAAGGTTGTTTAGAGTTATTCCGGTTTTTTCTCAAGACCCAGAGAAAGGATACGGATTTTCAGAAGAGACCAAACCCATGTTGAATACGTCACATGGTTTTGTGCCATGGGATGATTTACACCATCCTGCATTGTCAGTGACAGAAGGGATCCATGATGGCCGCTGGGCATTTGGAAATGCAAACAATACTCCACGTATTGCACGTATCGATTTAAAAACATTCCGCACTGCGGAAATCATTGAAATTCCAAACAGTGGGGGTAACCACTCTTCTCCATTTGTTACAGAAAACACGGAATATGTGGTTGCAGGTACGCGTTTCAGTATTCCTCCGGATGACAAGGGAGATGTACCTATTAAAACTTATAAAGATAACTTCAGAGGTACGGTCAGTTTTATCTCTGTTGATCCGGCTAACGGTGGTTTGAAAATTGCCTTCCAAATACTTTTACCAGGTATCAACTTCGACCTTGCACGTGCGGGAAAAGGAAAATCACATGGATGGTTCTTCTTTAGCTGCTACAATGCCGAACGCGCAAATACTTTGTTGGAAGTGAATGCCAGCCAAATGGACAAAGATTTTATCATGGCTGTCAACTGGAAAAAAGCGGAAGAATATGTGAAAGCCGGTAAGGCTGCAAAAAAGAAAGTTCGCTATGCACACAATGTGTATGATGAACAAAAGCATAGTGCAACCAGTACAATTGAAACGGAAGTACTCATGCTTGAACCAAAAGATTGTCCTGACATGGTGTACTTTATGCCTTGTCCAAAGTCTCCTCACGGATGCGATACAGATCCTACCGGTGAATATATCGTAGGTTCCGGAAAGTTGGCTGCTTTGATTCCCGTATTCTCTTTCACAAAAATTCAGGAAGCTATCGCTGCCAAAAATTTTGAAGGAGACTACCAAGGTATTCCTGTGTTGAAATACGATGCCGTTCTTCATGGTGAAGTAAAGAAACCTGGATTAGGCCCCTTACATACTGAATTTGATGACAAAGGAAATGCATACACTTCCTTCTTCGTTTCTTCAGAAATCGTAAAATGGAGAGTGAGTGATTTACAAGTGCTGGATCGCGTTCCTACTTATTATTCCATTGGCCACCTTTGCGTGCCTGGAGGTCCAACACGTAAACCTTGGGGCAAATATGTGATCGCTTATAATAAAATCACAAAAGACCGCTATCTGCCCACAGGCCCTGAGCTGACACAAAGTGCCCAGCTGTATTCCATTGACGGAGATAAAATGAAATTGTTACTCGATTTTCCAACTATAGGTGAGCCCCATTATGCTGAGGCAATACCTGCTGAGCTTATTACAAAGAATTCTACTAAAATCTATAAGCTTGAGGAAAATAAAAATCCATATGCGGCCTTAGGTGAAAAAGAAGCGAAGGTTGAACGGAAAGGCAATGAGATTCATGTGTACATGACCTCCATCCGCTCTCACTTTACGCCGGATAATATCGAGGGTGTGCGCGTTGGCGATGTCGTGTATTTCCATGTTACCAACCTGGAGCAAGACTGGGACGTTCCTCATGGTTTTGCTGTAAAGGGTGCTAATAATGCAGAACTCTTGATTATGCCCGGAGAAACACAAACATTGATGTGGAAGCCAGAAAAAGCAGGGGTATTCCCTATGTATTGCACCGACTTTTGCAGTGCATTGCATCAGGAAATGCAAGGTTACATCAGGATCAGCCCTGCAGGATCCAATGTACCTCTGAGTTTTAGTACAGGTGAACAAGCAGCAGCACCTGCAGAAGGTACGAAATAAATGATTTTAGTAAGAAGATTGACTCACAACTAAATTTGAAAAAATGAAAAACTACTTTCAAATAGCTTTCGTCCTTGCTTGCTTCTTTATGGCTTGCGGAGGCGGAGGAGAAAAAGCCGCAGCCCCAGAAGCAAATGAAACGGCTGCTCCTGCAGCTGACATGGGACAAGCCGGAGTTCAGGATGAAACTTCACAGAAAGACGTTGTAAAAATTGCAGTGGGTTCCCCTGATCATACTACTCTGGTGAAAGCCCTTCAGCAAGCAGAATATGTAAATGACCTTGCAAATGCAGGACCATTTACCGTTTTTGCACCAACAAATGCGGCTTTCGAAAAATTGCCTCCAGGAACCGTTGAAGGCTTAATGAAACCAGACCAGAAAGCGGCCCTTCAGAATATCCTGGAATACCATGTCGCCGTAGGTACCTATCGCGAAAATATGTTTCGCGATGGCCAGACCATCAACATGGCAAATTTGAAAAATGTTACAGTGCAAGTTAAAGATGGCAAAGTAACCATAAATAATTCAGCACATATCGTGGCAGCTGTTCCCGCTTCAAATGGTATTGTATATGTCGTAGATGCTGTATTGCTTCCACCAGACAAATAGCTATTACAGACATTTCAAATAGTTCAGAAGCATTTGATTTGATTAACGGGGCGGTTTATCCGCCCCGGATTTTTTGCAGGAAATTCACATATCATCCTATCCGTTCATTTTTAAATTTTCAAAAAATGCATCTCACAAAAATCAGCAATATTTCCAGAATACTGGTCGCTATCGCCTCACTCTGCCTCATTGCCTGTTACTTTGTTCCTCTTTGGCGCATCGACCTTTTTGCTCCTCAATACCCTGAAGGTTTGACAATGAAAATATGGTTGACAACCTTGAAAGGGGATGTGGATATCATTAATGGCTTGAACCATTATATTGGTATGAAGCACATAAGTGTTGCAATGTTTCCCGAATTCGATATTCTGATTTATGTAGTTGGATTTTACATTTTCCTTGGATTGCTTGTTGCCTATTTTGGGAAATTATCCATTTTATTTTGGTATTTGGTTTTCACGGCTTTTGGCGGGGTTTTCAGCATGTACGACTTTTATCGTTGGGGATATGAATACGGCCACAACCTCGACGAAACCGCTGCCATAAAAGTTCCGGGTTTGTCCTATCAACCTCCTCTGTTTGGCCATAAACGCCTATTGAATTTTGATGCCTATTCCTTTCCGGATATTGGCGGATGGATTATTATTATTGCAGCCTGCATCATGGCTTTGATTTGGTTCTTTGAGTGGTACTCACATCACAAATCTTCAGGGCATAAATCTCAATTGGCAGTTTTATCAGGATTAATACTCCTTACCACTTCCTGCCAGGTGAAACCGGAACCCTTCAAATTAGGTATTGACGTTTGCCACACTTGCAAAATGGGAATTATAGACCCAAAATTCGGTGCAGAGTTTATTACTAAAAAGGGCAAAGTCTATAAATTTGACGATATTGGCTGCATGGTTCGCCTTTTGAAATCCGGAGATTTTCCCAAATCGGATCTGGCAATGATCCTTGCCGCTGATTATAATCCGGAGCATGCGCTCATTGAAGTTGAAAAATCAACTTTTGTAATTGGAGAAGATGTCCGGAGTCCAATGAATTTTAATACGGCAACTTTTAAAGACGATAAAGCGGCAAGCGATTTTATTCAAGGTGGCCAAAACAGAAAGTCCGTAAAATGGGACTTCATTTTTCAAAATATCAATTGATGCATGAGGTTTTTCTTTCTTTTTTGTTTTCTATTGTACTTTTTTGAATTAGGGTCTTGTGAAAGTTGGGATGTCGGCTCCAATAAAACCATTAAACAAATTAACGAAGCGGTCAAATTAGCCGCACCCGGTGATACCATCAGGGTTTTCCCGGGAGTCTACCGGGAAGGAAATATACTCATCCAAAAATCTTTATGCCTTATCGGTTATGGGTACCCAGTTATCGATGGCGAACTTAAATATGAAATTTTGACGATTTCGGGAAATGATATCCAAATCGATGGATTTCATTTTATAAACAGCGGCATGTCCTCAATGAAAGATTATGCCGCAATCAGTTGTATTGATGCAAGGCAGATTCTCCTCCAAAACAATATCATTGAAAATTCATTTTTTGCAATTCATCTTGCAAACTGCAATAACATACGAATCAATTACAATCAGATACGGGGAAATCCCAAATCAGAACAAACGACAGGAAACGGCATTCACCTTTGGAAATGCCGCAATGCCCATATTGAATATAATAATGTTCAAGGGCATCGGGATGGTATCTATTTTGAATTTGTAACCGATTCCGAAATTCATTGCAACACCAGCTTCCAGAATATCCGATATGGCCTGCACTTCATGTTTTCAAATAATGACCACTATGAAGGCAACCGCTTTGTCGAAAATGGCGCAGGAGTTGCCGTTATGTACTCCAAAAAAGTAACCATGGTCTCGAATGAATTTCTTAAAAATTGGGGCCCTGCTTCCTTTGGAATTCTTTTAAAGGACATCTCAGACAGTCATATCTTCGGCAATCGCTTTGTAGAAAATACCGTAGGAATCTATATGGAAGGGAGTAGCCGCACGCTCACCGAGCAAAATGAATTCATCAAAAATGGATGGGCCATGAAGGTCCAGGCAAGTTGCAACGAAAACACCATCCAAAACAACAATTTTAAAGGGAACAGTTTCGATATTGCAACCAATGGAACCTTGGTTTTAAATGTATTTGACGGAAATTATTGGGACAAATACGAAGGGTACGACCGGACACATGATGGCATCGGAGATATTCCCTATCGCCCCGTCAGCATGTACTCTATGATTGTAGAACAAAATCCATATACGCTCATCTTATTGCGCAGTATACTGATTTCCTTTTTAGATAAAGCAGAAAAAGCAATACCCAGCCTGACTCCGGAGTTGCTCATTGACAATAAACCCAGAATTAAAGCATTCGCTCTATGATTGAAGTGCGCGCTCTGAATAAACGATTTAAACGGGTGCTTGCCTTAGAACAAATATCACTCTCCTTTGAACGCGGGCAAGTCGTTTCCCTTATAGGCCCCAATGGCTCAGGCAAAACCACGCTGATTAAATCTATTTTAGGCCTCGTGAAACCGGATTCCGGTGAAATTGTAATAGAAAATAAACCTATTGATGAAAATTACAATTACAGATCTCAAATTGGATACATGCCTCAGATTGGCCGCTACCCGGACCACATGAGAATAGGGCAGTTGTTTGAGCTCTTAAACGATCTGCGGGCTTCCGAAAAAAAGGAAAAAGACACAGAGCTGCTTGAAGCTTTTAAACTGAAGCAAATTTATGACAAACCCATGCGCACTCTTTCCGGTGGTACGCGACAAAAGGTAAGTGCCGCAATCGCCTTTTTATTTAATCCGGACATTTATATTCTTGATGAGCCTACAGCAGGACTGGATCCCCTTGCTTCAGAAATATTGAAAGAAAAAATTAAAAAGCAAACCGGCTTGAATCGTCTCATTTTAATCACTTCACATATTCTGAGTGATCTCGATGATCTAGCAACGCACGTCCTCTATCTCCAGGAAGGAAAAGTACTCTACAACGCCAGTATGGGTGATCTTCAAAAATTAACGGGCGAACAAAAATTTGGAAAGGCTATTGCACAGTGGATGGCAAATCAACAAATGGGCTGATATGTGGAAAATAAGCAGGTATATTTTTTTGGATATCATCCGGAACAGGGTTATTCTACTCTATACAATTTTTCAACTCCTGATTGGTTTTTTACTTTTTAGCCTGGAAGAAAACTCATCGAAAGCTCTTATGAGCCTGCTCAACATAGAACTCATTGTTATTCCTCTGATCAGCATGATCTTTTCTACCATCCAATACTACAATTCTTATGAGTTCATGGAAATGCTACTTGCACAGCCTGTAGGAAGACTTCAAGTCCTGGGAAGTGAATTTTTGGCAACAGCTGGATCTCTTGTTGTCGCCTTCCTCATTGGACAGGGATTTCCCATTGCACTTTATTATGCAAATGGACTGGGACTTAATTATTTATTTGTGGGGATAGGCCTCAGTCTCTCTTGTGCAGCAATTGCATTTCTTGCCGCGGTACTTTCGCGCGATAAGGCAAGAGGAATTGGCGTCGTCCTGCTCATTTGGTTTTATTTTGCACTGATCTATGATGGAATCGTCCTAATGATCCTCTTCGCATTCAGTGATTACCCTCTTGAAAAACTCACATTGGCATTAACCGCCCTGAACCCTATCGATCTGGCACGTGTGTCCATGATGCTCCAAATGGATGTAAGTGCTTTAATGGGCTATACCGGTGCTTTATTCAAGGAGTTCTTTGGAAGCTTCTGGGGGACTCTGTTTACCGGAGGAATTCTCGTATTGTGGGTGATCGTACCTCTTATCTGGGCAAGTGCCGTTTTTCGCAAAAAGGATTTGTAATACAAACATCTCTTCTAAGATCATCCCAAATTGAAGTGTTTGTTCGCAGGCCTTACTTAGAATTCCTGTATTGAAATCTTCCTCACAAGCTATTTCATCAAATATAGAATCAGAAGTTTAAGTCTATTCATCCCTGGGTATTGTCTGATATCTCCTGCCTTTCCAGTAAATTCTTCATGTCTATTTCCAAAAGGTCTATAACGGCACGGGATTATCTTTTCAGAACTGGACAAATTCTCCTCCCCAACAAAATCTCCAAAAGATATCGTAACTTTAATTAACAAATAAATGCAAGTATGAAACCCTTAAAGTATACATTCTATTTATTCCTTCTTTTCGCAATTCCAAATTTGCAAAGTCAATCCGTTAAACTGGATACCAGTTTCAATCATACTGGTATTCTAAATTCAACCTGGGGAACCGGAGGGGAACGCATTAGCAGTATGGCCCTGCAAAAAGACGGTAAAATAATTGCAGCAGGAGAGGTAACTGCCGGCGTCAATTTTCACATCTTACTTGAACGATTCCTAACAAATGGTAGTATCGATACCACTTTTGGAAAAAATGGAATCTCCATTTCAGCTTTGTTTGGTGGAATTTATTCTAGCAGTCACGCATATGCTCTTGCCCTCCAGAATGACGGGAAAATAGTACTGGCTGGGATAGTTACCGAAGCAGGCGTAAACAACATCCTTCTGACGCGTTTTTTGCCAAATGGTACTTTAGATTCTTTGTTCAACACCATAGGCTACCTGGTCGTTAAAACGGGAGGCAACAGCTCTGCGAATGCACTTAGGATTGGAAATGATGGAAACATTCTGGTTGCGGGCACAACCTTATACAATGGAAAGAATAGTTTTTTTGCTTTAAAATCTAATTCGAACGGTCTTGTCGATATGTCCTTTGGGCTGAATGGAATGGCTATTACCCCGATCGGCAACGGAAATTCCTTCTGTTATGCATTAGATCTGCTTCCAGGGGGCAGTGTAATCCTTGGCGGTTATTCCCATAATGGATCAAATAATGATTTTGCAGTAGTAAAACTGGATGCAAATGGAAAACCGGACTCCAGTTTTAGCCAGGACGGCAAATTGTTAATCGACTTCAATAAAAGCCAGGATTATGGCATTGCAATGGCGATTCAGAATGATGGAAAAATCGTTCTTGGTGGTCAATCCTATGAATCCAATCAAAACCATTTCGCAATGATTCGTATCACTCCTTTCGGAGAGCCTGACACCAGCTTCAGTTTGGATGGAAAACTCATCACACACATCAATTCATCTGCCTCAGATATACGTGCCATTGCGCTTCAAACAGATGGCAAAATAATAGCTGCTGGCGGGGGCAGTGGCAAGGATGCTGCTCTCACAAAATCAGATTTTGCAGCTGTGAGATACCTAACAGACGGTAGCCTTGACCTCAATTTTGGCAGTTCCGGTATTTTTACTCAAGACTTTGAGAACGCAGCAAACGTACCTCTTTCCCTGCTCACCCTTGCAAATCAATCCATGCTGTTGGGAGGCTATTCCCTGATCAATTCCAATTCGGATATTATGCTTTTAAAATTACAACCGGACGGCATACAGGATAGCAGCTTCAATAAAACGGGTCTGATTGTCCAGGATTTAAATTTGACGCATTCATTTGCCAATAGAATCAGGGTGCAACAAGACGGTAAGATTCTTGCCGGTGGCTACAGCAACTATTACGATTCTTATGAATACACAGCAGCCCGCTACGATTTGTACGGAAAAGTGGATAGCAGTTTTAGTGCTGACGGACTGGCTATACTTTTTTTCTCACAGGACCAGGACATTTGTAATGACCTTGCCATCCAGGATGACGGACGCATCATACAACTTGGCACATCAACGAATTCATCCGGCCTCTCTTCGATTATGTTGCTGCGGTTTTTGGAGAATGGCTCCGCAGACAACAGTTTCGACAGTGATGGAAAAGTAATCAGTACGTTAAGCTCCACAGGTTCGGAAGGAACTTGTTTACAGCTACAGAAAGACCAAAAAATACTAGCCGGCGGAATGATATATGACGGAATCAATGCAAATTTTGCCTTGGTACGCTACCTCCCTTCCGGCAAACCGGATTCAAGCTTTGGCTTGAATGGCATCGTAACTACTGATTTCGGCTCTAATAACGACAGAGCGAATGCCATAAGCCTCCAGTCAGATGGTAAAATTCTACTTGCAGGATCTACTACTTCAACTGACCAGACTTCATTTGCGATTTCCCGCTATCAAATGGATGGGCATCCGGATTTGAGTTTTAATCAAACCGGAACACTTATTCTGAATATCGCAGATGCAGAGATCAATATTGCCAAAGTGATTAAACTTCAAAATGATGGAAAAATTCTGGTCGGCGGCTTTTTAAAACCTACAAAATTTAACAATAGCTTCTTTGCCCTGTTTAGATTAAATGCAGATGGAAGTCTGGATTCGGGCTTTTCAACCGACGGAAAACTCGTGCTGGATCTGAATAATGAGTCAAATGATATCTCAGATTTCATCTTTCTTGCGAATGACCAAATTCTGCTGGCAGGAAATTCATTTGATGGTGTGTCAAACAAGTTTACCACGATTCTTATTAGTGGAGATGGAAGCCTTCAGAAAGCATATGGGATCAACGGTTTTGCAACTTTCAATGCTGGTTCAGAACAAAGTGAGCTTCATTCAGCTGCTATGCAGGCAGATGGTAAAATTTTGCTTTGTGGACACATTCAAAATGAACAAAGAATTAGCACTGTCATCATGAGACTTGCACTGGATCTTCATGTCGGAACTAAAGAAATAGTGCATTCCTTGCAGGACTGTACACTGTCACCAAACCCATTCACAAATTCTTTTTCCTTGAACTACCTATTGTCAAAAGATTCAAAATTGAATATAAAGTTGGTAGATCTCCAGGGTCAGAACGTATGTACTTTTCTTGATCAGGTTCATCGAACGGAGGGTGAGCACGAAGAACATTTTGAAATACCTGCCAATATACGCCAGGGAATTTATGCTTTGCTTATTCAAAGTTCAGATAGTCTGCAAAGTATTTTGTTGAACCATTATTAAGCTATGACACATTGCTGGTATTTTCAGAATAAACCAATAAATATTCCAATCTGGAATGAAGAAAGTACCCGGAATTTTATAGCACTTTCTGCAGATACTAACATATGTTAGTATATAAAGCTATTCTGTACGCTTATCTCAATGTGGAAGTTTCTCCCTGATAAGTCCATACAACCAGGTACCGGCAAGTGCGCTGAGAAAAGTCGCACATACTGCAAAAATGCCCGATCCTATCTGTGCAAAAAGGGGTCCGGGGCAAGCCCCGGTCATGGCCCAACCTAAGCCAAACATAAGACCACCAAAAATCTGTCCCTTGTTAAATGCTTTTTGAGGGAAATGGATTTCTTCCCCATAAATGGTACGAACTTTGAATTTTTTTATCAAAAAAACGGATACAACACCTACCAATACTGCACTTCCAATCACTCCGTACATGTGAAAGGATTGCAATCTGAACATCTCCTGGATTCGGAACCAGCTTACGATTTCCGCCTTAACAAAAAGAATACCAAGCAGAATACCTGCAAACATATACTTTAGTTTATGATACCATTTGTGTTCCAACTCACTTTCGTTGACGCACATGGCATCCAGTGATCTCACTTCAAAATCCATATTGGTCTCTTTAGTTTGCATGATTTTTAGATCTAAAGTTGAAGAATAAAAGGTAGAACGAGATTCGCCATAATAAAGCCACCCAACATAAAACAGCATGTCGCTATTAATGAAGGCCATTGAAGAGTGGATAAGCCCATAATGGAATGTCCGCTCGTACAACCTCCGGCATAGCGAGTCCCAAAGCCGATGAGAAAACCCCCGCCAATCATCATGATAATTCCTTTGAGACTTAAAATGCTTTTCCAATTTATCAATTCCATCGGCATTAAGGAATTATAATCAGACAAACCATAGGCTTGAAGTTCGTTCATGAGATCAGGATGTATCTGAACCGGATCCGGATTCGCTAGAAAAAAAGTGGATATATAGCCCCCTATTGCAATACCTGCAACAAAGAATAAATTCCAGGCTTCCTTTCTCCAATTATACTTGAAAAAAGGAATGTTGGAAGGTAAACAGGCTGCACAAATATGCCGTAAGGAAGAGCTGATGCCGAATGTCTTATTGCCAATGACCAGCAATAAAGGCACCATAAGACCAATAACTGGGCCGGCCACATACCAGGGCCAGGGATGAAAAATTGCACTCATAAAAAGGCTTAATTTGTGTTATTAAACCAAGATAAAGCAATTTTTTAAAATGACAAGATTCCTCAGGCAGATTTCTGCTTTGGAGATTTCATTTCTACTCCTTCTTCTGCCTTGCAGAGCTGTCTATCGCTTGGAGAAAAGTATAAGAATATGTTGCTAAATACCTCCTGTAGTCAGCAATTAGAACCTTCTGAAAAATGTTCAAAAGCGTCTGCATATGACTTGGAGCTTAGCTGAAAATTATAAATTTCTTTTAGGAAAGAATCCTGATTGCTTATCCGCCAACAAGAAAATTTTACATGTCATGTCCTGATGGAACCGTGTATGCTCTTAAGGCATGACTTCAAAATACAAATCAAAGTGAAATTCAATCTTATCTTTTACTTTGACCAATCCGAACATAATCTCAGGGACTTTTATGTCGTAGTCTTTCATGCTTAATTCGTGAGAACCCATAATATGATATTTTGTCAGACCCCTCCGGATTGCTTTTGCAGACAGGCTTTTTTTCAACTGAGTTTTATTGTCCCTTTGCATGAAAAGTATACCTGTACGATATATTCAATAAAGCGCAAGCCGAAACCTCCATGAAAAGACCTCTCCTCTTTTTTAATTACCTTTGCATAAATTCCATCACATAAGGCTATGTCTTCTTTCGTTCACCTTCATTGTCATACCCAATTCTCGTTGCTCGATGGCGCAACGGACATAGCTGCATTGATGGCAAAAGCGGCAGCCGATGGGCAGAAAGCCGTTGCACTCACTGATCACGGTAATATGTTTGGCTGCTTCAGCTTTGTCAAGGAAGCCAAAAAAAACGGGGTCAAGCCCATCCTGGGATGCGAATTCTACCTGGTTCCCGACAGAAGAAAACAATCTTTTTTAAAAAGTGCCGGTGAACGAGATGAGCGATATCATCAATTGCTGCTTGCAAAAAATCAACGGGGTTATGAGAATCTCTCAAAACTCTGCTCACTGGGCTATATTGAAGGTCTTTATGGTAAGTTTCCAAGAATTGATAAAGAAATTCTTCTTCAATATCACGAAGGTCTTATCGCAACAAGCTGTTGTATAGGAGCCGAAATTCCGCAAGCGATCGTCAAAGGGGATCTCCCTTTGGCCGAAAAAAGATTGAAATGGTGGATAGATCTGTTTGGGGAAGATTTTTATATTGAAATACAACGACACAGAGGTTGTGAAAACATTGATGGATCGGGTGTGAGTCAAGAAGATATCAATACCGTGCTTCTGGGTTTTGCGAAAAAATACAATCTTAAAGTCATCGTGACCAACGATGTTCATTACCTTGAAGAAGAAGACTACCTTCCTCACGATATCCTGCTCTGCATAAACACCAACTCAAATGTGGAGGAGACAGACCGTTTTCAATTTCCCAGCTCTGATTTCTTTTTTAAGACAACTGATCAGATTCAAAACACTTTTCCGGATCTGCCTTTTGCAATCGAACAGACTTCTGAAATAGCGGAACGCTGTTTTACTCCCAATCTCGAAAGGGATGTATTATTACCCAACTTCCCTATACCTCCCACTTTTGAAAATCAAAATCAATATCTGGAGCATCTCGTGTATGAAGGTGCAAAAAGCAGATATGGCCACATAGACCAAAAACTGGAAAACCGCATCCGCTTTGAGTTGGATGTAATAGAAAAAATGAAGTTTGCAGGATATTTCCTCATTGTTCAGGACTTTATTCGGGCCGCACGCGAACTATCGGTAAGCGTGGGTCCAGGCAGAGGTTCGGCAGCAGGCTCCGTTGTAGCATACTGTTTGACGATTACCGATATCGATCCCATTCGTTACAATCTTCTTTTTGAACGCTTCCTGAACCCGGAACGCATTTCATGGCCCGATATTGATATTGACTTTGATGACCGCGGTCGTCAAAAAGTGCTTGACTATGTGGTACAAAAATATGGTCGAAACCAGGTCGCTCAAATTGTGACTTTTGGTACGATGGCTGCCAAATCATCCATACGCGACGTTGCACGCGTAAAAAAATTAGATCTCGCGACTTCAGATCGTTTGGCTAAACTTGTCCCCAGTAGACCCGGTACTTCCTTAAAAACAATTCTGGATGAAAAAGCCACCTTGCCGGATGAGTATTCGCCTGATGAAATAAAGAAAGTGACCGACCTCAGGAATATTCTAAAATCTCATGGCTTAGAGTCGGAAGTATTGAAAATGGCCATAAAAGTGGAGGGTTCCGTCCGAAATACCGGGGTTCACGCAGCCGGTGTGATCATAGCTCCTGATGAAATTACCCGCTTCATTCCGGTATGTACAGCGAAAGACACCGACTTATTAGTCACTCAGGTCGAGGGAAGTGTCATTGAAAACACCGGCCTTCTCAAAATGGACTTTCTGGGGCTGAATACGCTATCCATAATTCAGGATGCCATTGAGAATATTGTAAAACAACACGGGGAAGAAAAACGCATCCGTTTGGATGACATCCCTCTTGATGATCCTCTGACCCTTGAACTTTTCCAACGGGGCCATACAATCGGCCTCTTTCAGTTTGAAAGTGAAGGCATGCGCGGTCATTTGAAAAATCTCAAGCCCAGCAGCATCGAGGATATCATCGCCATGAATGCCCTGTTCCGTCCGGGCCCAATGGCCTACATCGATGAATTCATAAATCGCAAGCACAAACGCGTACCTATCGTTTTTCCGCATCCCTGGCTGGAAGAACTGCTGCAACCTACTTACGGCATTATGGTCTATCAGGAACAGATCATGCAATCTGCCCAGATTATGGCCGACTACTCCCTTGGCGAAGCGGACGTACTCCGCAGAGCGATGGGTAAGAAGAAGAAAGAGGAAATGGACAAACAAAGCATTTTGTTTGTTGAACGCGCCGCCAAAAAGGGAATCAGCGAAGAAAAAGCAAAGGACATCTTTGAAGTCATGGCCAAATTTGCAGCTTACGGCTTCAACCGCAGCCATGCTGCCGCATATTCCGTTCTTGCCTTTCAAACAGCTTACCTGAAAGCGCATTATCCGGCAGAATTTATGGCCGCAGTACTTACTGCAAACAAAAACAATTTATCAGATCTTAGCATTTACCTTAAAGAATGCCAGCAACTTAAAATAACCGTACTTGGACCAGATGTCAATGAATCAGAATTGGATTTTACCGTCAACGATAAGGGGCAGATCCGTTTTGGTTTATCTGCCTTAAAAGGAGTTGGAGAAGGTTCCGTCTACGAAATACTCGCTGAACGCAAGAAAGGAGGACGCTTCGAAAATTTCGGCGATATGCTGAAACGTTTGAACTCTAAATTAATCAATAAAAAAGTACTTGAAAGTTGTGTGTACGGAGGCGCATTCGATTGCTTCTCAGAATTGCACCGCGCTCAGTATTTTGCTCCCTATGATAAATACCCCAGTTACATAGAAGCAATGATTCGATGGGCAAGCATGTATCAGTCCTCTAAAGACAGCATGCAGTCCTCTTTATTCGGCTCTTCCTCCCAGGAGGATTTGCCTTTTCCCCAAGCACCCATGTGCGCACCCTGGACCACTCTTGAAAAATTGGAACATGAAGTGGAAATCGCAGGAATCTACCTGAGCGCGCATCCACTGGATGATTACCGCCACGAAATGAACTATGCCTCCAGTTTAACGATAGACCAACTTGAAGGATTGAAACAATCGAATAGGGAAGGTCGTCACCGATTGTGTGGTTTATTGACAGATGTACAACATCGCACAAATCAAAAAGGGGAAGGGTACGGATTAATTAAACTTCAGGATTATTACGGCAGTGTTCAAATCCGGCTTTTCAAAGAAAAATACCTTCAATTCAAAGCATTATTGAATAATGGAACTGCAGTAATGGTGGAAGGGACCTATGAGAAATCCAACTTTCGTCAAAACGAAGACGAGTGGGAGTTCCGTGTAGCGAACATGGTTTTGCTCTCTTCCGCCTTGCCGCAACTCTTCAAAAAATCATTGCATCTGTTCATAAAATTGGAGCATGCCGATGAAATTCTTGCTGAAAAAATTGATCTCCTTCTCAAAAAACACAAAGGCAATCTTCCAATAAAAATGCAGGTATTTGACGTCGACCAGCAACTGCAACTACCTATGATCTGTCCCAAAAAAATTCAATTAAGCAGTGAATTGCTGGAAGAATTGGATTCCATTGGACTAAGCTATAAACTCAATTGATCCTGATGAAAACCCCTCATTTTCTTTTGATCCTTTCATTTCTCCTGAGCTTCCATCAAAATAGTTCAAGCCAGTCCTTCGATGAATTTTCCGTAGATAAGGAAGTAAGTATTTTCCTGAAGGATAAATTTGATGTACTTAAAAATTTCAATCTGGGCATACCTTGCCCGGAAGAAGAAAATAAATGGTACCTGGACTCTCTGGACTATTCCCCCTGGTATGTTGGAGATTTCAACGGAGACAAAATACCGGATCTTTTTGTTACGGGAAAACAAAAAAAAGAACAGGTCCATTATCTGATTCTTGGTAAAAATGAAGAAGATGAAGCAAGCACTTTTTCACTTATACAGGTGACCCCACCGAAAATAAAAGGGAACCTCCAGATTCCGTTTATAGAAGAAACAAAAAAAGGGAACTTTATAATCTTTAAGCAATTTGAAACAAACGTACGAACAATTGTTCGGGATGGTCAGGAGATCCGGATCCCTAAAACGTATAAGGACTATTATAAAATGGGCCTCATTAAAAAAGACAGTTTAATTTACAAGTTTGGAAATATCGTTGAATACAATCCAAGTCCGGACAGCCGCCAG
Organism: uncultured Saprospiraceae bacterium; assembly: GCA_964439105.1. Classification (GTDB taxonomy): domain Bacteria; phylum Bacteroidota; class Bacteroidia; order Chitinophagales; family Saprospiraceae; genus Vicinibacter. The sequence continues at coordinate 112,931 of CAYTNG010000002.1, forward strand.
ATTGAATACATACAGATACATGTATTCTGTCAGTTTGGGGGATGCCCTGACTTTCGAATGAAAATTGATGAGTTTGGGCAAATGCTTCTTCAAAATATCAGCAACACCAATGAGGAACCCGGCATGTATTCTTCTGCCTGCGATCCGGATGCTCTTGACCGCATTTTTGCATTAGCCAATTACCTTCGCATCGATAAAAGTCTTCAAAAATTTGGGGAAGACAATGCGGATAAGACCATCACTGTAATCATACAGTACAAAGATGAAAAATACAAATCCTGGTATGACTATGAACAAGGGGCTAGCCTGGGGATGATTCACCTGTATGAACTCCTTCTGGATGTAAAGGAAGCAGCGAGCTGGGAATTTAAACAATAAGCTTTTGTCGTCAGGAAATTATCAAGCCTCCTTCATCTATTCAGAACTTCACATGTAGTCTCTTTTACTTTCACTTCCCCATAGTTGTTATTCCTTCCTCCGTCAATTTAAGTTGGCTGATTCTAAGTAATATTTAAGAATTGGTTAATATGTGGGCAATCCTTATCTTCGCCAGGATTTAACCAAAACGAAGGACATCAAAGCTGAATATTACGCACGGGGAAAAGTATTGCTTAGCGCTGAATACTTAGTGCTGTTTGGCGCTACAGGCCTGGCACTACCTTCGCGACTGGGTCAAAAAATGAAGGTGCAGGAACTCAATGGTTCCGAAATTATTTGGAATGCATTTGATGTCCATGGCAAAAAATGGTTTTCTGCAGAAATAGACCTGATGGGTTTTGATGTGGTTGAAACCACAGATCCTCAAACCGGGAAATATCTCCGTAAGATTCTGAAAGCCTGTTGTCAAAATAACAGTGAGTTTCTCTCGCACTGGAAAAAATACAAAGTGGACCATTTTCTCGAATTCCCACAGGAATGGGGGCTTGGCTCCAGTTCAACACTCATTTACAACATGGCCGCATGGGCAGACGTGAATCCATACCATCTCTATTTTGATGTGGAGGAAGGATCCGGTTATGATGTAGCATGCGCAGGTGCGCAAGGTCCTATTCTCTATACACTTGGCGACGGATCCATAGATATTGAGGAATTGGATTACAAGCCACCTTTTGCAGAAAAACTATATTTTGTTGCTCTGAATCACAAAACAGATAGTAGGGAAGCTGTTTCAGAAGTGAAAAATAAAAAACCAACTAAAGACCAAATTCAGCGCGCCACGGAACTTACGGAAAAAGTAATTGATATACGCTCTTTTGATGCCTTCGAGCAATGGATTCGGGATCACGAAGCACTGATTGCCTCTTTTTTAAATCGCGAACGAGTTAAGGAGGGCTTCTTCCGTGACTTTTGGGGTGAAGTGAAATCCCTTGGTGCCTGGGGAGGCGATCTCGTTTTAGCAACAAGCAATAAGGATCGCAGTGAAACCGAAAACTATTTCAAATCAAAAGGTTATTCCGGCATCATTCCCTATTCTGAGTTGATCCTCTGATCCTTTCATCCTCTAATTTGTTAGTTCATCATTATGCCTCCAATTCAATGGCACACATTGCGGCTGAAAAAAGTGCATAGTGAAACAGATCATGCACGTCGGTTTTTCTTTACTCTTGAAGAAGAAACTCCTTTTTCCTTTTTACCCGGACAATTCCTGACTTGTGACCTGCCTTTAGGTGACAAGCGAATTCAACGCTGGCGGTCTTACACCATTGCAAATCTCGATATGCACGATGGATGTATTGAGTTTTGCGTCTCCTTTAAAGAAAACGGTTTGGCTAGCAATTATTTTTTTAACGTTCTTAAAGTTGGAGATACTATCCGAATTAAAAATCCGGAAGGAACTTTCATTTTACCACAAGTTCAATCGGGTGTTCTTTTCCTGGTATGTACCGGAACAGGTATCGCTCCTTTCCGTGCCATGCTTCAGGAACTCACTTTGCGTGGCCATAATTATGAGCGGATTCATTTAATTTTTGGGACGCGTACCTCTTCGGATATACTGTACCGAAATGAATTTGAAGTCTGGCATAGTCAAATCTCTAATTTTAATAGTTATATCTGCTTATCCCGAATTAACGGCACAGTTCCGGACATACCGAAACATAGCATCTACCAAGAAGGCTACGTTCATCAGGCTTACAATCAACTTCTTTTAGAAAGCCCTCCATTAAAAGCAAAAAGTATGTTCCTGCTTTGCGGCTGGTCTGCAATGATCGATGAAGCAGTTATGCATTTACTGACGCGCCATCAGCTGAAACGGGAACAAATAAAATTTGAACTGTACGGCTAAATCCGGTCGCCAGACTTAGACTCGTTCTTTAGGCTGTACACCGCGTCTTTTATTTCCGGGTATTCGAATTGAAAACCTTTTTCAAGCAATAAATGCGGTATGGCATTGCAGGAATCCAGCAAAAGGCGAGCCTGCCTGCCAGGCAGCAGATGTAAAATACTTTCTGGGATATGCACCAGGAAAAGTCTGGAACGATGAGCCCTTTTCACTTCTTTCAATATATCCAACTGAGAGCATACTCCCGGAGCGGTCATATTCACTGCCCCGGAAACTCCTTCCTCCAATAAAAATGAAAAAGCCCGTGTATAATCTTTCTCATAAATCCAGGAATACATTTGGTTTCCATCGCCAAAGCAAGGCAACAGGCCAAATGGAAGGCCCATCATCAACTGTGGCCACATTCCTCCCTTATTGCTTAAATAAAGGCCGGTCCTAACAATTGTAAGTTTGCCGCAACATTTGAGAAAGTCTCCTGCTGATTTTTCCCAGCTTCTGCATAATGCAGGTAAAAAATCCAATGACGTGGACGGGCTGTTTTCCATCACAATGTCCGACCCGGAATCTCCATAATATCCTATTGCCGAAGCTTGTACGATGTGGGGAATGCGAATCTGGTTCCGTACCAGAACATCCACCAAAGTCGAAATACTCAAGAGTCTTGACTGGACTATTTCATTTTTTCTATTACTCGTCCACAGTCCTCCTGCAAGAGAACTTCCGGCAAGATTAATGAGCACATCTGCATTTTTAAAAGCAAGGATATCGACCTCGCCTTTGCCAGGATCCCATAAAAACTGGGAATACTTGATTTTCGGGTAGAATCGCCGCACCAGCCAGCGCACCTGATGTCCTTCCTTTTCAAACTGTTGGGAAAGGGCCTGACCAATCAATCCATTAGAACCCGCAATACATATGTTTTTCATATCTTTACCTTGCAGCTATTTAATGCTGCACACCTTAACATTCACCCTTTCACTAATGTTTATGCCTTGCTCCAATTTTCTCCGGCTCATCTCCGTCGCACTCATTTTTTTATTTCTGCAGTGTGTTTTTTCTACTTTCTTCTATTCCTGCCAACCCGAAAAAAAAGAGAGCGGCTTTATTTTGCGCATTCGTTTGCGTGATGACGTAGATTGCCTGCACCCTATTGTTTCTCAGAGTGCGGTAGCTACACAGATCGAAGCGCTGATCATGCTCCCTATGATTGAATACAGTGCAGACAAACTTGAGCTGAGTCCCTTGCTCGTAAAGAATACACCTGAGATCGCAGGATCTACCGATTCAACCAGCAATTACCGTTGTGAACTTTTAGAAGAAGCCAAATGGGATGATGGAAAATCCATCACTGCTGCAGATTATGTCTTCACGGTAAAAGCGGCATTAAATCCCTACGTGCGCAATCCTTCCTGGAGGAGTTTCCTTAAGAACATTTCAAATATCCATATCGATTCACAAAATCCACGCCTTTTCGAAGTTCAGGTAAATAAAGATTATATGCTTGGTAAAGAGGTCAGCGGCAACGTAAATCTCTACCCGGAGCATGTATACGATCCCGAGGGAATCATGCGCAAATTCCAGATCGGAGATTTGATTCATAAAGACAGCCTCGCCTGGACACCAGAAGAACATGCAGCCTTACAAAAATTCGCAGAGCACTTCCAATCCGCCGCAGCTTGCAAATCAGGTATTCAGGGTGCAGGTCCCTATAAACTTGTTTCCTGGGATGCAGGCTCCCGCATCGTTCTCGAGAAAAAGCAAAACTGGTGGGGTAAGGGCCGGGAAAACGGGAACAAAATGATGGAAGCTTATCCGGATCGCATCGAATACCTCATCATGCCTGATGAAGCAGCTACCATACTGGCTCTTAAGGAAGGGAGCATTGATTTTGCATCCGGAATTTCACCACTCCAATTTCAAGCACTTCGCTCCGATTCAAATTATTCTAAAAAACTTGAATTTCACACAACCGGATTTTTTCAGTTCGCCTTACTGGAACTTAATACGCGAAAAGATTTGCTTTCTGATGTTCATGTGCGTAGGGCTCTTGCCTACCTGGCTGATGTAAACAGTTATATCCGTGATCTGATGCTGGGAATGGCCGATCCGGTTGTTGGGCCCATCCACCCCATAAAACCATACTTCAATAAGGACCTGAAGCCAATTCCATTTCATCCGGACAGCGCTAAAGCAATCCTGGCAAGGGCAGGCTGGAAAGACAATGACAAAGATGGCATCCTTGACAAAATAACAGGAGGCAAAAAACAGAAGCTTAGCCTGAAATTTTTAACCTCTGGTGAACTTAGTAAAAAAATTGCCTTGCTTATGCAGGCGGAAGCTCAAAAAGTTGGAATCGAGTTAATTCCTGAAAACAAGGAGACGAGCCTGTATATGAAAGATATTAACGAACGTTCGTTCGACATTGCCGCAACCATCATCGCCCAGCAAGCAACTTCTTTGTATGACCCTTTCCAGTCTTATCACAGCAGTAACGCAAAACCAGGAGGGGGTAATCGCTGCGGTCTGCAATCAGCCTCACTCGATTCTACAATCCTGCTCATTCGCAACGCACCAAACGAGATTGTGCGGGATCAGGCTTATCACCAATTCCAGGAACAACTTTATTCTTTGCAGCCTCAAATTTTTCTATTTAGTCCACAGGAACGCCTCATCTCAAGTTCGTCTATTGTGGTAGAACCGATTCTCCGCAGACCCGGGTTTCTTGAAAATAGTTTCAGGAAAAGAAATCAATAATGTGCATCCCAGCAGGATGATCCACATGCCTGATTTAGATATTTGTCGTGTAAGCTGGCTAACTTTGCGCATCCAATAAATTAAGAATGCGCATATTAGCACAAATAACTTCTTATCTCTTCCATCCATTATTTGGGCTCTTTTATGCCTTGTTCCTGTTAATCTGTCTCAAACCACATCTCCTTGGAGCGATCATTTGGTCAGAGCAATCCTTGCTGCTAATTCTTATTTTCATTTATTCCTGTCTGGTTCCTGCCATCGCTTTTGCTTTGTTGCGCTTCACCGGATTACTCAAAAGCATCAATATGGAGGACCGTTTCGACCGTTTCGGCCCCCTTATTGTTTGTGCCATATTTAACCTTTGGCTGTGGGTCAATTTAAAATCACAGCCTAATATCCCCAAAATTTTAATTGCCTTCGTACTGAGTTCCGTGCTCTGTATTCTCATCTCCTTTGCATTGAATACAAAATTCAAACTAAGTCTTCATGCTGTAGGGGCCGGGTCCTTCGTAACACTTTGGATTGTGGTGCGATACTTTCATTCTGAGGATGGGGTTCTCTATTTCCGCTTTGTCAAAGAAAGTCTGTCTTCCTTTCACTTGAACGGCCTGATGGCACTCTCCATGATTTTGGCTGGTTGGATAGGCAGCTGCCGACTCTACCTTAAGGCACACGATCCCTTTGAGCTCTATCTGGGTTACGCCGTGGGCGTTTTTTCCACTATACTTGCATTCTCATATACATTTTGAAATGAACGAATTAAAACAGTCCATTGAAAATGCCTGGGTAGACCGGGATTTATTGAAAGCTGAAATCACGCGAAAAAATATCCGGGAGGTTATTGCCTTGCTGGATTTGGGTGAAATCCGGGTTGCTGAACCTGTTGACGGGGAATGGATTGTCAATGATTGGATTAAAAAAGCCATTCTGCTTTACTTTCCCATTTCAGAAAACAGGGTGATTAAGGCAGGTGATTTGGAGTTTTATGACAAAATACCCACCAAGAACCAATTCGATAAGCTTGGCATACGTGCAGTCCCACATGCTATTGCCAGGTATGGCTCATACATAGAACCAGGAGCCATTCTTATGCCTAGTTATGTCAATATTGGCGCCCGCGTAGGAAGCGGAACGATGGTGGACACTTGGGCGACTGTTGGCTCCTGTGCGCAAATTGGCCAAAATGTCCATCTGGCCGGTGGAGTGGGAATTGGAGGGGTGCTTGAACCCCCTCAGGCCAGACCAAATATTATTGAAGACAACGCCTTTATTGGTTCGCGTTGCATTATCGTAGAGGGGGCCCTCATTGGAAAAGAAGCTGTTCTGGGAGCAAATGTGGTCCTTACAGGATCTACTTATATCATCGATGTTACAGGAAACGAACCGAAACAGTATAAAGGATATGTACCCCCCAGATCCGTCGTCATTCCTGGCTCCTATACCAAATCTTATCCTGCCGGAGACTACCACGTTCCCTGCGCCTTAATCATCGGACAACGTAAAGAATCGACGGACAAAAAGGTTAGCCTGAATGATGCTCTGAGGGAGTTTAACGTTTCTGCGTAAACTCTTGACTCTGCCAGCTTGTTATTTAACCAAATTTTAGGTTTAGCCGGTGTCAGGTTGAAATTTTTTTAACCTATTTTGTGTTTTTATAAGTTGAACTCATTCTATGGCCTGGAAAGAAAATTATTACGACGAGCTGATTTCAAAAATTGACCAGTTTACACGGAAGTTTTACATAAACAAGCTCATCCGTGGCAGTCTTTATTTTGTGGGCTTGCTCACCGTGGTCTTCCTGACCTACAATTTACTGGAAAACCAATTCTATTTTAACAGATCCGTCCGTTCTGCCTTAAGTCTTTCCTATCTGGCATTATTTGGATTTAGCTTTACCAAGTGGATTGCCTTACCCCTATTGCACTATTTTCGATTGGGAAGGCTAATTTCCCATGAAGAAGCAGCCCGTATAATCGGTACCCATTTTACGGATGTCCAGGATAAACTTCTCAATGTTTTACAACTAAAAAGCCAATCCCTAAATTACAGCGACCGTAGCTTGATTGATGCCAGTATCGCACAAAAATCCATGGAACTTCATCCGGTTCCGTTTATTCAGGCAGTAGATCTGCAGAGGAATAGAAAATACCTTCATTACGCAATTGCCCCGCTGTTCCTGCTGCTCTCCCTTTTGGTTTTTGCTCCGGGTATGATCAAAAAACCTACCCAGCGATTGATTCAGATCAATAAAGACTTTGAAAAAGAAGCACCCTTCCGATTTGCAATTGATGCGTCTTCTTTGAAAGTGGAACAAAACGGAAATTATACATTACATGTCCGCACGGAGGGTTCGGCAATGCCCGCCGAAGTATTTGTTGACGCTGACCATTACCAATACAAATTGCGAAAAGAAGGCCCTGAAGAATTCAGCTATACTTTTAGTAATGTTCAAAAAGATTTGCCGTTTACCTTGTTTTCCGGCGACGTGCGTTCACAGGAATATCTGCTCCAGGTCATGATGAAACCCCTCATAGAATCTTTTGAAGTTCACCTGGAGTATCCGGCCTACACGGGCAAAAAAGCAGAAACTTTGAATAACCTTGGAGATCTCCTGATTCCCACTGGGACTAAAGTACACTGGAACTTCAAAGCCGCTTTCACAAAATCCATGCTCATGAGGCTGGAAGCGGAATCCAGTCCGGTACCCCTCACCCAACGCGGAGAGTCAGAATTTCAATATACTGCGAAGTTTACAAAATCCGGATCGTATACGCTGTTCCTGAATAACCTCGATATGACCCGCACAGATTCTGTGAATTACCAGGTTCAGCTTATTGAAGATCAATTCCCGCAAATTCAGGTCGAAACGTTTAGCGATAGCACCGACTACAAAATGAGCTATTTTTCTGGCGAACTCAGCGATGATTATGGCATCCGCAATCTCAGCTTTAATTACCAGATAAATACCGCAGACGGAAAAGTCAAAGAGAGCAAATCCATTCCTGTCCCAACTTCAAATCCGGGTAAATTCAGCAATTTTCGCTATGTGTTTAATGCTGCAGATTATGATGTAAAACCTGGCGAGGCCATAAATTATTATTTTGAAGTTTGGGATAACGATGCAGTCAATGGAAGTAAATCCGCCCGCAGCCAAATACAACAATACCGCGAGGCATCCGCAGAAGAATTAGCGATGATGGAATCAAAAAATAACGAAGACATCAAAGATAACCTTCAAAGCGCACTGACAGAAGCTCGTAAGTTGCAGGAAAAACTGGACGACTTTAAAAACAAAATGCGCCAGAAAAAAGACCTCGAGTGGCAAAACAAAAAAGACCTCGAAAAAATGCTGGATCAACAAAACAAATTACAGCAGAAACTGGATGAGGCAAAAAAGAAACTGGATGAAAATCTTAAAAAACAAAAAACCGACGATGAAACATTAAGGGATAAACAGGAACAACTTCAAAAACTATTCAACGAAACGGCAAGTCCTGAAATGAAGCAACTCATGAAACAGATCCAGGATCTGATGAGCGAACTCAACAAAGAACAAACTCTCAAAATGACAGAGCAGTTCCAGGATAAAAACATGGACCTGACTAAAGAGATGGATCGTTTGCTTGAATTGTTCAAACAACTTGAACTTGAAAAAAATGTACGCGACCAGATCAAGGACCTAAAAGAACTATCACAAAAGCAAGATGCGCTCTCCGAAAAAACAGAAAAGGATTCATTGAAAAATGAAAGCCTGGAAAAGCAACAAGATGAGATCAACAAAAAATTTGACGAGTTAAGCAAGAAACAAGATGCTCTCAAAAAGAAAAATGAGGAGCTTAAAACCCCCCGTAAACTGGAAAACCGCAAACAACAAACGGAAGACATAAAAAAAGATCTGAAGGATGCTAAGGATGAGTTAAGTAAACCATCCGATAGCAATAACAGTAAATCCAATAAAAGTAAGGCCTCCAAAAAGCAAAAAGATGCTTCTAAAAAGATGGAGGAAATGGCAGATCAGATGGAAAGCGAAATGCAGGAATCTGAACAGGAACAAGCTGAAATCGATGCCAAGATGTTGCGCCAGCTTTTGGAAAATCTCGTTGCCCTTTCTTTTGATCAGGAGCGGGTAGTCAACGAATTGTCCAATGTAAATAGTCAGACTCCACGATTTTTAAACCTTGTTCAGGACCAGTTTCGAATCAAAGATAATTTTAAAATTGTCGAAGATAGTCTGGATGTCCTGAGTAAACGCATCGTAGAAATTCAATCCTTTGTCATGGATAAGGTGACTGAAATAAACGATAATTTTAAACAGGGTATGGATCTTTTGGAAGAGCGAAGAACTCCTGAAGCATCCAACAATCAAAGACGGGTTATGAAAGGAATGAATGACCTGGCTGTGATGCTTTCTGAATCTCTGGATCAAAAGCAAAAGGAATGTAAAAGCGGGTCATGCAAAAAGCCCGGTAATAAATCTTGTAACAATCCCAACTCCAGTGGTGCAGGAAAATCAGGTAAGAAACCATCCGATAAAATCACCCAGGGGATGAAAGGGATGGAGAAAGAAATGCAGGATCAACTTGCAAAAATGAAAAATGGTCAGCAAGGGACTTCAAAAGAATTTGCAGAAATGGCTGCCAAACAAGCAAAATTGCGCAAAATGCTGGAAGACCTCGAGCAGGACCGCAAACAAAGCGGAAATGGCTCAAAAGAAGCACAGGAAGCCATTGATGAAATGAATAAGCTCGAAAAGCAACTTGTCAATAAGCAATTGACTAATGAAATGCTTAAAAGACAACAAGAAATTACAACCAGACTTCTTGAATCCGAACGAGCAGAAAGGGAAAGAGATTGGGATGATCAGCGTAAATCTGAAGTTGGTACGAATATTGAACGTAAATTTCCGCCCAGTCTTGAGGAATACATAAAACAAAGACAGGGCGAAACGGAATGGTTCAAACAAATTTCACCGGATTTACGTCCTTTTTACAAAAAACTGGTCGAGCAATATTACCAAAGTCTCAAAAAGCAGGGATGATCCGAATTGCATCTGTACCGGCAAACATTTGTAAGGTAGAAGATTACCTGAAAAATATATTTGAGGAGTACCACCTGGATCAAAAGATCTATGGCAATGTTCTTGTATCGATTACAGAAGCTGTAAACAACGCTATCCTTCATGGCAATAAGTCCGATGAAAAAAAATTTGTATTTCTCCGTACTTCCTGCCAAAGTCGAATGATCCGATTCCGTATTTCAGACGAAGGGAACGGATTCGACCCTTCGAAAATTCCAGATCCGACAGCACCTGAGAATCTGGAGTGTTGCGGAGGACGGGGCGTCTTTCTGATGCATAAATTATCAGACCGCGTTATTTTTTCTGACAACGGCCGTACCGTTGAAATCGAATTCTTTATTAATTAAGGAGCTTGCTTTTACATCACCTCGGATTTCTTTTTTCCTTCTAGCTAACAAATGATTGTTTATCGTAAATGCCCGCCTTCGAGTTTCAATTTGAATGTAATCCATTTGTTCTTCAGGAACGCAAACTGAAACAATGGATACTCCGCATCATAGCAGAGCACCATCAAAAAGCGGGAGATCTGAGCTTTATATTTTGCACAGATGAACAACTTCTTGAAATAAATCAGAAATTTCTGAACCACGACTATTACACGGATATAATAAGCTTTCCTCTCGATGAAAAAAAGGTGGGTGGTGAACTGTATATCAGTGTGGACCGGGTTAGGGAAAATGCGATTAGTTATAAAGTTGATTTCGAATGGGAGCTTTTCCGCGTAATGATCCATGGCATTTTACATTTCCTTGGCTACAAGGACAAGTCCCCTGCCGAATTAAAAAAAATGCGCGCAGCGGAAAATGATGCCTTGGATTCTCTGCGCAACGAATTCATTAAAAAAGATCATTATTTTGATAAAGTGTATGATCTGGTCCGTTGTATACCAAGTGGTAGAGTATGCACATACGGTGCCATCGCTGATTACCTGTCTCTGGGTTCAGCAAGAATGGTAGGTTGGGCTTTGAATCAACTCAAGGGACAGGTAGCTCACGTGCCCGCACACCGCGTCATAAACGCAAAAGGAGAGCTTAGCGGTCGAATGATGTTTGGCGACGGGGGCGAACGCATGGGCCAATTGCTCATGAAAGAAGGTGTTCATATTGAAAATTATCGCGTGACTCCTTTTGAAAAATACTTCTGGAGTCCTATGGAACTCGATAAATAATTTGGCAGTCATTCCATTGGATAATCACAGTAAGGAGCTCTGCACAAAACTCTTAGAATATGGATAATCCGTAGTGTAATGCAATCCTCTGCTCTCCTGCCGCATACTTGCTGCCCTCGTAACCAAATAACCTATGGTAATCAGATTCCGCAATTCACAAAGTTGTGCAGAAAGAATTGTAGAATGATATAACTCTTCATTTTCTTCGTACAATAAATGGAGCCTGTTTAAAGCACGGTCAATACGTACATCACTTCGTACAATGCCTACATAATAGGACATCAGTTCCTTCAATTCTTTGATACTTTGCGTTATCAATACCATCTCTTTCGGGTGAGCGGTTCCTGTGGCATCCCACTCCGGTATATCCGTGCGTATGGTGCTTTGATCAATGACCGCACAAATCTCCTGAGCAATGCGATGGGCAAACACTGCAGCCTCCAACAGTGAATTGGACGCAAGACGATTTGCACCATGAAGGCCGGTGGACGTGCATTCCCCACAAGCATAAAGGTGGCGAATGGAACTGCGTCCGAATTCATCGACTTTAATTCCTCCACAGAAATAATGACAGGCCGGAACGACAGGAATCATTTGTTGCATAGGATCAATCCCAATGCTTTTACATTTTTCGTATATGTTTGGAAAGTGCTTTACAAATTCATCTTTGTCAAGATGACGACAATCCAAATAAACACAATCTTCCCCCCGCGTCTTCATTTCGTTATCAATCGCCCGTGCAACAATATCCCTGGGTGCAAGAGATTCCCTTGGATCATATTTGTGCATAAAAGCTTCTCCATCCTGCGTTTTCAAAATGCCACCAAATCCGCGTACCGCTTCGGAAACCAAAAATGCCGGATTTTCGGTAACAGCCTGATAGAGTGCCGTTGGATGGAATTGAACAAACTCCATATTTTCAACATGCCCTTTCGCACGATACACCATTGCTATTCCATCTCCCGTAGCTACCACCGGATTTGTTGTCGTCCGGTAAATCTGACCTGCCCCACCTGAAGCGATCACAGTTACTTTTGCAAGATGAGTTTCAACATCCAGATTTTGTAAATTGAGTAAATAAGCTCCGTAGCATTCGATGTCCGTCATGATCCGAGTCACATTGTAACCCAGATGATGCTGGGTGAGCACATCGATAGCATAATATTTTTCGAGAATTCGGATATTTTCAAACCTGGAAGTTTGATCTAACAATGCCCTTTCAATTTCTGCCCCTGTAACATCGCGGTAATGCAAAATACGATGCTCGGAATGCCCTCCTTCCCGCGCCAGATCATAATGACTCGCATCCACCTTGTCGAATCGTGCACCCCAGTCAATCAATTCCTGCACGCGTTGGGGTCCTTCTTCGACGACAATCCGCACAATGGATTCATTACATAGTCCATCTCCTGCATCGAGCGTATCCAGGATATGTTTACCAAAATCATCCTTATGGCGATCCCACACTGCTGCAATTCCTCCCTGGGCATATCGCGTGTTGCATTCTTCCGCCCTCGTTTTGCTCACAACAGAAATCTTCAAGTCGGGCCTTTTCTTCGCTATCTGAATAGCTGTACTTAATCCGGCAATTCCGGTTCCTATAATCAAAACATCTGATGTAAACACAATTTTGAATGTACCTGTTACAATGAAAAAATAGTCTGTCCGGATGACCCTCAAATTTAATCAAGAGCGGCCAACTGCTGCGCCGCCTGATATATAGTTTTTTCATCTTTTGCAAAACAAAATCGCAGCATTCCTGGATCATGGCGATTATGATAAAACGGAGAAATGGGTATGGCCGCAACTTTAAATCGTTCTACAAGCTCTGCGGCGAATGCTTCATCACCCACTTTTAAAATGCGTGGATGACGTGCCAATGCAAAATAACTTCCCTCGCAGGGCATCCATTCAAATGAAGTTTTTTTCATTTGTTCAAAGAAATAATCTCTCTTTGCCTGGTAAAATTCGGGAAGCTCATTCACAAAATTGGGAAAGCTTTCCATAAAACGGTAAATAGCATATTGCGAAGGCGTGTTTACAGAAAACACAAGAAATTGATGGACTTTACGGATTTCTTTAGAAATCTCCTCTGGCGCAATAGTATACCCCACTTTCCATCCGGTATTGTGCAAGGTCTTTCCCATGGAAAAAATGACACAGGATTGTTGCATGATCTCCGGATAGAGTAGTGCGCTATTATGAACCTTGCCGTCAAATACCAGGAGATCGTAAACTTCGTCCCAGATGAACAAACCTGAAAAATGTGCACAGAGTTTTTTAAATTTTATCAAATCTGACTCAGATAAAATACGACCTGCAGGATTGTGTGGATTATTGATGATAATCAATCGAACAGCCTCCTTTTTAATAATGGCTTCTAACTTCTCCCACGGTATGCTAAAGTCCGGCAACTCAAGTTGCAAATAAATTGGCTCTCCTCCGTTTAATTTAATAGCCGGGCCATATGAATCATAAGCAGGTTCAAAAATAATAGCCTTATCGCCTGTTTGAATGAATGCACTTATAACTGTATATAAAGCCTGTGTTGCGCCTGCAGTGACCGTTATCTCGGTTTCCGGATTTGCATCATAATTATAACGATCTTTAAGTCTTCGCTGTATAATCTGACGCAAGCCTGGTAAACCAGGCATAGCTGCATACTGATTGTATCCATTTCGAAGGCCTTCATACATAAAGTTGAACAAAGCTTCCGGTGGATTGAAGTTTGGAAATCCTTGAGCAAGATTGATCGCCCCATGTTGATTAGCAAGTGCTGTCATGCGGGCAAATACTGAAATCCCTTCTTCGGGTAACTTGCTCTGGATAGGTAAATGCCTCATTCGAAATATTCGGATCGATCCAAATTACTTTGCATATTTCTTGAAAATACGGTCGATCTCACCAGCAAGTCTGTGATCCTTTTCTGTAACTGTATCCCCTGCATCATGCGTGGTGAGTGTGATCTCCACTTTGTTCCAGGAATTTTTCCAATCAGGGTGATGATTCAATTTTTCAGCCTGGAAGGCAACTTCCGTCATAAAAGCAAAAGCCTCACCAAAATCGCGAAACTCAAAACTTGCCTTGAGTTTGTTATTACTTTCTTTCCACATACTTTTTCCTTTTTGTTATTTCGTTTTAATTGAATTCAAAAGAATAATCCGGTAACCGCTTTATGGCTTTAAACAAAAGTTGTAAAGCAGCATCAACATCCTCTTCATGTACCATTTCTGTAGCCTGATGTATATGCCGTGTAGGTATAGATATAGCGCCCGCTATACATCCGTTTCCTGCTCTCTGCGCAGCTGCAGTATCTGTTCCACCTCCCGTCAGCAATTCGGGTTGCCATTTTATTTTTTCAACCGAAACCAAGTCTTTCAAAAAGCGAACCATTCGGTAATCCGGAATCACACTGCTGTCATACAATTTGATAGCAACTCCATGGCCAAGCTTTGTTACCATTTCATGGGCTTGTGCCCCAGGAACATCAAAAGCAATTGTGGTATCGATATTAATCGAAAAATCAGGCGCAATATGATGCGCGGCTGTCTGTGCTCCCCGAAGTCCGACTTCTTCCTGAACGGTAAAAACTCCATACAAGTCAAGCGAAGGCAGTTCATGCTGCATGGCTCGCATTAACTCCAGGAGGATATATACAGAAATCCTGTTATCCAGTGATTTTGCACTGATGCACTTTCCCATTCTGATAGGCTCCCGCTCACGAGTGATCGGGTCTCCTATTTGCACCCATTGCTCAATTTCTTTTTTTGAGAATCCGGTATCAATAAAATAATCTTTGATGGCTGGAGCTTTATGTTTTTCTTCCTGGCTCATCAGATGGATAGGTTTGGAACCCATCACTCCAATAATATCTTTCTGCCCATGCACCCAGACACGCTGCGCAGTGAGGGTTTTGGCATCAAATCCTCCTAAAGGTAAAAATCGTATAAAACCATCATCATCAATATGCTGCACCATGAAAGCGATCTCATCCATGTGTGCTGTCAGCATTAACTTTTTTGAAGTACTTCCTTTTTTATGACAAATAAGGTTTCCCATCGCATCCGTATACATCCGGTCGCAGTAATTCCTCAATTCATCCTGAATACACGTGCGGATGGGCTGCTCAAATCCGGGAGCGCCGGGTGTTATGCATATCTTCTTTAATAATTCAAAATCTGCCATCTCCAATTGCTCGCCCAAAAATAATCCTTCTGGTCTAAAAGTTTAAATATGCCTTTTCCTACTACGTATATTCCTGATTTTTATGAGCTTTGCATGGTGTCCGTCTTACGTGGTCTAGCGAAAGAAACTTTGATCTATGGTCTGAGTTACTCCCTGGGAAGATTAATCAACTTTCTTCTGGTAACGGTTTATCTCACCAGGGTCTTTTCAGAACAGCGGGCCTACTTTTCCATATATCAGGAGATTTACTTTTTTATTGCTCTTTTTCTTGGGCTGCTCACCCTTCGCATGGAAACTGGCTTTTTCCGTTTCTCAACAGACGAGGAATGGAAAGATAAAATTTATCCTCTGGCAAGCCAATTGGTTCTTTTAGGATGCGGGCTATTTCTTCTTTTTATCTATGTTTTCGCTACTCCAATTCATTCCTTCCTGAAATATCCTGATCTTAATAATATCATTTACCTCGCTTCCTGGATTGTTGTTCTTGATGTAATCAGTTCCTTACCCTTCGCAAAATTGCGTTTCAAAAAACAAGCGAGGAGATATGCCTACATAAAATTATGTGGCATCGTGATCAATATTTTCCTCGTACTCTTTTTCCTGGAATTCATTTCATTCAGCTCCGCAGCCGAAAAACTCGAATGGGTTGTTATGGCCAATTTAATTTCCAGCAGTATTAGCTTGGTTCTCTTGTATCCTGAAATCAGGGAGAGTTTACAAAAAGCAGATTGGACAAAGGCAAAAAAACTCATGAACTACACCCTGCCATTAATTCTTGTAACACTTTCTTTCTTGTTTATCCAATACGGTGGGACCAGCCTTCTCAAATATTTTTTACCAGGAGATATATTGACGAATCTGGACAGGTCAAGTCAATACAATGCAGCGTTCCGCCTCGCCGTAATTATGAATTTGTTCATTACCGCATTCAACTATGCTGCAGAACCCTTCTTTTTTCATTCTTCTAAACGTGAAGACTCTCGTACTCTATTTGCAAAAGTCTCTCTGTACTTTGTCATAAGTTGCAGCTTTATATATCTTGGAACCTCACTTTTTATTGACATCATAGCACTCTTGCTGGATAAAAATTTCAGAGCTGAACTCTTCCTGGTTAATGTGCTTTTAATGGCTAATATTTTCTCGGGCTTGTATTCCAATTTTTCAAGTTGGTATAAACTGTCCGACCGCAATTACCTCATGGCCATGATCAGTATCAGCGGCATGTTATTAATGTTTGTTCTCAATTTCCTTCTTATACCCTATTTTGGAAACAGCGCAGCAGCATATGCGAATCTCGCTGCCTATTTCTACATCACTACAATGTCCTATATCCAGGGGCAAAGGAATTATCCCATTCCCTATCCAATTTTAAAAATGACTGCATACCTCGTGGTATGTGTGGCAATCAGTTTGGGTGCTCCGCTCTTATACGAAATGCTGCATCTCGGTTTTTGGATAAAACCACTGTGCTCTGTTATGATCTTAATCATTTTTTCTTCATGGGTCTACTTTTTTGAATGGAAGAAACGTAACACCTGAAAATTGGAATAGATGCAGTCTTTAATGTACGTATTCTAAAAATAGCGAGGCTCCCGATATACCCTTATGATACGTTCCCACTCTTTCTTTCTTTGCTTGTAATATGGGGATAGCCAGAAATTTATTCTGATCTCCAAATAAATTTGCATAAATACTGAGAAAGCTTGACGCCAAATATGCGGAGTTATAGCTGACAAAGAAGCTTCATAAATGCCAGATGAGCATCTGTGCTGCAGGTAATAAAAGCATACAAACTTCCGGTATAATTCCAGAAATTAAGTATTCTGATCCATGCATACTTATAAAACAACTATCCACCAGAATATGAACAAGTGTTAGTCATACCCCTTCTTACGCTTTAAAATATTCTTTGAGTTCGCCCGGCACGTATTAATTGCATACGGGAAGGTTCATCAGTAATAGCGTGTTTTGGATAGATAGTGTTGGACATAATCCTGGACCGCTTTGCCGAAATCCCACATAGGACGATGATATCCATTCTGCCTGAGTTTGGTCATATCCGCACAGGTATAATTCTGGTAAGAATGTAACAGATCTTCAGGCATTGGAATATATTCAATATTCGTAGGCAAGGACAGCGCTTCAAAAACAGCCTCAACAAGCTTTTTAAACGTATTGGCCTCTCCGGTACCAAGATTGTAAATTCCATTCTCCGGATGCTTTTCATAGAAATGATACAAGACTTCAAGCAAATCCATGACATAAATGAAATCCCTCCGCTGTTCACCATCTTTGATTTTTGGATCATTGGATCGGAACAATTTCATTTGACCCGTTTGAATAATTTGATGATACGCATGAAAAACAACTGAGGCCATCCTCCCCTTATGGTATTCGTTGGGCCCAAATACATTGAAAAATTTGAAACCCGCCCAACGTGTTGGCTGCTTGGTCTGTTCCAATATCCAAAGATCCACGAGCTGCTTGGACCAGCCATAGGGATTAAGCGGTTTGTACAATAGAATCCGGGAATGATTATCGGAATAACCACTTTCTCCCATGCCATAGGTTGCAGCACTTGAAGCATAGATAAATGGAATATCCTGATCACTGCATATGTCCCACAACTTTTTCGTATAGTTGATATTCAGTTTGTCAAAGATCTCCTGTCGAAATTCGGTAGTATCCGTTCGCGCCCCGATATGGAAAATAAATTTTACCTCTCCTTTATTTTGCTCCAGCCATGAAATAAACTGATCACGATCGATATACTTTACGTATTTTTTACCTTGCAGGTTGGGATGATTCCTTTTGCTTTCCTCATCCACCAGCATTAAATCATAATGCTCTTTATTGTTCAGAAAGGAAACTAAACAAGAACCAATAAATCCAGCTGCACCTGTTACAACTATCATTTTATTACATATAGGCTTCCATTGGTGGGCAGGTGCAAATCAGATTCCGGTCGCCAAATGCATTATTAACACGGCTCACACTTGGCCAAAATTTGCTCTCCTTCTTTTGAGCGGGAAGCGGAAATGCAGCCTTCTCCCTGGAATAAGGTAAATTCCATTCATCAGAACAAATGACACTTGCTGTATGAGGTGCATTGCACAAAACATTGTTGTCTCCCGGAAATTCACCTCGCGCCACTTCCTGTATTTCTTCATGAATCTGAAGAAGTGCATTGCAAAAGCGATCAAGCTCCTCTTTGTTCTCTGACTCTGTTGGTTCAATCATGATTGTTCCGGCTACCGGAAAAGAAAGTGTAGGTGCATGGAATCCATAATCCATTAATCTTTTTGCAACATCTTCCGCACTTACATGGGCGTCCTTAAAAGGCCGGAGATCAAGAATCAATTCATGTGCCACACGACCACGCTCTCCAGTGTATAGAACTTTATAATGACTGCCAAGTCTGCTTGCTATGTAATTTGCATTGAGAATGGCATGTTCCGTTGATTTGCGCAAGCCATCAGGACCTAACATTCGTATGTAACCATAGGAAATCAACAAGATACTTGCACTTCCATAAGCTGCTGCTGATACTGCGGGCACTTCGCCTTTGCGCTGCTGCTTGCCTGAATATGGGTGTGTCGGCAAATAATCTTTCAGTTTATCATTTACGCAGATCGGACCCATACCAGGACCTCCTCCTCCATGAGGAATTGCAAAGGTTTTATGCAAGTTGAGATGACACACATCTGCACCAATAGCCGCTGGACTTGTCAATCCTACCTGTGCATTCATATTGGCACCATCCATATACACCAATCCACCATTTTCGTGAATAATTCTGCATATCTCTTGTATAGCCGTTTCGAACACACCGTGTGTAGATGGGTAAGTTACCATAAGGCAAGCAAGCTGCTCTTTGTATTGAATGGCTTTTGCCTGAAGTTCAGAAACAATGATGTTTCCATTTTCATCACAAGGAGTGACGACCACTTCATATCCCGCAACAACGGCACTTGCCGGATTGGTTCCATGGGCAGAAGAGGGAATAAGTGCAATCGTTCGCTTTGCTTCACCACGCGCTTCATGATATCCTCTTATTGCCAGAAGTCCTGCAAACTCTCCCTGTGCTCCGGAGTTAGGTTGCAAGGAACAAGCGGTGAAACCAGTACACTCACATAAATATTGCTCAAGTTCACGTATCATATCCAAATACCCTGCCGCCTGGTCTTCAGGAACAAACGGGTGTATGTTTGCAAACTCAGGCCAGCTTACTGGAATAAGTTCGGACGCTGCATTCAGTTTCATTGTACACGAACCCAATGAAATCATGGAATGCACCAATGATAAATCTTTGTTTTCAAGACTTTTGATGTAACGCATCAAGGCAGATTCCGTATGGTGGCGGTTAAAAATCGGATGCGTAAGGAATTCGGAATACCGCACGAGATTTCCCGGAATGCGAAGTCCAGCGGGTACGGACAATGCAGGGGCAGTTTTATTCATTGCCTCTGCAAAAATCTGCAGAATTTGAACCATATCCACCTCTGTAGCCGTTTCATCCAAATTGATTTGGATTGCTTGTTCCGTATACCAGAAATTGATATTACGGTTTTCTGCTAGGGTTTTGATTTTTTTCTGCAGTTCTTCGCCAAGTTCCACACGCACGCAGTCGAAAAAGTTTTGATGCGTCAAAACACATCCCAATTTTGAAAGGCCCTCTGCCAAAGCAGTGCTCATGTCATGGATTCTGCGAGCTATTGCCTTCATTCCAATTGGACCGTGGTAAACGGCATACATGGAGGCCATGATAGCCAATAATGCCTGTGCTGTACAAATATTGGATGTCGCTTTTTCTCTTCGGATATGTTGCTCACGGGTTTGCAATGCCATGCGCAACGCACGGTTACCTTTTTCATCGACAGATACACCTATAATTCTTCCAGGAATGTGGCGCTTAAAATCTTCTTTCGTAGAGAAAAATGCAGCATGGGGTCCTCCAAATCCCATAGGTACACCCAGTCGCTGACTATTCCCCAGAGCTACGTCCGCACCTAATTCACCCGGACTTTTCAACAGGCATAATGCCAAAAGATCTGTAGCCATGGCAACCAGACATTCAGACTCTTTTGCCTTTTGAATAAAGGCTTCATAATCATTGATTTGCCCCTCCATATCGGGGTATTGCAGCAGAATGCCGAAACAATTCTGCGGTATCGGATCTTTTTTCCAATCGCCAATAAACAATTCGATGCCTTGTGGCCATGCACGAGACTTTAATACGGCAATGGTTTGAGGATAAACCCTCTGGTCTATATAAAAGACATTAGGCGATTCGGCCTTTGATTTCTTTTCCTTCAGATGATAAAACATGAGCATCGCCTCGGATGCCGCTGTGCCCTCATCCAGTAGTGAGGCATTTGCGATAGGTAAGCCGGTCAGATCAGACACCATGGTCTGATAATTTAATAGGGCTTCCAAACGCCCTTGAGAGATTTCCGCCTGATAAGGAGTATACTGTGTGTACCAACCCGGATTCTGGAAAATATTCCTTGAAATAGCCGAGGGTGTTATGGTTCCGAAATAACCTTGCCCGATAAAGCTTTTACAAACCTTATTCCGGCTGGCCATGACAGCTAACATATTCAGATAATCAAATTCTGCAACTGCCTCGGGAATTTCGAGACCCTTCTTTAACCTTATTTGATCCGGTACAGTTTGCTGGATTAATTCGTCCATGCTGTGTACTCCTACCGTTTTTAACATTTCTGCTAAATCGGGACCCCCGCTGCCAATGTGTCGTGATTCAAAGCGATCGTACCTTGGAAATAAACTCATATTCTGTATTTAGGCTGCAAAAATAGGACAGATGGGATGCTTTTAGAATGAAAAGCTTAATTTATAGTCTTTAACTAACAATTAAAATGAAAAGAGTCTTTGTTTCAGAGAAAAAGCTCCTCTATGACAAGGCAATTACGCTGTTTGAATCCAGGCGTTTTTGCAATTTGGATAAATAGAATTTAATCTCCAAAAAATCCTCGCAGCTGATGGGTAAGCAGTTTTGGGTCAACGCGCTCCAGAGGATGGGCTGTATCCGGAAGTATCTCCAAACTTGCAAAAGGCAAATGTGAAACCGCCCATTCACTTTCTTCTAATCCAACCATACGATCCTTCTCTCCCAGATAAATCCGACAAGGTATCCGGACGAAGGATAGGTCTTTTTCTTTTATTGCCGGTACGTCACCAAGTTTTAACATCATAGCCGCTGTCCTTGCCAAAAGGGAATCCCATGATTTGCCATGGCGCCTCTGTAGTTCCTCTGCGAAAGCCGGTAGTTTTTCAAGAATCAAATCCGGATCGAGTTGGCCAACTTCTTTTGCTGCTGTTAAAGGGTTCCATCCGAATTTGGTACCCAAACAAGCTAGCTTGGATAGTATTCCGGGATGGTGGCTCTCCAAATACAAAGCCACATATCCACCCATACTGTACCCAAATACGAAAGGCATATCCAGGTTTTTCTCTTCCAGAAAAAGCATCAACTCTTGAGCCATGTCCTCAATGGCAAGAGGCCGTAAGTCTTCGGATTTATTACCGTGACCATAGAATTCATAGATATGTACGGTGTAATATGATTGTAAGAAAGGGACCAGCCGTTCCAACTGAATGGCGCAGCCAAGGGCACCATGCAACAATACAAGGGGTTTCATTTACCAAAGATAGTAGCTGGAGTATAGACTCGAATCACCCCCCAAAGAAAGTATTTCGAATGTTAAAATTCCTGGACTAATTTTAGGCAACAAATCTCAGCATGGCTAAAAATTTTTTCGGTCTCGCCATTCACGGTGGAGCGGGTACGATTCTTCGTTCGGAAATGAGCTCTTCCAAGGAATCGAAATACAAAAAAGCGCTTCTGAAATCCATTACAACAGGCTATCAAATTCTCGAAAAAGGTGGAACTGCCCTGGATGCAGTTGAAGCATGTGTAATGTGCTTGGAAGATATTCCATTGTTCAATGCCGGCCGGGGCTCTGTTTTCAACTCAAAGGGGCAACAGGAAATGGACGCTTCTATTATGGATGGCCAGTCACTTAAGGCAGGAGCGGCAGCCATGTTGCGTCATATTAAAAATCCGGTAAGGCTCGCGAGATGCATTATGGAACATTCGGAGCACGTTATGCTTGCTGGCAAAGGAGCAGAAAAATTTGCGAAAACACATGGGTTTAAACGCATGAATGCCGATTACTTCTTCAATGAAGAAAGATACAAACAATTGTTAGTAGCGCGCAAAGTGGATAAAGTGGTTCTTGACCACAATAAATACGGAACCGTAGGGGCCGTAGCTCTTGACAAGATGGGACATCTCGCCGCCGCTACTTCTACCGGAGGTATGACCAACAAAAAATTTGGCCGTATTGGAGACAGTCCGGTAATTGGGGCTGGCTGCTATGCCGACGATCAAAGCTGTGCCGTTTCCTGCACAGGATCGGGAGAATATTTTCTTCGAACCAATGCTGCCTTTCATGTAGCCGCACTCATGCGATATGGAGGACAAAATCTTGAACATGCTGCAAATCAAATAATTCATGATATTCTTCCATCGATCGGTGGTGACGGCGGTCTGATTGCAATCGACTCAAAAGGGAATATTGCACTTCCCTTTAATACAGAAGGTATGTACCGTGCCTTTCAGAAATCTGGCGGGCCTCCGGTAATAGAAATCTATAAATAATTATTTATGAACAGTTTCCATTTTATTTCTCTATTATTTTCATTGATGGCACTTTGCTTTTTTTCTTGTTCATCGAATCGTGATCTACCTACGGAAAAGAAGGTTGACCTTAACAGATACTCCGGAGTCTGGTACGAAATTGCGCGGCTTCCAAATCGTTTTGAAAAAAACTTAAAATGTGTTACCGCCGAATATAAACTTCTCGGATCTGATAAAATTGAAGTCGTGAACAAAGGTTTTTCGACTACAAAAAATAAATTCAATTCCATTAAAGGCAAAGCATGGATTCCTGATGCCGCTGAACCTGGACGCCTTAAAGTTCAATTCTTCTGGCCTTTTGCGGGTGACTATTACATTATTTCCCTTGACGAAAATTACATGTATGCCCTTATAGGAGATCCTTCGCGAAAATACCTTTGGATTCTTAGCAAAACACCACAACTCGATGAAGCCGTTTATGCCAGGTTAACTGAAAATGCAAGATCGCATGGATTCAAAGTTGAGGATATGTTAAAGGTAAAACATGACTGCGCAAAACCTAATTAATATTCTGTCTAAATGTTTTTTAATACAAGATTGGAAAATCATTGCATGCCTTTCAAGGCCCTGGGTTAATCACTCATCGCAGTACCTATCCTTTTAATGAGATTTTTGAATTCCTGTTTTGCTGAAACATGTAATGTGAGCTTCGACATAAATATAATTAACCCATGCTTTCTCCGGCACTTTCAATTAGGTATTTACACAATGTGACCGCCCTTTATAAAAGTCCTACAAGCAATGCGGACAAATAGGATTTGATCCGGATATTTTTTTTCTGCTCACAATATCCTCTGAAAATAAAAATGAACGATCATTCAAATTTATTTTACGATTACAAATGCTTTTGTAAACACACGATTGCCAATATTCAAACGCAGCATATAATTTCCCGGATCCAACTGACTGCAATCTAATACAATCTGCTGCGTTGAGGAAGCCTTAAATTTAAAACACGGCCGCCCATGAATATCCAGGCAGCTTATCTCAATATTCCTGGCGAAATCAACTTCAGGCAATGTAACTCGCAATTCCTGGTTTGCAGGACTCGGGAACATTTCGATTTGAATATTATCTGCCTGCCTTGCATAGGTAGTAACACCAGCCCAGCCCGCAATTCTTGCCATAAGAACCCACAAGGCCTTGGCAACCCGTATTCCTCCTGCTGATATAGAACCTAAATGTCCTCCCTCGGTTTCAGTAGTGTATTGAGGACATATGGCCGGTATATTCATGGAATCATCTGGATTCTTTTCATCGGCATAATCAATTCCATCTCTATTGTCATAACAGGGCTTTCCGGAAGGGTCATGTGATAAAATATCCGCGACATCAAATAATATGAGCTTGTTTGCCTTTACATAGTCCTTCATCTGTTGGTTGAATGCTTCGGATTCTTTGGATCCGATGCCTCGAGCAAGGGAGCTTGTCCACCAAATGATTTTTTTATCCGCATTCTGTTGCGCAAATTGAGCATATACTGAGGCATGATTGCGACTGATTTTGCTTCCGAAAAAGCCATTTACCGGATCCGCAATACGGGAACCTTGAATTACCGCAAGATATGAAAACTGACAACCCATCACTTCAAAGGAATCCATGCGAACTTTCATAAAATCGATAAAACACTGGACGTCTTCCGAACAAGTGTTAGGCCAATATTCATACCTCCATTTATTTCGATCCCATATACCTTCCCAATATACCTCCTTGGGATCCACCGCATATGCAGAATCGCGATGTTGGAATTTCTTACAATAACTTGCAGCTCCACTCCATGAAGTGGACAAGCAATCCAGATAAGAGGAAATATTTCCGCCAACTGACCTATCCATAAAAATCATGCTTGTGGCTGCTGCTTTTTCTTTATACTCCAGTGGTATTTTATCAAAGTCAGCTACCGATTGATGGTCCACTAGGATCATTTGAGCATAACTTATACTGCTTGTGAAAAGCAAGAAAATGAATAGTCCTGGATTTTTTTTCATAGCCCAATTGAAGATTGCATCCCTTAAAAATACGGAATCTTTTGAAATGCAATCCGGACAGTAGCCGATGTCAAAGCATGGAGTAATACAATTGCTCGTAGAGAGGCAAAATTTTATCTATATCAAAATCGCGGGCTCTGGCAATAGCGAATTTCCTGAATTCGGCGTGAGTGTGTGGGTCTCCAAGAACATGCAAAGCCATTCGGGTCATATAGTCGACGTCTCCTACAGGGCAGGTATATCCGGATTTACCGTTGAGAATGACTTCATTCAAACCTCCAATATTTGACGCAATTACCGGGACTTCACAAGCCATGGCTTCCAATGCAGCCAAACCAAAACTTTCGTGTTCTGAGGGCAATAAAAACAAATCGGAGACAGAAAGTAAATCTTCAACCAGATCTTGCTTTCCCAAAAATTTCACATCAGCCCCAATGCCCCATTCACGACTAAGGACCTCAAGCGCAGGGCGCTCCGGTCCATCACCCACAAGCAGGAGCTTGGCAGGCATTTGCATTTTTAGTTTGCGGAATACGGATAGGACATCCTCTATTCTTTTCACTTTTCTGAAATTTGAAACGTGGATCAGCAGCTTTTCTTCTTCACTCGCAAATTGCTTGCGAAGCTCGGGATTGTGCTTTTTACCAAAGCGTTTAAAATCAATAAAATTGGGAATGACTTCTATTTCTTTTTGGGTCTGAAAAGTATTGTATGTCTGATTTCGCAATGAATCTGATACCGCAGTCACCCGATCCGATTGATTGATGCTGAATTCCACTACCGGAAAATAGGATCGGTCTGCCCCGATCAGTGTAATGTCCGTTCCATGCAAGGTTGTTGCAAAAGGCAATCGTTTTCCTTTTGTTTTAAGTATTTCCCGACTTAAATATCCAATTGTCGCATGTGGTATAGCATAGTGAACATGTAAGAGATCCAGCCCTTCAAACAATGCTACATCGACAATTTTACTGGCTAATGCGGTGTCCATGGGCTTAAATTCAAACAAAGGATACTCCATGGGTGCTACTTCATGGTAAAACAGGTTTGGTAGGTAATGAGCCAGTCGGGCAGGTCTCCTGTAATTTATAAAATGCACGCTATGACCGCGTTCAGCCAATCCCATCCCCAATTCTGTAGCTACTACACCGCTACCTCCATACGTGGGATAACAGACTACACCAATGTTCATTTTACCAGACATACCAAGTTTAAACAAACCGGGTCGCTAAATGTTATTCTGATCGGTTCTAAATTTCCCATTCTTTGGCAATCTATTCAATTGCAGATCTTGAAAAGCTGACTGGCATCAAAGCACATACCATCAGGATATGGGAAAAACGCTATAGCCTTATCTGCCCAAAGCGCACACAAACCAATATCCGGTATTATGATGATGAGGATCTGAAACGCCTGGCAAACATTGCCCTTCTCAATCAAAAGGGACTTAAAATTTCTCACCTTTCCCATATGTCCTCAAAAGAAATCGAAGGACTCGTAGCCGGAATGAGCGAAGTGGAAGTTTTTAATCCTGAAGCATTGGATGCTCTTACTTTGTCCATTCTCCAACTTAATGAAATTAAATTTACGCACCTCGTCAACACAAATATCCACCAGCTGGGCTTCGAACAGGCTTTTACTCAAATTCTGATGCCCCTGTTGGATAAACTCAACTCGATGTGGTTGAGCGGAAGTATCAAAAAAGTTCATGAAGAATTCGTTGGTCGTATTTTAAAAAAGAAAATAATTCAGGAAATCTGCAAACTGGAAAACCAGGAAAGCATTTGCCATTCCCTCTTTCTCTTATTTCTGGCTCCTGACGAAAAACAGGAACTCAATCAATATTTCGTTGAACTCTTCATCAGAAAAAATCGCTTCCGTGCTATCGAACTGGGAGCAGACCTTATGGTAAATGATTTGATGGATGCCGTACAAACTGTTAAACCCAAATTCTTGTTTACCATCATTCATGAGGAATCATCAATTCCATTTATCGATGATCTGGTCAAAGCATTAAGCGCTCTTGAAGATCCGCCAATCCTCTTGCTAACCGGATATTGTGCCTCACAATTTCAGGAGCATTCGCGTTTCATCAAATGCTTGAATGGTTTTGATGAACTGGAGCAGTTCATTCAGACTCTTTCCGAATTCCGCGCCATAAAAAAATAACTATGACCCGTTTTTCTATTTTCTTTTTTACTTTAACATTGCTAACTATTGTCTCCTGTACACATTCAAAAGAAAACAATTCTTCTGAAAAATCAACGGCAGTAGATTTTCCGTCGAATTCCGCCGAAGAAATCTTTTCTGTTGACTCCATGCAATCCCTGATATACTGGTTTGGTTCTTCCCCTGCAGGTTCACACAATGGTCTCATTAAAATCAGCAAGGGTACTCTTCAGTTTACAAACAAAAATCTTGTGTCCGGTGAAATCCATGCCGATATGAGAACTATCAAAAATCTGGATATTCAGGATGCGGCTGACCGCAAAGACCTCGAGGACCATTTAGTGGGAGAAGATTTTTTTAATGCGGCTGCTTTCCCTTATTCTGTTTTTAAAATAACCCATGTAGAAAATGTAAGCGATTCTTTATTCAATGTATTCGTTACCGGGGAGTTGACCGTCCGCAATGCAACACATCCACTCAAGATAAAAGGAACTCTGACCCGTTCCAATGACCGTGTGATGATTAGCGTTCCCGAATTTAAGATTGACCGGACGGAATATGGTATCATGTACCAGTCGAAAAAAATTCTGGCTTCATTGAAAGATGGTTTCATAAACGATGAAATTGCATTAAGCATAAAAATGACCGCCTTGAAAACGAAGTAATTTTTCTTTCGTATTCAACTTTACTAACCATTGTTAGTTTTAAAACTCTTTACTTCCTGCAGGAAATTCAACGGCCCATATATACCAATAATATGGAAATATCGGATGGAGATACCCCACTGATGCGGCTTGCTTGCCCAATGGACAAAGGTTTAATTTTGCTTAATTTATTTTTTGCTTCGTTACTTAAGGCAGGTATGCCTTGATAATCAAAATCAGCCGGCAATTTAACATGTTCGAGCCGCGACATCTTTTCTACCAGTTCCTGCTCTTTTTTGATATACCCTTCGTATTTGATCTGAATTTCCGCACTCTCCATTATTTCCAAATCAAATGCCTGTAATTTTTCATTCAATGAAGAATGAAATAATCCCAGATCTGCAATTTTCACATTTGGACGCGTAAGCAATTGCAGCAGTTTTGTTTTAAGTTCAATTGGTGAAGAGGATATGGATTGTAAATAACCGTTGATTTCATCCGGTAATACCGTGATCTGTTGCAGCAAATTGCGAATCTGACCCACACCTTCTTCCTTTTGTTTTACGCGGATCAGACGCTCTTCCATATGTTGCATCCCGAGTCGCTTTGCATAAGGCGTTAGCCTCAGGTCCGCATTGTCCTGACGCAACAGAATTCTAAACTCTGCCCTGGAAGTAAACATTCGATAAGGTTCTTCTGTCCCTTTGTTGACCAAATCGTCAATGAGTACGCCAATATATGCTTCAGAACGAGATAAAATAAATGGTTCCTGATCTTTCACCCGTAATGAGGCATTGATTCCTGCCATTTGTCCTTGACAGGCTGCTTCTTCATAGCCTGTTGTGCCGTTGATCTGCCCTGCAAAGAAAAGATTACGAATCAGCTTGGTCTCCAGGCTTAATGACAATTGTGTTGGAGGAAAATAATCGTATTCAATTGCATATCCGGGCCTGAACATTTTAACATTTTCCAATCCCGGTATCTTGCGAAGGGCTTTATATTGAACTTCCTCCGGCAAAGAGGAAGAAAAGCCATTCAAATATATTTCATGAGTATCCCATCCTTCCGGTTCTATGAACAACTGGTGGCGGTCGCGGTCTCCAAAGCGGTCAATTTTATCTTCAATGGAGGGGCAATATCGGGGACCCAAACCCTTGATCCTTCCGGTAAACATTGGACTTTGATCAAAGCCGGTTTTTAATATGTCATGAACTTCAGGATTCGTGTAAGTTATATGGCAACACAATTGCTTGTCCGGTACATTAACTTCCGCAAATGAAAAACGAGAAGGATTTGTATCGCCTTCCTGTATTTCAGTCTTACTAAAGTCAATGGATCGACCATCAAGTCTTGGTGGTGTGCCGGTTTTCATGCGCCCACTTTCAAAACCTAAATCTGTAAGTTGCTCGGTAATTCCCCTTGCTGCCGATTCACCGGCGCGGCCTCCTCCAAACTGTTTCTCCCCAATATGGATCAAGCCATTCAGAAAGGTTCCATTGGTCAGAATAACCGTATCGCCTTCTATCTTTTGACCCATTCCAGTTTGAACTCCATACACTTGATTGTCCTGGACAACCAAGCCCTGGACCATATCTTGCCAGATGTCAATATTAGGATGAGCCTCAAGCAAGTTTCTCCATTTACGTGCAAATAAATGGCGGTCACTCTGCGCCCGGGGACTCCACATCGCAGGACCTTTCGAACGATTAAGCATGCGAAATTGCACACGCGTCTCATCAGTAACAATACCGGAATATCCTCCCAATGCGTCTATCTCACGAACAATCTGCCCTTTTGCAACGCCACCCATTGCAGGATTGCAGGACATCTGGGCAATTGTTTGCATATTCATAGTGACGAGTAATACCGAACAACCCATATTCGCAGCTGCCGCTGCTGCTTCACAACCCGCATGCCCTGCACCGACTACAATTACATTGTACCTGGAAAACATAGAATTGCAAAGGTATACATTTTGATACGTAGTTATTTCCTTGATCGAAGTCGGCTTCTGAAATCTTGCTGATTAGCATTCACCAGTAAAGAACATAATCAGAGTTCTTTTATAACCAGCAGGTTTTACAATTTCCAAATAAACAGAATGAAGTATCCATAAATAATCGCGCAACTTAACATGCTATTTCTAAACTTAAATACAAAATTTTTGGTACAATAATGGGGGAGTATTACACTCCTATTTTCGAGGTCTTCCCCGGATACTCCCGAAGCAGTTTTATGAAATTTGTACACTATGTGCCATTAAAATGAACTTCTGTAAATTATAAAGTCCGATCTAAGTGAACAAAATTTGCCCTATTACAGTTAACACCTTGAATAAATTTAATTACTTATACAATGAAAATACCTTTTCTATATCTTTTATTTTCTTTAATTTTCAATCCAGGCTATTCCCAAAAAATGAAGAATTTATACGATTTTAAAGCTCTAACCATTGAAGGCACTGATTTTGATTTTTCAAGTCTAAAAGGCAAAAAGGTCCTTATTGTCAACACTGCTTCAGAATGTGGTTATACCCCTCAATATAAAGACCTTGAAGCGCTGTATAAAAAGTATGGTGGCGATAAGTTTATCATTTTGGGATTTCCATCAAATAATTTTGGTGGTCAGGAACCAGGCACGAATGATGAAATTAAATCATTTTGCAGTAAGAACTATGGCGTCACATTCCAGATGATGTCTAAAATATCTGTCAAAGGCAATGATATTCACCCTATTTATCAGTGGCTTACCCGGAAATCTGAAAATGGGGTCCAGGATGCAGAAGTTAAATGGAATTTTCAAAAATTTCTGATTGATCAAAATGGAAATTGGCATGGAGTGGTTTCTTACAAAGAAAATCCACTTTGCAGCCAGATTACGGACTGGATCCTCAATTAAGTTTATCATTTTCTTTTTAAATCAAATTGTATTATATTTAAGATGTAATTTACCTGTATCGGAGGTACAATACATTTATTAATACAAAATCAGTGTTATCATGAAAAACGAAAATGAAAGCACAGTAGTACTCCAGGTTTTTGAGACCTTTCTGGAAGCCAATCATATTAAGAATACACTCCAGGAAAATGGAATTGAATCCTTTCTAGTAGATGAAAATGTCATTGGCCTGAATCCTTTGGGTGGAATTGAGCTCAAAGTCTCACTAAAAGATTATGACGCTGCAAAAGCCTTCATTCAATCCTAATTGACTTGTCCCCCTTCAGGATTTGATGTACCGGATCCACCAGTCCGTTGTATTCATTTTTCCATTCATATTTTGGTTTAGCCTTTCATTTTTGTTTATCAGGAGTTAAAATGTCTTTTGTTCCTTTTTTTATAATTTCATGCAGATGTCACATGCAGTTCACAGTTCTTCTTCTTTTTGCTCCAGTATCTGATTTTGCTTTGTTGACATAATTGAAGCCCGAGAAATGGCAATGAAATGTTCAAAAGGGTATTCCGCAATAAACCAACTTTAGTCAGGTGTCCCTTACTCTTTAGGCATACCGATCAGATTACACCAGATCCAGATATTGATCTCCGCGTATCCTTCAACTTCTGATTTACAAGTTCTCTTATTTGAGCTTTTCAGTATTTTAGCAAAAAATTGAGAAGATGAAATTCCTGGTTATCTGGACTCTTTTTGTTCTGGGTATGAGTTCATGCGGGCCCTCAAAACCTGTGACCGACAGAGCTTGGAGATTCGTTGGTGATAAATGGGTCAATTATGGTTTGGATCACGATGTTCTTAAATTGAGCGATGCAAAAGATGAATTCGCAAAACTAAAACTAAGAGTCACGGATGCACCGCTCAGAATCTACGACATGAAAGTATATTTCGATAACGGAGAAGTGCAGGATGTCCCTATAAAATCCCTGATACGACAAGGCGGTGAAAGCCGCGTGATTGACTTAACCGGATCTAAGCGTCGGCTGGATAGAATCGAATTTTGGTATGAGACCAAGGGGCATAGTAAAGGACATTCAAGAATTGCCTTGTGGGGATATTAGTAGTTCAACTCTTGCCTGCATTAAAAACATGTATTTTCGAAACACAATTTGTTCAATTTAATAACTCCAATCTGAACCTTTCTTTATGCTGCACTTCAACTTTAGTTTGTCATCAAAGGTTTTCCTGTTCTCAGGATTGTCATCCCTTTTGATAAGTTTATTTTCTCCTCTCCTTGCACAAAAAGCACTTCCCATTAGCCACGAACGTATGTGGATGATGAGACGTGTTGGTGCGCCTCAAATCAGACCACAAGGAGATCTCGTTGCCTTTCAAATCACCGAACCCTCGTACAATGACAAGGAGGTACTCAGTGATATTTGGCTTGTACCAAGCACTGGCAAAGCCTTGCCTCGCAAGATCACTTCAGGTAAAGGGTCCGAAAGTGCATATCAGTGGAGTCCTGACGGAACTCAACTATTATTCACAGCCAAACGGGAACCGGATGAATCCTCTCAAATCTATCTCCTGGATATTGAACAGGGCGGAGAGGCCCAAAGATTATCAAACATTAGTACGGGGATTCAGTCGCCCATATGGAGCTTGAGTGGTAAAAAAATTCTTTTCTCCAGCTCAGTATTTCCCAATTGCTTTGCGGATTCCTGCAATAAAAAACTGACCGAAGAAAAAAAGAAAATCAAATACAAAGCACGTGTATATGAATCATTTCCAATTCGAAGCTGGGATCATTGGAATGATGAAAAAGTGAATCACCTCTTTGTTCAATACGCACATCCGGACAGCATCGCGAGAGATCTTTTTACAAATATTCCTTTTGTAAAAGAACCGGGGTTTGCCCTTTCTTCCTTTTGTTGGGTTCCCGGAGACAGCAGTCTCATCTTTTCTGCAAGTACGGAATTGAACCAATCTGCATACAAAGAACCTCCTTACTATTTATATGAGTTTTCCTTAATCAGTGGTGAAACCAGGCGACTTGCCGCTGGCAATTATGAATACAGCTCACCCTTTGTTTCTGATGATGGAAAATATCTCTATTGTCTGCAAACCGAAATAAACAATTATAAAATTTACAACCAAAACAGGCTTGTACGATACAACTGGCCTTCTATGGATGGGATGGTCCAACTTTTCAGTTCCCTTGATCGTCCAATAGAAGAATTTGTTGTAAAGGAAAATCAAATTTATGCGGTTGTAGAAAATCAAGGAAGGGATTTGTTGTATTCCGTCAATAGTGGAGGAGGAAGTCCCAAGCTTATCACTACTGGATTAAAAGGTTGCTACCACCATGTATCTATCAGTAAAAACGGAATACTTGTTTCAAATTACGAATCTCCCAGTTCTCCCGCTGAAATTTGTCAAATTTTAGAAAATGGACAACATCAAACATTGACTGAAATTAATAAAGTTCGTTTGGATAGTTTGGATCTCCCTGATTTCAAAACTCTTTGGTTTTCTTCAAAAAAGAAAAAGTCAATTCGCAGTATGATGATTCTGCCTCCGGCTTTCGATTCAACCAAAAAATATCCCTTGTTCGTAGTAATGCATGGCGGTCCGGCTGGATCCTGGAAAGAAAACTGGGGCTATCGCTGGAACTATCATTTGTTAGCAAGTCCGGGTTACGTCGTGCTCTTAACAGATTTCACGGGATCTACAGGTTATGGCGAACAATTTTCAAGGGAAATTCAATATGATCCATTTAAAGGGCCGGCAGACGAAATCAACGAAGCGGCCACAGATGCAATACGACATTATCCTTTTATAGATGGAAGCCGCCAGGCTGCCGGAGGAGCCAGTTATGGAGGTCATCTGGCAAACTGGATGCAGGCAACAACTACGCATTACAAGTGCCTGATCAGCCATGCAGGTCTTGTAAACACAGTGTCACAGTGGGGAACAAGTGATGCCATTTATCACCGGGAAATAATGAATGGTGGTACACCATGGTCCAAATCAAAAATCTGGCAGGAACAAAATCCAATCCGTTTTGCAGATCATTTCAGAACTCCCATGCTTGTTACAGTGGGCGAACAGGACTTCAGGGTTCCTGTAAACAATTCAATTGAAAATTGGAATATCCTTCAGCGGCAACAAGTTCCCTCGAAACTCATCGTATTTCCCGATGAAAACCATTGGATTCTAAACGCTGAAAACAGCAGATTTTTCTATAAAGAACTTCAGGATTGGCTAAAAAAATATTTATAACCGACAATCTATAAAAGTGAGGCCTTCAGAATCTGATTCCTTCCTTTTTAATTTTGAAAGTCCGTTGGGCCTCTTGCATGCTCGTATAAATGTTGGTGGAATTCAATCTTTGACTTTTAAAGATGAAAAAATAATTTTTGAAGATTCTTCTCAACAGGAGAATGTACTGCTGATTATACTTGAGTTGGCTCAGAACCTTGGGAAACAATTAGAAGAATACTTCTCTGGTCAAAGAGAAATATTTAGTTTGCCCCTAAGTCCAAAAGGCACCAGCTTTCAGAATAAAGTCTGGAATGCCTTATTGGAAATTCCATATGGGAAAGTCATAAGTTACCAAAAACAGGCTTTGAATTTTGGAGATGCAAAATCAATAAGGGCAATTGCCCATGCCAATGCCCTCAATCCCATTGCAATTCTCATTCCATGCCATAGAGTCATTGGATCAGATGGATCTTTAACGGGATATGCAGGTGGGATATGGAGAAAAAAATGGCTATTGGAGCATGAGGGGTCCCTCTCTCGACAAGAGAACCTATTCGACTGACAAATAATCACTACACTATTTTATTCTAATTCACGTTTATTCTAAAATTATCACACATGAAGTCATTATTTACCTTATTTCTGGTCGCAATTTTCTGCATTATTGCCGGACCTAAACCAATCTTTGGTCAAAAAATAAAATCCAAAGCTCCTGTAACAGAGAAAAAAGACAGTACTGTTAAAGACACTCTGAAAAAAGTAACTGTCGAGGACAAAGTCAAATCTTCAAAAAAAATAGACGGTTTTTTCACCTTGTATCAAGATACAGCAACCGGAAGCCTCCAAATTTACATTCGAAAATCCCAACTGAACACGGAATACCTTTATCAGAGTTTTTCAATGGGGGGACCACCGGATCTTGGCTTAAATCAGAATATGATTCGGGAGACCTGGCTTTTTAAGATTCGGAAGAACTTTGACAAAATAAACTGGACGCGGTCAAACACCGCTTATTATTACGACAAAAACAATCCCATCAGCCGTGCTGCAAATGTCGATGTTTCAGAAACCGTTTTTTACTCCGAAAAACTGATTGCGGAAGACTCTCTTGGATACCTGATCAACGGGGATAATCTCTTTCTGAGTGAAAAACTGGATCCCGTGAAACCTAATATGCCTCCAAGTATTCCTCCAACCGCTTATTTAAACCTTGGAAGTCTTAATAAAGACAAATCCGAATATATTAAATTGAGATCCTTTCCTGCCAATACAGATGTGATCGTAAACCTTGCCTACGAAAATCCGGCTCCTCAGAATTTTGGTGGCCCTGACATCACCGATGCCCGCTACATTAATGTGAAGATGCAGCACAGCTTTGTAGAGTTGCCAAAGAATGACTTTGTTCCTCGGTTCGATCATCCACATGTAGGTTATTTTACGTCTCAGGCGGACGATATGACCAGTACGGATATTCCAGTCTATCATGATTACATAAACAGATGGCATCTTAAAAAGAAAGATCCAAATGTAAAATTGAGTGAGCCCGTTGAGCCCATTGTCTGGTGGGTCGAAAATACCACTCCCCTTGAGCTGCGTCAAATAATTATTGACGCAGGTAATAAGTGGAATGAGGCTTTTGAACAAGCCGGGTTTAAAAATGCAGTCGTTATGAAAATGATGCCTGACGATGCAACTTGGGATCCTGCAGACATTCGTTATAACGTCATTCGTTGGGTTTCCTCAGATCTAGGATATGCTATCGGGCCGAGTTTTATCAATCCAAGGACCGGTCAAATTCTTGGCGCAGATATCACTATCGATTTTGGATTTATGAGGGGAATAGCCTCAGAAACGGATTTGTATGAAAAAGCACATCTGTTCGAAGGCCAGGAAGCTTTGAAGTACATGCGCCACCAGTGTCATCTTGGTAAAGGACTAAACCTGCAACATACATTTGCAACTGCCTGCCTTGATGCACTTGACGAAAATCCTGAAGAAAAAAAGCTGTTGCTACGTCAGTTTATAACCGAATTAGTCCTTCATGAGATGGGGCACACAATGGGATTGATGCACAATATGAAATCCAGCCAAATGCTGAGCCCTGCAGAGCTAAAAGATACCAGTGTGACTCATAAATATGGAGTACTCGGCTCTGTTATGGATTATTCTACAGTAAATTTGAGTTTGGATCGCTCCAAACAAGGAGATTATTACAGCACAAAGGTGGGACCCTATGATATTTGGGCAATTCAATATGGCTATACGCCATTTAAACCCGAAGAGGAACGCCGTGGACTTGCTTCCATTATTGCAAAAAGCACGGATCCAAAACTAATTTTCGGTAACGATGCAGACATATGTTCGCCCGGTGGAGGTATCGACCCAAGGACTATGGTATGGGATCTCAGCAACGACCCGATTGGTTTTGCTACAGAGCGTTTTGATCTCGTGTCCCAGACCATGAAGCGTCTGAAAGCAAAGTTTGTAAAGGACGACCAGACTTATGAAAACTTAAATAACAAATACTTTGCTTTGCTGAATCAACGCTTTGGTGTTGCCAGATCATTAGCAAATTACATTGGTGGTGTCTTCGTGGACCGAAGTCTGCCAGGACAAAAATCACCAAATATGCCCTACACACCTGTTCCTGAATTAAAGCAAAAACAAGCCATCCAGCTTTTGAACACTTATGTTTTTGCTCCTAACGCATTTGAAAGTGACTACCAGTTGTACAATTACCTTCAAAGGCAACGCCGTGGTTTTAATTTCTTCGGAAGCTCCGAAGATCCGAAATTAGACAATCACTTTATTGGTCTTCAATCCGCTGCCCTGTTTACCATTTTAAATTCATCGACTCTGCGAAGATTGAACAACAGCAGTCTGTATGGAAATACGTATTCCGTTGACGAACTTTTACAAGATCTGGATGCTGCCATTTTCGACGCCGACCTTAAAACAAATGTAAACATGCACCGAAAGGCCCTTCAAAGTTTTTATACGAGCCAGCTTTTAGGAATTTTCGACAGCAAAACGGCTAATTATGGAACCGAAACTAAAGCAGCCGTTTTTTCGGCTTTACAACGCCTTTATAAAAAATTAAAAAGTGCGAAATCATCTGACGAAGCCACCAAATCACATAGAAATTATCTGATCTTTCAGATTGCTGAAAAACTGGAATCAGACAAAGACTAACATTTGTTAGTATGTTTCGGCATACTGTGGATTGGCTATTCTTTTAAAAGTACCAAAGCCCCTGCTCCGTAGGGGCTTTTTCATTTTATACCACATTTTCAATTGAAATTCCAAATATATTCGTCTTTGCACGAACATCATCGAACCCTGCTGTTTCTTCTTATCTTTGCCCTTCCATTTTAATTTACAGACGATGTACAGAGAATACGTATCCCTTGATTTGCCGGCAATAGACCGGGAAATACTCAGTTTCTGGGAAAGAGAAGGCATTTTTGAAAAGAGTATTTCCAATAGGGAGGGTTCAGATTCTTTTGTTTTTTATGAAGGTCCCCCTTCTGCAAATGGGAAACCTGGAATTCACCACGTGATGTCGCGAACCGTGAAGGATCTCTTCTGCCGCTACCAAACTCTGAATGGCAAAAAAGTCTATCGGAAAGCAGGCTGGGATACACACGGACTCCCCATTGAACTGAGCGTAGAAAAAGAATTGGGCATCACCAAAGAAGACATTGGCACAAGTATTTCCATTGACGAATACAACCAAAAATGCCGTGAAACGGTGATGCGCTTTAAAAATGAATGGGACGATCTTACTCGTAAAATGGGATACTGGGTGGACCTCCATCAACCTTATATTACCTTTAAAAATGAGTACATAGAATCCGTTTGGTATTTGCTCAAACAAATACATTCAAAAGGCTTGCTCTACAAAGGCTATACCATTCAACCCTATTCGCCCGCAGCAGGCACAGGTCTGAGCTCCCATGAACTGAATCAACCCGGAGCTTACCGCGAAGTAAAGGATATTTCTGCCGTAGCTCTTTTCAGCCTCCGCCCTGAAAGTTATTCAGAACAACAAAAAACGGATCTAGGCCAAGTCGAATGTTATATTGCAGCATGGACAACAACCCCCTGGACTTTGCCAAGCAATACGGCCTTAGCTGTCGGAGAGCACATTTTGTATCAAATCATTGAAACGCATAATCCCTATACTCATCAAGTGCAAAGGATTCTCCTTGCCAAAGACCTGCTTTACAGATGGTTCAAGGCGGAACAAGAGGTACATGGGCCTCTTCCGGAGTTTGAAGAGAAAAAAATGTTTTTCCGAGTTCTTAAAGATAATATACTCGGTCAACAGCTGGAAGGATTGCGTTATGATCCCTTATTTGACTATGCCAGGCCTGCTGACGGAGATGCATATCGCATCGTTATTGGAGATTTTGTATCTACCGAAGAGGGAACAGGAATTGTTCATATAGCCCCATCCTTTGGAGCTGATGACATGAGGGTGGCACGTAAATATGGCATCGGCTCACTCACACTCGTTGATAAGCAAGGCCGATTTATCCCTGAGGTGTATGATTTTGCGAATGAGTATGTCAAAGAGGCTTACCTCAGTGAAGAGGAAAAATTTAATGAGAAAATCCGACTCCATACAGATAGGTATTTATCTGTTGACGAACGCCTGGTTATAAAACTGAAAAAAGAGGGCAAATTGCTTAACTCTCAGAAGTACAGTCACAATTATCCTCATTGTTGGAGGACAGATAAACCTATATTGTATTATCCCCTTGACAGCTGGTTCATAAAAACAACTGCTGTGAAAGACCGCATGGTAGCTTTGAATAAAACAATCAAATGGAAACCAGAATCTACTGGAACCGGGCGGTTTGGAAATTGGCTGGAAAACCTGCAGGACTGGAATTTATCCCGTTCCCGCTTTTGGGGAATACCCCTTCCCATTTGGAGAAATGAAAATGGAACTGAAGAAAAGTGCATAGGCTCCATTGAAGAATTGCGAAAAGAAATTGAAAAGGCCAATCTTGCCCTCGGTCTAAACCAGTCCGTTCCCGAAGATTTGCATAGACCTTATATTGATTCTGTCGTTTTACTTTCTGAAAATGGAAAGTCCCCACTTAAAAGAGAAGCAGATCTTATTGATGTGTGGTTTGATTCAGGATCCATGCCTTATGCACAAGTGCATTTTCCCTTTTCAACTCAAAGTATGGATGGCCTTTTCCCTGCAGACTTTATTGCGGAAGGGGTCGATCAAACCCGAGGATGGTTTTATACCCTTCACGCTATTGCTTGCATGATATCCGATAGCGTAGCTTATAAAGCAGTCGTTTCAAATGGCCTCGTTCTGGATAAAAACGGTGAAAAAATGTCCAAGCGGAAAGGCAATGTAGTAGATCCGTTTGATACTCTTTCTCATTTTGGTGCGGATGCCACAAGATGGTATCTCATCAGCAATGCAGATCCATGGGAAAATCTAAAATTCGACCTGGAGGGCATCACGGAAGTGCGAAACAAATTCTTTGGAACACTATATAACACCTATGGCTTTTTTGCCATCTATGCCAACATCGATCAATTTACATATGACAATAAAAACAAACTTTCCTTGTCAGACCGTTCCGAACTCGATCGCTGGATCTTGTCAAAACTACAAAACCTGATAAAATCCTATCGCGAGTATATGGATGACTACGAACCTACTCAGGCTGCACGAGTGATTGAAAGTTTTGTCTCAGATGACCTTTCAAACTGGTTTGTCCGTCTTTCAAGAAGGCGTTTCTGGAAATCAGAATCCTCTTCTGACAAACAGGCCGCATTTGAAACGCTTTTTGAGTGCCTTATACACGTTTCCCAGCTCATGAGCTCACTTGCCCCTTTTATGGCTGAGTGGCTTTATAAAAACCTTACAGACCCATATCGTATAAAATATACAAACTCTGAGTTTCATTTTCCTTCCGTTCATCTTACTTCCTTGCCTGTATTTGATGCAAAAAGTACAGATGCCACCCTTGAAAGACGAATGGAACTTGCCCAACGAATTTCCTCCATGGTGCTTTCCCTCCGTAAAGCTCAAAAAATCAGGGTTCGTCAGCCATTAAAGCAGATTTTAATTCCCGCATTTGATGATATGCTTCAAAATGATATCGAAGCAGTCAAGGAAATCATTCAGACCGAGGTGAATATTAAAGAAATCCACTATATCAAAGACGAAGAGGGTCTCGTGAAGAAAAAAGCAAAGCCAAACTTTAGAACCCTTGGTAAAAAACTCGGAAAGCATATGAAAGCTGCCGCTGAGTTTATTCAATCTTTGAGCAATGAGCAGATTCAACGTATTGAAAATGGCGAAGTTCTTACCATGCAGCTTGAAGGCGAACAATTTGAGTTGATATCAGAAGATGTGGAAATTTTTTCCGAAGATATCCCGGGCTGGCTGGTTGCAAATGATGGAAATATAACCCTCGCTTTAGATATCACCATCACCGAGGAACTTCTCACTGAAGGTCATGCGCGGGAGCTGGTCAACAGAATTCAAAATCTTAGAAAAGAAAAGAACTTTAATGTTACGGACCGCATTCGTGTCCTGTTGGAACGACATGACGATCTAAAATCTGCAATTGCAACATTCAAAGATTTTATTCAAACAGAGGTACTTGCCGACTCAATTGAACTATCCGATCAACTTTTCAACGATCGCATTCAATGGTTGGATGACACGGAAATCGGAGTACAGATCAGCTTGATTGCTTAATCCAAGCCTGAGTACGTTAATGGATTTTATCTCCGTGACTGTTTAAAGAAAATTTCAATTTACGTCTAAGATCTTTTTCATTCTTCCTATGCAACGGGATAATGAACATTTGTTCACTTCAATAAAGTTCATTTTTAAATTGATATTTTATCGCTCTATATATGCTCCATCCATTAAAACAGCATGGCCTAATCCATCTAAAAAAATAGGCTTCTTTTCCTAATTTGTGCTTCAATCCAGATTACTTTTATTTTATAGTGAAAAAACAGGGATATAAATACATTCATTATGAAAGCTTTCAACGTCCTTTTATTTTTCATCTTTGCCAGTTTACTTTTGGCCTGTGCCCGGAAAATAAGTGGTGAGCCCAAAGTCACCGTGTTTTACTCCAAGCAGATAAAACCAATGCTGGAGATTAAATGTACTCCATGCCATATGCCTTTAAAAGGGGGGCGCAAAGTGGACTTAAGCAATTATACAGAAGTGATCCGTTTCCATGACGATATCATGCGCCGAATTCAACTGGATCGCAAAAACAAAGACTACATGCCCTTTAAAAGAGATCCTCTGACTCCGGAAGAAATTGCTCTTCTTAAAAAATGGAAAGAGGAAGGATTTAAGAAGTAAGTTCCACAATTTTATCATGAATAACACAGCACCAATTGTTGCTATATTTTCTTAATTGAAACATCTGTTAGTATATATATTATGAAGTGTATACACGCTTGTAATTGTTTTATATTACAATACATGTGTATCAAATTTTTAAAGAGTTAAAAAAATATATTTAATCAATTCATTATTAAGAAGAAAGGCTTATAAAGCCGCATGTCCATTCTTAAACCCGGAATGCTCAAAATTTTGCTTTGAAAATTTTTTGAAAAACAAGGGTTTTCCCTGATATGTTTTTTGAAAAATGCCATTAGTTTTGTGCCAGTATTTCCCCCGAATCATATCCTTCTTACGGCTCAATACTCGATTTTTCACATTAATTTATTGTATAATGCTGTACTTAAAAGACCACCTGCTGGCTTTTATTTGCGTTTTCGCATCTTTAAGCCTTTTCTCCCAAAACATCCCTACCATCCTTGTCGATGATCAGGATCCCTCTTCTTTGGGCCCCGTTGCGCGCGAAGTTGTTGCAGCCCGAAAACACTTTGGCAGCTTCTCATCTTATCAGTTGCTACAACTTTCTTCTGAAAATTTAAAAGGATACCGGGGACGCAACGCTGAAAAAATCCAGGTATTGGATTTGGATTATGCATTGCTCAGTAAGCTTTTATCATCGAGACCTGAACAATTGAGTTTAGAGATTCCAATGAAATCCCGCGAATCCATTCATTTGGACCTGGTAAAATCAGATGTACTGGCAGATGGTTTTCAGGTATTTACTTCGGAAAGCCAGAAAACTCCATTCCCATATAAAAAGCCATTGTATTACCGCGGAATTGTCCAGGGCCACGAACAACATTCCCTGGCATCTATCAGTATTTTTGAAAATGAAATCATAGGTAGCTTTAACATGGGCGAAGGCAATTTCGTAATTCAGCCCAATTCAGACAAGCCGGATCAACTTATCTTTTTCAATGACCAGGATTTTGTGTCTGATTTTCCTTTTACCTGCTATACTGATGAACTTCAACCAATTCAAAAAGAGGCGCGCCCTAGAGGTGTTCAGGCCGCAGGAGATTGTGTCCGCGTTTACATAGAATGCGATTATGCTTTGTATCAGAATAAAGGAGGCACGACAAATACCGTCAACTGGATTACAGCCGTGTTTAATAATGTGAAAACACTCTATACAAATGAGAGTATTAACACCACTGTTTCTGAAATTTTTGTCTGGACTACAGCGGACAGTTACTCTAAGACAAGCAGTTCAACTGCCTTGAATCAATTCAAAAGTCTTCGCCCGACTTTCAACGGAGATGTTGCTCATCTTGCGGCATTAGGTGGAAACAACATCGGTGGTGTTGCCTGGCTTGACGTACTTTGTTCAAGTTACAATTACGCATATAGTAATATTGCATCCACCTACAATTCCGTTCCAACATACAGCTGGACTGTTGAGGTGATGACACACGAAATGGGTCATAACCTGGGTTCAAATCACACCCACTGGTGCGGTTGGACGGGTGGTGCCCTTGACAATTGTTACACTCCCGAAGGAGGCTGTTCTAAAGGCCCCGCTCCAACAAATGGTGGAACCATTATGAGCTATTGTCACCTTACGAGCTATGGCATTAATTTCAATAATGGCTTTGGTCCTCAACCTGGCGATAAAATCAGGGCAGAAGTTATTGCTGCAACTTGCTTGGGAACAAGCTGTAGTGGTGGAGGCGGATGCAGCGCTCCAACAGGACTGGCCATTTCAAATATTACCCAAACTTCTGCAACGGCCAGCTGGAATACCGTTTCAGGAGCAAACTCTTACAAGTTTGAATATAAAACGAACTCTTCAGGTACATGGACTGTGGTCACTACTACAAATCCAAATTACAACATGACTGGTTTGACTGCAGGTACGCTCTACAATACAAGAGTTAAAGCTGTCTGTTCTTCGGGTGAAAGCAATTACTCTTCCACTGTAAACTTTACAACCTCGGGTGGTGGCACATGTGGTACACCTACTAATTTAAATGCAAGTAATATTACTTCAACAACGGCTACTGTATCCTGGTCCGCGGTAAGTGGTGCAACATCCTATAATTTTCAATATAAGCTGAATAGCGGGACTACCTGGAGTCAGGTAAATGTGACTACAACTGCTGTGAATCTGTCCGGCATGAGTCCGGCCACAAAATACGATGTCCGTGTTCAGGCCGTTTGCTCAGGAGGAAACAGTGCGTTTACAGCCACCCTTACATTTACAACTCTTGCAGGATACTGCGCTTCTAAAGGTACGA
The DNA here is from genome assembly GCA_964439105.1 of uncultured Saprospiraceae bacterium. Classification (GTDB taxonomy): domain Bacteria; phylum Bacteroidota; class Bacteroidia; order Chitinophagales; family Saprospiraceae; genus Vicinibacter. The sequence continues at coordinate 156,716 of CAYTNG010000002.1, forward strand.
GTTCAAGTTACGAATGGGTGGCTCGTGTAAAATTGGGAACCATTGACCGGATTAGCGGATCAGATGGCGGTTACTACAATGCAACTTCATTAGTTACGGATGTAACAAAAGGGAATACGTATACTTTAAATTATCAGGCAGGCAGTACGGGAAGTTCTGGAACACTATACTGGCGTGTTTGGATTGATTACAATAAGAATAATGACTTTTCAGATGCAGGTGAGCAGGTGGTATCCATTGCTACTTCAAGTCTTTCCCTCCAGTCTGCATCCATCACCATTCCAAGCGGTGCTGCCACGGGTACTGTACGCATGCGCGTATCCGTTCGCTACGGTGGATGGCCAACACCTTGTTTAAATTACGCGTACGGAGAAGTTGAAGACTATAGTGTAAATATCAAAGCTGCAGGTGGTCTCGTCAACCCAGGGACTATAAGCACAGGAGAAATCAGCAACATGGATGTGTTCCCCAATCCTTTCAGTAATCTGGTTCATCTTGAATTCAATTCTGCGGCAGAACAAATGATAGATGTTGAAATTCTTGATCCTCTGGGCCGAATTCTATTTCACGATAAAAAATTGGCTACCGTTGGAATCAACCATTGGCAAATAGATACTGAGAAACTACCCTCTGCAAATTATATTGTAAGGATGCGGACAGGCAAGGAGAGCCATCACAAAAAATTGATTAGACTGGATTAATCATCTTCTCGGGGAATGAGAGAAAATGAAAAAGGCACGGATGGTATTCGTGCCTTTTTTTATTGTAATGATTTTGCAATTACTAACAATGGTTAGTTATCGTACCAGAGCGAATGATCATACATTTCTTAATATTTCTACCAAACGTATTGCTTTTTGTTTAAAAGCAATGCTTCCCCGGTAAATGTTTGTTCTCCTGTTCCCACTTCATAGATTGCACAATCGTAAAGCACTCTGTTTTTTTCCGGAAAAATTTCTTTCACAGTGATGACTGCTTCATAATTTGTATCCACAAACATTGGTTTTAACCATTGCATCGTTTGTTTGAGGTACACATGTCCTTCCGCCATCCAGAGGGCTCCGAAAATTTTTGTAAACACCGATCCTCCTAAAAATCCATGAATGATATTTCTCCCGAAAATACTGTTTCGTCCAGCTTCGGGATTAATGTGTAAAGGGTTCGTATCGCCAGATACTTTAGCATAAAGATTGACATCATCCTGAGTATAGCAGAATTGATGCTTAAATTGATCTCCTATTTTTAGCATATTTAACGATTATTAATAAATTCTTTGCAGATGTCCGATTTTTTTTGTAGTATGTTTGCAGTGCAAAGAAACAATATAAATACTATTAATTTTAAGATTATGGAAACGACTAACAACAAATCCAAAGGCATGATGGACAACCTGATCGAAAACCAGAGCCAAATGGTTGATCAACTTGTAGACGCAACGAAGAAGCTTACAAAAGAAGTTCCTTTTGTTTCTGAAACTCTTGACAAAGGAAATAAAATGTACAAGGACGCACTTCATGCTCAGGCTGAACTCCTTGATAAAACAACACAATCAATCAACGAAACAGCAAAAAACATGAATCAGTCTACAGAAGCCATCCGCAACTTTTTTTCACAGTGGTTTGAAAACCAGATGAACTGGGCAAAGCACAATTTTCAGACTCCTCCTTCAGCTGCACCCAACTTTTCCACTAATCCTTCTGATTGGAGTAACAACTGGCAGAACTGGATGAATCAAATGAACAGTTACTGGAACCAAAACAGCAATATGGCTCCTTACTTCCAAATGATGAACAGCAATCCATTTATGAATATGAATGGAATGCAGGCTAAGATGAATGATTTCAATAATCAATGGTCAACTTACGTAAAGCAGTATTTTGACATGATCCAGAATGCATCAGGAGAATGGTGGAAGCAATTTCCTAACCTTACTGCTGCTGAATCTTATCAAGGCATGAATAAAATGGTGGAGAGCCTTGGTAAATTTTATGAGCTTTGGGCGCCCATGTTTAAAAGCATTCAGGACAATACATTCAACATGTCGGCCTATCGCGAGATGATGAGTCCTGAAAAATATAAAATATTTGTAGATCGTTTTTTCAGCTTTCTTCCAGATGATTCAAGAAAGCAATTTGACGAATACAACAAGAATTTCGTTCAGATGATGAAACAATTCTCAGAAATGGGATTGAGTAATTATCAGGGTATGAAACAACAGTTTCAGAACAACCCTTTCATGAATTCAAATCCGTTCAACCAAATGTTGGAAATGTATTCCAGCTGGAAAAACGCAATGACGAATGCCGTATCACCGCTCTCTAGGCTTTTTGAAAGCAATCCAAATGTAAAGGATGCTCAGGTTTGGAACGAGATTTATGACAGAATGCTTGAATTGAACATTAAGAACAATCAACTTCAGTATTTGGTCTACCAAAACGGTCTTAAGGTCATGGATAAACTGGCTGAAAAGACTGCTGAGAAAATTCAGAACGGGGAGCATATTGACAGCATTGTTAAACTTTACCAGGAATGGATGATGCTGGGCGATGAAGTATTTACAAATCTTTTCGAAAGCGATAGCTATAGCAAATTAATGACCGAGGTAAATAGCTTGCAGATGAAAATCAAGCAAGATTTGGATGTACAAATGGAAAAAATGTTTTTTACAAATCTTCCAATTGCAACACGCACTGAAATGGATGAAGTTTATAAATCCATTTACGATTTAAAGAAAACAATCCGGGATATGGAGCGAATGATGAAGCAGGAAGCTCCGGTTGCGGATAAAACTTCAAAAAAGAAGTAATCATTATAATGACTCAAAAAAAGCCTGAACAAACATTCAGGCTTTTTTTATTTTTGGCCATCAATTTAAATTTTCACAATGATAAATACAAATTCAATTTTCAACGAAATGGTGCAAATAAATGATAAACTCCAAAAAGGATATCGCACCTTAAAAGATATTGACAAAGTTGAAGTTGCCACTACTCCTAAAGAGTTGGTTTGGGAATGCGACAAAGTCAAAATGTACCACTACATAAGGCAGACTCCTCCTAAATGTAAGATTCCTGTACTTGTGTCATTTGCCATCATGAACCGCCATGATGTATTGGATCTTCAGCCAGACAGAAGTTTAATGAAAAAGCTTCTTGAGGAAGGTCTCGACATTTACATTATGGACTGGGGTTACCCAAGCCGTGCCGATCGATATATAACTATGGAAGACTATATCCTGGGCTATATGAATGATGCTATCGATTTTGTGCGCGAACGTCACAATGTTCAAAAAATTCATAAGATGGGCATTTGCCAGGGTGGTTTGTTTAGTCTGATTTATGCCGCAATTCATCCCGAGAAGCTTCAGACATTAACTACTTATGTTGCCCCATATGATTTCACAAATGCAAATTGCAACATGCTCTACAATTGGGCAAAAAACCTCGATGTCGATGCAATGGTTGATTCCGTCGGCCTGGTTTCTGCTGATATGCTCAACAGTGCATTCAGTATGCTAAAACCAAGCATGGATGTTGCTAAGTATTTTGGTGTAATGGACATGATGGAAGACAAAGAAAAATTAATGAACTTCCTACGGATGGAAAAGTGGAAAAATGACTGCCCGGACCTCTCCGGCGAAATGTATAGAAAATATATAAAAGACTTTTTCCAGGATAATAAACTTATAAAGGGAACTTTTGAGCTGGATGGCAAAAAAGTGGATCTGAAGAATATGAATATCCCCTTCCTCAATGTCTATGCAACTGATGACAACATCATACCGAATACTTCAACAACAGCTGTCATGGATTATATAGGCAGTAAGGACAAGCAACTTTACGCTTTCCCCGGAGGGCATATTGGAGTTTTCGTTGGTGCGAAATCACAGAAAGAATTAGCTCCGTCAGTTGCTAAATGGGTAATGGACCGTTCCTGATTACGAGGAGAAATACGAACGGGTTCATTAAACTGATCCCGAAAATAATGGCAGGGTTTCATCCCTGCTTTTTTTTTTGCAGTAATTTCTAAGATCGTTTATGCATTTCAAAGTAGTTTGGCTCGAAAAATTAACAAAAGTAATTTTACCAGTTCACTTGTGTTATTAAGAGTACCGGGATCATTATTATCCTGGATCTCAAGAATTCGATCCATTTCAAAGGATGTACAATAAAATGTTCCACGTGGAACATTTTAGTTTAACTAATACTAAGTAAGAAATGGATTCGTCAGCCTTTCCTGCCCGATTGTTGTTGCGCCACCATGCCCTGGATACACAATTACGTCTGCACCTAAAGGAAATAGTTTACTTTTAATATTTGAGATAAGCATCTGGTAATTGCCTCCAGGTAGATCCGTCCTCCCAATACTTCCTTCAAACAAAACATCCCCAGCAATTAGAATCCGGTCATTATTTGAAAAAAAACACAGACTGGCCGGACTGTGTCCAGGAGTAAATAAACACAACCATTCATTCCCATCTAAATCCAATATATCCCCTTCGCGAAGAAAAACCTCAGGCTCCTTACACGGAGTGTAGGGTACCCCATACATCTTGGCTACAAAAACACCAGACCTTAAAGTTTCCAATTCACCAGGATGCATAAGTGGAAGCAATCCATAAGAATCATAAACAAAAGAGCAACCCAAAATATGATCAATATGAGCATGAGTCAATAATAGCTTTTGAGGAGTTAATCCGTTATTCTCAATAAACTGTACCAATTGACTTTGCTCATCCCGATTGCTGCATCCGGGATCAATAATCCAACAATTTCCTTCATCGGAATATATTACATATGTATTTTCGGAAAAGGCATTAAAACAGAATGCTTTAATATTCATTGAACGCATTATTTTGCAGATAAAATTGAATACCCGCAGTTTGAAAAATAAGATACCAGCCATTCTTTTGCTCTTGTGCTCAAGTCTGCTAGCACAAAATTCAAAAGAAACATTTGGCAAAAATAAAGTACAATACTCCGATGACCAATATGATTGGTGGATGTACGAAACAAACAACTTCGTCAGCTACTGGTATGGGAAATCTAAATCCATTGCCAAATTCTGTATTGAAATAGCAGAATCCGAAAACAATCAGGTACAAAGACTTTTTGAATACCATTTAAAAGACAAAATAGAACTTGTCATATATGCTGACCATTCTGATGCAAGCCAATCCAATATAAGCTTAAACGATTTTCAATTTGAAAAAAATTGGGACCAGGAACCTAAAATTAAAGGGCAAAAAATTATTCTTTACTTTAACGGTGATCATAGCAAACTTAGATCTCAGTTACGCGAAGGGATTATAAAAATCTATTTAAATTCTATGTTTGACGGGACTGCATTTCAGGATGCTGTCCAAAAAGTTATTGCTTTAAAACTACCGGACTGGTTTGAATATGGATTAACAGAGTACCTAAAATCCGGCTGGACCCTTAAGAGTCAAAATCAATTTTATGAAAAATGGAAACATCAAAACTTTAATAAATTCTCCAATAAAGAATTCAAACTTGCCGGACTATCTTTTTGGAACTATTTAGCAAACCGATATGGCCAACAAACAATCCCAAACTGGCTTTATATGACCCGGATACAAAAGGACATTTATGAAGCATGTCAACTGGTTTTCAGCCAGGATTTTTCAAAAATGCAAGAAGAATGGTACACTTACTACAAAGGTCTTGAGCAAAATAACTTAAAGCAAAATGAAGAGAACACTTCTACTATCTTATTGCCTCTAAAAAAAGATGAAGAAATAAACTCCTTTTACAAGTCCTCAGATAATATCAATCTAATACTCTGCACAAACCAATTAGGTGTTAATAGAATTAGGCAAATAAATAAACTGACCGGAAAGTCAAAAACCCTGTTTAAATATGGGTATAAATCAAAACTAAACCCTCCTGACAAAAATTACCCCATTTATTGCTCGTCTATTAGCAATGGTAATGACAAAATTATTTTTGAAAAAAGAAACAGAGTTTATATAAAAATTCAAACAGACAAAACTCCTGGTAAAAAACAGAACTATATAAAATTACCGGAGGACATACAAAGGGTATATCAAGCTTCTCAAAAAAATAATGACGAACTCTACTTACTTGCATATATAAATGGAGAGACAAAACTCGTACTGTTTTCAATTAAATCAAAACAATATTCAATCCTTACCAAAGAATCCTGGGATAAAACAGGACTAGCACTAAAAACTATTCAGACGAAGAAATGTCTTCTTCTGTCAAACCATCCCTTCCGCGATACTTTAATCAATGAAAATAACACAGTTGACCTTCTAAATCCTTTTCATCTATTCGAAATAGGCATCGATGATAAAAACAAAGTTACCCAAGTAAGACCTCTCTTAGATTCCAATACTATAATTAATAACTGGACATATAGCAATAATCAAATCATTGTGAATATAAAAGAAGAATACAACGACAACTGGTACTTAATTGATTCTTTTAAAAACAAATTATTAATTCTGGAATCCCAGGATGCCGAGTGGATCACATTAAATCATAAACCCAATACATTCTCTGTCATCTATAAAGAAAAAGAAAAATATTATTATAGTGAAAAAGCACTAACACTCGTTAGTCATACCGCCGATACTACGAAAGAATACTATCATATAGATAGCACTATTGCCAATAATGCTTCAATAGATACACTCTATAATTATTTTCAATCCCCCTTTGGAAATCCAGCTAATATAAAAGAGTTGTATAATGAATTTAAAACAAAAACTTCTATACAGGCCCAAACAAATCTTCGCCCGCATCCCAACGCAAATTATTCTTTACCTTCTGTTTTACCCTATAAACCAGAACTAGCCATTGCTTATAGAAACAGATTTAAAATAGAAGACCTCTCTGTTACATTAAATAATGAACTTTTATTTGCAGGTTTAAATTCCTATACTGGCCGCTCCTCAGACTACGACAGCCCGGAACTGGGTATTTTATTTAAAACGCAATTACTCGACATATTAGAAAATCATAACCTGGAAGGAGGTCTACGCATTCCCACCACATTTAACGGCCTAGAGGCATATGTCCTTTATGAAAACCGACTTCCAAAAATGGACCGTAGCTATGCCTTCTATGTTAAAACCAAAACCGATCAATCTTCATCTTCCTCATCACCAACAAATAAATTACAAACAAATACGTGGCTTTTATTTCACCAAATAAAATATCCATTTGATCATTATCGTAGTTTAAGATGCAATATGACACTAAGATCTGATCACCAATTTTATTTATCTACAAACAGAGGAAGCCTGGAAGACTCCACTGAAAACTATCAACAAAGATTAGGAGTTAGATTTGAATACGTATTTGATAATGCATTGGACATTTCCATAAATTTAAAAACGCAAACCCAATTCAAATTCTTCTTTGAAGCATCGAAACGATTCTCTCTGAATACCTCACAAAGAACTTCTATTTATCCGGGATATCTCTTTTTAACTGGATTTGACGCTAGACACCATATACCCTTCCTCGGTAAATCAAGTTTTTCTAACAGAGCTTATAGTTATATTTCCTTTGGAAGAGAAAGAATACTTCAGCATGTTGGCGGTACAGAAAACTGGTTAATTCCAAAATACGCTACCACAAATCCTTTGCTAACTTCCGGTGAATACGTGTATTCATCCCTATCGACCGAAGTTAGAGGACATGAATATGGAGCAAGAAAAGCAGGATCCGTATTCGGATTCAGCTCCGAAATAAGAATACCATTTTTTCAATACTTACTGCAGCAAAACTGGAAGAACAGTTTATTAAAAAACTTCCTGTTAATAGGCTTCTTTGACGCTGCCGTTGTTTGGGATGGATTTTTGCCCGAGATTACAAAAAGCAGCAGTGCTACCTATCATGCAGAAAATCCAGTTGTAAAAATAGACTTACAGTATAACACCAATCCCTGGATCACCGGCACTGGATTAGGATTGCGAACATCCGTACTCGGTTACTATGTAAGGCTCGACTATGCCTGGAAAATAGAATCAAAAAAAATTATTGATCCCAAATGGATATTCTCCTTAGGGCTTGACTTTTAATATTATAATTTCAGCCGTAGATTCATTCCAGCGTGAAGTTGAAGTGGTTTGGATTGTTGAGTAAAAGATTCCACTGTTCCAGCCTCGGCTTCAATGCTAAACTTATCAAACAAGATAGTTCCGGCAGATATTCCAAGTCCTCCGGCTCCATTATACCTTTTAGAATACTGAACTCCAAAACCCAAATTGCTATTTAGAAAATATTTTAAACTTAACTGATACAAAGGATATGTTTCCTTTGCAACAATATTTCTGATCAAACTTCCCAATCGAAGCTTATTCCTGATAATATCCCAATCTAAACCTACTGACCACACATAAGGCAACTTTTGCTTCTTTGAATCTATAAACCTATTTTCAATAAAATCATTTTCTATGTCCTGAGTAGATTTCAGATTGATCGCGAAAGAATCTAATATATTAGAAATTTCAAAGCCCGAATAATTATAAAGTGTATCGACGATCCTATTTCTTACCCCACCTGACCAAACTACATCTCCCAAATTTTGTATATCCGCATAAATATTTAATCTTGAAATAGGTTCATACCGAAATGAAGCACCCAAACAATAACCTAAACTTTTACCCGTAAAAAGAAGATTTTTCTCCAGGTCATAGCCCTCCATATTTAGATTAAGTTCAATCTTTTTCCCAAATTCAGCCGTGTACAGTGTCCCTTTATTTAAATGGTATTCGAAGAAAGTACTTCCACTTAATGCGCCCGCATAGATTGATATATAGCCCTTTGACCAATTTCTTTCCAATCCCAGCTTTGCTTTTCCATATTGTATATTACTAATCGAAAAGGGTCCTAACTCAGCAGTTTTTCCTTCAAAGCCCCTATTGCCTTTAAAATACAATTCAAACAAATCCTTACTAAATTCAAATTCAGTAAAAATATTATATGATATTCCAACTACTAAGAAAAGTCCTTCTGATTTCAATCTATAACGCAATCCGGATTCCATACTGAAATCATAAATACCAGAATTCTCGCTTCCTAAAGCGGAGATCGCCTTCTCTTTACTCTCCTCTGAAATGAAATCACCATTAATATATGAAAACACAAATTGGGAGGGTAAAGTCGTGGCTGTAAAACTATGATTATAATTCAAATACACACTTCGCTTTTCATCTTGAAAGCGGTTTGAAAAAAATCCAGCAGATTGCCCCACCACATAATAATTTAAGGCAAATAGAAACAAGACAATACACAAGTGTCTCAAACAATAAAGCATAAAAATCAAATTAGTCCACCTCATATACAAAGTCAGCTGTCAATTGAAAATCTATAAAATAGGAATCATAAATCTTCAATTCTTTCAATTCTGGTTTGGTATCAAATACCAATCTGGTTATCAATCCCTTTCCACTAAAAATATTCATTATTTTCTTACGATCCACGGGAATGTCTATTCTGGTTTCAGCAGCTGATAATGTTTTTCCATTACTTCCTAAAGGTCCCGGCTGAATAACTGCAGGGGTCACAAAAAAACTGTCTATTGACTTTCCCTCCCTATCCAGAATATTAATTTGAAGCTTCGCCTCTATAGGGAAACTATTAGAAAAAAACGCGTGCAATACACCTTCCTTAATCCTTTGATATTCCTGACCGGAAAGATCTACTTCGACTGTATCAGCCAATGTCAAACCACTTGCGGAAAGTTCCAGTGGTACATCCAGAAGTAAATTTAAATTAAGAAAACGACTGTCATAAATAAAGTCATTCCAAATTGAAGTGTTGCCGAGTGGATTAGCATGTAGCTCTACATCATATTCAATTTTATCAGGAAGGTTATTTATAAACTCATCCAAATTTGAATTGGTCCTATCGATTGTCAGAGAAGTCAAACTTCCCTGAACATTTGCTGCACTGCCTTTGTCCACAGCCCTTATAATATGTATCGGCTTTTCTACTTCAGATCCGGAAAGGGAAACGCTGCTGTTTCTTTTCGTATTAATCGATTTTAAATTATGTATATTAATATCCAGATCTACTCCAATATTATTTTCAACTTCAACCTGAAGGCTTGCATTCTGCAATTTAAGATTTCCCGATTCTATTCTGTTAAAAATATCTAACTTATCTTCTGACAATCCAGAATTCAAAATAGTATCCGTAAGATAGCCTCTTGCATACCTGGGCCTCAGATTTTCAAAAGCAAGTTCGACGTAAATGCTGTCTCCCTTTGAAATAGTCTTCATTAAACCTGTACTGTCAATGGAAGCAATCACTTGGTTAAATGAAAGATTAAACGAATCATTATTTGCACCGCTAAAATCAAAATGATAACCCTCCATACTCTCTTCTTCCGTATGTGTAGAAACACCCCCAACAGGTGCAGGAGACAACAATATAAATTTTTCGAAAGGCTTACCATCCTTTGTAGCAGTCGGAAGACGATAAGTAAACCTGGTAGAATCCTTAAGTGTGCTTGTTAGAATAATCCTTGCTTTTCCGGAACCAATTAAACTCTCCTTCAATTCAACATTTAATCCTTCTATCCCAAAATAATAACTATCATTAATAAGATTCTGAGCAGGCCACAGCGCTGTAGCGGTCAGCGGGTGAAGGTTAGAAACGGTTAATTTCGCATTAATATAATTTGTGGTATCAATTAGAACCGGCACACCTCGGCTACCCGGAGATGAAAGCTTAACCAACTGCCCTTGAAGAACTCCCTCGACTGTCCTTCCACTTAAATCAAAACTTTTAGATTCCGTAGTACCTGCCGCTATCAATGGAAACTGCCCTGAAACCACTACATCACCCGCTTTTACATTTCGGATTTCAAAAGTTGCATCTGTAATATCAATTGGCAATCCATTATAAAGACTAATATCAAGGCTGCCTTGTTCAAGTGTCATGGTTTGAAATAATGTATCCGCTTTAATTTCAATAGGCGCAGAACTTACATTTGGAATTTCCGGAATAGATTGCTGGAACCCATGAAATAAAAGCAATAGCTGACCAATCGGACCCGCATTCCGTGCCAGGGTACCCATCGAAAGAGGATAATCAAAAGAAGTAGTATAGAGCGATAATGAATCAATTCTAAACGTTTTTCTTAAACTGGTATCACTGAACGTAAAGAAAGAATCTATAGCAAGGTCATATAACTTATTGCTATATACCAAATGAATTAAACCAGTACTATCTGTATTTGCCTTTTCCTGATCTACGATATTTGAAATGCTGAGTTTTGTCTTAACCAGTGGTGCTAATATCCCTGTTTCCCAGCTTGGATCCTGAACTTTACAAGAATTTCCAATTATTACAATAAGGCTTAAAAAGTAAATGGAAGATCTTAAAGAAAATAGATTCATATATTGTGTCCTTTGCATAAAGATACGAATTATACAGTTCCGCAATTTTCTAAGCTATCTGTAAGCTCAAAAGGTACATTCCTCGATTTTTATCAAACAAGGAAAAGTGAAAAATTCAACATTGCTCACCAAACTCAAACATGGTTTAATCCAACTCTCCTTTCAGTCTCTCCGCGTTATCCGCTACTTGAAGTGCTTCAATAATTTCATCAAGATTACCATTTACAACTTGATCTAAATTGTATACAGTCAGATTGATACGATGGTCCGTAACGCGGTTTTGAGGATAATTATATGTCCGTATTTTATCAGAACGGTCGCCAGTCCCGACAAGTGAACGACGTTTCGACGCTACTTCCGTTTCATATTTCACGATTTGTGAATCCTGAATTTTCTTCAAAAGCCTATTAAATGCAATTTCACGGTTCTTATGCTGACTTCGGCTATCCATAGACTCCGCCACAAGACCCGATGGAATATGTGTAAATCTTACACCAGACTCCGTTTTATTAACATGCTGTCCACCGGCGCCGCTTGAGCGAAAAGTATCAACCTTTAAATCTGCTTTGTTGATATTCACATCTTCCATTTCCAGTTTAGGCATTACAACTACAGTCGCCGCAGAAGTATGAACACGCCCCTGGGCTTCTGTCTTTGGAACCCTCTGAACCCGATGAGCACCTGATTCAAATTTTAGTTTTCCATAGACCTGATCCCCTGTCACCTCCAACACAATTTTATTATAGCCTCCCACATTACCTTCATTCACATCCAATAATTCATATTTCATAGCATGTGTATCAAAATAACGCGTATACATTCTATACAAGTCACCCGCAAAAATACTTGCCTCATCACCACCGGTGCCGGATCTTATTTCAAAAATTACATCTTTACTGTCTTCCGGATCTTTGGGAATCAACAAATACTTAAGTTGCTCTTCCAACTGTTCTACAACCGGCAAGAGCTGTTTAATATCCATTTCCGCTACTTCCCTAAAGTCCGGATCGGCTATCATTTCTCTTGCTTCACCAATTTGCTTTAATGATTTTTGATAAACGAGAAACACATCTACTATTTCCTTAAGATCCTTATACTCCTTTGAAATTTTGCCATACTCCTCCTGATTGGAAACTACTTCCGGATCTGCCATTCGCTCTTCGATGTTTAAAAAGCGATTATAAATTGCTTCAAGTTTATCAAGTAACATAGCTTACTAAAAAATGGTATTAAAAGGACTTTATGAAAACTAATTATCCAGTATAAGACAATCGTAACAAAATGTGCCAATGCTTACAATAACCGGAGAAGCTATTTTAAAAGCAAAGTCAAAGTAAATTATAATTAATTTGAGCTAATGTGGATATTTATTTATTTCCTTCCGAATCTGATCAATGATGTGTGAAGTATCGGAAGGGCGCCGAAGATTGGCTCTTAATTTTTCACGAATATTCTTCTCTTTATTAAATGCCGTTAAGCCTGCAGGATGCTTTCCTATTTCCTGCAAAAACTGATTCTCATCCTTAGAATTCATCTCTTTGTCAAAGTACCGGGTGATTTTCCTCAAAAGTTCCGCAAGTAAAGAATCCTCCATAACCATTATTTTAAATCTCCTTTCATTTATTCCTCCTCTTCACGCCGAACCTTGGCCTTTTCTCCACGCACATCCTTAAATCCCATAGTCGCGGCATAATCCTTTAATTTCTCTTTGAGCATATTTCGAGCGCGAAATAGTCTTGAGCGAACCGTCCCTATAGGAACTTCAATTATGTTTGAAATTTCCTCATAACTAAAGCCCTCTATATCGCATAACCAAATCACCGTTTTAAATTCTTCAGGAAGAGAATCCAACGCGGTCGATACTTCATCTCCCATCATTTGATCAAAAACCTCCTCCCTTAAATCAAAATAACTAGTAGCAGGCCCTTCCTCCTCCTCCTGATATACTGCTACCTCATCATAATCAACCTGGGCTGGGCGCTTTGACTCCTTCCTGTATTGATTAATATAGGCATTTTTCAATATTTTAAACAACCAAGCCTTCGCATTAGTTCCCTCTTCAAATTTATCAATAAAGCGAAATGCCTTTAGGAACGTCTCTTGAACAAGATCCGCAGCATCTTCTTCATTATAATTTAAATGAAATGCAAAGGTATGAAGGGCTTCCAGGTGGGGCAGGAATTCCTTTTCGAATCGCTCTTGCTCGGGGCTTAATTTTTTGCTCACCTTGATCTTTGATTCACAAAGAAAAGAAAAATTTAAGCTTATTTTAGCCTATAGATTCAAACTTCGATATTAAAACGATTTTTACATGCTCTATTTATTTATTGTATTACTCCTTCATCAATCTGCATTTGCCCAAAATCCCGAAGAACTGGGCCGCATTCACTGGTACCGCGACCTGGAGCAAGCCCGCAAAAGCTCAAAAGAACAGGGAAAGCCTCTTCTCATCCTCTTTCAGGAAGTTCCTGGCTGTTCAACATGCAAATCGTACGGCAATCAAATACTATCGCATCCCTTGATTGTGGAAGCTGTGGAACAATACTTTGTTCCTCTTTGCATATACAACAATAAACAAGGAAAAGACAGGCAGGCACTGGACTTATTTAAAGAACCCAGTTGGAATAACCCGGTAGTAAGAATTGTCGATCATAGCTTTAAAGACATCGTTTCACGTTTATCAGGCGATTACAGCACTTTTGCTTTTGTAAGCAAATTAAATGCAAGCCTTATACAATCAGGACTACAAGTGCCCAATTATCTTCAATTGGTAGAAGAAGAAGAAAAAGCCGCATTCAAAGGAAGTCAAAAGATAACGGTCTCCACGTCTTGCTTTTGGTCAGGAGAAAAAGTTTATGGCCAAATACCTGGAGTGCTGAATACAAAAGCCTTATACACATCAGCAGGGGAAGCAGTTGAGATCACCTATGATCCCACGTCAACTACACAAGACCAAATCCTTACAGAAGGAAAAAAGCGAAACGTTGCAAACTTTGTTGTACTACAAAATGAATCCAATAAGAGCTATTCCATACCCAGTAAAAAAGTTAATACTATTCGCGCAGACCCGGAGACAAAATACTACCTCTATACTTCAGAATATCGCATTGTCCCTATGACCCCACTTCAAGCCCTAAAAGTCAATGCCTACCTGGGAGAAGGCCTGCCTTGCGAAAAATTCCTCTCTCCAAGACAACTCGATTACTTTAAAAACAGATCCACATTGAAGCTGTCTTGCAAACAAAATCAAATAGGTAAAGATTTTATGACTGCATGGTATCAATGTTCGGGATTTTAATACAAAAAAGCTCACTTTATACTTCATAGTATAAACAGAAAGCCTGTATTTTGCAAGCTTTTACAACACCATGTCAACCCTCCATACTGTAGCATTTCATACACTCGGCTGTAAATTAAATTACTCTGAAACATCCAGTATCTCTTCATTATTCAGGGATGCCGGATTTGAAGAAGTAGATTTTGAACAACCCAGCGACATATATATCATAAACACCTGTTCAGTAACTGATCAGGCAGATAAAAAATGCAGAAAAGCTATCCGCTCTGCCATTCGTACCAACCCAAAAGCGGAAGTATACGTCATTGGATGTTACGCACAATTGAAACCAAAAGAGATAGCAGATATTCCAGGCGTGCGAAAAGTTTTAGGAGCGGCAGAAAAATTCAACATTCTTGAACACATAAAAACTAAAGATTTTGAAAATAACCAATCCACAATGCGATGTGGACCTATTCAGGATGTACATCAATTTATCCCAAGTTTTTCAATAGAAGATCGTACCCGGAGTTACTTAAAAGTACAAGATGGTTGCGACTACAAATGCAGCTTTTGCACCATTCCCCAAGCACGCGGTGCCTCCAGAAGCGGTAAAATTCCTGACCTGATACGAAACGCTGAATACCTGATTTCAAAAGGAGCCAGGGAAATAGTACTAACAGGTGTTAACATAGGAGATTTTGGTAAAGAACCCTCTATCAGCACAGAGACAACATCTAACGGCAAAGTGAATCTCTTGAACTTATTGCAAGCCCTGGAACCATATGGGAATGAATGCAGGTTTCGAATTTCATCTATAGAACCAAATCTCTGTTCCAATGAAATCATAGAATTCGTTTTATCATCAAAAGCCTTTATGCCTCATTTTCACATGCCATTGCAATCCGGTGATAATAAAATCCTTGGCTTGATGAAAAGAAGATATCTCAGGGAGTTATACGCAGAACGTGTTCAATACATCAAAAAATTATGCTCAACTGCCTGTATTGGTGTCGATGTCATCGCAGGATTTCCCGGTGAAACAGAAGAGAACTTTATGAATACTTATGATTTTTTAAAAGACATGCCTATCAGTTATCTTCACGTTTTCACATACTCAGAACGCAACAACACGCCAGCAGCAGAATTTACAAACAAAACGCCATTGACCATCAGAAATGACCGAAGCCAAATGCTTCGTATACTTTCAGAGAAAAAGAAAAGAGCATTTTATACACCTTTTACAGGATCTACACAGCAAGTATTGCTTGAAAAAAGTTCGCAAGAAGATTATTTAGAAGGCTGGTCGAAAAACTATCTTCGCATTAAGATCCGTAAAAAGAATCTCCACGTAAATGCCTTAGTTCATTTAAAATTAGATCAACTATTACCTGAAACGATATTTGAATCCACCCTCAGTTCAGAAAATGTCACCGTCTGAACAGGACTGCCCGAATAGCTTTACTCAGATCTCAGGCTTCGCTAAAAAGAAAATCCTAAAGACATGGTAATAAAATCTGCTTTGTAGTCTTTCTCAGTATAAAATGCGGAAATACCTTTCTCAAAGCGGATGTCAAAAGAAAGTGCATAGATATCAATTCCTCCACCAAAAAGAAGTCCATACTGAGCATCTTTAACATTGCTATCATCCAAGGGCAAATTATTCTTGTCAATAGAGGAAACAATACTAAAGGAGACACCAGTCATACCTCGCAGAGAAAAAGATTCTTTATGGACAAACCGAAGACCGGCCTGTAAAGGAAGCTTAACGAGATAGAGCTTTGGCAAATCCTCGAAAGGATTTAAACTTGAAAAACTCTGCTGCTGCAATATATGTAGCTCAAGGCCCGGGTGAAAATATAAAAGACCCGAGCCCATACTGCCTCCTAAGCCCAAATGATAACCACTGATTGCCTCATTCGAGTGATTGGTAAGCGGATTTTCAGAATACATTAATGAAAGACCCCCATACACTTGAAGTCCTTTCTGTGAAAAAGCGGATTTCATCGAAAGGAGGAGGCAAAAAATCAAAATTGGAATACTTCGAAGTACCATAAACAATTTCCTTTAATACCATAAAGATATTTTAGATTTCTTGCTTATCCTTGCATTTAATTTATGTGGCCCGATTTATCTTATATTCTACACAGTCTATTTGGAACTCAACCGGATAATGTCTTTGCGGTTATTAAAACTTTTGGCTTGTTTTTGGGTCTTGCCTTTCTTGCCAGTGCCTTTCTTACCCAACTCGAGCTTAAACGCAAGGAACAAAGAGGGATCATACAAGGCAGATATGAAGAAATAGTTGTTTACAAACCTATTGATGTAAAGGATATCGTCTTACAATCAGTTGTCAATTTTGTAATTTTTTATAAACTAGGTCTCATTTTTCAAGATTTTACAAAATTCAAGGAAGATCCAGCCTCCTTTGTTTTTTCATTAAAGGGACAACTCGCCGTAGGTCTGTCTTGCGGTTTCATTACTGCAGTATGGTATTATCTAAAAATGCAAAAACAAACGGAAAAACTTGAAAAAAGAGAAAAAGTATTCATTCATCCACATCAGAGAATTTTTGATATAACAGGTGTCGCCGCTCTTTATGGAATTATTGGATCAAAGCTTTTTTCAGTTCTCGAAAACTTCGACACCTTTGTAAAAGATCCCATTGGTGAATTCTTCTCCGGAAGCGGCCTTACAATTTACGGCGGTTTGATTCTTGCTTTTATTATGGTGTACCGTTATGTTGATCAAAAAGGGATTAGACCAATTCACATGATGGATACTGTCGCACCGGCCTTAATGATTGGTTACTGCGTTGGAAGAATGGGTTGTCATTTTTCGGGAGATGGCGACTGGGGTATTGTGAATGAAATGAGCAAGCCCGCCTGGTTTATATTTCCGGATAGCTGGTGGTCCAACTCCTACGCTCACAATGTAATAAAGGAAGGCCTTCGCATTGAAGATTGTTCATGGCAATATTGCTATCAGCTATTTCCACCTGTGTTTCCGACACCTCTGTATGAAGTCATTGCTGCCGGATTCATTACATTGATTTTATGGCTCCTTAGAACCCATATTCATCGTGCGGGAGTCTTATTCTTTATCTATTGTTTCCTGAATGGATGCGAGCGGTTTTTCATTGAGTTCATTCGGGTAAATCCGAGATATTCAGTACTGGGTTATCAGCTATCGCAAGCACAGATAATAGCTCTTCTATTGATTCTGACAGGAATTACCGGTTGCATCTATTTTTGGAAAAAAAATATCCCCAATTGATTTCAAATCTGTCCACCTTCTGAATTTATCATTTCATGATTTCAAACAAGGTGTTTCGCAGACTCCTGCACAGTTGGTCGGAGGAAAATCCCAGATTTTACCCATGGATAAATGAAAAAGATCCTTACAAAATATGGATCTCCGAAATCTTACTTCAGCAAACTCGCAGCGAACAAGCTCAGTTTTACTATACTGCATTTATTAAAGCCTTCCCAAGTATTGACAAACTTGCGTTTGCAGATGAAGATCAACTTATGACTCACTGGAAAGGCCTTGGTTATTATAACCGAGCCCGAAACCTGCACAAAACAGCTAAAATAATAGTACATGACTTTCAAACAAACTTTCCAAATAAACCGGAAATAATACAAAAACTGCCTGGAATTGGTCCCTATACAACAGCTGCAATTTCAAGCTTTGCGTTCGGATTAGCCCTTCCCGTAATTGACGGAAATGTAATCAGAGTATATAGCCGTATTTCTGGTCTGGAGGTAAGTCCTTATTCTAAACACGGGAAAAAAACAATAAAAGAACTCGCAGAATACTATATGGATGCCAGCCAACCGGCACTCTACAACCAGGCTATTATGAACTTTGGAGCCATACACTGCAAGCCCGTCAAGCCCAATTGCAGTGAATGCCCATTTAAAAAGCATTGCTTTGCCTACATAAACAATTTCACAGATTCCATTCCTTTAGCTAAAGAACGAAGAGAATTAAAAAAGAGGCATTTCCATTATTTTATCCTACGAAATAATAAAAACGCCGTTGCCTTAAAAAAAAGACAGAACAAGGATATCTGGCCGGCCCTTTATGAATTCCCCATGATTGAAAACAACATTGATCGCCTATCCAAACTAGAGAAGGAATTTTTTGAATCAGAATATTATTTAAACCCAAAATCATCTACACGCTTTACAGCTCTTTTTTCCAGTATCAATAAATTGAGTCACCAGGAAATTCACTGTTTCTTTTACGAGCTTGGTTACAAAACACTTAATACTCAAATAAAGCATCACTTTTCCTTTGAGAAGCCAGAAAACTTGGCCAATTTTGCCTTTCCAAGCCCGATACAAAAATTTATTAAACACTATTTTTAAGGATTTATGCTTAATAAAGTAACACTTATTGGAAACTTAGGAAAAGATCCTGAATTCAGAACACTCGAAAATGGAGTAATCCGTGCAAACTTTTCCTTAGCCACTAACGAATCTTTTAAAGATCGAAATGGCAATTGGCAAAAAACAACAGAGTGGCATGACATCGTTATGTGGCGCTCCATGGCAGAACGAGCCAAGGTATTAAAAAAAGGAATGCTCGTATATCTCGAAGGAAAACTTACCCATAGAAAATGGACGGACAAAGAAGGACGCGATCATTACACTACAGAAATAACTGCAGATCTTCTCCGCATTTTGGAAAAAAGGGACTCAAGTTCTGGCACGATCTCCACTCCTTCTTCAGAGGAGAAAAAAACGGAAGACTCCCCACACAGTACGGATGATCTACCAGATGATGATCTGCCTTTCTAAAAGGTAATCCTCAATCATCGTGGATCCCGATCCCAAATTCTATTCAATAAACCTGAGCTTATTGGATAATCAGCATGCCACAGCGATTTCATTTCGTTTACCTATTTATAAGCTACACTGCGCCTCTTTCTTGTATAATCCCCCTTGCGAAGCAGAAGGAAAAATATGGCTTTTATTATTCAAAAAGTTTACTATTCCTACTTGCACAAATCTCAGACAACATCCTTGCTTCACGATAATAACCAAACTTCATTCCCTGCGTGTCTTTATTTCTAACTTCTTCAGATTCATATTACTCCCTGGGATAAACATCCAGACCCAAATATTCTTTTTACGTCGTATTAAATTTAGTTTAAATAAATTAAGCTCCATTCGTTTTCAAAAACATGTCATTAATAAATTATCCAGTTTATTTAATATTTCGAGAATTCCAAAATACACAAGCATGTTTCAGAATATTTCTTATACAAAATTTAATAAAAGAAAAAACTCAACTATGCGAATGATACTAAATTTCAACTACATCCAAAACATTACATGTATTCTTTTACTCTGCTTCTTCTGCTTACAATCTTGCAAAGAAGTGATGTACACACCTAAGCCAAGAATGTTTCCAAAAATTGAATATCCATCCTATCAGATTAAGGAATATATATCCGAGAATTGCCCATACAATTTTAGATATCCCGACTATTTCAATATAGTTCCCGACAGTATTTTTCTGGGAGAAAAAAATAATAATCCCTGCTGGCTAAATATGGAAATGCCTGTTTTTAACGGGACATTACATTGCTCATACTATCCATTGAAATCTGAGAGTGACTTAAAAAAATATATTGATGATTCATACAAGCTTGCGAGAGAACATCAAAAAAAGGCAAATTACATTGACGAATATCCCTTCCACAACCCCAACAAGGTGTATGGTCTGGTATTCAATATAGAAGGTGCGGCCGCATCACCATTTCAATTCTACCTAACAGACAGCAGTCAACATTTCTTCAGGGCATCCCTTTATTTTAATGCAAAAGCAAAACCCGATTCGATTGCTCCCATCTCCGATTTTGTCAAACGTGACCTTATGGACTTAATCAACAGTTTCAAGTGGAAACCATCCCGATAACTTAAGCGACTAAATTCAAATAGCGTTTTAAGCTTCCTGAGGCGTATAAACAAATTAAAACTTGTTTACTATTTTATGCGGTACCTGAGACCTACATTCACTCCTCCAAAGAAATATTTCTGTTGCAGAGGATAATTGGAATCCGAAATAGAGGAAAGATAATATCTCACAGACGGTTCAAGCATCAACATGGTCCTTTGATTCAATTTATAATTCAATCCAATACAAGCAAGCAAGCTGATTCCTGCCCTGTTTCTATAAATTGCATTATTCCCTTCGTCCGCCTGATTTAAAGAATAAAAGGACTTCAAATCGGACTGATATATTTTTCCAGATTGGCTTGAAGAAATATTAAAACCGATACCGGTATTCAGACTTAGCACAAAGTCGTTAAGATCTTTTTCATAACCTAACATAATTGGAATATCCACAAAGCGATATTTATTATACGTCTTGTCCATTACCACTTTTTCTACAATTTCTGTAGTAACATTTCCATTTGGATCTTTGCGTTCCACAGTAATTTTAAGAGTCTCTTTGACGAAATCAAATCGTTCCTTATTTGTTGAAAACTGTATACCTGTGCGGAAAGTAAGACCACTACCAAAAACTACAGAAGCCCGTATGCCGGATGAATAAGATAGTAAAGGTTTTTCACTGGCAGCTCGCTCTTCAGCATACTGAATCAAGTTAGGATTATTTACAATAAAACTTCTGCTTGCAATCTCAGGGGCATAGAATGCTTCAACGAAATAATGACTTTTTGTATCTTTATAAACATTGCATCCTTCTAAAACCATAGAGTTTTTATTAAGATTCTCAGATGAAATATTACTTAACATTCTCGGTAAACTATTTAACATCACTGAAGATGGACCATTGGAATGTAATGGAATGAATTCCGGATCAGAGGATGCGATAAGATTTTCATCTTCTATTTTTTGTTCAGACTTTTGCAAGTATAATTCCTGAATAGGTACAATTTGTTCTTTATTTTGGTACACGAGCTCCTCTGCCTTCTTTTGGGGTATTCCGTTTATCGATTCAGAAATTCTAGAAGCCTTGGTATTCAGAACGGATAGTATGTGCTTGGAAGCTTTTTGAATATTATGTGTGTTATTCATCCTTCCTAGATCTTCGCGGAATTCTGCATAAGCCGAACCCTTGTCTTCATTAAAAGAATTCAGATTCGGAGTTTCCTGAGGAGAAGGCGCGTACTGGGTACTATGATTCCATTTCTTATAGAGCAGAAAAGCCCCTATCCCTATTAATATACCTATGAAAAGCCAGGTCCACCAACCGCCCAAAATACCTGACCTTCTGTTTTTTCCATCCAGATGCTCAGAAATATTTTCCCATACACGTTCACTTGGAGAAATCTCAAAGTTTTTCAATTTCTTTCCAAACATTTCATCCATCCAATTCACTTGCCCCTTTTGATTCATATTGGCGTTTTTTGATATTGAGTTAACTTATCCTGTAATGCCTTCCTTGCTTTTACCAGTTGGGATCTCGAAGTACTTTCTTCTATTTGCAGCGCACTTGCTATTTCTTTATGGGAATAACCCTCAATGGCATACAAATTAAATACAACACGATACCCTTCAGGTAATTCATTTATCATATTGATCAATTCAATTTCTGCCATTTGGTCAATAATTTCAGGCTCTTCAAACGACTCAGGCATATCTTCCCCGGCAGAAAATTCACTTTGAAAACTTTTTCTATGACAATTCTTAATAGCATTATTTATCATAATGCGTCTTACCCACTGCTCAAAAGGTCCTTCGGATTTATATTGCTCAAGGTTGGTAAATACTTTTATAAAACCATCCTGTAAGAGGTCTTCGGCTTCCATACGATGCTTAGCATAGCGCATACAGACCGCTAACATTTTCCCAGCATAGCGATCAAACAAATGCTTCTGACTGATACGATCTCCCCGAAGACAACCTTGTATGATTTGATCTAAATCCACGAGACCACTAGCTTCATATATTGACCCTTTTAAAATTTAAAACGCTGCCTCAGACACCAATTAATAATTTACCAATGCCTCTATAACCCATTGACTTTCTTTAAAAAAGACATCAATATGTCGTTAAATTCATCAGATTTCTCCATCATGGGTGCGTGACCGCATTTTTTTAGAAAATGTAATTGGGCTGCCGGAATTAATTCCTTAAATTTTTCAGCTACAAAAGGGGGTGTAATACTGTCATTTTCACCCCAGATTAAAAGTGTAGGAACCTTAATACGGTATAGTTTATCGCCCATATTGTGCCTGATGGCAGATTTTGCCGTTGCAATTACGCGAATTGCCTTTCCTCTATCATTAACAATATCAAAAACCTCATCAACAAGCTCTTTAGTAGCTACAGCAGGGTTAAAGAAGGTTTCTTCCGTCTTCTTACGAATAAATTCGTAATCACCTCTTTTTGGGAAGGTACTTCCCATGCCACTTTCAAATAAACCGGAACTTCCCGTTAATGTCAGACTTTTAATCCGGTCCATTTCCTCCAAAGTATAAAGAAGTGCAATGTGTCCACCAAGGCTGTTTCCAAGAACATTGATATCTCTCAAGTCTTTGAAATGAACAAAATCCACCAGATATTCTACTAAACCGCTTAAGGACGCTTTTAGTAATGGCAACTCATAAATAGGTAAAATGGGCACAATAACATTGAAGCCTTTGGAAAATTCCCGGATGATACCTTCAAAATTACTTAAGGCTCCAAATAAGCCGTGAAGAAGCATCAAACAAGGACCTTGGCCACCAGTTTCAATGTAGTTGAATTTCCCTTCTTCCTTAATAAGATGGTTCATACAAGTAAATAGTAATGAACAAAAATAATTTAATTATTAAGAAAAAAAAGTCCTAAATCTTCAGCTTAAAAGGACCCCAATGTAAAAACAAGAGGTAAAGGAAAAATAATATACCCACTCCCTGATGCACTACACCAAAAAATACAGACACATTACCAATACTATTCAGCAGTGTACATATACCCAGAGAAATTTGAAGTAGAAGAACTCCCATCATAACTAATACAAAAGGTCGTGAAAGTGATCCAAGTTTTTTCAACCATATATAACTGGCTAAACATGAAGTTATGAAAATCAAATATGCCAAAGTTCTATGCCAAAACTGAACAATAATCGGACCGGTTGGTGCCCTGTCATAATCCACAAAAAGGTAGTTGCCATATGAGGAAATATCAAATACATGTTCCGGTACCATTTTTCCATTAATAGTAGGCCAGGTTGGTGCCACAATGGCCGCTTTCATGCCGGCAACTACACCACCCAAAACGAGTTGGGCGGTGGTCAAGCCAATCATCGTCAAAAGAAACAAATGACATATTTTAGATATGTCATGTATCTGAATAGAATATACTTTCCTCTTGAGAATGATATAGAGCAGAAAAGCCAGAGTACAAACAGCGGCTATTAGATGAAATGAAAGTTTATATGCATTGACCCAAGGTTTATCGTTTAAGCCGCTTGCCACCATAATCCAGCCTAATGAAGCAACAAAAGCCGCTAAAAAAACAAGAACCACCAAATCCAAAATCAAGCTTCGATCAAGTTTTTTCTTCCAAAGAAACCACAGAAAAGGAAGAAGGAAAACAATACCCATTGAGCGCGCCCAGAGGCGATGAAAATACTCCCAGAAATAAATAAACTTAAAATCCTGAAGTGTAAAATCCCGGTTTATTTTATGAAATTGGGGTGTATTTTTGTAAAGTTCGAATTCATGTTCCCATGCCTGTGTTCCTACCGGATACACTACCCCGGTTACAATATCCCAACGGGTAATACTCAGGCCAGATCCCGTCAGGCGGGTTATACCCCCGAGCAAGATCTGAATGATGACCATTGCCATTCCCAGCCAAAGCCAGATTTCAATAGTTTTATTCAATTTCGTCGGATTCATTGTGCAAATATCCCGATTCTTTATCGAAAAATGATTTTAGTCATTCACAGTCTCCATTATTTATTAATTAAATAGAAAGAATAAAGATTATAATATAATACGATTGTCAATATGTTAAAAAATGTGTTATAAACACAAATCCACATATTATTAACATTGCATCAATTAACTAACGAATTCACAGACAATTTTTTATTTTCTTTTATTTTAGTCTGGTGTAAAAACCTGTTATTAAAAATGTATGTTGAAAATCATGTTTATAAACTGAATAAAACTACAATCTGAAAGCATCCATTGTTATAAATTAAAATGGAAGGAGAAAAATTTGCTAAAACCGAAACGATCTCATTGAAAAGTGTTAAAAATCAATTTTAAAACAAAAGAATAGGAATCAATTTTATAAATGGTAATCATGAGTTTAAGTGTTATTAAAAGTTATTATGTTTATAATTTTTTATGAGAGCGCTGATACAAAGAGTAAAAGAAGCAAGGGTAGATATAGGAGATCAGACGTATTCCGGTATAGGAGAGGGGATGCTTGTTCTTTTAGGTGTAGAAGAGTCAGATGAGGTGGAGGACGTGAAATGGATGGCATCAAAAGTTTACCAAATGCGAATTTTTCCGGATGCGAATCAGGCTATGAACAGATCTTTAGAGGATATTCAAGGCGATATTTTGGTTGTCAGCCAGTTTACCTTATTTGCCAGTACAAAAAAAGGCAACAGGCCTGGCTTTACTAAAGCGGCTGCACCCGAAAAGGCAAAAAGGCTTTATGCCCAGTTTGTCGAGTTGATTGGATTACTTATGAAGAAAAAAGTACAAACGGGAGTTTTTGGTGCAGACATGCAAATTCACTTAATTAATGATGGCCCTGTCACCATATGGATAGATTCAAAAAACAAAGAATGAAATATGAAAGAAGCCCAGAAATTAGTTGACAATTGGATAAAGGCTTATGGAGTAAGATATTTTGATGAAAAGACAAATATGCTTTTACTTATGGAAGAGGTGGGAGAGTTATCGAGATATATGGCCCGGACTTATGGAGAGCAATCCTTTAAATCCGAGGAACAAGAATTAAATGCAAAAGAGAAAATAGAGGAAGAAATAGCTGATGTGTTGTTTGTACTTTTATGTTTGTCTAATCAAATGGGCATTGATTTGGACCACGCTTTAAAACAAAGCATCTTTAAAAAATCCGAACGCGATAAAGCCAGACATCTATTAAACCCTAAACTGAAATAATCATTTGAAAAAAAGTTTGAGATATTTTGCTTTTTTTTATCTGGGCTTATGCGTGTTTTTATCTCTTGTAGCTTATCTGGTCGTACCTGATCCGACCAGGAATGCAAACAGACAAATTCCTGAATTTGCACTAAAAGATCCAGGAGAAAAAGTTTGTTTTGTTTGTGAGAAGAACAAGCAAACGAATCAAAGCTTTTGGAGTCAAATGTTGAATGGTCAATACAATGATTCCAGGTGTACAAGCGTGCAACCAGGTTCAGATGAAAAAGCAGACTGCATACGATTGTGGTTTGGAACAGATAAATTTGGACGTGATGTATTAAGTCGCACTGTGGTGGGTATCCGCTATACACTTCTTATTGGGTTGGGGGCTACACTTTTTTCTATTTTTTTAGGTCTTTTTCTCGGAAGTCTTGCAGGATACTTTGGAGGTAAAACAGATCAGATAATCAGTGTGCTCATCAATATTTTTTGGTCCTTACCTACCATTTTATTAGCATTTGCCGTTATTATGAGCTTTGGACGATCCCTGACCTCATTGTTTGTTGCGATCAGTTTAACGATGTGGGGGGATGTGGCCAGACTGGTGCGCGGTCAGGTAATGCAATTTAAAGAAATGCCTTTTATTCAGGCTGCGAGGGTATTGGCTTATCCTGATTTTAAGATCCTTTTTCAGCAAATTTTACCCAATATTTTTAGTCCGGTATGGGTCAATGCGGCAGGAAACTTCGCTTTGGCCGTCTTACTTGAGTCCGGAATGTCCTTTTTAGGCTTTGGTTTGCAACCACCAGTCCCGACACTTGGCAACATTTTGCAAGAACAATACGTATATGCCCTATCAGGCAAGCCCCTTTTAGCTTTGATTCCCTGCATTATTGTAGTTTTGCTGATTCTGTCTTTTCAGATACTGACTTCTTATTTAAAAGAGAGGGCGGATCCTCAAAGTACGAGATAAAAAATGAGCAGGGAACAAGCTATTTTGACCAAAATGCAAAATGAGTTGAGCTTAAAACAGCTTCAGATTACCTCTTTGCTCAATATTACCCAAGCTATAAATGAAAATCTTCCTCAGGAGGAGTTGTTTCAGATGTATAAGAGTTTTCTTACATGGGAACTCAGTATTGAAAGGCTTGCCCTCTATATAAAGGATGGTGAACAGTGGCAATTGGTAGTGACGCATAATGTAAATCCGAACACGTCATTTGAAAGCCTGCCACAACATTTTTTAAAATATACAAGACTTTACACAATTAAAAAAGATGATGAGGAGATCCTTAAGGATTTTGAGTTTATCATCCCCGTCTATCATAAAACGGATCCTATCGCTTATTCTCTAATCAGTGGTGTAAAGCGAAGTGATGATATTTTTAATAACATTCAATTTATTACTTCGATAACAAATATAGTAGCTGTTGCCATTGAAAACAAACAATTGGTGCGAAGACAGATTACCCAGGAGAAAGAATGGGAGCTTGCACGCGATGTAACAAAAATGCTGATACCGGATCAAATGACTTGCGGACGGGATTTTAGTTTGGCAAACGTTTACAGGCCCCATTATAAAGTTGGAGGAGATTATATTGATTACTTATGGTTCTCTGAAAAACAAATCTGCTTTTGTATTGCCGATGTGTCGGGAAAAGGAATTGCCGCAGCAATGATTATGGCTAATTTTCAGGCTTTGGTTCAAAATCTTGGTCAGCAATATAAAGATCTTGAAACATTGGTAATGGCCTTGAATCAGGCGGTTTTAAGGATTACAAAAGGAGAAAAATATTTGACTTTTTTTATTGCATTTGCGGACCTCCAAAAAAAGAAATTACATTATGTAAATGCGGGGCATATTCCCCCTGTTGTGTTTCAGGGTGGAAAATCTGTTGACCTGAAGGCGACTACGACAATAATAGGTCATTTTGAACAGCTTCCCGAAATTCATGAAGTGGAATTGGAATTAAAACCCGGTACCGTGTTGGTAGCCTTTACAGATGGTTTGACCGATGTAAAAAACCAATTGGGCAAAAACTTTACCAAGGAGCAATTAAAAGAATTTATCTTAGAACATGGAAATGAAGATGCTCAGACCTTGTGCAATGGATTAATGGAACATGTTCTTCAATTTGGGAAGGGGACGGAAATACCCGATGATATCGCTATTATGAGTTTTAATTTTATGGGTACATGAAAAAGAAGTTCATCGCCATAATACTTGCACTTTTTGCAGGTGCATTTGGTGTGCACCGATTTTATCTGCGGCAGCCCGAATTAGGTATAGCTTATGTGGCATTGTACATCTGGCTTGGAAGGTTTTTTGGCTTTCCTTTGTCTGCAATCATAGGCTGGTATGATGCATATAAACTCATGATGATGGATGACCAGGAGTTTGACAGGAGATACAACAGCTTTTATTTCCGCGACCGATATGGGAGACGCCTTGAACAACCACGTGAAAAGTATTTTCGCAAAAGCGGCAAATATATTATGATGGATGAGCCGGAGCTCAAATCTTCGAGACAGCCGTCGGAGTATTTTAAAAATTTGAAAAAGGCAAAAGAGGCGGAAACACATAAACAAGCAGGAATCAGGAAGTTTAAGGAGTTTGATACAAAAGGAGCCATTCAGGAATTTTTGAAGGCATTGGAAAGCAATCCTTCAGATATTGCCGTACATTTTAATATTGCTTGTGCGTTTTCTATAGAAGAACGGGTTATGGAAGCTTTTACCCATTTGGATAAGGCTGTTTCACTTGGATTCAGGGAAACACAGAATATCATGAATCATGAAGCGCTTGCGTATATCCGGGTATTACCTGAATTTGAACAATTTAAGGCGAATCAATTTCACCTGGATCCGAATATCATTTCAAGTATTAAATCAAGGGAAAAACAATTGGAACCAGAGCGGTTTGAATTAAAGCAGGAGGTGCCCGTCATCATTAAAAACACATCGCTATGACGGCCCGACAAATCATGGATTCCACATTTGTGGCGCTTCAGCTGAAGGACAGTATTAAAGTCGCACGAAGTCTGATGCATGAGCTAAAAACCTCAGAGTATCCTGTTATGCAAGCAGGGCAACTTTTAGGATTCCTGCATGTTCAAGATTTGGAGGACCGCGATCAGGAGGAGAGCTTAAAATCGATAAAGTTACACGAACCTGAATGGGTTACAGAAGAAGAAGGTATTCGTTCCATCTGGGCAAAACTTCTGGATCGTCAGATTAGTTGTTTAGCCGTCGGCTCGTCCGCGAAGAAACTAAGCGGAATCATACGACGTCCCGATGTTTTGAAATACACCCAAATGTGGCTGGGCTCCGGTAATGGACATCACCTGCTCATTCTGAAAATAAGAAAGAAGGAATTCACATTGGCAAACATCATGGGAATTTCACAAGACACGGAATGCCGTTTGTTGGGTCTCATAAGTATAGAAAGCGAGGATGAGGAACAATTATTTCTTCTTGTAGATGTAGTTTGTGAAAACCTTCAATCCATTGTTTCTGCTTTCATCCGGTATGGCATAGAAATCGAGCAGATACAACAGGAGGGAGAAGACGAGGACTTATTGACAGATCGCCTGGATATGTTGATGAATTACTTAAATGTATAAATTGTTTTGCTGCAAAATAATTTTACTGATAGTTCTGATACCTTGTTTCTGTTTTTCTCAACGAGAAGATTCACTAACAATTGGTAGCATTTGTTTTAGTGGCCTGGTAAAGACCAAAGAATGGTATTTACTTCGGGAACTACGTTATAAAGAGGGAGATAAAATTTCGTTTTCAGATCTGGAGGGGATCATTTTACTGATGAATTCTGACCTTCGAAAAACAAACCTGCTCACTAAGATAGAGATTACTCCCCTTCTCGACTACAATGACAAAAACGAAATACATTTTCAAATATATTTGCAGGAAAACTGGTATGTATTTCCCAGCCTCATTGCAGAAATTGCCGACCGGAATTTCAATGTGTGGTGGAATGAGTACAATCATGCACTGAGCCGCATTAATCTCGGTCTTGCCATTCAACATATTAATCTCACCGGTTGCAATGATGAAGTAGCCCTAAGTTACCATTTTGGATATACCAAAAGAGCTGTTGCAAAATATTACAGACCGGCATTTAATTCAAAATCAAGATTCGGCATTGGAGGGGCATTATATTATACGGAATACAAAGAAACTCCGGTAACGACTGTTGGCAATAAGCAAGTATTTTTCAAGGAAGGCGATAAACTATTATATACCCGTAGGGAAATTTCCCTCGGCTTCAAGTATAAAAGAAGCAATTTATGGACTTTCGATATTCAATTTAACCATCATCGAAACAGTCTGGATGGGGAGTTGGCTGAAAAATTCCCCGATTTTTTTTTGAATGCAGAAACAAGGCAGATTTACACGCAACTTAGTTTTTCAGCACAATACTTCGATCTGGACCATATCTTAAAGCCGACACGCGGGATACTTGCGAAATGGACGATCACACAAACAGGGATACCTGTTGCAGAGAA
The DNA here is from genome assembly GCA_964439105.1 of uncultured Saprospiraceae bacterium. Taxonomy (GTDB): domain Bacteria; phylum Bacteroidota; class Bacteroidia; order Chitinophagales; family Saprospiraceae; genus Vicinibacter. The sequence continues at coordinate 187,012 of CAYTNG010000002.1, forward strand.
ATATGCATATAATAGTTTATTTCAAACGATCAAAGCTTGTCACACCATGGGGCGCCATTTGTTTTTGGAAACGGCACTATCCGCAAAATGGGGTATAGACCGAAAAAAACGACCGTATAATCTGTACAAAGGACTTGGCTATTCAGATACAAATATTTCAGGGTATGAATATTATGTCATTGATGGCCTTGATTATTTTTATCTCAACAATCAAATCCGATATAAATTCTTTACCATTAACCGCACGCTTTTTAAGTTACTTCCCGGAGAACCGGTGTTGCGCATCAAAACGGATATAGATATAGCTGTTCAATTCAGTCAGGCATATGTGCACGATCCTTTTTATCAACAAGGAAATGAATTCGTAAACCGGCTCTTGTACAGTACCGGACTGGGACTTAATTTTACGGTGAATGATCTGGTCGAATTCAATGTCTTCTACAGCATGAACCACACCGGTGAAAGAGGATTGTATTTTCACACGCGAAAATCTTTTTAATGAGGGTATTTCTGTTTTGTCATAAAGTGGGTACAGAGGACCTGCCACACATCAGTTCCTTATTATCTTGTCTCAGGGAATATAAAGCAGATGTTTTTATGAATGGGCCCATCTCCGGCCAATTCATTCAAGGAGCCCTCCATCAGGAAATCAAGACATGGAACGGTTATCCGGACCTTATCAAGCACAAGCCCGATTACTTCATCACACTGGGAGGGGACGGTACGATTTTGAATGCACTAACATATGTTAGGGATTCCGGAATACCGGTGTTGGGAATTAACCTCGGCAGGCTTGGATTTTTAGCAAGTACAGAGAAAAAACTCATTACGGATGCAATCCATTATCTTGAAAGGGGTATGTTCGAAATTGAAGAACGCAGTCTCATCCGGCTTGATTCAAATCATGGTTTGTTTGGCGATACACCCTTTGCTTTAAATGACTTCACCATATTAAAAAGGGATAACTCCTCGATGATTACCATTCACACCTATATAAATGGTGATTTTTTAAACGCTTATTACGCCGATGGCCTTATTGTGGCGACTCCGACCGGATCCACAGGTTATTCCTTGTCCTGTGGAGGTCCCATTCTCTTTCCGCAAGCGGAGAATTTTATTATCACCCCGGTTGCGCCGCACAATTTAAATGTCAGACCCGTTGTTATACCAGATAATGCCGTTTTAAGTTTTGGTGTCGAAGGGCGGGCTGAAAACTTTTTATGCACATTGGATTCCAGATATGAAGTCATTACAGCAGAACATCAACTTGCTGTTAAAAGGTGTGAATTTTCAATACGACTTATAAAACTGCAGGAAGGAAGTTTTCTTAAAACCCTTCAGGATAAACTCAACTGGGGGCTTGACAAACGCAATTGAAAAATGATAGCACAGATTAGCTGGAATGAAAAAACATACTGGTTGAAGCTCAGTGAGGGCATAGACCTCTCCATATCATTTAAGGAAGAATTTACTCAGGTGAATTGCTTTTATGCACCTTTTTTCACAACTCAGCCGGTGAAAAGTGGAGATTTTATAGGTAGCGTCAAAGAAGGAGGTCCCGTTAATTTTTATAATAGCTTCATCAACATTCACGGAGGAGGCACCCATACAGAGTGTATCGGACACATAAGTCCGACGAGAGAAAGCGTTAATCAAGTGTTCAGGGAGTATTTTGGGATGGCCTATGTACTTTCCGTATATCCAACAAAAATGGAAAATGGCGATCGTGCAATCACCCGCCAAAGTCTGGAAATATTGTGTCCGGAAGATATGGCGGCGGAATTTTTAATTTTACGAACCTTACCAAACAGTGAAGATAAATGGAGCATGCATTATTCAGGAACCAATCCCTGTTACCTGGATGTAGCCGCAGCAGAATGGATTGTATCAAAAGGATTCAAACATTTATTAATAGACCTCCCTTCGGTCGATAGAGAAGAAGACGGAGGGAAGTTGCTTGCACACCGCGCTCTGTGGGCAGGAGAGCGAAAAAATTTTTCAACAATTACCGAGTTCATTTTTGTACCGAATGTACTTCGTGACGGGCTCTATTTTTTAAATTTACAGCTTGCATCTATTGAAATGGATGCCGTTCCATCCAGGCCACTTTTGTTTCAATTGTACTCAGGTGAAAACATTAAATAAAGAGCAGTTCGTATCCATATTCAAAAAGATACCTGATCGTGCATTTTACGATATTTTTTCATTTTATCATCTTCATGCGGAGTACATTCAAAAACTGGATTTTGAAGATTATCTTGAGATTAAATACTCGTATTTGGTTTCATTGTATCATCTCGACAAATATGCCCATCTTCAAAGGCATGCGGATGATTTATTGTATCGCATTCTGAACGCTGAACAGTACGATGATAGAATGAAATCGTATTATAGGGAAATTCTGTTTCTGAAAGCAAAGGCTTACGCAGAAGAGCATAAAATGGAGCAGGCCATTTCCATGTATAAAAGTTTATACTTATTAAATCCCGGACGCAAAGGATTAAAACGAAGCTTGTATATTTTGTTTTTCCAGAAAGAATATATCTCCCGAAAGAAAGAACTCAGTCTTGTAGTATTTTTTTTAATGATTTCATTGTTGTGCAATGCATGTACACTCTTTGTTGTGGATCCCTTTTTTCAAGACTATTCCCGTTTGGGAAATGTGATAAGGGATGTATTGTATTTGGCAAGTTTTGGCAGTTTTTCTTTTATACAGGTACTGAATGCCAGTAAAGCGTATGACGCTTTGTCCAAACTACGGCGAGACCAAAAGAGAAATGAAACGGCAGCTGTCAATAAAGTGTTAAAATAAATGCTGGAGCATCAGGCCGTTTAGAATATCGTTTAATGGAAGTGCAAGTAGGGCTTGAATTTAAATGAGAAATGGAGCTCATTCTTTAAATGAATGCGGGATGCACCCTCCTGACATTATGACAGAATACCCGGGATGGAATGATTTATGTGAATTAGCTATTTTTGTAAGTACTGAAAAACATGCTAGGATTATTAAAGAAGATATTTGGCACGAAGCAGGATAAGGATGTACAATCCTATCTTCCACGGATTGAGCAAATTAACCGCTACTCCCAAGAATATAAGAACCTGGACAACGATGCATTGCGGAACAAGACCCTGGAATTCCGCTCGAGGTTGAAGGAAGCCTTGACGGACATTGACCAGGAAATTCAGGATTTGCGGAATAAGGCTGAAGAACTGGAAGATGTTTTTGAAAAGGAAGACATCTACAATGAAATCGATGAACGTATAAAAGACCGGGATAAGCAAATTGAAGAAGTGCTTCATGAGTTGCTCCCTGAAGCTTTTGCCGTGGTCAAAGAAACCGCCCGTCGATTTACGGAAAACAGCAGCCTTAAGGTGAAGGCAACCGAACACGACAGGGATTTGGCAGTTAGCAAGCCCTATATTACTCTCGAAAATGAATATGCATATTATGCCAATAACTGGATGGCTGCCGGAGGGCAGGTACAATGGAACATGGTCCATTATGATGTCCAGCTCATTGGAGGTATGGTCTTACACGACGGCAAGATCGCTGAAATGGCAACAGGTGAAGGAAAGACACTGGTTGCAACCCTGCCTGCATATTTAAATGGAATAACTGGGGAAGGCGTTCACATTGTTACAGTGAATGATTACCTGGCACGCAGGGACAGCGAGTGGGTGGGACCGGTATTTGAGTTTTTATTGCTCACGGTAGATTGCATCGACAAATACAAACCGCATTCTCCCCAGCGCAAAAAAGCGTATGAATGTGACATTACCTACGGAACCAATAATGAATTTGGCTTTGACTACTTGCGGGACAACATGGTACGTTCCATAGATGAAAAAGTGCAGGCAAAGCATCACTATGCGATGGTTGATGAGGTGGACAGTGTTTTAATTGATGACGCCCGAACACCATTAATCATTTCCGGACCGGTTGATGTCGATGAAGAGAGTGAAGAATACAACGTTCTGAAGCCAAAAGTGGAACGCCTTATTAATGAGCAGCGCAGACTTGCAAATCAATTTCTTACTGATGCCAGAAGGTTGATTTCGGAAGGATCAGTTGGAAATCAGGAAGGCGAAGGAGGCCTGGCTCTTTTTCGGTCTTACCGCGCCATGCCTAAATCCAGGCCACTTATCAAATATATGAGTGAAGATGGAATCCGTAATATTCTTCAGAAGACGGAAAACTTCTACATGCAGGAGCAATCAAAAAATATGCGTATCGCAGATGAGCCCTTGCTTTTTAATATAGATGAAAAAAACCGTCAGGTAGAACTTACGGCATTAGGTATCGACTTCCTTTCAAAAGGGGAGTCCGACAATAATTTTTTTATAATTCCGGATCTATCAGCTGAGATTCACCGCATAGAAAACAATCCGGATCTTAGCAAAGAAGAACAGGTAAAACAAAAAGAAAAGATCCTTGAGGACTATTCAACAAAATCCAAGCGACTTCACTGTGTCAGTCAGTTATTAAAAGCATATGCCTTGTTTGAGATTGATGAGGACTATGTTGTTATAGACGGACATGTAAAAATAGTAGATGAAGGAACGGGCAGGCTTCTTGAAGGCAGGCGATATTCCGATGGTTTGCATCAAGCTATTGAAGCAAAGGAAAATGTCAAGGTTGGAGAATTAACCCAAACCTACGCAACGATCACCTTACAAAATTACTTCCGCATGTATCATAAACTTGCGGGAATGACGGGAACTGCTGAGACGGAAGCGGGAGAATTCTGGCAGATTTACAAATTGGATGTGGTGGTTATTCCGACGAATAAAAATATTATCCGGGATGACCGCGATGATTTGGTTTACAAAACGGCGCGTGAAAAATTTAATGCCGTAATAGATGAAATTTCTGATCTCACTTCTAAAGGACGTCCGGTACTTGTAGGTACAACCTCCGTGGATATTTCCGAAAAACTGAGTCGTATGTTGCAGCTTAGAGGAATTCAGCACAATGTGCTGAACGCAAAGCAGCATCAGAGGGAGGCAGAGATTGTTGCGGAAGCAGGAAAACCGGGAAAGGTGACCATTGCAACAAATATGGCCGGTAGGGGAACAGACATAAAGATTTCCGATGAAGTTAAAAAAGCGGGTGGTCTAGCCATTATTGGTACGGAACGCCATGAAAGTCGTCGTGTTGATAGGCAGTTGCGAGGTCGTGCAGGACGACAGGGTGATCCCGGTTCCAGCCAGTTCTTTGTTTCATTCGAAGACAACCTCATGCGATTGTTTAATTCAGATCGGATCACAACGATAATGGATAAACTTGGACACAAGGAAGGCGAAGTATTGCAGCACTCCATGGTGACTAAATCCATTGAACGGGCGCAGAAGAAAGTTGAAGAAAACAATTTTGGTATCCGCAAGCGTCTTTTGGAATATGATGATGTGATGAATATTCAGCGAGGCGCCATCTACAAAAAAAGAAACCATGCACTTTTTGGAGACCGGTTAACCGTTGACCTGAGTTATATGTTTCACTCAACTGTTGAAAATCTTGTTGCAAAACATAAGGCCTCTCATGATTTTGAGGGTTTCGAATTAGATGTAATCAGTACGTTGGGACTGGAACCTGCAATAGATGCCGCCACTTTTCAAGGATCAGCTGAACCGGAAATCGTCCGCAATCTTCACCAGCAGTTCCTGGAAACCTATCACATGAAAGACCAGCAATTGCGGGAGGTTTTACTGCCACTTATTAAGAATGTCAAACAAAATGAAGGTACCAAATACCAACGTGTGGCTATTCCTGTCTCAGATGGTCATACGGAGCCATTGCCAATAGGGGTTGAAATTGATTTGGCCCTGAAAACAAGCGGAGCGAGTATTTTGAAAGACATTGAAAAAACAATTGCACTCCAAAAGCTGGACAATAACTGGAAGGAACATTTGCGAAATATGGATGAATTGAAGGAATCAGTTCAAGCAGCAAGTTTCGAGCAAAAAGATCCCCTGGTGATTTATAAATTGGAGGCGTATAAGTTATTTGAACAACTCGTACATAACATGAATCAGGAGGTGACCTCCTATCTCTCTAAAGTAAGATTATTGTTTACTGCGGAGCAGCAGGAAGTTTCTGAGGCGAAAACGCAGCGAACGGATTACAGCAAGACCAAAACCAGCCGTGCGGAGGACAACCAACGAAGGGCAGCGGAATCTGCCGGTCAACCGGAAGCAGCGAGGCAGGAAACGGTTCGCAATGCAGGACCGAAAGTAGGAAGAAATGATCCTTGTCCTTGTGGCAGCGGAAAAAAATTCAAAAATTGTCATGGGGTTTAATCTTCAAAACGGATTTATACTAACAATTGTTAGTTTATTCTATTTTATATTTCCAGGCAAAGCACAGAGCCAGGTTCAAATTATTGAAGATCCCTCCATTACGAAAATAATGGCGCAATACATTCAGGAAAACAAGGCCATCAGTCATTTAACAGGATGGAGGATTTCCGTAATTACAACAACGGACCGTCGGCTGATGGAACAGACCCGGGCAAAATTTAAGGAGCAATTTTCTTCTTTAAAAACAAAATGGGAATATAAAGAACCCTATTATTATTTGAAGGCTGGTGCATTTCTTACCAGAGTTGAAGCCCTCTCTTATATAGAACAAGTAAAAGAGAAATTTCCGACAGCGTTTCTGAGCATTGACAAGCTTACCTACGACGAGTTGTAATTTCATGCTTCGAACAGGTAAAGTTGGATATTATGATTGGATCAGCATCGGCATTTTCCTGAGTTTGCTGATAGTAGGTTGGCTTGCCATTTACTCCGTAACCTATGCAGAAAGTGCCCATACGGATTTTCTGGATGCTTCCGTTCCGATCACAAGACAAACAATATATATTCTCATTGCGCTTCTTCTCTTCTTAATTACGCAATTTATCTCTGAAAAATTCTGGCACACTTTTGCTTATCTGATTTATGGATTGGGTTTGTTTCTACTGTTTTTAGTGTTGATTTTTGGCACAGAGACAAAGGGAGCCAAAGCATGGTTTAGTTTCGGTGGATTCTCATTTCAACCGGTTGAAATTGCAAAATTCGGAACTGCGCTGGCACTTTCTTCATTCATGAGTTATTATAAGACCAATTTGAGAAAAATCAATTATCAGTTGATTTCATTTGGCATTATTCTGGCTCCCATCTTACTTATTCTTTTGCAGCCCGATGCAGGTTCCGCACTGGTTTTTCTCTCTTTTTTTATTATGCTTTTTATAGAAGGCTTAAATGAGGCATATTACTTGATCGCCTTATTATTGATTGCTGTATTTATTTGCGCGCTTATTTTTCCATTAGCATATATACTTGCAGGTCTCTTGATTGTTGGCATCGCAGTAAGTTGGTATTATGCAAAGAAATTCAAGTATCAAAATATTGCATTTCTTTTCATGGTTTCCTCGATCCTTGCTGCCGGATATTTTTTAACTACAGAGCAATTGGTATGGGCGTGTTGCGGGGTTTTCGCAATATCCTTGCTCTACTTGTGGAAATCAAGAGAAGAGCGCTTGTCCATCGTGCTGCCAATAAGCATTGTGATATTGTCTTTATTCGCGTATTCGGGTCTGACTTTTTTCAATGGACTGGAACCTCATCAGCAGGAAAGGATAAAGGTTTGGTTAAAACCTGAAGAGTGTGATCCGAGAGGTTCCTTGTATAATATATTGCAATCTAAAGTAGCAATAGGCGCAGGGGGATTTAGCGGGAAAGGCTTGTTAAACGGGAACATGACCAAGTTGAAATTTGTTCCGGAACAGTCTACAGATTTTATATTCAGTTCAATTGGCGAGGAGCATGGCTTCATAGGTACTTTAACGGTAATCCTTTTATTTTTTGCCTTGATTTATCGCATAATCCGAATGAGTGAGCAGTCTGAACGGAAATTTTTTTCCTGTTTTGCCTTGTGTATTGCCGGTTTGATGTTTTTTCATGTGGTGATTAATATTGGCATGACAATGGGCTTGGTTCCCATTATTGGGATTCCTCTGCCATTTATTAGTAAGGGAGGTTCTGCACTTATTGGATTTTCAATAATGCTGGGCGTTTTGCTCAAAATGCAAAAAATGAGTTAAATGGCCATTTCGTTTGAATTGCAGCATAAAGACGTTTCTGGTTCAGCCCGTTGCGGAGCGATCCTTACCGATCACGGTATTTTAAAGACACCTGTTTTCATGCCTGTTGGAACGGCAGGCACGGTAAAAGCGATACACCAAAATGAATTGAGGGACAATATTGGATCTTCCATCATATTGGGAAATACCTATCATTTGTATATGAGGCCCGGAGTGGAAACAATTGAACGGGCCGGAGGACTGCACCGATTTATAAATTGGAATGGTGCTTTATTAACGGATAGTGGCGGATATCAGATTTTTTCACTGAGTGAAAGGAGAAAAATAAAGGAGGATGGCGTGGTATTTCATTCACACATTGATGGATCCAGACATTTTTTTACTCCGGAAAATGTAGTGGATATCCAAAGGAGTTTAGGTTCGGATATCATGATGGCATTGGACGAATGTCCTCCATACCCTTGTGACTATAGTTACGCCAAAAAGTCCATGTATCTTACGCATAAATGGCTGGACCAGGGCATTCGGCATTTTGAAAAAACAAACAAGCAATATGGCCACGAACAATGTTTCGTACCTATCTGCCAGGGCTCCGTTTATGATAAATTACGGGAAGAATCTTTAGCCTATATTCAGCAATATGACAATCCGATATATGCTATCGGCGGGCTTTCCGTAGGAGAGCCTGAAGAAGATTTGCTGAGGTTGGTGGATTTGTCAGGCCGGATGTTACCAGAAACAAGTGCACGTTATCTGATGGGCGTAGGAACTCCAAAAAATATTTTGGACGCAATAGAGCGAGGCATTGACATGTTTGATTGCGTGTTGCCCAGCAGAAATGCGAGGCATGGTATTATATATACAACTTCCGGAATTCTTCACATTCGAAATGCAAAATGGAAAGAGGACTTCAGTCCGATAGATGATGCATTGGGTCTTGAAACCAGTCAGCAACACAGCAAAGCCTATTTAAGGCATTTATTTCATTCAAAGGAAATTCTGGCTGCCCAGCTTGCCACGCTGCAAAATCTTCGATTTTATCACTGGCTAATGGAAGAAGCACGCCAGCAGATACTTCGGGATCGATTTTCAGAATGGAAAAACGAAATCATTCAGATCATTACAAAAAAGCGCTGAATGGAAGGGAAGGTTTTCATACCGGTTATTGACAGATATATTATTGGAAAATATGTCAAGACCTTTTTATTTGTGATGATGCTCTTTTCTCTTGTTTCCGTAGTTTTTGATTTGAGTGAGCGCATTGAAAAATTTTTATCAAAAGACCTGACCGTTTGGTTTATTATAAAAGAATACTATTTCAATTTTATTCCATGGATTAATTCACTTTTGTTTCCCCTTTATTCCTTGATCACCGTCATTTTTTTCACATCGCGGATGGCAGGACAAACGGAAATTATTCCTATGCTTACTGCGGGAATATCATTTAAAAGGATACTCCGGCCTTTTCTTATTTCGGGGGCACTATTCACGGGCATCCATCTGGCAGGGAACCATTTTTTCATCCCAAGATCCAATAAGACACTTCGAGAGTTTGACAACAAATACATCAAACCCGGAAATATTAAAACCAGAGACCGGAACATTCATTTATTTGTTGCACCTGATGTAGCGGCATTTATAAGATATTACCAGAATGCAGACAGCTCCGGCATTGATTTTCAAATGGAGCGATTTGAAAAAGAGAAAATTGTTCAAATTCTGAAAGCCCGCAATATAAAATGGAAAGCCGAGCCCAATACTTGGACCCTGAGAGATTATGAAATCAGGACCCTTGGTGACAGCTCAGAGACATTGTTGATTAAACGGGGCGAGCAAATAGATAGTAGTATTCACCTTTTGCCCTCAGATTTTATTTTCATATCCAACCAGAAAGATATGATGACCACAGCAGAGCTTCAGAAGTTCATTAAGCGAGAGACCCAGAAAGGATCAGGTATCACGCGTTCGTTTGAGGTTGAAATGCAACGACGTACCGCGGATCCATTCACCACATTGATCCTTAGCTTTATTGGGGCTTGCGTGGCCAGCAGGAAGGTAAGAGGGGGAATGGGTCTTCATTTGGCTGCAGGGGTTATTATAGGAGTCAGTTATATTTTTCTGAGTAAGATGTCCCAGGTCTTCGCGACAAATGAGATGATGCCGGCAATAGTGGCCGTATGGATTCCTAATTTGATCTTCCTTTTATTGGGCTTTTTTCTTTTGAAGAAGGCACAACAGTGATATGATCAAAAAAAAATGAACAAACATTAAAAAAGATAAAAATGATAAATAGTTGTAAATCAAATATTTACAATGAACCATACGAGTTTAAAATTTATTTAACACATTTTGTCTAATTTTTACTTGTCAGAAATTAAACAGAATAATACTTTTGAGGAAAATAATCAATATGTCAACACTTGAATTTTATAATCTACTAGATAAGCAAACCCAGACGCTTCAGAATTATGCTTTCAGTTTGACCAGAGATGAGGAAGACGCCAAAGACCTCTGTCAGGAAACTGCCTATCGTGCTTTGTCCAACAAGGATAAATTTCAAACAGGGACCAACTTTAAGGCATGGTTGATAACGATAATGAAGAACATCTTCATTAATAATTACAGAAGAAAGGTAAAAGGCGGCATTATTAACGATAATAGTGAAAACCAGTATTACCTCAATTCATTAAATAATTCAGTTGGCAACAAAGCAGATTCCAATATCATGATGAATGAATTAAATGGAATGGTAGATAGTCTGGATGACAGTTTGCGCATTCCCTTTGTTCGTTATTATCATGGATTTAAATACCAGGAAATAGCGGATGAATTAAAATTGCCCCTTGGTACAGTTAAGAGCCGCATCTTCTTTGCCAGGAAGGCTCTTAAAAATATGATTGGAAGTCATTATGGCATCTATGAGGAAATTGCAGCAATGGAAAATTAAAATGGGATTATAATTTGACAAACTTCCGGTTCAAAGGAAATAAAAAGGCACTGCATTTGCAGTGCCTTTTATTTTAGAAGCAACTAACGAGAGTTAGTTGATCACCATTATTTTTTGGAGACCTTCTTCACCTTTGCCAATGACTTTGATAAAGTACACACCAGGTATCCAGTTACTTGTATTCACAAACAAGGAACTCATTTGCGTTTTTTGCGAATGGATGATTTCCCCATTGGCATCTGCGACCAGGATGCGCAAGGCTTCGCTATTATCAAAGGCGCTTAGATCAAGGTAGAAATAGTCTTTAGCAAGGCTCGGGCTTGCTTTTACGGATTTAAGGGAAATGGGATTGTCGTTTGAAACAATAAAGCTGAGATCTGCGGAATTTGACTGAAGAACAGATTTATCGGATTCCTGCAGCCAGACTACCACTTCAAGATCATCAAATTCTTCAATGCTGTGTTCGGTTGCCAAATTAATAATATTGGCAGTTTGTGCATCCAGGGGAAGACGATAGGCTCCTGGAGCTGTCCAGCTTAAATTAAAAGTTTTAGAACCCCCGGCTGGGATGATTCCTGTCAAGGTACCATTTGCATCCGGAATGAGTTTTTTCATGACATGAGGGAATTCCGTTTCCCCATTTGTTTTGACGTTTTTATAGGTAACTTTTTCTGCCAAAGCAACCTGCAGCCTGGTGGTTGCGGTAGTTGCGATAAGTGCATCCACATCCACTTTTACATCAATTTTTTGGCCCGTCACGGTTCCTGAAGGGCTAATCCGGTGAAAGGCCGGGATGGTTTGGTAACTTTCGAAGGTGGCGTTATTGTATCCGTTTGGATTCACATTTGTCTTACCGTCCAGCAAGGTTGCGGGGATGGCGCTGATTCCACCGTAATATGTGCTGCGTGCAGCGCATTCCGTGGTATAGTAGGGATCGCCCGTACCTGGAAAATAGAAGTGGTAAGTCAATTCCGACCACAGGTCCGGATATTGATTCAATACACCGTGAAGGGTCTCATTTCCTGGTTTACATGGGGGACAAGTTGATGATGAAAAGTTTTCATGGAGTAAACGGCGCACGATGGAAGAATCATTAACAATAATTGTTGAACGAATCGTATCATCTGTAACGGCAGAAGGAGTAGCATCGTTGATTCGGCTCAGCCAAGATTTAACAGTGTACGTGCCTTGAGACGGGATAGCTAACAAATCAGGATGTTGAAGTGTAAAATTTGAAAGAGAAGCGATATTCAAATTGTCGATATCACTAGTAAATACTGTTCCATCATTTACATTAAAGCTGAGGCTAAGTTTCGTAATAGGATCCTTTCCAATATTTTTAAAAGTACTGCTGAAAGGAAGTGGAAACTGCTTTGTCTCATAATATTTCCGGAGATCATGGTTTAAACCAATCACGTCATCGTCTGGTTGTACTCCAAGAATAAACTCGTAATAGCTGTTATCATCCGGAAGAAAATTATTTTTATTGTCACTTTGCCAGTCCGGTGAACCCTTAACCTGTATCGCATTATTTTGATCTACCTGGATACCCAAGGTCAGTTTGGTTTTATCCGTGCAAACCGCATTATTAAATACACAGTTTGTACGTTGATCAACGATGTAAATTTTGTTTGTTGTTTCTTCAAGAACGATGGAAATATAAATCCACCCCGCTTTTAAATTTTCCTCACTGAATGAGTTGTAGCATATCCAATGTTGGCGGTTCGGCGCGGTTCCAAATGTTTTTGTAACCACATAATCATTGGCCAAACAACGAAGACCCCACACGGCGATCGAACTGTCAGGAATGACAGCACTTGGCAAGGCCAGATTGTTTGAATCGACAACCATGGTGGTTTTGGTGTTGAATGTGAGAACGCCACTGGAAGAGACCTTGTAAGAAGTCACGAGACTACCGTTAAACAGAAATCTGAAAGGTAAGGTCCTGACGGAAGACCATGCACCGCTGACTTGCGGACCAGTCATAATAGTTGTCCAACCAGTTGGAAGACCACCGCCTGGAGGATACTCATTGTCTTTGTTTAATGCCCCCGGGTTCTGATTAGCCCCAAGGTAAGGTGTGTAATAATATTGACTCATGCCAATATTACAAAGCAAAAGCAAAGGAAGGATTAGGTAAAGGTTTTTCATAATTGATAATTTAGCTAAACAAATCTAACAGGAATTAGGAATAATGTCAAGCCTTCCTAACTTATAAATTCAGGATAATGGGACGCTTGGCTCAAAGTTGGACCAGGCAATTAAATATTTGTTCAGCTGAAGTATCCCAGTTAAATCTGACACGATGCGATCTGCCAAGGGAAATGCGCAATTCCCGGTCAGCAGCATCTAAGGATAGTTCTAGGGCTTTTGAAATACTTTCTGTCTGGTCGGGATGTATCAAATACGCACCCGGACCGGCTACTTCGGGCAAGGAAAATCGATCTGAAACAATCACAGGAATATCACAATACAGTGCTTCCAAAACGGGAACGCCAAATCCCTCTAAATAGGAAGGAAGAACAAGACAATGTGCGGAAGCAATCAATTCTGCAAGTTCCTTATCTGCAAGCTGTGGATACCATAGAATATCCGATTTAAAAGGAGAATTTTCCAGAATGTTGTCGAAAGAACTTGTAGACCAGGCTTTTCGTCCAACAAGGAGAAGGCGTATATCTGAACCGGTCTTTGATTTAAATTGATTGAAGGCTAAGAGAAGGCGTTCTACATTTTTTCTTGGATGAATTGCACCAACAAATACAAAATAGTTTTTAGCTCCGGAGTATTTCTGACGTATCGTTTTCTGAACTTCATTATCCAGTGGTCTGAAAAAACTGCGGACACCGTTAAAGGCAACAGTAATGTCTGTTTTCACGGAGGGAAACTGAGCTATAATATCTTCTTTTGTTGCTTGAGAAACCGCTATAAGAGAATTTGCTTTGGCGATTTGTTTTGGAACAAAATAGCGATAATATTTTCTGACTAAAAAAGGGACCTGTTCAGGATAATGCAAATAAGCAAGATCATGAACAACCATACATTGAGGAGTGTCAGTATTCAGAGAGCAATAACCATCAGGGCTGAAAAATACATCTGCTTTGATTTTTTTCAGAGCATTTGGAATGCCATATTCAAACCAGCAATACCAGAGAAGAGGGTGTCTTGCCGGAGGAGGAATGATCATTGGAGTTACGGAAGAATGGTGAATGAATTCAGGATGAAATTGCCGGTCAAAAAGGAAAATATATTCATGTTCAGGATGACGATCGACCATACGGTCGAGTATTTGTTGGGTATATAACCCAATGCCTTCCAGGCGGCCGTGGATCAGGAATCTTGTATTTACAGCAATTCGCATTTAATGGAACTCAGGAAGTACTTAAACTGCGCAGAACTTTAATTCATCAACGCATTCATCGGAAAAATTAATAATTTGGTCGTAAAATGGCTTAGATTCGAACCATTATTACTTTTTATTATGTTGTGCAAAGGTAAAAACAATTAATTATGGCCCTTATTACCATTGGAATTCTTCTGCTCTTTGTAAGTTTTGTTGTAAAAAATCCGGAAATGGGTATGACACGTGTAATGCGACTTTTCCGCATTGCCGGAGCACTTCTTATCCTGATTGGATTCCTTTTTTCAAGTTTTGTAGAAATTGATGCAGGTAAAATTGGTGTAAAAAAGTTATTTGGAAAAGTTCAGGCTGACATTCTTGAAAGTGGTCTGCATATTATTAATCCCCTTATGAATGTCATTTTGCTCGATGTCAAAACCCAAAACTACACGATGAGCAGCATTCATGATGAAAACTCGCAATCCGGTGATGATGCAATAAATGTATTGACAAGTGATGGATTGCAGGTAGTCATCGACCTGACAGTCCTTTTCCGATTGAAGAAAGAGGAGGCCCCGCGAATCGTACAGGAAATTGGAACCAACTATGTAGATAAAATTGTACGTCCTATTGCCCGCACAAAAATCCGCGACAATGCCGTGTATTATCAGGCTATAGAATTGTATTCCACCAAGCGAGATGAGTTCCAGCAAAAGATCTATAAAAGTATTGAATCAGACTTTTTGACCCGCGGTCTTGAACTCGAACAACTGTTAGTCAGAAACATCGTGCTTCCAGAATCTGTTCGGGGTTCCATAGAAGAAAAAATACGTGCAGAGCAAGATGCACAAAAGATGACCTATGTTTTACAAAAGGAAAAACAGGAAGCAGAAAGAAAAAGGGTTGAAGCCCAGGGTATCGCAGATTACCAGCGCATCATCAATGCAACGCTGACGGAAAAGCAATTGCAGTACGAATGGATAAAGGCATATCAGAACTTAGCCAGTTCAAATAATTCTAAGGTGATTGTCATGGATAAAAATAATCCGGTCATTCTAGATAGCAAGTAATTGGGATAAGGCGGACTATTTCCCTCCGGGTTTTTCAATTTTTTTGAGCCGCTTATCTTCAGAATTTGCTGGTTTGGGCGTTTGTGTTTGCTTTGGATCAGGATTTCCTGCTTTAGGGGAAGGGATGCGTTCAACCAGTTTTTTAATACGCGCATATTCCGTTATATTTCGTGCCTGACCCTTACAGCCAAGTGATTTGTTTTTATTTTCGATGTTCTGGATCCGGTTATTCGGATTCGGGTGCGTACTCAACCAACTTGGAGGAGTAGGCTGGCCTTCAATTTTATGAAAAAAACCACTTGCGCCGGCAGCATTATATTCCGTCGGGCATAAATATACTACAGACATGGAATCGGCCTGGGTTTCGTGTGCTCTGCTGAAGCTCAAAGCCAGAAGCGTTGTCGCCACTTGTTTGACAAGTTCTTTATTGCCAAGCGAGGCGTCCGCAAGAATCTGGACGCCCAGCAATTTACTTAGTTGCTTGGTGCTATGGCGTTTCGCTGCATGTGCGATTTCGTGACCTAATACACCTGCAAGCTGATCTTCAGAATCCAGAAAACGAATTAAGCCTGTATAGAGATAAATATAGCCACCCGGAGTAGCGAACGCATTCAGCGTACTTGTATCATTGAGAATGGTGACGGTCCAGGGAAAATCATTGGAATATTCCACCAGACCGGTTTTTAGAATTTTATGAACGATATTCCGAACATATTTGTAAAGTTCTTCATTTCCCTGTTCAGGAACTTCGGGGTATTGCACTTCGTTAGAATCAATTTCAAAATAAACTTGTTTGCCAAGAGCAACATCCTGACTGACGGGAAATAAATTAAGATTATCCCAGCCTTCCTGAAGTGTTTTACAAGATATGATGGTTAACATCAGGAGAAGGAATACAATTATCGAGGGGGCTTTCATTATTATAGATTATCACTTGAATTTAGCAAGCAAAATAAGAATACATCTAAAGATCGTTGAATTTTCACACAGAAGGAATAATATCCGGAAAATTTAACGAATACAAGTAAGAGATGCTGACATTATAGTCTGAAGAAGGAATGTGATCGACTTCTATGAAGGGGACTCTAATTCTATATTGGTCAATGAGATCCATCAAAACCGGATTGAGATTAATACCATTTCTGTAGTTCAGAGCACGGCAGGATGTGTTCCATTCCATAGCCAAAACCGTTTGGGTGTTTTTTGCAATCTGAAGACATTTGATTCCGGCATTTGCGGCCATGCTGACATGATCTTCCTGTCCTTTGGAGCTGATTATGGAATCTACAGAAGCAGGAGTACACAATTGTTTATTTAAACTTACAGCTGCGGCGGCGGCATACTGGACGATCATGTAGCCGGAATGTAGTCCTGGATTCGACGTAAGGAAGTCGGGCAGTCCACGTTGGCCGCAAATAAGCTGATAGAGTCTGCGTTCCGAAATCTGAGCAAGTTCAGAGAGAGCCATTCCCAGAAAATCAGAGGCGAAAGCGAGGGGTTGGGCGTGAAAATTACCCCCACTGACAATTTCCTGTTCAGCAACGAGCAAGGGATTATCAGAAACCGCATTTATTTCATTAACCGCAATGGATTCAACATATTCGATAACATCCCCGCTCGCACCATGGACCTGAGGGGCGCATCGAAAGGAATAAGGATCCTGCACCGCTTTTCCAGGCCGCATTGGCAAGTCGCTTTCTTTCATCCAGGCACGCATTTCAGCTGCAGATTGAATTTGGCCCGATTGTCTGCGGATTTCGTGAATTTTGGGATGCAAAAAACCTGGTTGACCATTAAAAGCCTCTAATGAACAAAGGCCAATCATATTTGCAAGGTGGAAACTTTGGCGCGCTATGAATAGTGAATCCAACAGAAGAGAAAGAGAGAACTGAGTTCCATTTAGCAAAGCCAAGCCTTCCTTGGCTTTTAACTGAGGGATGGCTAATTCTACCGAATTCAATAACTCCAAACTTTCGTAGGTTTCATTACTAAATCTCAGTTTACCTTCTCCGATACAGGGTAATGATAAATGTGCAAGCGGAGCAAGATCACCGGAAGCACCCAGAGATCCCATCAAAGGAATTTGTGGCAAAAAATCACGATTGTAGAGCTCAATCAGGAATTCAATGAGAGAAGGCCTAACTCCTGAATAAGCTTGTGAAAGGCATACTATTTTAAGAAAAAGGCAGAGCCTGACAATAGAATCAGGAGCAAATTCGCCAAATCCACAGGCGTGCGATCGGACCAAATTGCACTGAAGTTCGGACAACTGTTCTTCAGGAATGACGGTGTTGCACAAGGCTCCAAATCCTGTATTCACACCGTATATGGGATTTTCCCCATTAGCGATCAGTGATTCAAGCTGATTGCGTCGCGATTCCAATACCATGCGTTGCTCCGGGGAAAGGCGTAATTTTTGCTTTGTTTGTAAGGCCTTGTGTACTTCGGCAAGGGTGTAGGTACGATCGTTGATTAAGAATTCGGCTTGCATGCTCAAAGATAATATGCAAGCATGCAATAGATAAACTCCGTAAGGGAAGCCAAGTCCACCCTATATGATAACTTTTTGGTTAAGTCTGGGTTAAACTGTTCATCCGGGAAACCAAAAGCATCGGCTTTCCCTTTAGTAAAGTAAGCTTGGGCAAATTATTTTTGAATTTGAGTAATTTTGTGTACTTTTTAAATTTTAATGCCGTTTTGCATATCAAAATAAACCTAATGAAACACAGATCCATCTCCTTTGTTTTTGTATTGCTTTCAATGACTGTTAGTCTTTCTTCACAGCGCTTTGCGCTTGTTGACGTAAACAAGATTCTGGAAAATCTTGATGAATACAAATCTGCTCAGCAAGAATTGGATCGCGTATCAGCGAGCTGGAAGCAAGAGATTGCCATCGAATACGACAAAATAAAAGCCATGTATAACAAATATCAGGCTGAACAAGTGTTGATGACCGAAGAACAAAGGAAATTAAAAGAGGAGGAAATTACAAATAAGGAGAAGGAAGCCCGCCGCATGCAAAAAGAGAAATTCGGAGAGGAGGGCGAGTTGTTTAAGCGCCGTCAGGAACTTGTACGTCCGGTTCAGGAGAAAGTATACAATGCCATTCAAGACTTTGCCCTGGCAAACACCCTGGATGCCATTTTTGATACAAGCGGCACAGCAGGGATTATTTATTACAATAAAGATCTGGATAAGACAGAGGCGATTCTTAAAAAATTGAAAACAAAATAAAAGAGCCCAGCTTATCTTTGTGAGCCAATTAATATCATAATATGATGAAAATCAACGGTTTAATATTTACAGTTTGTGCGCTAATCCTTGGATTTACCCCACAAAACTCTTATTCTCAGAAATTTGGTTACATGAACTCTCAGGCGCTTATGGCAGAGTTGCCCGAAGTAAAACAAGCCGACGCCAATCTTCAGGCCCTTCAGACTCAACTTGAAAAAAAAGGCCAGCAGATGGTTCAGGAACTTGAGGCGAAGTATAAAGACCTTCAACGTCGTGAGCAATCGGGAGAAATTAGCCCTAAAGCATTAGATGAGGAAGCCAAAAAGCTAAAAGAACAAGAAGCGGAATTGGGAAAATTTGAACAAGAAGTGCAAAAGCAATTAGTGGCCAAACGCCAGGAGCTATTACAGCCTGTTATTGACAAATTAAACAATGCCATCAAGCAGGTTGCTCTTGAAGGCCAGTTTACTTATATTTTTGATGCCAGTGCAGGAATGTTGCTTTACGCGCAAGACTCGCTTGATGTTACAACACAGGTTCGGGGTAAACTAGGCATTTAATTTCGTGAAACCAGGGTCTGACCGGCCAATCGGTATTTTTGATTCTGGAATCGGAGGGCTGACGATTGCATCTGCCATTCACAAATTACTTCCCGAAGAACGCATCATTTATTTTGGTGATACTGCACATTTGCCTTATGGAGAAAAATCGCTGGATGCAATTCGGTATTTCTCATTGAGGATTTGCCGTTTTTTACTTGATCATGAATGCAAGGCCATCGTGGTAGCTTGTAATTCTGCTTCTACCGCGGCATACGAGGTCTTACTCGAATTTTTTAGGGACAAGACACTTTTTGTAAATGTGGTAGACCCGCTTGTTGCAGTTTGTTGCAAGCAAGGATTCAAAAGAGTTGGTATTATTGCAACCCATGCGACTGTTCAGTCGGGGGTGTATGAAAGGCAGCTGCATAAATGCGGGAAGGAAATCAAAGTACAAGCACTTGCAACGCCCTTACTTGCCCCAATGATTGAAGAAGGCTTTGTCCATAATAACATTAGCCATTCTGTTATTGAAACCTATTTATCCGATCCGGTTCTGGAAGGAATAGAAACACTTTTACTTGCATGTACGCATTATCCATTGATTCGAGGTGAAATTATTCAGTATTATAAAAACCGAATTCCTGTTCTCGATTCAACAGAAGTGACAGCACACGCATTGAAAGAGGCTCTGGAGACCCATGGCTTATTGAACGAAAAGAAAACTCAGCAGGACCGATTTTTTGTTTCGGATTTTTCAGAAAGTTTTTTGAAAACAACCAGACTCTTTTATCCGGAGGACATTTCTCTTGAATTGAACAATATCTGGATATAAGCCAGCCCGATTCATTTTTTGCAATCATCGTGGAAAGCTTTCTATTCTTTTCTACTTCTTAAGAATGCACGTTACTGTTTTTTTAAACAAATGTTGCCCGTATGACTTTTAAAAACAATCTCATAGTTCGGCAAAACGTTATAGCTTTATGAAAAAGTAATAGTATGAATGCTGCAAACTGGCACTTATTGTTGAATCATCTTCCGATAATGGGTATGTTTTTTGGATTGGCCATTCTGTTATTTGGCTTGGTCTTTAAAAATTCCGTAGCAAAGAGGATTGCATTAGGTATTTTTATTTTTTCCGGTTTTGCTGCATTAATTGCAAATCAAACAGGGGAAGAAGCGGAGGACGTGGTTGAAAAGTTGGCTGGAATTCAGGATTCATTTATTCACGAGCACGAAGAAGCGGCCGAGAATTTTCTCCGCATTTGTCTGCTTTTAGGTATTGTATCTCTTATAGCAGTATGGATGGATTGGAAACAGAAAGCAATTACTCATTATTTTTATTATGCAGCACTTTTTATTTCCAGTGTGAATATGTACTTTGCCTATGAAGCAGGTCATTCAGGTGGAGAAATCCGGCACCCTGAAATACGCAAAGAAGGATCTGTTCAAACACCTGCGGGATCCTCTGAAGGCCGCGATGATGATTAGTAGGTTTTTGTAAAAAGGGGATTATCGATCCACTTACTCCAATTGTAGTTATACGTGTGTATTTTTTTGACGGGTGTGCAGCCTTCTGTATACACGGGATAATTGCGGTTTATCCATTCAAAAATTCCCCCATATAAATTAAATACATTGGTGAAACCAGCTTCATGCAGCTTCATGCCAATTATTTCACTGCGATAACCCACTGAACAATAGCAGACAATCATCTGATTGCGATCTATATTTTCGAGTTGGCTTCTTTTAAAACTACTGTATCCGACCCATACGGCATCTTCAAGATGTGAAGTTGAAAATTCCTCTTCGTTGCGCGTATCGAGAATAAGGTATTTGCTTTGATTTTTAAAAAGCTGTTCGCAACTTAATTCAGGCACTTCATGCTTTAGAAGGGATTGAAGTTTTTGCGCAAATGATGGATTGAGAATGCGCGTGTCAGATTGAGACAGGCAGCTTGCAGAAATCGCTGAAAGGAGAAGAAATACCAGATAAAATTTCATATAATTTCAAATGGACCAGATCCAATCTGATCTCTCAGAATGGATTGACTATTGTTGTACTCCGGGAACTCAGAAGAGATCCAGGCTTCCACTTCAGCTTTAGAAGATTCAGGAAAGAGTATATGGATATTAGGGCCGGCATCAATTGTAAAGCAAACGGGCAAGGACCTCCTTTTTCGCAGTGCCTGTAAGGAATGAATGATACGGATGGATTCTGGTTCCAATAACAGGTATCCGGGTTTAGAACTCATCATCAGGCCATGAAGGCTAAGGGCTTCTTCCTCTGCCACTTCTGTAAAGCCATCCCAGTCACCAGTATTAACGAACGTTAGTATTTTTTCAATATTGTCATTTGCCTGTTTGATGCGTGCCTGCCTATAGGGATGGTTGTTCATCAAACTGTGTCCGGCAGATGAGGAAACTGGCTTTTCACTTCTATTCACGAGTAATACATAATCCTGCAGTGTTTTAAACATAGGGTGCAGTTGGGATTCCATGGGCACTGCAAACTGATCAGAACTGTCCGGCATACCTGCGGTAAGGCCCCACAGACTTGCATAGGGATAAACGGAACGGCATGCGGACCCTGAACCCAAACGCGAAAAGAAAGAAGCTCTGCGGAAGAAATCGACGGAAGATCTGAAGGTATTATTCATATTCTTTTCCATGGATACAATGCATAAAGCCAATGCACTCATTGCAGATGCAGAAGAAGCGATTCCGGCGGAATGAGGAAAACTATTTGAAGAATCAATAAATAAATTCCATTCTTTCAGCCAGGGTAATTCTGGCTGTAACTCCTTGAGTAGATTCCTGATTTTGGGTTCGAAAGCAGGCTTTGGCACACCCTGATAGCTAAAGGAAAAGCTACACTCTTCTCCTTTTGATTTTGGTTCCCAGAGAATTTTAGTTTTTGTGCAACTGGAGTTCAAACTAAAACTAAAAGAAGGATTCATTGGTATTTGCAATCCTGTTTTACCCCAATATTTGACAATCGCAATATTTGATGGACTGGTCCATTCTGTTTTAAATGGCATGGTCATGGATATATGCACTAATTAAAATTAATTTGGAAATGCTTGATTAAAAAGCCACGATCAGGTCTGAGTTTTATAATCCTCTTTTTTTTGTTACCAGGATTTTATCAATCCTTTGTCCGTCTTTATCAACGACTTCCAATTCGTAATCATCGAATTGAAATTTTTCCCCAACTTCCGGAAGGGTATTGTTGGTATGAATGATCAGACCCGCCACAGTTGTAAACATTCCCTTGTAATCATCATCCAGGTTCAAGTCGAAATACTTGGTAAATTCGATAATGGAGTATTGACCATCTACCAGCCAACTGTTTTCATCGCGTTGGGTTATCTGATATTCGTCCTGATCGTGTTCTGTGACATCGCCTACCAGAGCGTCCACAACATCGTCCATAGTAACGATTCCGATGGTTGTTCCATATTCGTCCACAACAATTCCATAATGCACTTTTTCTTTCTTAAAAAGCTCCAGCACTTTATAAGCGGCTGTACTTTCATTAAGAAAAAGAGGAGTTCTTACAAAATTTTTCAGATCGAAATGATCGTCATCCACATCCGGTGAAAAGAGATCCTTTAATAAGACAATTCCGATTACATCATCAAGATTGTTATTTTCGCAAACCGGATATGCCGAATGTTTTTCCTGATTGATTTTTGATTTTATGGTTTCCCAGGAATCGGTTACGTTGAAGAACACAATATCACTCCGGTGTGTAAAAAGAGTGTTTACATTCCGGTCACCAAGTTCAAAAACGCGTTCAACGATATTTTGTTCGATATCCTGAATTTCGCCACCTTCAGCACTTTCTTTAATGATGGATTTAATTTCTTCTTCGGTGACTTTTGTATCAGCAGGTTTTTTTATTCCCAGAATATTGAGCATGAGATCGTTTGAAAAGGACAAGAACCAAACAAAAGGGGCTGTCAAGGTTGAGAGCAATTTCATTGGCTTTGCAAGGGCCATTGCAATACTTTCAGGGAAAGCCATCCCTATTCTTTTGGGTACCAGTTCCCCCAATACAATAGAAAGGTAGGTTATAAAGACTACGATAATACCTACGGCAAGGTTATAGGAGTATGCTTGCAAAAAGTCAAACTGATTTAGAAATGTGACGAGGTCAGCGGTCAGTGTTTCACCGCTATACACCCCCAGTAATATTCCAATGAGAGTGATACCAATTTGGACTGTTGACAGGAACCGGGTCGGGTTCTCTGAAAGTTCCAAGGCTGCGCCCGCTCCTGTTTTTCCTTTTTTCTTTGCGTTCTCCAGTTTGAACTTCCGGGATGAAATGAGGGACATTTCAGACATGGAAAAAATTCCATTTAGAAGTACCAGCGCAAGAATGATTATAAATTCCATGTTCTTATTTCCAGCATCCCAGTAAAGCAGAGAAGAGCTGTATAGCTGCAAAAATAGTGAAATGCATGCGGTTCAGGGAATATGAACTGTTAATCAAGGTAGAAAGCCCTTGAAAATAAACAAGATAGGACTTTAATTGGCAAACAAAGAAAGCCGGCGATTGGCTTTGCGGGTATGTCAGCTTAAGTTCGAAAATAGTCTGCGACTATTCTTTCAGGTCTTGTAAATCAGCATCCATGCTGAATTCTTCCAAAACAGTATCCATAATTTCGTCTTCACCCGGTTGGTACTTATTTTTTAATTTATAGCCATTAAACTTTCCCAGCTGGTTCCAATAAAAGGCAGAAAACCCTCCTTTGAGCTCGCGGATTAAATCGTAGAATGAGCGATCAAGCTCTTTTTCCATCATTTTAGTGAGGATGAGGCCTTGAGTGCGCGTCAGATTTTTCAGGGGTTCTTCAAATTGCTCCTCCAGATTTTGGTCAATTTGTTTGATAAAATTTTTTCTTTCTTTTTCAGTCATCCCATCGGTAGCCTGAAGCATTTGATAATAAAGGCGCACGGCATGGATGGCATAGGGGTAAACTTTGATGGCATATCTGCGGTATTTCAGGTATCGTTCCTGGTCTGCCGGATTTTCGAACAACCGCAAAGGAAAACTATAGGCCACTCCCAGTTCCGCTTCTATCAGGGTATCCCCATTGCTTATGCGCACGGTGACCAGTTGGTCTCCGGCCATTGTCTGGTAGACGCGCACGCTATCTTGCTGTGCTTTTAATTCAAAGCAAAGGAGAAAAGCAAAAGCCCAAATGGATCCTGAATTCAAAATTCTTATTTTGGGTGTATCAAAAACAACAGAAAGCAACTCTTGACCCAACGAAGGCATGAAGTCTGGTATTTTACTTCATAGATTGATATTTTGAACGATATCTTCTGTAAAGCTCCTTCTGTTTATTGTCAAGATCAATTTCGCGACCTTGTATGAATGCATGAATAAGTTTGTTGCTGCGCATATCCAAAGCGTCTCCATCACTTACAAACAAAGTGGCGTCCTTACCTATTTCAAGACTACCGCATTGCTTGTCTATTCCTAAAATTTTAGCAGCATTCAAGCTGATGCTCGCGACCGCGTCTTCGTAGGGCAATCCATAAGCGATAGCCTGACCAGCTTGGAACATGAGATTTCTTTGTTGCCAAAATCCCTCATTACTGATGCAAAAAGGGATGCCTTCATGTTGTAATAATGCAGGTAATTTGTAAGGCATGTCGATATCTTCATCTGCTGAGAAAGGGAGATTGTGAGTGCGTCCCAGCAGGAGACTGATGTCATTTTCCTTTAGGAAGGAACTAACTTTCATCGCTTCATTGGCGTCCACCAGAACTGGTTTTAGATTGAATTTCTGTGCAAATTGTACTGCCTGCACTATTGATTTGGCATGTTGCACCCGTATATAAAGCGTTTTAGTGCCGGTCCACAAACCTCTCATGGCTTCATAGCCCATATGCATTTCTGTGATATCCGGATTCGCGTTATAAGCAAGGGCTTCTGAAAAATAATCCTGAAGACTTTTAACATCTTTCAAATACGTATCCTCTCTCCTTTCTTCCTGACTTCTTTCACGTCCGTTGAAGTTGGGATATGGCCAGTTGAGAAATATACCCTGATCCTTTTTGTAGGCGGCATCTTCCCAATTCCATGCGTCCAGCTGTACGACGGAAGACTGGCCGGAGATCAGTCCGCCCTGGCCAATGATTTGCGCCATAAGGACTCCATTGCTGCGCACGGTTGGTATGATTTTGCTGTCCGTATTGTAAGATATAATCGAACGCACGTTAGTATTGAAGCGTCCTATTTCACGGCTATCGATGGTCGCTTTTACTTGTTCTATTTCTGCAAGCCCAAGCTGTGTATCGGTCGCAATAAATCCCGGGTAAACATGTTTCCCGCTGGCATCCAGCTTTTGTTTTGCCGAAGAGGCCTTTGAGAGATCTGTTCCTACATATAGGATTTTCCCTTTATCGAAAAGAACAACTCCCTTATCAATGTACTGACCATTGCCAATGTGTATTTTTCCACCTACTATAGCAATGGATTCATTCTGATCCGGCGCCGGCGCCGGCTGACTTAATCCTGTTGTTATTTGAAAGAGATACAATATAAGAATGCTGTATAATTTCATTTTTAAGTTATTTAGGTACATAAAACAGAATGTACTTTTAGTTTTCTTCAGTTTCTTCTTCATCGCTAAACACGCTATCACAGTGATAAAGTCTCTTTCTGCGTGAGGAAAATTTTTCAGTTTTCTCCCCGGCATTTTTTGCACGGATCATTTTTTGAATGATCCTTTGCCTTTCTTCGCGTATGTAAGCCCGTTTAGCCAGGTCTTCGTTTTTGTCCCAGTATTTCACTCCATCCACGAATGTCATATCAGAGGTGGCAAGAATGCTAAGAGGGTGATCGTTCCATAATACCAGATCTGCATCCTTGCCGATGCGGATACTTCCAACGCGATTATCGATGTGAAGGAGTTTAGCAGGATTGAGCGTTACAAACTTGAGGGCTTCCTCTTCCGGCACATTACCATACATCACTGCCTTCGCAGCTTCCTGATTAAGACGTCTTGCCATTTCTGCATCGTCAGAATTATAAGCCGTCACTACGCCTTGCTCATGAAGGATTGCTCCATTGTATGGGATTGCTTCATATACTTCGAATTTATATGCCCACCAGTCTGAAAAGCCTGCTGCGCCCGCCCCATGTTTTTTCATAATGTCTGCTAGCTTATAGCCTTCAAGAATATGTGTAAATGTATTTACAGTAAAATTGAAATGCTCAGCAACTTTCATCAGCATGTTGATTTCGGACTGAACATAGGAATGGCAGGTGATAAAGCGCTTTTTTTCCAGAATTTGACCCAGTGCTTCCAATTTTAAATCTATGCGCGTTTCTTCCGGTTTTGTTTTACGTGCTTCCACATATTGGCGGGCACGCTGAAAGGCATCCATATAAAGGGCTTCAACCCCCATGCGGGTATCGGGATATCTTTCCAAGGTGTTGCCCCCGCTTCGTTTGACATTTTCGCCCAATGCAAATTTGATGAAAGGATCATTGGAACCAAATTTCAGTTGTTCAGAATTCAATCCCCATCTCAATTTAATCAATGCTGTTTGACCCCCTATGGGATTGCAGGATCCGTGCAAAAGGTGAGAAGTGGTTACACCTCCTGCCAGCTGTCTGTATATATTGACATCTTCATAATCAATGACATCTCCTATTCGCACTTCAGAAGTTATGGAATGCGTACATTCATTCACACCACCGCTTATTGCAATGTGTGAATGTTCGTCAATGATGCCTGCTGTCAGATGTTTACCCTCTCCGTTAATAATTTCAGAACCCCCGGCACGTAAATTTTTACCGATGTTGACAATCTTGCCTTTTTGAATAAGAACATCTGTTCGTTTCAGGATTCCTTCCTTTTCATTTGTCCAAACCGTCGCATTTTTTATAAGGAAATCCTTTTGTTGCGGTATAGATTTCCAGCCAAAAGCAGAAAATGGAAATAACAAGGACCTGTTGGCAGAGCTGTCAATTACGGGTTTATTTTTCTTCAGCATACTTGAATCCGGGATGGAGGCAATAAAGTCTAAGCGGAGGTCTGTCCAATTTCCTTTTTCAAGCAGGGCACGACCTTTCCAGTTTTGTCCTGAAGGCCACAGGTAAAAAAGAATTTGACCGGCGGCAGATCCCCGGTCGATTTTGCCGTTGAAATAGTTTTCAGTCAGGGTTCCACTGATGCTGTTTTTACTGCTGTCCGGCTCAATAATTCTGATGTTCATTTTCCCGTTCTGCTGATTCAGCTGCAGGCGCCATTGCAGGCTGTCCATTGTCAGACGGTATTCAGCATTGATGGTGACTTCAACCCTGTATTGTGAATTGGTGTAGGGTTGTGCACGGACCCATGTTTCTAAAATTTGGGTTTTATCATCGAATAATGGGCCATCGGTATGAATAAAATTTGCCATTTTACCTTTTGCCAAGCTCCCGGATTTCTCCGCTATCCCTAAATATATGGCAGGTCCTAATGTTAAGCCATACAAAGCCATCGCAGGAGACAAGCCATTTTGTATTGCCTTACGAATGTTAGTTAATACCATGTTTTCATTTTTCAGACCCTGGGAAGTGAAAATGAAGGGGATATCATTTTGGGCGAGAATGGCTGCATTCGCGGGAGCCAGTTCCCAGTGCTTCAAATCTGCAAGACTGATCCGTTCCGCATCGAAGGGGTCTTCGACTTCGTAGGCGTTTGGAAAATTTAAGGGAATAATAAACCGGGCTCCACATTTTTTAATTTCTTCGACTTGTTGGTATTCTTTCCCATCTCCTACAAGGATAAAAGACTGCTTAAACTCTTTCGCGATCCTGCTAGCTCTAAGGGCATTAGCAGTGCTTCCACCGACAAAGATTTGCGGGAGTTCCAATAGTTTATTCCAGGCTTCCAACGTGAGGTTTTGCTCTTTACCCTGTATAGCTTTTGAATAGCAGGCCCCGTCGAGAAAAGTTTGACGAAGCAGAGCGATGGATCCCATAAGGGAGGAAGGATATTCTTGTGCAGAGCTTCCTTTATTGAAACTCATTACATGTGCGGATCTGCTTTTGATCAATATTTCATTTTCATTGGACTGGTTCAGGCTTAGGATGCATGCGGACCCTCTTGAAATGCCATCAGGAATATGTGTTTGAATGAGTGCATATCCTGCATCGCGAAGCTGTGCGGCGGTTTCTTCATTGTATTTTATCTGCGAAGCTGCGTCCGCATCACAACGGAGTGCATCATTCCAGGAATAACTTCCTGTTCTGTCGCTGATCAGTGCATTACCGGCAGTATTTCTTTTTTGCTCGGGAATGGCGTACGTACCGAGAGGCTCAATGAACGACGGGTAGATATGATGGCCGTGAAAATCAAGAACAATAGCGCCCGGAACATTGGGAAGAGATGGACCAATATCCTTTATGATTCCATTCTGAATCAGCATTTGACCTGAAATCAGGACGGAGCCTGTATCCTGATGGATCACTGCGTTTTTTATATGAATGAGCTGATAGTCCGGAAAGGGTATCCCATTATATGGAAAGCTCAGCTGTGAAAAGCTACACAATGGCAGCACACAAGAAAAGAAAACGGAAATAAATAATCCTCGTATCATATCGAATTAAATGGAGAACCAAAGTTACAAGAAAGAACGCGACAGGAAGATACCTTACATTTCAGGTTCAGCCTGGCCGTATTCTTTGAAATAGACGTCAATCAACAAGAGAAAGAGTGAAATTAAAATAGGGCCGAAAATCAGGCCGATAAAGCCAAATATTTGTATTCCAACCATGACACCAAAAATGGTAACCAAAGGGTGCGTATCACCCAGTCTTTTTTGGATCCAAAGCCGAAAAAGGTTATCAACCGATCCAACGATGATAAAACCATAGAGAAGAAGAAATATACCAGAATTGGTATTGCCCTGATAAATGAGTAGGATGGAAAGAGGAATGTATACGACCATCGCTCCCAGGAATGGAATAAAAGAACAGAAAAAGCTGACCACAAACCAGAGAAAGGGGGTGGAAACACCCGCAATCCAGTATCCTGCAAATGCAACCAGCGACTGTAAAAAAGAGACCATAGGAATACCCAAGGCATTACTGAACACAAGGCTGTTCAGGTGTTTTCTGAAGTAGTGGAGGTTTTTGGGACTCAAAGGCAACCAGGAGGTAAACAGATTTTCGATGCGGGCTCCTCCAGTCAAGAGAAAGTACAATACGAAATACATGATGGCTACAATCCCCAGACTGTTTACGGTTGCTGTAAGAATCTGACTGGATTGCTTCAACATCAGGTCACTGATCTGTGTAAGATGTTCCGGAGTCAGAATTTCCAGATTATATCGCATTTCGATATCGTGAATAAATTGTTCTACTGCTGCAAGGATGTCCTTCGAGTTTTCAAGTTGGGGTAAAATACGGGAGCTCACCATCTGGATCAGCGCATTGATGGGAATAATAATCAGTATAAGACTTGAGAGGAGCAAAGCGGTTGCAGCCACTGACGGACGCCATTTCAGTTTCGCGGTCAGGTAGTACTGTGGTTTTCTCAGGAGTATGAAAAGGGTATAAGCCCCTAAAAATGAGGGAAGAAAGGTCTGCAGGTGCCAAAACAGAAGCCCACTTACTCCCAGGATCAGGAGTAAGTGAAATAATTGTCGGATTACGATATTCGGTATTTGCGGCATTGCATGAATTTGTAGCAATGCAACAAAATTAATGTATTTGCCTCCCCAAAGATCTAATCGGGCTTAATTCCTTTACATAGATGTATAAAGTGCAATTTGTTTAAGACCAGGCTTTTAATAAAAGTGGTGAGGTTTATTTTTCAATGCGGGTGATCCTTGAAAAGAGAGAGATATTCTTATTTGTAAGAAAATTGATGAATAATTTAAACCAAGAGTTATGTGCTTTGAGGCGGTCATACTCATCTGCGGCGATTGCTTTTAAGTTAGGTAGCCGATTCCATGGGATTGCCGGAAAATCATGGTGTTCGTTGTGATATCCAACGTTGAAAGCGACTTTATTCAGGGGACCATAGTAGCTGTAGGTTTCCTGATGGTCTTCTTCTGTAAGGTAATGTTCCTGGATCCAGCGTGCACCCAGCGGATGAAGACCCACTGAAAAACAAAAGCTCAAACCCATATATGCCAGGGCTTTCCAGCCAAAAAAATAGACAATGGCAATGCCGAAGACGATTTGCGTAAGGAAGTTAAGCAGAGTCCAGGCATCAATCGCTTTTGTTGACCGGATGCGAAAAATCCGCATAGCTTGAAATACCGGAAATAAGAGCAGCCACAAAGCCTTCATAAAAGAGTTGTTTTTAACAAAACGGGCTTCCCAATAGGAAGGCAGGTCGGAATCCAAGTCATAAACACCCTGGAAGGCATGGTGTTTGAGGTGGTATTTTTCAAAGGAAATATAACTTGGAAGCAAATGCGGAAGGTTTGCAACAAGGCCGAGCAGACGGTTTGCGGTATGATTTTTAAAGACAAGCTGATGCGAACATTCATGAATCATAACAAACAAAGCGTGGCTGATAAAAGCCCCCACGAGATAGGCACCAAGCAATAAGAAGAGCCAGGACATGGAAGCAAATAAATAAGATAAATAGATTTGTGCGCCGACCAGAGCAAAGATGATGGGGAATGAAAAAATATTTCGGCCAAACAGAGACTTTACCTCCGGATGTTCCTTAAGAATTTTGGAGGTACGTGCAGTGTGAGGAGCTCGTTCGGCACTTACGATAAAACCAGAATCATGAGAAAGTTCGGGATTCATATATTAGATTATCAGATTTAAGATTAAAAAATTAAGAATGAAACAAAAATTTCTTTTTCAAACAAAATTATAAATTTCGGGAAGTAAGATAATTTGATAATTGATAATAAAGCTTTGTTTGGAAAATTATTTTTAATAATTTAAAAATTAGGGTTCAATTTCAGCAGCTCGTAAGTTCTTCCTGTGTGATTCAGAGGGAATATCCAAGAAGTCCTGAAGTACACATAAATCAATTGCTAGGTTGATATGAAGATGGAAATTCTAATGTCCTCACTCTTGTTGATCCACATCGTTTCAGGATTTTCGGCGATTCTTTTTGGGATGTCGATCATGATGAAATCAAAAGGAGATGTTTGGCACAGGCGCCTCGGTATCGCTTTTTATTATTCGAGTTTGGTCAATGCAACAAGTGCAATTTTAATGGCATTTTTTAAAACGGAACTTTATTTATTTTTCATTGGACTATTTAGTCTTTATATGGTCCTGAGCGGAAGAATGAGTATACGGGATAAATTAAATAAAAAAACCCAATTTGTATTAAATTTCCTCATGAGCATAGTGGGGTTTGCTTTTCTGATTTTTGCCTTCCATGAATTCAGTTCCTCAATGATTTTAGGAGTGATCCTGATGATTTTTGCGGTTATAGCATTTTTACTTGTCTTTCTTGATTTTCGGGAATTGAAGAAATCAAAACATTCTAGGGAACAAGCTATTCCCATACACCTGACAAAGATGATGTCTGCTTTTATTGCTTCTGTCACCGCTTTTTTTGTGGTGAACAATCGGCTCTTACCTCCTCTTGTGGCATGGCTCTCGCCCACCTTGATTGGGACGCTCCTCATTGTATACTGGCGTAGAAAATATTCTATAAAACAAGGGAAGGGAGAAGTGATCCGGAAAAAGGAAAGCTTTTAATAATGTAACTTTGCTAACCTAGCAAGAAGCCTTCCATGCCCATTTCGTTTCGATTTTTTCCATTTTTAATACTTAGCAAAATCCCCTGGAGGGTCGGATACTTATTATCTGATATCGCTTATTTCATTATTTATTATGCTGTCGGGTATCGCAAAAAAGTAGTGAGAAAGAATTTGGCACTTTCTTTTCCGGAACTCCCTGCTGCGGAACGCCTTAAAATTGAAAGGAATTTCTACAAACATTTATGTGAGCTCTTATTTGAATCTATCAAATTAATTGGCCTTTCAAAAGAGGAGTTGATGAATCGAATGAAGATGATTTCTTCAGAGAAGTTGGACAAGTTGATTCTTTCCGAAAAGCAAATTATATTGTATTCCGCACATCTCGGGAATTGGGAATGGTATGCGATTTTGCCTGAATGGATGCATCGCCCAGTCTTCGGTCTTTATTTGCCACTTTCAAATGTATATTTTGATGCGTTGATAAATCAAAACCGGCAGCGATTTGGTATTGGATGTATTCCTGCTCAGACGGGATACAGAGGCATTATGCAGCAGGTTCGGAAGGGAATACGGGGAGCCTACATGATCATTGGAGATCAAAGTCCTCCAAGGGACAGCAAGCATTATTACTGCCGGTTTCTGAATCAACATACCGCTTTTACAATTGGGGCCGAGACCATGGCAGAGAAAATGAAGGCCATGGTTTTTTTTCCTAAAATCCGAAGAACCGGGAGAGGATATTATGAAATGGATCTGATCTGCCTTTGGGATGGTACAGAATCAATTTCTCCCGGAACAATTACACAACGTTATGCGGATGCTCTTGAGAATTCGATACGGGAGCAGCCTGAAAATTGGTTATGGAGCCATCGCCGCTGGAAGTTAACAAACGGTAAGTAAAGCACGTAATAATCCTGGGAAAACAGCCCTCTTGCTGAAGGGTTTTTTTCCTTACAAATTAACAAACGTTCGTATTTTTTTAGTCCTGCTTCCAGTCCGGGAGTCGTCCGGGAGTGTATGGTGTTTTCTTTTTTTCAAGCTCATTCTCTAGCTTCCGCACTTCCTGGTCGATCAATTTCAATTCATCCAGCACACTTGCAAATTGCTTTGAAGCCAACTGATAGGAATTAAAATAGCTTTGTGTTGGGGCAGACGAGGTTGACCACAGCCC
Source organism: uncultured Saprospiraceae bacterium (assembly GCA_964439105.1). Classification (GTDB taxonomy): domain Bacteria; phylum Bacteroidota; class Bacteroidia; order Chitinophagales; family Saprospiraceae; genus Vicinibacter. The sequence goes on from CAYTNG010000002.1 coordinate 220,092, forward strand.
ATACACCATACCCCCAATGCGGCCATTGATGGAGGGTAATGTTTCAAACTCTCTTTTTGATCTGCTTGCATCTCCATTAAACTGAATATTGACTTTGTTCAGCCTCATATCAAGAGATTTAATGGATGTGCTGATATCAGTAGAAAGCCCGGGAGTTTCAATGACGGCTTGTTTGAAATAATTGAGCTTTGTTTCGAGTTCTGCTCTGTATGCGTCGGCAGCTGCGCTTGCACGTCGCAATTCTCCGAGTTTCCTGGAAAACTGATTTATTGCAAGCTTATCGGCTTCAGGCAGACTTGAGGTATTTAAACTTTTAACAACAAAATTTGCGCTAACGCCGAGATCTTTATAATTCCCATCTTCATATTTGGAAAGTGAAAGTTTATACGTTCCCGGAAGGGCCATATAACCGCTCTCTTTCGAACTAAAGACGAAGGATTCATCAAAAGAATTGAAATCAATTGGGGCAAAGGCAGACACGCGAAAATCCCAGTTTATTCTATTTATTCCCTTTTTAGCGGTCGTTTTTATCCTTCGCACCACCTGACCGTTCTGGTCGGAAATAGTAAGTAAGAGATGTGGTTTTTCCTGTTCATCTTCAATCCGAAGGGAATCCAGACTTGGATAATAAAAGTCTTCTCCTTTTTTCAATTTTTCCTTCTCCAGTTCCTGACGTTTTTCGCGAAGTGTTTTAAGGTCCTCTTTTAAGTAATAGGTAAAAACAGCAGCTGGTTTGGGATTCGGGCTTGTGAAAAACCGCTCACCCTGAAAACCTTTACCACGGACTCCAAGTGGTAAGGACTCAAGATACATCCAGGAATCTTTTACAGGAAAGATATATGCGGCTTGATCTAAAACAGAATTATTTAATTGCCTCAGAGGGCTATAATCATCCAACACGTAGAAGCCGCGGCCAAATGTTGCTAAGACCAGATCGTTTTCCCTCTTTTGTATTTCCAAATCGCGGACAGCGATGGTTGGAAGACCGGATTTTAATTGAAACCATTTTGCACCACCGTCCACGCTACAGAATACGCCGAATTCCGTACCTGCAAAAAGAAGATCCTTGTTGACATGATCTTCCGCAACGCAATAGACGCTGCCTCTTTCCGGAAGATTACTTTGAATAGCTTTCCAGGTTTTACCCCCATCTGTAGTTTTGTAAAGGTATGGATGGAAGTCTCCATAGCGATGGTGATTAAATGCGACGTAGGCTGAGTTTTTGTCGTATTGTGAGGCAATAATTTGATGTACATACGAGCGTTCAGGGACACCAGGAATATTATCAATTGCATTCCAGGTTTTACCCCCATCCGTAGTTTGATGAATAAGTCCGTCATCCGTGCCCACCCATAAAATGTTTTCGTCAAGACGACTTTCTGCAATTGAGGTCAAATTTCCGTAGATATCCGTTGAACCATTTTTTGCAATAGCGTCTACGCTCCAGACTTTGCCCATAACTTTAAATTTATTGCGGTCGAGTTGACGGGAAAGATCACTGCTGATGGCTTTCCAGCTATTTCCCCGGTCATCTGACCGAAACAATTTATTAGCTCCGAAATAAAGGCGCTTTGAGTCAAATGCCGAGAGAAGCAAAGGAGCATCCCAGTTCCATCGATACGCCTGTTCGTTTTCGCCTTCAATAGGCTTAATGTCGAGCATTTCTCCACTTTTTTTATCAAACCGGACCAGACCGCCATACTGAGATTGTGCATAAATAATTTCAGGATTTGTTGGATCGACTTGCGTTTCGAAACCATCTCCAATACTGGTAAAATACCAGTCAGAGCTCATAATACCATTTGCACTTAAGGTTCTTGAAGGGCCACCAATGGAAAAGTTATCCTGGGTGCCGCCGTGTATCTGATAAAATGGAAATGAGTTATCTGTGGCAACTTTATAAAATTGTGTAACAGGAAGATTTGGTTTAAAATCCCAATTCTGTCCTCCATCATAAGTTTCATAAAGTCCTCCATCACAACCAACCAGGTAATGTTGGGTATTGTCAGGGTCGATCCAGATTGCATGGTTGTCAATGTGTTTATTTTTTTCTCCAAGAATACCAAAGCTTTTACCACCATCCTTACTGATACCCAAATAGGTATTCATGACAAAAATTTTATCCATGTCTTTTGGATCGCAATAGATCTTCTGATAATAATTTCCGGAAGTTGAATAGTTGCTTCTTTTTTCCCAGCTAGCTCCCCGGTCGAGGCTTCTATATACGCCACCATTTCCTTCCTGGGCTTCAATAACCGCATAGAGAACATCCGGATTTCCGGGAAAATAATTCAAACCGATGCGACCGAGGTCACCGGAAGGCAAGCCACTGTTTAATTTTGCCCAATTCTGTCCTCCATCTGTACTTTTATAGAGGGCCGACTCGGGGCCGCCTCCTATGTAAGTGAATACTTTGCGTTGTCTTTGGTGGGCAGCGGCATAGACAATTTTTGTATTTCGTGGATCGATCATAACCTCATTAAATCCCGTATGTTCGCTGACGAATAAAACCTGTTTCCAGGTTTTACCACCATCCGTGGTTTTATAGATCCCACGCTCACCTCCGGAAGACCACACCGGACCGTATGCGGCGACGAAAACGATATCCGGATCCGATGGATCAATAGCGATACGGCCGATATGTTCAGACATTTTAAGTCCCATGTTTTTCCAGGATTTGCCTCCATCTTCTGATTTATAAACCCCGTCTCCGTAAGACACACTACGCTGGTTGTTATTTTCTCCGGTACCGACCCAAATCACGTTTGGATTTTTTGGATCAATGCTAAGACAAGCTATGGAATAAGAACCCTGACCATCAAAAATCGGATCAAAGTTGATACCTCTGTTTGTTGTTTTCCACACACCTCCGGATGCAGCTGCCACATAATATTCAGAGCTATTTACCGGATTGACGGCTATATCCGCGATTCTTCCGGAAGTAAGTGCCGGTCCAAGAGATCTGAATTTGAATGTTGAAAACAAACCCGGATCAAGACTATCTTTAGAAGGCATTTTTGCCAGATTGCTTTTTGAAGATTTTTGAGCTTCTCCATTAAACGAGAAAAGGCTCAAGCAAAGCAGAAGTGTAATAAAGCGAATCATATAAAAAGTATTAAGCAAAAGGAATTAGTTTAGAAGGTAAAAGTAAGGACAAAGCATCACATATCAGGGCGCAAATGAAATGGCTGTCACAAAGCCAAAGGTTTTAAGAAAGATCGTTAAAATGATAATAAAAGGCGATCAATTTATCAACTCACATTATATTCGTAATGCTAAAATTGTAAAATATGAAAAACCTAATGATGAAATTTCTAATTTGTCTAATGAGTTTGAGTTTTTGCTTTGTTGCAAATTCACAAAAGAAAGCTCCAAGATTGCCAATGGACAATAAGGTGGTCTTTGAAAAGTTTTTATCAGATGTGTATGCGGCTTATTATGAAGCGTTTGATAAGAAGAATTACAAGAATTTCGCCAAATTTTTTACAGGAAATGCTGCAGAAATTGGTCCTGATGGCAGGTTGACGTACAGCCTGAAAACATTGAAGGAAGTTTGGGCGGAAGGAGATAAAATGATGGATGAAAAGCCTTCCTTTAACAATAAGCTCACCTCTTCCCGGATGCTGAATTCAGAAATTGCTGTAATTACCTGGGATTCAGAAGCGAATATTAAAATGCAGGGAAAGCAAATGAATGGAATGTCCACATGCATGGCTGTTTTGAAGAAAAGCGGAAGCGGATGGGTAATTGAATTCGATTCCGTAACCCCCCTTATTGCAATGCCGGAAATGCCACCACCACCTTCCGCACCGGCTCCTCCGCCTGCAGAAGGACAAGAGAAATAAAATTAAGTCAGATAAACAAATAGCCTGGTCCATTTAAGTTCCAGGCTATTTTATTTTTGTGAATCATTTCGCTGATTTTATTGTTATATCTTGATGCAAAAGATTTTAAACAAAGTATCTCTTTTCCGGAAATTAAAATTGGGCGTCATAAAAATGTCCAGGGATCATGCAACTACGCATGAAATAGCACTGGGGACGGCTATCGGTGCGTTCATCAGTATTTTTCCGACATTTGGCCTGGGTACTTTTATCGTATTGTTTTTATACAGGTGGTTTAAATTTAATCTATTGTCCGCCCTTGCGGGAAGTATGATATCTAATTTAGTAACGAGTCCCTTCTTTCTTGCTTTAAGTTATAAAATAGGCACCCTCTTTTTCAGCACTCCTGTGGAGATTGATTTTGAAAATTGGTATAAGCAATGGGATTATATTGGCATGTCTGTCTTAACCGGGAGTTCTTTATTAAGTGCGTTTGTGGCCTCATTATTATATTTTTTAATGAAATTCGGGGTAGAATATTACCGAAATAAAAGAAAAGCTGTATTAAGTCAGTAAGCGCATTGCCATGAGAGTGTCGGCAAAACGATATAAAGCCTATGACCAGGTTTTTTTTGCTGCAGATGATCTGGCACTCGTTCAAAGTGGCCATTCTTATTTCGAGAAATTGGAGGCTCTTATCCTTGAAGCCCAGTTCCGAATTCACCTTCATGCCTATATTTTTGAGGAAGACGGAATAGGTAACAGAATTAGCAAAGCACTTATTGATGCGGCACTTCGCGGGGTGGAAGTACATGTTGTTTTAGATGGATTTGGTTCAAAAAATCTGTCAGAGGCTTTTATGTCTGCGTGGCGGCAGGCTGGTATTGATTTCCGTCAGTTCTCCCGGATTTCCTTATTTAAAAATTTGAATATAGGACGCAGACTTCATCATAAAGTATTTGTCTGCGATGCGAAAAAGGCCTTGGTTGGAGGCATAAATGTAGCAGATAAATACAAAGGGACGAATGACGAAAGCCCATGGCTGGATTTTGCATTGTATATAGAAGGAGAAGCTTGTGTAAAACTCGATCAGATATGCTATCAAATTGAAGCAAGGAAGTTCAAAGTCTTCAAAATAGAAAAGCTGAAACATGGAAAACAGCAAACGAAAAAGCTAGTTAATATCCGGCAGAATGACTGGTTGAGAAATAAGAAACAGATTTACTTCAGCTACATTCATGCAATTAGCCGTGCTGAACGGACGGTCACTATTTTTGGAAGTTATTTCCTGCCGGGATTTCGATTCAGACGTGCATTGGAAAAGGCATCGGCCCGTGGGGTGCGGATTCGCATTATTCTTGCCGGAAAATCAGATATTCCAATCTTTCTTAATTCAAGTTATTACCTCTATAGTTGGCTTCAAAAACATCAGATAGAAGTCTACGAATGGCAACCAAGCGTCCTTCATGCCAAGCTAGCCCTGGTGGATGATATTTGGATGACTGTAGGTTCTTTTAATCTCAATCAACTGAGTGCATATGGCTCCATTGAACTGAATATTGATGTAAAGGATGAAGAGTTTGTAAGCCAGGTACGCAAGGAAATCGAAATATTGATAAAAAACGGTTGCACATACATTGACCCTGCGCGTCCAAGGGGATTTTTCATTCGATGCCGTGAATTCGTTGCTTATTATTTGGGCAGGACGCTTATTCATCTGATTACCTTTTTTCCAGGGTTAATGGGTAAAAGAAAAAAAATGATTGACTGATGCAAGGATATGGTAAACCCAGGCAAATATGAAACCTTGGGTTTCTAAAAATTGTTATATTTTTAAGAAAAGTTAATATTATGAAAGCATATCAAAGTGGCGTTTGGTTAGATGGAACAGAGGCATTTGTTCTCCATTTTACGGATGAAGGAAGACATTGTGTTCATCTGAAGTCAGGGATAACACATCACCAGCGGTTTGAAGGGGAAGGAAAGTCGTTTACGAGAATGGGTGACGTTTATATTGATCCTGAAAAAACGGAAGAAAACAGAAGGGATCATGAAGCAACGGCTTTTTATAAGCGAATTGAAAAAGAGTTAATGGATTCAGATCAGTTTGTAATTTTTGGTCCTGCAGAAATGAAAACCGGCTTAGCCAAAGCCATACATGAAAATCGCGAGCTTTCTCCGAAATTACGGGAGGTAAAAACCGCGGAAAAAATGAGCGAAAATCAGATGTTTGCATGGACAGCGGAATTTTTTAAAGTACATGCTGATTGACATTTTGCGAGGGATTATAGTTACTCCTAGTGGCAGGTGGAGATGTAGTTCAAATATATTCAGGATAAGAAGGAATATTTCACATTAGTCTTTTGAAAAAATATTTGGTGGCAGTTTAGTATTTACCAGATACTTACTGAAGTACATTTTTATAGATCCCGGTATACGTCCTTTTGCGGGTGATTCTGCTTTTTTCCTTGTGTTTAAATCTGCAGCCATTGCTTTAGGGATTTTAAATGGCAGGCTTTCAAATTTAAAAAGCATACTTTCCGGAAGAGGGGTCGCTGCAGTGGGAGCATAGCTGTATTCTGCTTCAAGAGTTCCGTCATTTTTTGTCGTGATCTGTGATTTTTGTATTCTGTTAAATGCAGGATCGATCCATAATTTTGCCAAAACTATTTCGGGATGATTTTCGGGAATCAACACCAATTGACGCGTGTTAACGCCATTAATCATCTCCTGGCTATTTTCTATCAAACTGTACTTTACAGAATCGGAGAGTGCTTTAAAAAGGCTAAATGGGTTTTGCTTTGGCAAAAATGCAATTCCTTGTGATTTGATTTTAAATCTATCCGGTTGTTGAAAGTAGACTTTTGCTTTCAGGCGTTCCAGATGGATGGAGGGAATATTAAATTCAAGAAACAATTCCGCACTGTATGATTGAATAGAATTAAATTCTCTCAGGGTCGATCGGAATAAGGTCTCGGCAGATTGAGACTTAATACAAATTCCTTGAAGTATAAATAGAATAGACAAAAAGGATTTCATGAGTTTATGTCTTTTCGCGAAAAATGAAAAAGGCTAATTCCAAGAAAAAGGAAAATGTGGGCCAGAAGGATGATGCAAGATGTAAGGATGACATCCATTTGCAAAGGTTGGTCAAACATATTTCTCCATACAATCATATGAGTAGTGAACAGAAAAGGCTTGATGGCATCAAAAACAGGTAACTCCAGGGATCCGATAATAGTAAACAGGATGATAACTGCCATAGACGAGACGATAGGCCCAATGGAGTTGTCTGTAAAACAAGACAACATCATAGAAAAAGCGGCAACGACGCCCAAACTAAGAAACGCTATTCCAAAAGCTGCAAAAAAGCGCCAGAGGATATCGCCTTCGCGAAGAATAAAAATCTCGTCTGATTTGAGTACGATGAGATCCCCGTCTCCAAAGAGGAGAAGTCCGCCACCAAGAGCAAGCAAGCCTAAACACAAGAGAAGAATGAGTACATATATATTTCCTGCTATAAATTTCGCCAAAAGCAATTTAGCTCTTGAAGCGGGTCTCGTCAGTATGTATCGCAAAGTGCCTGATGCAGCTTCACCCGAAATCATATCTCCGGTGACAAGAGCAACGAGCAGTGGCATTTGTATAATCAATGTCTGGAGGATGATATAGCATACCAGATTTCCGGAAAGAACTTTTCCTTCAATGCTAAAAGTCGTTTCCAGTTGGGTAAGAATAAAATTTACATAATTCTTTCCATCGACATACATGGCTGCTTCGATCAGAATAACAATGGCGGTAATAACAACGATGCCAATGTAGCTTCTTGGCCTTTTAAGAATTTTAAAAAGTTCTACGAAAAGAAGCGAATTCATGATTCGTTTTTGGTGATTTGCAGAAAATAGTCCTCCAAGCTTTTTTTATACTGAATCGAATAAATTTGAACAGGAGAATCCGATAATTGACGGTGAAGCAATGGCAAATCGGCCTTAGAGAGTCTGCACTCAATCATTTCGGAAGAGTGTATTTTAATTTGCGGATTTGGATAGCGTGATGAAAGAATAAGGGCCACCTGAGAGGCGTTTGAGCATTCTATGTTAATGACCAGATCCTGATCACTGAGGAGCTGACTAACCTTCCCTTGCACAATCGCCTTGCCCTTGTGGATAATGACCATATCATCTGCAATCCGTTCGATCTCACTCAAAATATGAGAAGATAAAATGATTGTTTTTCCGTAATGGTCCCGAAGATTCAATATAAGTTCACGCAAATCAATAATTCCCTGTGGGTCCAATCCGGTAGTGGGTTCATCGAGAATAAGTAAAGGAGGATTATGTAGCAATGCCTGGGCAATTCCGAGTCTTTGTTTCATCCCATGGCTGTATGTTTTCACTTTGTCCTGTTCTCTTCCTGCAAGGCCAACACGATTAAAAAGGGCAGTTAGGCTGTTATGATCCATTTTTATACCGGAAAGGCGCGCGAACAATTGTATGTTTTCAAGGGCAGACAAATAGAGATAAAAATCAGGTTTTTCAATTATACAGCCTATGCGTCTGAGAATTGAAACCCGGTGATTTTTTAAATCTTCATTAAAAATGCGGATCTGTCCGCTATTGGGGCGAATCAAGCCCAGCATCATTCGCAAAGTGGTACTTTTCCCTGCGCCGTTTGGACCTAGAAATCCGAAAATACTTTGGGGCTGTATTTCAAGATCTAGATGATCCACAGCTATCAAATTTGCATAGGATTTGTGCAATGAGCTTAATTGAACAATAGGCTCGGCCATGCTAACATTAACAAGTAAAATGTGCCGGGGTTCATATTGAGGCAAGGCTATTTATTTGCAGGACCTATTTTAAGAAACAGGAAGAACCCCTTCGAAATTCAGGAAAAACACGGTTTTATTCGGGTTGAGTTCTGTACAAATTTGCAACAGGTATTTACGTGCACTAACGGAACAACAGGAATGGAAACTTCATTAAAAGGGCTGTTCGCTATTATCATAGTCTTTCTGATAGCACAGATTGTCTGGTTATATCGCAATTCGGATCATTTGAAAAAAGCAATACAGCTGATTGAAACTGCACAAAAGAATTTGGACAGCGCAGGTCATGTACTCTATCGAACGGAAGATATGGTCTTGCATTTGAGCGTCTTAAATGAGAATATGATGGATAGTCTTAGTGTTTTTAAAAAAAGTACCGGTGAGGTAGACAAGAGGTTCCTTGCCATGGAGGAACAGCTGGTAAAGGCAATGGAAGGTATGGATAAGAAGATTCTGGAATATAAAAAGGAGCAAAATAAAATCAATCAGGAGATCAATAAATTGCCCTCCGGTATAGAAACTAAAAAGTTGGACTAATCGATGAATTTCAGTCTTGTCAGCGGATTTCTTTTTCTGGTTATGCAATCTATCTCTGGACAGGAGCAGAAGAAACTGGTTATTGAAGACAGCACAATCGTTCAAGCGAGTTTTATCAACCGTGGGACCACCCTAATAAATAAATTGGACACGCTTTGGATTTTAAATGGAGTCAGTTTCAGTAAATACCGTTCTGCCTATCGCTTATTATTCAGTACCCAAAACCTTAACGGGAGATTGTTTCGTAGTATGGAAGAACGCGACAGTTTAAAATTTCAATTGAATGTGATTCGCAAACAGGCCTATGAGGATCTTATAAAACTCAATCGTGAGTTTAGTGAAACGACCGGTCGCTATTTGCAAGAGAACCAGGATCACTTCGTATCAATGCAGCAAAATTTACAAGAAGCACAATCTAAGATTGCATCTGTTCACGCGAATCTTGAAAGTGCAAGAGAGGAAATAAGAAAGGCAAGTCAGGATAAGTGGTGGTTTTTAGTTTTAGGAGCAGTTGGGGGAGCTGCAATCGCTACGATTGTAAAGTGAAGTCCAGGATGTAAACCGAATTGCTACGTGCATTTTGATTCATAAAATTGGTGAGATAATGATGGAGTTAAAAGAACAGAAAGGAAATTACCGCTGGTCTAAGATTAAGTACTGGCTTCAGCTTTGGAATGGCGTGTGGAGTGTTCCACTTGCTTTTTTGCTGTTTATATTGTTTGGTATATTTCTTCAGACCTGCTATGACGGAGGGGTTGGATTTTATGATCCTTCATTTTGGCAAGCTGCACTTTTATCTGCCGGGGAGTTTTTCTTTTTTAATCTTGTCTCTTACCTCACACTTTACTTCTGTTTTAGAAAACTATGGAGATACTTTAAAGGAACAAAAGATGTGAGAGGCGTCGTAGAAAATAAATCAAAAGAAGATTTTGAAAATCTGAATCCATGGCAAAAATTAGTTTTGTTGGTATTTTTATACTGTTTCTTTATCACTGTATTGGTCAGTCTGTATATGATCCATGTATAAGTTGCATTTACCTTAAGGAAGTAGGTGTGAAGGAGGAGGGTGGATCCAATCGGGGAGCCCGTGTGGAAGAATACCTAAAGGCGGCTGATGGAAAGCCAGGTGATCCCTGGTGTTCCGCTTTTGTCAAATGGGTTTTCGATCAGGTAAACATTGCTTCGACTATAAATGTATACAGTCCTACTGCCCAAAATAACAAGAACAAAGTGTACTTCGGTAAAACCTGGTATTTGGTTCCGGAAAGTGGAGATGTATTTTGCTTATACTATTCCAGATTAAAGCGGATCGGGCATGCTGGATTTTTCCACCGGCAAGTGAATAAAAAAATTTATGAGACCATTGAAGGAAACTCGAATGAGGCAGGAAGCAGGGAAGGCATAGGCGTATTTAAAAGGAAAAGGAGTTACAATGCCACGCATTCAATAAGCAGATGGAGGTAAGGCTATTCTTTGTTTTCAGCAGGGGTCAACAGATCTGGCATCCTTCTTTAAGAAGTTAAGAATATGCGAGCTTAATTTCCGGCATTTCAAGTTTAGTACATTGTGAAGAAGAATTCATACATACTGAAATAAAAATGCTGTTGACCCAGGATAAGCTACAACATTGCAAGTTATGGAAATAGGAATTTAGAAAAAGCAGAAAGAAGCCATTGAAAAGAGATCCTCTTAGAAAGAGGATATGTGCATACCGAGCTGGAATAAATTATTTAAAGAAAGCATGCTGACGAAATGACAAGCTGCTTCGCAGTATATAAAGAAATTGAGAAAATACAAATCAAGCCTGTATCAGGCCTAGCCTTTCACGGCGGTAAAATTCCCGGAAGGTGATCATGCGTTCCTGTTGCTCGTCCCATAATTTGTGGGTAGCAAGTTTAAGACTTTCCCAAAAGCGAATTTGTGTTGTGTATTTTGTAAACCAGGGAATGGCCTCCATGCTTTTTTTCAAATTGTAATTTGGAATTGCAGGATTGAGATGATGAATATGATGGAATGCAATATTCCCGGTGAACCAATTCAAAAGAGCGGGCAATTTGTAATAGCTGCTTCCTTTTACGGCAGCGTACATGAATTCCCATTTGTCTTTCCAATGTTTATACCCGTGTTCATGTTGATGTTGCACATAAAAGAACCAGATTGCGACAATTGAAAACGCGCAAAGTGTCAATAAGTGAAGGCTTAAGAATTTTTTCCAATCTAAGATGAAGCAAAGACCCACAATCAATGCCAGATAAATCAGATTATTAAACAACAGACCCGGTTTTAGTTTTTTAAACTCATCCAGGTGAATGAGCGGCAAGCGGTTATGAATGAAGATATAATAGATAGGTCCAAGAAAAAACATGACGAGGGGTGATCGGTAAACGCGATAGCGAAAACGACGCCATTTGGATAATTGTGCATATTCTTTAACGGTAAGTGTATCGATGTCCCCAATGTCGCGAACTTCAAGTCTTCCATTGTTCATGTGGTGGAAGTGGTGTGACTTGGCCCAATAAGAATAAGGTACGGAACTAACCAGGCTACAGCAATAGCCAATGCATTTTCTCCACCAGGTGTTTGCAACGAAAGTCTGATGGCCACAATCGTGTTGAATTATAAAAATGCGGACCAGAAAGAGTGCGTTTAAGCCGCAGAGGATTAGTGAGATCCACATATAGTGATCCCATAAATTATAAATGAGTACCCAAATCAGGAAAAAGGGACCAAACGAATTGATAATCTGGATCAGGGCCTTACGGTTGTCCGTTTTTTGATATTCTTTAATGGATTTCAAGGCCAGTTTTACTTTGGATGTGAAATCCTGAATTTCTTTTGTCTGCATTTTGAATGAAAATGGCCGCTAATATACGACCCTTAATAATGAATCAAGAGCAAGTTTTTTGATTCTTTTGTTAGGAATTCTATATGCTTCAAACCCAGATCGTCGCACATAAGTTCAATTCTAAATATTTAAATCATTAAAAATCATCTTTTAGACATTTAGCGATCCGTAAAGACGCAAGGGCAAATATGATTTGAATTTAGAGTCAGCCTTACACGGGTAAAAGAAATTGTTTTTTCTTAATTTCACACAATAAAACACGTTCGATGAAACAGACTCTTTGGTTTTTTCTGCTTTTGGCGATGCCAGCCTCCTTTGTTTTGGCGCAGAACTACAGCATTAAAAGTTCAGTGCAGCTAAGTACGGAGGTGACGGCAAATCCGCCCCGGATCACCTTGCGTTGGTTAAAAGATCCGGATGCAACGGTTTATTCTGTTTTCAGAAAAGCAAAGACTGCCACTTCCTGGGGGGGAGCCTTAGCGAGCTTACCTAAGGATTCAACCAGTTATGTGGACATGAACGTCGAGGTGGGTAAAACATATGAATACAGGGTTGCCAAAAGCAGTGCAATCGTGCCCGGCTCCGGATATGTATTTTCCGGAATAAACGTACCCGCGCAAGAATGGAAGGGAAGCATTTTACTTTTGGTTGACAGCACTGTAAGTAAACAACTCGGGCCGGAAATTGACACCTGGAAAAGCGATCTCGGTAATGAAGGATGGAATGTGCTCCAATTTGTGCCCGGTACCCGGCAAACTGTGGTAGAGATACGGGCTAAAATTGCCGATTTTAAACGTATTCAGCCTGACTTAAAGTCCGTATTCATTTTAGGACATGTAAAGGTTCCTTATTCAGGCAATCTGAACCCAGATGGACATCCTGATCATATGGGGGCCTGGCCAAGCGATACCTATTATGCAGATATCGATGGATTGTGGACAGACATTACCGAAGACAATTCGGTAGCGTCCCGTCAGGCGAATAAAAATGTACCTGGTGACGGAAAGTTTGATCAGAGTGTTATTCCTTCGGATGCAGATCTGGAAGTGGGCCGTGTAGATTTTTATGATATGCCGGCTTTTTCCAAAACGGAAATTCAACTGTTAAGAAATTATCTCAATAAAAATCATTTATGGAGGACAGGGCAAATAAAAGCGGAGCGGAGAGGAATTGTACAAGACAATTTTAATTTTCAAAATGAAGCTTTTGGACAAAGTGGTATAAAAAACTTCAACACTTTTTTCGGTCCGAACAATGTCTATTATGAAAGTTACCGGGACAGCCTGATTAAAAAATCCTATTTGTGGTCTTTTGGAGCCGGTGGTGGCAATTATTCAGGCGCATCCGGGATTTCAAGTACCGGAAATATGGTCACGGATAGTCTTCAAACGGTATTTACCTTTTTGTTTGGAAGTTATTTTGGCGACTGGGACAGTCAAAATAATTTTCTAAAATCCGCCTTGGGAAGTGGAACCGTATTGACAGATGCATGGTCAGGACGGCCATTATGGGCAGTGCATCATATGGGACTTGGGGAGCACATTGGTTATTCAACGCGGTTAACCATGAATAACTCTTCCACTTATACTGCTGGTTACGGTGCACGCGGGGTCCACATTGCACTTATGGGTGATCCAAGCCTTAGCATGTTTCCCTGGAAGGGCTCTGCAACTCTGGATCTGGTGGAGTCCGGTCCTCATGTGGATTTGAAGTGGAGGACAGTTGCTGAAGCAACAGAGGGCTACACTGTGTACCGCAAAACGGAAGGAAATACAGCTTTCGACGTACTTGCACGAAATGTTAAAGACACCATTTATCGTGATAAATGTTTGTATCCCGGATTTAAATATGAATACATGGTCCGGGCTTCGAAACTGGAGACAACACCCAGTGGTAGTTTTTACAATTTATCATCAGGGATAAGAAACTCTTTGAGTAAAACAGCTGCCTTAACACCAAAAGCAGATTTTGACTATACATTGGATTATGAATTTTTACATCTAAAATCAAAATCAAAAAATTCAAATTCCGTATTCTATGTCATTGGTAAGGATAGCCTGAAAAATCCGGAGGTGGATTATATTTTGCCTTGTCCGGGAAGCAGTGCTGTCGTTTGCCTTATTGCAAGAGGAGAATGTGAGGATGATACGAAATGCAGCAACCTTCCTTACACATGTAGTGTACCTGACATCAAAAAAGTGAAGATAGACAGTATCCTTTGTCATAATGGAACCGGAGGAATTGAAATCCTGGATCTTACAGGAGCGGATCCATTTACATTTCACTGGAATACCGGAGAAACAAGTAATGTACTAAAGGGAATTAAGGCAGGCATGTATCAGTTAACTATCAGTTCTGCCAAAAATACGGAGCAGCAATTTTCATTTCTTTTAACGGAGCCGGATGAAATTAAAGTGAATTTTAAAGTGCGCGGAGCAAATCCCGGAAAGGCTGACGGAGGACTTGAAAATGTTGTGATTCAGGGAGGAACTCCTCCTTATTCTAGTAAGATTCAGGGAGGCAATTTGGATTCTTTAGCAATTGGAAATTATGAATTGATTATCACAGATGCCAAAGGTTGCGAGATTCGCGTCAATTTTAAAGTGGACGTTCGGACAGCAACTGAGGAAGGTGATGCCACAATAGATCATTGGATATATCCCGTACCTGCAGGTGATCAGCTCTACATTTCTATACCCGACGGAAATTTGATTCAGAGCATCCAACTTATTGATGCCAGCGGAGTCACAAGACAAGAATACCGTGCCAGCCAGAAAGTATTGAATTTGCGGAGCCTGAGTCCCGGATGGTATGCCATTCGTTTCAAGCTTACGGATGGTAAGGTGAAGACTATTGGATTTGAAAAGAATTAGAGCTTCCTAATTTTTATTCATTAATTTATAAAATGAGACTGCCATAGCGCAGTATAGGCTTTAATTGTTATTAGTGCTGATTTTTATCCTTTGAAATCCGGTAGATTGTATTTTCCAGACTCCTTCTTATCACTGCAGGTGAGAATGTGGTCGGCCAGGCTACGTTAAAATTTTATTAAAATTACGAAAATGTTCGTACATTTGTCTAAAGTTGAACAAATTTGCTAACCGGTCAGATAAATGATATGAGTAAATTAGAATTAAAACCGACAGAAGGAGAATTAGAGATCCTGCAAATTCTATGGAAATACGGGCCAAGCACTGTGAAGCAGGTCAATGAAATCATGTCCAGTAAAAAAGACGTTGGGTATACGACAACGTTGAAGATGCTGCAGATCATGAGTGAAAAAAAATTAGTAAGCCGCACAGCTGAGGGAAAACTGCACATTTACAAAGCATCAATCGTTGAGAATCACGTTAAGAAAAATTATGTCAAAGACATGATTGAGCACGTATTTGAAGGATCTCCGATGGACATGGTATTACAGACCTTAGGAAATTACAAAGCCAGTGCGGAGGAGATCAGGGATTTAAAAAAACTCATCCAGGAACTTGAAAATAAAACGCAGGCATGAACTTTATCTACAGTGGTAGCGGTCTTCCTTCTTCGGAAGCATTTGCATTAAGTCTGTTTGACTCACTGTGGCAGGGAGCTTTTATTGTCTTATGCGTTTGGTGTTTCCGCTTTCTTTTTCGCAAGCATTTGCGCGTACAATACATGCTCTCTGTTGTAGGGTTGATTTTCATTTTTACGTGTAGCATTTTCAATTATTTTGAATTCTCTTTTGGAGGACTGAGTTCGTTGGTAAGGGATTCATTTTTTAATGCATGGGCAGACCGCACAGGACTTCTTGAATGGTTTTATGTCTTCTGGTTTCTTGGGGCAGGATTATTTTTACTGAGATTTCTGTTCAGCCATCTCTATCTGAAAAGACTCATTGGCCAATCTCAAGTTATTTACAATGAGAACTGGCGTTCAACTTATGAGAACATAAAATTGCATTTTCATCTGGAAAAAGAGATCCTTTTGTTGCACAGTGATCGGATTACATCAGCTTTTATCACTGGCGTATTGAAGCCCGTAATATTGATCCCTTCTTCCTGGGTTTCTGGTTTGTCTTTAAAAGAAACTGAGTGTATTCTAGCGCATGAGATTGCCCACATTCGTTCGAAAGACCATTGGATTAATTTGCTGGCACAAATTGCTGAGATTATTTACTTTTTTAATCCGGCAGTTCACATTCTTATAAGTCATATTAAGCTGGACCGCGAAGTCCAGGCAGATCAATTCGCCTGCCGTTACACCGGAGCCCCTTTGTTTTATGCCAAGTTGTTGCTTCACATTGAAGAAACCGGGGTACAGGCTCCGGCATGGACCTTAGCCTTTTTTGGTCAAAAGCGACAACTGAGCAAACGAGTGGAGTGTATCCTTCAACTCAGGACATTACAGAGGCCTCAGCACCTTACATTGATTTGTATGGTTTTTTTGAGCGGTTTCTTATTTTTTGGAAAGAAGTTGGAAAGGCCAATAGAAGAAACAACATGTATTGTTGAAGCAAAGTCATGTAATCTGAAAGACCTATGCATCGGTTCGTACAGGCCTGTGGCGGAAAGTAAAAAACAGAACAGACATATATTGCTTTTCAATAGTGATAAGAAAGTAAAGACTGCAATGCAATCAAAGGGCAGCAAAGTCATCGTAAAACAGATTCATCTGATTCAGGAATTGAATGACGAGGATGCGCTTGCTGATTTGGGGATTGCTGAAATTTACAAAATGAACGAAATGCACAGTCCGGAGTTAAAACAAAACGTCATGCTGGTTATGGCGAGTTCAAAGTTAAACTCAGACTCCGTTGATTTCCGGCATTTAGGTGGAAATCTGATTCTATCTACGAAACCGAAATGTTATGCACCATCAGAATCAAAAGTGCTTATTTTGAATACAAGCGGCAATTCAAAAGTACTTGAAATTGAACTTGAAGAATCACTCGAACCGGGTGTTTGGATGGAGCAAAGTTCGGAGAACATTCCTTAGAAAATAAAACAGGTGATATGAATAAGCAAATTTTAATTTTAGCACTGTCTGCATTTTTTGTACAGCAGGTAAGTTCGCAGCAAACATCCGGTCATGAAAAGGGCGACCGGGTTATTGTGAAGAAGCGGATTATTGAAACGGTGAATGGAAAGGAAACCGTTACTGAAACGCAAGATACCCTTGACCTTGCAGAATTCAAGGAGATGCATCTACATGGGCGTGACCTTCTTAAAAATGAGAATGAAAAAGATTCTGCCATTCTCATTTTAGATGGAGACAAGACCCTTCATATTTTTAAGGACGGTGAGAGGGAAGTTGGCTTAGAACAGAGGAACAAAAATTCAAAAGGAAATGAATGCAAAGCACCTTCGATGCAGCAAGCGCCTAATAAGGCCGTTTTGGGTGTTATGCTCCAAAATGTAGAAGGGGATAATGGAGCTCAGATTACGGATATTTTTGAAGGATCTGCTGCGCAGAAAGCTAAGTTGCAAGAGGGCGATATTCTTTTATCCATAAATGGAAAGGAGAGCCCCACAGTCGATAAAGTGATTGCTTTGCTTTCTGATAAAAAACCGGCTGATAAAGTCAAAATCCAATATCTGCGTGGTACAAAGATTCAAACTGTGCAAGTCAGTTTGCAGGAGAGAAAGGAAGAGCAGTCTATGCGGACTTCACCGGAGATGGGTAGCTGTGCGCCGAAGAGTTGTACAGGAGCACATCCCATGAAGAAGTGTGAAATGTATATCATTAAAGATGGAGATTCACCGGAGGGAAAGGAAATAATGAAAATGCGTGGTAAGAACCAGGAAGGGACAAAAGAAAAAGTAATCATTATCAAAAAGGGAGAAGGATCTGAAGGCAAGGATGAATCCATGCGTAAGGAGATTGAAATTATTCGGGATGGTGATGTTTCCATCTTGGAGAAGGATGGTCAGGAGAAGCTTGCATCGGAAGAGCGCAGTCTTAACGTGGAGTACCTGAGTAGCAGTCCAAACCCAAATAATGGCCAGATGAAAATTTCTTTTCAGGGTAAAGCGGCACCGACCCGTATTTCTGTTTTGGACATGAACGGGAAAGAACTTTTTACAGAAAAAATTGAGGATTTTGATGGTATATATAACAAAGAAATACAAATTGAAAATGCGAAGGGCACGTTGATATTAAAAATTGATCAGGATGGAAAAATCCTTACACAAAAGATCATTGTAAAATGATAAGCTTTTATAACTTTGTACCATAGCATAGTTTAATAACCAAAATTTCGCACGATCCGGGGTTCCAACGCTCCGGATTTTTTTTGCCCATACAGGAGGATCCGGTTAAGAGCTGAACTAAGATTGTTCGTATGTTCCGGTTTTTTCACCAAAACGAACGCATGTAAGTTTTTTATGATATTTCAGGCAGGGAGTTCCTTTCCCACGTAGTGTTTATGCAGGGCGGTCACTTTTTGGCGGATGTCTTCAATTTTTTCTTCCACGAGCGATTCATGGATCATCCTGGGATCGCGGAAAGCGATGTGTGCATGGTACTCCCAGATTTCCCGAACCTCTTCCCAGGGTAGATGGAATGGAGGATATAAAGGGTTGTCTGAAGAACAAATGAAGCTTTTCCGGGCGGGATCATTTTGTAGTCTTTTATAGACCAGGCCATCTCTTTGGGATACAACGATATAGCTGTGGTTATTTTTGATCTCCCCGATATGTTCCAGGTATTTGCAGATTACGATAGAGCCTGGTTCCATGGGGAGCATGGAGTCTCCTTCGATTTCGAAAGCCCGGAAGTGTCCTTGCAATGCAGGCAGATGGAAACGAGGAAGATCGCTTATAAATTCCGGGTCCTGAAAGCTATCGATATATCCGGCTGCTGCTTTTGTGCGGACCAGTTCGATATTGGTTTTGTCTGAGGAGTCCACGGTGATTGCGAGGATCTTCATTTTTTGGGAATTCACGTTTTCCCAGGCCAGGTTTTTTAGTTTTTGATTGAGCAGTGAGTCGAGCTGTACTCCATATATTTTTGTGATTTGCAGGAGCATTTCCAGGTTCGGTTCGGTATGTCCGCGCTCATAGTCACCGAGTGTTGTACGCGGTATGCCGATTTTATCGGCTGCATCGGCCTGGGAGTAGTTGTATTTTTGCCGTAGAAAGCGCAGATTTTCAGCGAGGTACATACATATCATTTTTTAATGCTGGATATCCGCTACAAATTTAGTTGAAAATCTCGACAAAAAAAGAAAAATAAAATATTCGTCCTATATTTGACGAATTAATCGACATTAAATTCAGCATTTTTTATGGCATATGAGCGCGCCATTTTGCATATGGATCTCGACGCATTTTTCGTATCCGTGGAATGCCTCAAGAACGGCAGTTTGCGGGGTCGCCCACTGATCGTAGGGGGATATAGCAATCGGGGTGTGGTTGCAGCCTGCAGTTATGAGGCGCGCGCCTTTGGTGTACATTCGGCAATGCCGATGAAGATGGCTTTGCGCTTATGTCCCCAGGCTCAGGTGATTCGCGGGGATATGGATTCGTACACCCGTTATTCGGCGATGGTTACGGAGATCATTGCCGGACAAGCTCCCGCATTTGAAAAAGCTTCCATTGATGAATTTTATCTTGACCTCACAGGCATGGACCGTCATTTCGGCTGCATGAAATGGTCTGTGGAATTGCGTACCATGCTCATGAAAGAGACGGGCTTGCCCATTTCCTTTGGTTTGTCCGTCAATAAGTTGGTATCAAAGGTAGGTACGAGTGAAGCGAAGCCCAACGGGACGCTTCAGGTCGTGCGTGGTGAAGAGCGTGCCTTTCTCAACCCCTTGAGTACCGACAAGATACCCGGCATAGGCAAAGAGACCTATAAGCGTTTGAGTTTTATGGGTGTGCGAAGCATTCGCACGCTGAGTGAAATTCCAGTGCGTTTGCTGCAGAGGGAATTTGGACCAGAGTCGGGCAAGTGTCTGTGGGAGCATGCGCACGCTATTGATGACCGGCCGGTTGTCCCCTATCACGAGCAGAAATCGATTTCCAAAGAAACGACCTTTGAGAAGGATACGCTCGATATTCGACGCATCAAAGTATTGTTGCTGGATATGTGCGAAAAGTTAGCTTTTGAGTTAAGGCAAAGTGGGCGTGTATGCTCCTGCGTTACTGTAAAGATCCGATACGCTGACTTTAATACCTATTCGCGGCAGAGGCGCATACCCTATACGTCCCATGACGATACGCTGCGACGAGTGAGTTACGAATTATTTGATGCAGTCTATGAGAAGCGGCAGCTTATTCGCTTGATTGGTTTAAAGTTTAGCGGGCTGGTGCAGGGCCATTACCAGATAAGTTTATTTGAAGACACGCAGGAGCAGATATCTTTATTGCAGCAACTCGACCACATCCGTCGCAGATGGGGAGCCGGTGCGGTTCAGCGTGCTGCGGTCATACCTTGAAAGAGCAGGGAATGAAGAAGTTCGAATTAGTCGAGAAGAAGGAAAAGTTTATGACAAGGTTTACTCCGCGAGCCGGAATTTTTGCGAAGCAGGTACATCCCTTTAGACAGCTGATTGATAGTGACTGATAAACGAAAATCTTCAATAGGAACATCCATTAGAATTTTACCGGCAAGGTCGAGGATCTGAAGGGATTCGCGGAGTGAGGCATCAAAGTTTGGAAACTGAATCTGCAACAAATGGCCGGCTGTATTATTCAAAACGATCATATCCAGAGACGGTGCGGATTCTTCGAAGACATCAGATGCATTCATTTTTAATTCATATAAGTTGCCACCCTGACGCAGGGTTGGATTGTACTCATCGGTAAGAAACCAGTGTTGGTCGCCGGCTGCACAGATTCCTTCTTTCTGAGTATAGGAAGGTAAAAGGATCTCAGAAGCAGGACCTCTTAAAAAGCGGTTTCCATCCACATTCCGGAATAACCACATCCGGTCATGAGAAAGTAATGAAAACTCTTTTGATTGTGGATTGAAGGCAGCTCCTGTCACCCAATAAAAAAGCATGAGACCTTCACCCGTTTTAAAAGAATCCACCGGAGAAAGACTATATGTACCGGCTTTGGCAGGCATACTGTACTGATAGGTATAAGCTGTAAAGGGGCTGGTCCGGTTTTTTGAGAACAGATGCAGACTATCCCTGTTCCAAACCATTGCTTCCATGTCAAAATTGCGCAACTCCGCAGGAGGGGGGAAGTCAAACTGGTTGGCATAATTGAATTCAATAATTTCAGGAAGAATCGTGTCCGCATTATGATGTCGAAGGTTTCTAAGGATCAGGATGCGCAGATTTTTCCGGGTATTATTATTGTTTCCAAAGTCGCCGATGTAGACATTTCCGGCAGTATCCGCGCAAATATCCTCCCAATCGGTTTTGGGGCTATTCCATATTTTGAGAGTTCTGAGAATGTGGCAATCCGGATCGATTTCATAAAGCTCATCGGGGCTGCTATTGTCGACTTGGGACCAAAAGCTCAGGCCTCCATTCAGTGTGAGCAATCCCGAACTGCTGGAAAGTTTAGAATCAAGAACACAACGCGTATTGAAGGAAACGCCCTGTGAACTAACATTTGTTAGTATCATTATCTGAAAGCAGATGACGCAGGCCCAAATTTGCAAAAGGGGAACAGAAAACAAAGACAGGTTAGGGAAGCGATCAAAGCTGCACATAAATCAGTTTTTTTTCTTCAAAGAAAGCCTCGGGAAAGCGATCATGAATATCCCAAATTTCAAGGTAAACTCCTTTAGGAAGCGCAGAGAGTTCGTCTTTTAGGTTACCGCCTTTGAAAGCAATGAGCCCGTTCGGCAATGCAGTAACGGATTTGACCGGAACCAAATGCCGCGCATATTGTATAAGTTGATCGAGTTGCGTTACAGCCCGACTGATTACAAAGTGAAAGGAACCTCTGAAATCTTCAGCACGGACATGAAGTGCTTCGACATTTTTAATTTTTAAATGCTGTATGACCTCTTGAACCACTTTGATTTTCTTACCGGTGCCATCGATGGCTGTAAAGCGAACCTGAGGCATCAGAATTGCAAGGGGAATCACCGGGAATCCGCCTCCGGTTCCAAGATCCAGGATTTTGCAATTGGCATTCCAGTTTACAAAGGCAGAAAGGGTAAGGGAGTGCAATACATGGTGTACATAGAATTGATCCATATCCTTTCGGGAGATCACGTTGACTTTGGCATTAGCCTCCTCGTACAAACTTTTTAATGCGCGGAATGCTTCAAGCTGGTTCGTATTTAGTTCAGGAAAATAGTATAAAAGGCGTTCCATGTTTACCATGTTTTTTTCCTTATGGCAAGGAAGGGGAGTTGAATACAAAGATGAAGCAAGTATATGATTTCAAGAAGAGGATAATACAGGCAGAGCCTTTGTTCGCGAAGCAAATTACATGTTTTACAGAATACAGGCCAGCAGATCAGCATTTTTATTGAAAACAAAAGGAGAGCTAAAAGAACTTTTCCCTGAATACAGGATAGAAACAGACCAAGGTAAAAACAAAATAAACTTCCATAAAAAGTCAGCAGGATCAATTTTGAGGAGATTGAATACTTTTTTGAACTGGAATAGTGTCTCCATTTCTGAAGGAAATAGCTGCGGTAAGTTATTTCTGCCTCAGTGTATACAAAAGAGTCCGGATTCAGGCACACAGCCGTGTTGGAAGAATTCGCCTTATGGTGGATGAGAAAGTCATCGTCGCCGTAGGGAAGTTCCGGATGCATGGCGTCCCTATCAAAGATCGAACGCAGATACAAAAGGTTCCGGCCTGTAGCTGCATATGGTTTACCGCATAGAGCAGCGCCTCCTGTTTGCATCATATTGAGAACCGTTTCGAAACGGATCAGTTTGTTTAACCATCCAGGCCTGGTAAAATAGGGTGCGTAAGCCAGAACGATTTCTTTATGATCACCCAGTTTGTTTGCAAGCTTTTCGAGCCAATGAGGAGAGGATGGAGTGCAATCCGCATCCGTCAAGGCAAGCAGTTTGTATTTTGCAAATTGAACACCTGTATATAAAGCTTGTTTTTTTCCGCTAACACCCGGAGCACAAGAATGAATTTTGAGGATCGGCGATTTGGCAGATTGTTGCTGAAGCCATTGTAAGGATCCATCGGTGGAATGGTCATCAATTATGATCAATTCGAAATTTGAATATTTTTGATTTAGCCAATGCGATAGATTTTGTTTTAAATGGTGCAGGGCGTTTTTTGAACACACAAGCAAGCTAATATCCATCTTGTTATGGTTATATTTGGAGAAGCGTTCTCCAGGTTTGAGCAACAGTTGAAAGAGGAACACCCAGAAATAGATCTGGACAGCTAACATCAAAACAAATAAAAAGGAGAATGAAAACCACCACACGCCGAAAGTTAAATATATTTGTTAAATAAAATCATATTATATTATAATTTAATATGTTTGTATTTCCAAACAATAGAAACCCTAATAATTAAGATACCATGAAGTATTTCATAAGTCTGATCCTGTTGACGATCTGTTCAGTTGGATCATTTGCCCAAATGAACTTTAATGGACGTTCTTTATTTGGCAATGAATGGATTCAATCAGGTCAGGCATACTGGAAAATAAAAGTACCCGAGGATGGTGTTTATAAAATATCTTATGCACTTTTAGAGAGAAGTGGTTTTCCAATTGGAACGGTAGCTTTTGAGAACATAAGGCTCATTCGAAACGGGGAATCTGTACCGATGATACTCAGTACAAGAGGGATTGGCAGTTCAGCGGATGCACTACTCTTTTTTGGATATAAAAACCGCAGTGAACTGGATGCCCCGCTCTTTGCGGATCCAGGCTTCTTGATGAATCCCGAATACAGTATGTTTAATGACACGTCGGCTTATTACCTCACATGGGAGAAAGATCCATCAACAAAAATTGTAGAAAAAATTGCGAATGACCTGTCCGCACCTTTACCTAAAGATGAATATTTTATCCAAACACAGAAATTAGTTTTTTCAGATTTTTCATTTAAAAGAGGGGTAGGATTTGGGAGTGATCAAAAGTTTCCGCTATTTGACTCAGGACAAGGATTCACCAGTGATCTTTTCAAAAACAGAAGCTTTCAACTTGAATTTCCTCAGGTATACACGGACGGGCCGGAGGCTCAAATTCACGTAAGGATCACAGGATTTGGTGATGATAACACGGCCCATAAAGCAAATTTCAGAATAGACGGTAATTCAACAGGCACAGAAATATTTGCCGGATACAAAGTCAGGAACAAAGAATTGGTGGTGCCATCGAATGAACTCAAAGAAAAATTTGATTTAAACATTGCAGGCGAGGCGAGTCCGGAAGACAATCTGGTTGTTTCGGTAATTGAGTCCACCTACCCACGCAAGTTCGACTTTTCGCAAGCCAGATTTGCCCGAATAAAACTTGGAAAGAGTGTCATAAGAAAATATCTTGAACTTGAGCAATTCGATGGAGGGGATACAATCTACATCTATGATCTGACAAATAATTATTACCTAACAAGCGTTCGTGAGTCTAACGGTCAATATCGAATAACTATCCCAGAATCGGCAGAGGATCATGAATTGTTGATATGGAATAAAACAGAAATAAAAGAAGTTGAACGCGCGGATAAAGTTGATTTTATAGAATACGGATCAGCGGATTACAGTTATG
Source organism: uncultured Saprospiraceae bacterium (assembly GCA_964439105.1). Classification (GTDB taxonomy): domain Bacteria; phylum Bacteroidota; class Bacteroidia; order Chitinophagales; family Saprospiraceae; genus Vicinibacter. The sequence continues at coordinate 244,759 of CAYTNG010000002.1, forward strand.
TGATTCTGTACCATCCCAGGCTAACAGATGATGGAGCAGGAAACAATTATGTGCAGGCCTATGCGGACTACAGGAGTTCACCGGAGGGAGGATCCTATAAAGTGGCCTTGGTGAATATCGAGAGTTTGTATGACCAATTTGCTTACGGCATTCATACCCACAGTCTAGCTGTTCGCAATTTCAGCCAGTATATCCGCAATTTATGGCCTAAAATGGCATACATGCTCATTATTGGTAAAGGATTGGAATATCCTTACTACAGGAAAACAGGACTGGACACGCAATACTTTTTTGTGCCTACCTTTTGTTCTCCTGCGGCAGACATCATGCTTGTTTCCGACAGTCAGAACAAACCCCTTTGTTCGTTTGGCCGGCTCCCGGTAATTCATGGTTCAGAAATTAAGTCCTATCTGGACAAAGTAAAGTCGCATGAGTCCTATCTGAAAACGAATGCTTATTCACTGGAGAGCAGGGAATGGATTAAGAGAATTATTCATTTATCGGGAGGGGATCCAAATATTTATGCTTTGATCAGCAGTCAACTTGCAGGAATGGAAAATGTGATTGAAGATAATCTGAGCGGTGCCCATGTTGAAACCTTTTACAAACAAAGCAGCAGCAGTATAGAGGTTGCAAACAGTGAGCGCCTGCGCACATTTATCAATGAGGGCAGTTCGATAATTGCATTCATGGGACATTCAGCGGCCATACGCCTTGATTTTAATCTCGAGAATGTCGATTCGTACAAGAACAAAGACAGGTATCATGTTTTTATGGCCATGGGATGTTATGCCGGATCCTTGTTTGGACCTAATCGATCTATCAGTGAGGACCACAATCTGGCGCCTGAGAAAGGATCCATCCTATACATTGCCAATACGACTGCCGGTTATCCGGACATTCTTGGAGCGTTCGGAAGTGAATTCTACAAACAGATTGGAGGAAATTATTTTGGTAAGCCGGTAGGCGATGCACTTCGTGAAACAGTCCAAATGATTTCCGGTATAGGTGGAGAGCGCTTGCTTACGCAAGCATACTCCACAACATTGAACGGAGATCCTGCCATTCGTTTGAACTACAATACATCTCAGGATTATACCCTGGATCCAAAGACCGTCGTAACGGAACCCGGCCTGGTGTTTGCAAGTCAAAAAGAGTTTGAATTAAAATTTGATGTGGTCAGTCTTGGCGCTTTTTATAAAGACAGTGTGCTTGTAACGGTTGAAAAAGTTTTGCCAAATGGAAAGCGATCCATTGTATTTAATCAACATATTGCGAATCCCGCAAGTCGAAGTCATGTCAGTCTCAAAATTCCTGTTGGTGGTGACGAAGCAATTGGGTACAATCGAATTTTTATAAGCCTCGATGGCAAAAATACCATTGCAGAGGGGCCTACCCCGGAAGCGGAGAATAACAACGAGTTGGTCATTAACGGACAAAAAGGGTATTCATTATTCGTATTTGGAAATGAAGCAAAACCAGTGTATCCGAAGGAATTTGCAATTATTGATACGGATCGACCTATTTTAATTGCATGTAACGGAAGTACACTGGCAGATCAGATACGGTATTATTTTGAATTGGACACCACAGCTTATTTCAACAGTCCTGCAAAGCAGAGTTACTCGGTTGTGCAAACGGGTGGAGTTATTTCATGGCCGCTCAATCAAAGCTTATTGCAAAATACGGTGTATTATTGGCGGGTGGCACCCGACAGCGTGGGAGCCGGTCAGTTTGCATGGCGCAATGCTTCCTTTATTTATTTATCCAATAGCGACCGCGGCTGGAATCAATCCCATTTTTTCCAGCAACAGCAGGATGAATTGCTGAAAATGCAATTAAAGGAGCCTGACCGTCAGTACAAATATGCTGAGTCGTATATAGAAATACGTGCCAATAACGGGTACATCGAACTTCCAACCTACATAAGGCCGCGTGTATATGTTGGCACAGATGTAGCCGCAGATTATGAATACTGGCAATACAATTCTGACTTTTCAGGAATCGTAGTCAACGTATTTGATCCGGTTACCGGAAGGTTATGGGTAAATCGCACAGGAGGAGATTTTAACAGTTATTCGGATTCGAGATATAAAGGGAAGCCATTTTTTGTTTTCAAAACATCAACTGCAATCGAGCGAGCTTCCTTGATTCAGTTTATTGAACAATCCATTCCAAAAGATCACGTCGTCCTGTTTTCCACATTGACCCAATATCAGTATTCTTATTATCCGGAGCTTTGGGAATCGGATGGACCCAAAAATATTTTTTCCGTACTGGAAGCGCAAGGAGCCCGTCAGATCCGCAATCTTCAGTCATTCAATTCGGTTCCTTATATTCTCATTTTCAGAAAGGACAGGACGGATTTTGAAGTCAGAGAAAGTATCGGAAACTTTACGGATGAAAATGAAGTTTCACATTCATTTACCATCCCTCAGACAGCCGGATCCGTGCGTTCCACGCAAATTGGCCCAGCAAAGGCATGGATGCAGTTTAACTGGGGAAACAGTCTTTACAAAAATCTTGAAGACCAACAAGAGATCAACATCTATGGAATTGATGCAAGCGGTTCTGAAAAATTGCTTTTTGGGCCCCTTAGCCAGGCGAGTCAGGATCTTCGAAGTGTAGATCCCGTTCAGTATCCCAATCTCAGGTTAGAGTGGAAATCTCAGGATACAAACTCTAGAACATCACCCCACCTCGATTTTTGGAGAGTTCATCATTTATCCCTGCCGGATGCCGCATTCAATCCGGCTCTTGGATATAAAAAAGCGAAAGACACTTTAAACCAGGGAGATGTCTTAAATCTTGAAATCATGGCCCAGAACATTGGAGAAGAGGGACTGGACAGTTTACTTGTAAAGTTTACCCTGGTAAACCAGGCAAACCAAACAATTGTTAGTTATCGGCGATTTGCTCCCATTGCAAGTCTGGGTAGCTTGAAAATTCCATTTTCCTATGCGACTTCTTCGATATATGGAGCCTACAAGCTTTTTATCGAATTGAACCCAAATAATGATCAGCCTGAATTATACAGTTTTAATAACACAGCGATTGTGTCCTTTTTTATCCGGAGGGATAAACGCAAGCCATATGTGGATGTTACCTTTGATAAAAACAGAATTATCAATCTGGATATTGTCTCAAGCAAATCCCAAATTGAGATCAGCATACAGGACGAAAACAAGGATTTTTTGCTGAATGACACTTCTGCATTTGTCATTAAAATTAAAGAACCCGGAGGAACGGCTCAGCGTGTTTATTTTGCGCAAAGCAATGTTCGATTTATTCCTGCAGCGGCGGGTGAAAAAACAGTTAAAGCAGTAATAGACGGACAATTTACAAAAGATGGAGTTTACACTTTATATGTGAGTGCATATGACGCTTCCGGAAATGCTGCCACTGAGCTGGATTACCAGATAGATTTCACGGTTGTTTTAAAATCTTCCGTTAGTAATTTACTGAATTATCCAAATCCTTTCAGCACAAGGACCCGTTTTGTTTACACTTTAACCGGTGATGTACTTCCTGAAGAATACATGATCCAAATTATGACCATATCAGGGAAGGTGGTTCGTGAAATCAGTAAAGAAGAATTGGGCCCATTGCAAATTGGATCCCACATGACAGATTTTGAATATAATGGAACAGACCAGTTTGGCGACCGGCTTGCCAACGGAGTATATTTATATCGCTTTATAGTTCGTGACCGGAACAAGGGTGCATGGGAAAAATACGATAATGGAACTGACCAGTTCTTTAAAAATGAATTTGGCAAAATGGTGATCATCCGGTAGTACATTAAACTGTTTGAATACCGTATTTTTAAATACTACATGGCAAAGATTTGTTTCAAGCAAGGATGAACTAATTATACTTGCCCCAAACTCTTTTCATTTGGTAGCAGGCATCCAGAAAAAACTTCAGGGTCCAGTTTGTGTATCTGAAAGGGAAGTACTTTCCCCAAACAGGAATGGAGGATGGCAAAGCTCCGCAATGCTCGCTGTTGTGGGAATGGTTTTGCCAGTTCAGGAGTTGTTGAAACAATTTATGGGCCGTTCCCCGGAAAAGAGGAAAATCAATGCTTCTGTCTACCTTAAGTAATAGTGAACAAAGCTGTGCCTGTCCGGTTACACAAATGAAGGAAGTATCAAAACTGAAATCCGGAAATAATTTTCCCGGAGTGCTTTTCATTTGACTGATATGATTCACCAGTTTTTCAAGCAACTGTAAGCTACAGGATTCAATATCAGATCTTCCGAGAATTTTAGAGGATTCGTAAAGACCTTCAAGGGAATACATGACAGTATGCAATAATGCTGGTTTATCCGGAAAAAATCCCATGTTGTGTAAAGTCTGACCGGATACATTATAGGAATAGAGAACGTCCACTGAATTTTCGAGCAAATTGCGGTACTTTGAATTAAAGTACGATTCATCGATGAGTAGCATGGCCCATAATGCACGAGCATAGTAGGCTGAATAAAAATCTGAATGATAGAGACCCACACTAAAATGAGCATTTTCATTCATACTATGGATCAACCATAAAAAAGCCTTAGACAAGGAATCCTTGTATTTGGATTCATGTGTATGGCGATACAGTTGATCGAGACCAAACAGAATTTGTGCAGTATTGAATACGCTGGGTGTATTAAAATGAGTTCCTGAAAAAAAATATCCATCTTGTGATTGGATACGCACAAGCCAGGCTCCCGCCGAAGCTGCAACATGTTTCATTTCAGGATTGCAGGCAGTATTGAATTCCAATAGGTTTTCAATCAGGTAACCCGTAGTTTCTGCGTAATCCCCTGTCCATGCCCAGGGCTTCGGTAAAAAGATCCAACGGCTATGCGGAAATCCACCTGAGCCATGGCTATAGGAATTTAATAACCATTCTATTGTTCGCTTCTCTGCCAGATCAAGTTGATTCATTTAGGAGGAACGTCTTATCTTTTTGCTAAGTAAGGCATAGTTCAGGTATGAAAAAATAAAACTTGAAAAGTGGGTACATTCAAAGTCCAAACAATCAATGTATAAAAGCCGGGATAGATTTTGTTATTTTAAATGTACGTTTTTCATATTGAAGCGATAAATTTAGGTATTTATCTTAGTTTTGAATTGCTCTGATTTTAAATGTTTTTAATGTAGCGTAATTGCGGATCAAAAATTCCAATAAAGGCAGTCAATTCGAAATAATTCGTAAAATTGTTGAGTGCAGGCCAAGAAAATTGTATATATCGGTACAGCAGGGAGTTATTTTACAAAGAAGTTCTTAAATACGCTCATAAGTTCGGATGCCCGTTCTTTGGTTTTTGTTTGTGTGGATCAGCCTGTCTATCATTTACCGGTAGACAAAGCAGATCGCATTTTGAAATTTGTTTTTGCCTTAAAAAATAAAGTTGAGGGATGCCGAAGTTGCTTATATAAAAACTATTGGCGGATCATATGCCTACTACGTGGATGTAAAGTGATTTTTCTTAAATCCATTCATGATGACATTCTATTTAATATTCTAAGGCAATCGGATTTTGTTTTAACTGCCGGAATCAGCCAGAAGTTTTCATCAAAGCATATTCAAGCGGCCAGAGAGTCCATGATTAATTTTCATTATGCACCCCTTCCCTTCTATAGGGGTACACACAGTGTATTGTGGCAAAAAAAAAGAGGAGACTTTGCATTCGCTTATTGTTTTCACAAAGTCACCGAACACATAGACTCAGGAAATATCGTTTTACAGAAGGGTATGGATATTCCAGCACAATACAGCATAAGCCGGATATGTGATCTACTGACGGACCATGCTTCGTTGCAAATTCCTGAATTGGTCAAAATGAAATTTGATGGCATTCCACAGGATGAAAGCAAAGCAAAGTATTTCTCTTTGAAACATTTCAGGGAATATCTGCAAATGCATCCGGAGACAGGAGAGTGGCAAAATAAAATTGACATTTACCCTTTGCTCATTTTGGATAACAGATTTCTTCTGCATTTTGGAAAAGCCCGGGAGGGCCATTCTGAAAAGCAAATTTACCGGTCAGGCTTTAAAGTATATCTTACACAAAAAGGGAAGAAGATTCCCATATTAAGAGTAAATTACCTGCCGGCGATATTCTATTTTCGCAGTTTAAAGAGACTACTTGGATCAGCAAACTAACAGGCACCATGCCGCGAATACGGTAAATCACTTTTTCAGGTGGCAACTTGTATCCAGTATCTATATGACCTTGTTACAAGTGACCATGTATTTTTTTTTAGGTCGATTTCTGGAATACAAAGAATTGGGGATCTATGCAATTTTTCAATTGGTATTTCGCCTGGCTGTTGCATTATTTGAACCAGGAATGTATGTGGCAGTCATACAAAAGCATGAACTGTCAAGTAAAGTCTTTCAAATGCTGGGAAGGATTCAGAACTGGCTTGCGTTAGCGGGAACAGTGATTTTGTTGCTATTCTTTTTATTGGAAGGGAATTACTACAGGGAGAACCCATACATTGTCTTGTTGAGTTTGTTCTTATTTACAATGATTGCTTTTGGATCGCGATATCCGGCATTATTAACTCGTTCTTTTCAGCAAAGGGTGATCAGCCTGTCCCAAATCGTTTCATCCAGTTTTGAATTTTTATGTGTTTTAATTTTTATTTGGCATTTCGACCCGGTTTTCATATTCGCACTGGCTTTTTGTCTCAGGTTTCTGGTATTTTACCTTTTATGTTTTTATTTTTCTGAAAACTATTCCATTAGTAACCGGGAAGATGTGGAGGACAAGAAATCTCTCCGTTATGCATCTTATCAGGTATTAAATCAGGGGGTAAGTTTTGTTCAGGGAAATTTTGACTCGGTGTTGGTTACCGCAATATTCGGCTTGCGCATGTTGGGTCCCTATAATTTTGCATCAGAAATCAGTTACCTGCTATTTTCAAAGATCAATCCAATTTTTAATAAAGCAAGTTTTCCCGTTTTAGCGAGACACAAGGATGAACCCATCCTAAGACAACAGCTGGTGTCAGGAACACTTTTAAGTCATGCCCTCATCACACTTTCCTTTTATGTATTGCTGTATTTTAATTTGGATCTGATTGTTCCACTTGTTTTTAAAGACCCGGAAGGATTGATTCTCCAATTTTCAAAATTTATTTGTGTTATGGCGATGATCCGGTCTGTAAATAATATTGTTTTTTCGCAGTTACTAGCTCTGGGAGAATCTGCGTACCTGTTGCGCTGGAATCTGGCAGTTCTATTTTTCAATTATTTATTTATTGCTGTCATTTATTTTTTAAAAGCGGACATAAATCAGTTTTTAATAATAAACATTTTTGTCAGTTTTTCGGTATTATTGATCAGCCTGAAAAAGTTATTAAAATACCTTACGGATAAGGTACAGTTTTATCTTCAAATTCTCAGGTACGTCTTTTATTTTTCAACATTGGTTACGATATTGATTTTCCTTTCCAGGGAAACGGTTCCAGGATTTTTTATAAGTGGAATACAGATAGTACTGATTGTGGGTTGGACTTTTCTTTTTTACAGGGAAAAGACAAAGGAATTGTTTTCTCTGAGGATTTTTTCGAATGAATGATCTTTTTATTATCATTGAATCCGGAGAATCTTCTATCAGGGAGGTTCCTCAGATGCGTTGCATATGGAACTCATCAAAGGCTAAAATATTTGTTTCGGCAGAGGTTGGGAAACCGGATTTTGATCAAGAGGAAACCGGTAGTTTGCATGTTGTCGGCAGGGCCTGCTCACGTAAGAAAACCTATGAGACCGGCGACGTGTTTCGTTGGATCAGGGAAAGAGATACACATGGTGTAGACCGTTACATGAGATCCATGAATGGATTGTTTTCAGTGATTCAAATTGATTCTTTATACAAGCGCATACATATCATAAGTGACCACCTTGGCTTTTATCCACTATACTGCTATCAGGATGCGTCCAGGATAATGATTTCGAGCAGTCTTCGACTGTTTTATCTGCTGTTCCGGAATGAACTTCATTTTGATGCATATGCCTTTATAAACTATGTGAACAATGGGCATTTATTATTTGGTCAATCCTGGTTTCAGGAGGTGAAGAGGCTTTCACCTGGAAGCATTCACAGTCTTCATTTTGAAGAATGCAGGATGGAATCCATGTATTACTGGAGCTGGGATCAGATTAAAAAGTCGGATGACAGTTATTCGCATTTAAGTGAAAGGTACATTGAGGAATTTAATCGTGGAATTTCGGATATGCAGATAGCATCCGGTGAACAAACGATAGTTAGTCTAAGTGGAGGATTGGATAGCAGATGGATTGCATGTACAGCATCCAGGCATTTCCAGGTACAAGCATTTAGTTTTTCCATGGGTGAGACCCGGGAATTGCTTCTTGCAAGGAAGGTAGCAGGGGCCTTAGGTATACCCCACCGGACCCTGGAGATACGGCGGGAGGATTGGCTTAGAAACAGACTTCAAATGTTTTGGGAATCAGATGGAATGTTGCATCTTGGACATCTTCATGAAGGAAACATCACTTCTGAACTGGGAAAGCAGTACAATAAAGTATTTCATGGATTTTTCGGTGGCGGAATATATGCCAGCCGCAAGCAGTGTAACAAGCCCATGAGCGATTCTATGGCACGTACCATTTTTAGAATGGGCGAACAGAATAGTCAAGTTGACGATGTCTTTATCAAAGGGCATGGGATAGATGCTTATATTATACAGCATAGAATGCGTTATCAATCGGCGTATAGCCTGTATGCATTGTCTAAAAAGTTGCATTTGATTCTTCCTTTTTACAATATGGACTGGTTGGAAGTAAATTACAGTTTAGATGATAATTGGCAACTGAACAGCAAATTTTATTTGGAAGCCTTGCATAGAGATCTGGATAAGACTTTATTGCGGATACCCTGGCAAAGGACAGGCGTTGCTCCGATGTATGTAAAGTGCAATACACGAGTTATTGAATATAAAGTTCCACAGTTGATAGAACGCATATACACTGCTTTTGGAGCTTCCCGTCATTTTATAAATTATAAAGAATTTGAGCAAGAAATAGCTTATTGGATGGAATTCTTTAAGCAAGATATTGCATCATTTGAGTTTCAGAAGGTACCTGTGAACCGGGAAGTACAATTGAGAAAACTATCCCTGGCAGTTTGGTTTCGAATGTTGAAAGAAGGCAGATATGAAATCATTTAGAATTCTGCATTTGGTCGATTGTTATCTGCCGCAAACCATGAATTGGCTTCATGAAATGTTTCAGGGGAGTTCAGATGTATGTGAACATCTCGTTCATGCGGATCATCTGATTTGTCAATCCGATTCACATGTTCAGATTTTAGGAACACATGGCATCAGGCCCTATCCTCTTCCTTTTCAGGATAAATTGAAAAGAGTGCTTTTGCATAAGCATGAAGAGAAGCGACTCCGGAGGATTGTGAAGGAGCAGAAACCGGATGTCATTCATGTACATTTTGGACATGTTGCGATTCGTTACCTGGATGTGCTCATGGAAGTGGACATTCCCTGCTGTGTTTCACTGTATGGATTTGATTATGAATATCTGCCTTTTGCAAGGCCCCGAACGCTGGATCAGTATGTTCAACTAGCCAGAAAGGGAGTTTGTTTTACAGCAGAGGGGTCCTACTCCAAAAAACTTTTAATGCATTACGGCATTGCAGAAGAACAGATATTTGTCCTTCACTTGCTAAGTGCATTTCCACAAAAGGCGACTATTGGAAAGTTTTCGCAAGCTATCAGGTGTATACAAGCTGCAAGTTTTACAGAAAAGAAAAATCAACTGGGCTTTATTGAAGCTCTGCATAAAAGGCATGCTGGCAGGTTTGTCATTCAATTGGTTGGTGAAGCATCGGATAAAAGTTATTTTAGAGAGGTACAGACGGCCGTTTCAAAAAAGAAGGAACAGGACATTCATATAATGGAGGTAATGCCCTATGGTCAATACATGGAGTTTATTGCTCAAAGTCATTTTGCGATTCAGTTTAGCAAAAGAGCCAAGAATCAGGATACGGAAGGCGGCTGCCCGGTGTTTATTAAGGATGCACTGATGACCGGCAGGCCTGTGTGTACTACCCGTCATTGTGATATTCCGGATACCATTGTACATGGGTTTAACGGATTTTTGGTGGACGAAGATTCTCAGGAACAGATCTCTGAAACCTTGGATGTTATGATGAAATTAAGTGCAAAGGATTATCACAAACTTGCGATGCAAGCAGGACAATCAACAAGGATCCATGTCGGAAATCATTTAAGCTGCGTCGAGTTGCTTCAAATTTATAAAACACTAACCGGGATTTAAGGCATTTCTGCTTTTTTAGAAAGAGATCTAAGGAAAACAAATTCATTGATAACGTTTTTCCATTAAGATTCATTCAGAGAAATGTGGACAATCTTTTATTTTGTGAAGTGAAGCGCCTTATCCTATTTAGCTGTAATTATGCTCCTCTCCGCAATCCAAGGGCGTTTCGGATGAGAGTTCACTTTCCGATTCTGCTCGAACTTACGGATGCGAGGCTCATTACGGCGAGATCCAGGCAAGTTTTACATGAAGAAGATCCACAAGTCTTCCGCACAGGTTTTGCAATAAGCGATCCCGGACTGTTGCGAAATCGTCTGAAGGAAAATGGGCTGATAAGATTTTTACATGGGCTTTTATTTCCCGATGATAAAGTATTTCAGCAGATTGTTTCTTTGTGGTATTATGTATTCCGGATCAGGAAAGAAAAAGACATCATACTTACAGTTTCAAATCCATTCAGCGCACATTTGACGGGTTTGATTTTAAAGAAGATATGTAAGCACAGCTGGATTGCTGATGTCGGTGATCTTTATTATATTAAGAGTATGGGGCACTCTAAAATGCGTTTTAAATTTGAAAAATACATATTAAAAAATGCGGATTTGGTAGTTGTCAACTCTGAAAGTCTGAAGAACTATTACGAACGTACGTTAGGCCTTCCTCCTGGTCAAATTGCATGTATACCGAATGGATATGTTACGGATTTCTCAAAAATAAGCATGTCGGAATCGAGTATTCTCAGGTTAAGTTTTATCGGTACAAGCTATAAGGGCATAAGAGATGGGCGGGAGGAAGTTCAAATGATTCTTGCAGGTATGAAAAAATATCCGGATAAACCTTTTGTCATTCAACTTTTTGGAAGACAGAGCGAAGCCATGAAAAATTTGATGAAATTGCATCCTGGAAAAATAAACATAGAACAATGCCAAACTGATGAAGCCTTGCTTAAAGCGTATGCACATACGGATATCCTGCTGAATTTTTCGAATGGCAATTATCCCGGTTTGCCAAGTAAGTTGGAGGAGTATGTTGGCAGTGGAATTCCAATTCTCAATTTTTACAGGGAGGAAAATGAAGCCAGTGTGGAGTTTTTAAAAACATGTTCAAGTCCTGTTCTGCAAGTTAAAATGGATAAGGAGGCGGATTTGGAGATCTCAGATTTATTTGGTATGAGGTCCATTGAGCGCAAGTCTGCCTACAATCAAAGCAGGGAATCTATTCATACGAAATGGAAGGAGATCCTGGAGGGCTTAACCAAATCTAATTAATTGGAGTTTGCTTATAGTCTGGTAGATTACCAGCATATGCAAATTTTACCCATACTTTTCCTAGATTCAAGTAAAAGGTGTGCTTGTTCAATCTCGCTGACGGCAAAGCGGTGTGGTGTTTTAGGTGTGAAGATTCCTTCTTCAGCCAGGCGGACGACTTCAGTCAACATTTGTTGAATATACGCGGGTTTTTTTTCCGAGAGGGGAAGCATGTTGATTGCCAGGATGGATTTTGAAGGCATCATAAGCATAACAGGATGGTAAAAACCAAATTGCAGGAAACAAAGAATTTTTGACAGAAGATTGCGGGAGATAAACACGGATGCACCGTGGCAGACTATTCTTCCCCCGGTGTCCAGGCATTTAAAGCCTTTGCGCACGGAGGCACCTCCAATTCCATCGAATATTACATCTACGCCCTGACTGTTCGTATGTTTCATAACGACAGACTGAAAGTCCTCTTTTATGTAATTGATTGGGTAATGTACACCCATTTGTTGGAGTAAATGTATTTTTTCATCGGAGCCTGCGGTAGAAAACAGAATACATTTTTTGTACAGGGCAAATTGTATCAGCGCCTGACCTAAGCCACCCGCACCGGATTGAATCAGAACTTTATCACCGGGATGAAGCTTGACAAGCTCAGATGCCGCATAATATGCCGTAAGATATTGGGTTGAAAGGGCAACCGCATCAAGAGGGTCTATTCCTTCGGGTATTTTTACTGCAGCCAGAGCAGGAGTGCATACATATTCTGCATAGGCACCAAAACGGCAAAGTGCTATAACCTTGTCACCCGGCTTGAAAGTATGGACTGCAGAGCCCGTTTCCACAACGTTACCTGTCAGGTCAAAACCAATTACGGAAGGAAGTTTGGGAGCACCCTCATACAAGTTTCTGCGAATCATGACATCAGCGAAATTCAATCCGGAGCAGGTAGTTTTTATAAGTAGCTCATCGGCAGCCGGACTGGGTTTTTCGATTTCACGAAATTCAAAAGCCCGATCCGGGTTGGCGTGTCGGGTTAAAAAAATGGCTTTCATTTTCATGCAGTATCTGTTTAGTTTAGCCGGATTGCAAGGTACAGGTTCCCGGGCAGAAGAGCGTGAAGAAATGGACAAAGTGGAAATCGGGGAAAAATGCTTATAATGCCTTAGATTTGGATAAATAAGGAGATCGGGAATAGATTTTATGAAAAAGTAGAAAATAATTTGGAGGATTGTGAATAAAAGATAATTTTGTCTTAAATATAATTTTTCACAACAAATTCAAAGTAGCACATGAAACGGAACATGATTCTTATCTTTTTTGCTGTAATTCCACTTCTTGGAATTTTGGGACAAAGTAATCGCGGTGTCGCAGGGTATCATATTGGTATCGTACAGCCTATTCTGGCATCACAGAACGGAGAACTTCACTATATAGATGAGGCCGATTTTTATGCAATTGGATTCCCTATGGGGATTACTTTTCATACCAAGGGCAGCGCTAAATTTGACTTTGAGTTTGTCCCTCTTATCAAGCCATATGTCAATTTAAACAATCCCTATGATGTCCATTTATTATTTCATCCCGGTGTATTGTTTCCTTTGTCCGGTGGATTTACATTTGGTCTCCGGCTCGCATTTGAAACCGGCGCCGGTCAGTTTGGATTTACTCCACTTATCAACAAATCTTTTGAACTCAGTGATGATTTATCCTTTTTTGTTGAGTTGGTAGCCCCTGCCCGATTTGGGCCCAATAAAGATTCCGGTTACACTCAGGTGTTTGGTTTGCACATTGGCTTAGGACTTTAATATAGGATCCTTTTCACTGCTTGAATTTCCGGGCTTGCTATTTTTTAAACTTGCGGTTAAAGCTATAATTCATATTTGGCTTTATAAACCCGGACAGATACCACTCTCTGAAGGGCATTGGAAAGTTCATTCGGCCTATGCTTGCGGGAGCAATTTTATTTATAAAACAATGCGAAGCAAGGGAATCCACTGCTTCAAAATATTTTTTCATCAAATGAACTGAATTCAGGTCTCCGACATTTCCATGTCCGGGAACAAGTTTTTTAAGAGCTAAACTTGATATTTTTTCCAGGTAGGCTTTCCATAAATCAGGATCGCCATCACTTAGCCAGGGGTGGAATTGATTAAAGACCAAATCACCGGTGAAAACAATTCCTTCCAGGGGAAGAAATACAATTACATCTTGTTTGGAATGTCCGGCTCCCCAGCAATAAACCCTGATACTTTGCAAAGTGCCGTGTAATTCGAGTTCCCGATCAAAGCAAAGCTCCGGCAATCGAAGTTTTAGTTGTGTCGCTGATTGGACAATTCCTTCCAGATAATATTTTCGCAAGAAAAATTCTTTTCGGTCAAAATCAGACATGTTACTTGTATCGGCAGTTCTCATTTGAGCAAGTATTTCAACTGCCTGGACTTGGTCTTCAGCTATTTCTGCGGGAAGCTTCGTAGCCATTTCATTTCGCGTAATCATTGTACTGATGATGGTGGCGCCTTCAAAAACCTGGTTTCCACCAATATGATCGTTATGGGCATGAGTATTAATAACATATTTCACCGGATTCTTACAAAGGATATTACAAGCTTGTTTCAGTTCGATGGCGGCTTCAGGAGTCATAAAGGGGTCAATAACTACGGTAGCCTCACCCAAATCAATAATGCCTGCATTACAGATGGCGTAACCTTTTTCGGAAGCTATCGCTGCAAAAACGCCTTCTGATAATTTTGTAATTTTAAAATGTTTGTAATCCTGGCTTTGTACTTGATTGGAAAAGGAGAATAGAACCAATATCCCACAAGCAAACAATTTATATAGGGCAATATTTTCAGTTAAATGGATTTTCATACAAGCAAGGTTTTTTATGAAAGAGTATCGAAAATACATTTTCAAAGTCAAATTCAAAGTATAATTTGAATTAATAGATTATTTTGAATCGAGAAATGCAGAAAAATAATAAAATGAAGTGGAGAGATGCACAAGATAAAAATTAAGGTCCGTAAGTCTTTATCAGGGAGTCATTCTATGCGAAATAATATTTAAGAGCAAGCACTCCTCTGTAGTCTACAGAGATTTCGATGAATCCGATCTAGCGTATTATCAAAAAAAAACGCCGAAAGGAATCCGGCGTTTTTAAAAAATCTATTTGAAAGAAACTTATTCCTGAACGATGACTTGTACACCAAGGACATTTGGATTGCCCGCAGGAGGATTTACAAATCCTTTTATAAAGACTGTATAATTTTTCCCTTCCGTAAGGTTAACTCCAGGCAAACTTGCTACTACCGGAGTGGTTCCGGCAATGCGAACTTCAACCAAATACGTACCGGAATCGATAAGAGAAAACCCTGTAGCGGATTTGAAAGTAATACCAGGATACGTAGGCCCACCCTTAATTGAAACATCTAATGGAGGCGCGTCCGGAGAGACATGCACAAAGCGGAAGCGGGACTTGCCAGGACTTGGTTTTGCCAAATCATCCAATAAAATAAGTGGTTCCACTTTGGTAAATACATTAACAGTAAAAACGGAATAACTTTTACCTTTTTCCAAAGAAACATTACCGTCGATAACAGGAGTTCCTGAACCTTCTGCACTCACTTTCAGGTTTCTACTACCTGGATCTACATTAATATAGTTTGTAAACTCAGGAAACTTAATACCTGAAGGATTTTGCTTGATTCCATCGATAAGAATATCAACGGCAGGCGCATCCGGACAAGCATTAATTACTTTAACTTTTGCAAAACCAGGATCATCATCACTGCATGAATTCATAAACAATGCCGTAGCTAATACAAAGAAGAAAAGTGAAATCAATTTGAATATTTTCATATTTTCATTTTTAGGTTACATAAGTAAAACATAAAATTTGGTACAGCTGTTCCCTCGAAACCGGAATGTTTCATCAAAATGTGAAAACAAATTTATAGGCAGGAAAAAACAGAGATTTATGGACTGTCATGAAACCACAACTTCCAGGCTTGTAAGTTTGAGGAAGATTCATAATGTATTGTGCATACCACCGTTTTTATTATGAAGTACGAAACAGGCCATAGCTAAGCCCTTTTATTTCGGCTATTATTAAAATTTAAATTATAGGGGACTTCTGATTTCAAAAAGTTTGTAATACATTTAAATAAATAATGGATATTATTAATATCCATGTAGTATTATAGGTCAAGTAATAAAAAGAAGTTTTTATGAAAGCGTTCTTGTCAGTATATGTGTTTTGTGCTTTTCAGATTACAGCATGTCTGTTTTTGATTTCCTGTTCCAAAGAAGAAGATAAAAAGCAGAACGGGAATGTATGGGATATTGAAACGCAGGGAATACCCAAATTTGTGAGCAAGAATTATTTGGATTTAGATAAAATATACCGGATCTCAAAATTCAGATCATCTGTGGGTCATGATTATTCTGATGGATTTGAGCAATGTCGGAGCATGAAGCATTATTTTGAGCCAAAGGCAAATCTGGATTGGACAACTATAGATATTTATTCACCTGTTGGTGGGGAAATCACCCGCGTAGAACAGGAATGGGCCGGAACTAAAATTGAACTTGAATCAGAGGAATACCCCGCGTTCCGTTTTTCCATATTTCATATATTGACAGACACCATCAAACAAGTAGGTGAAAAGGTAGCCATTGGAGAACACCTGGGCAAGCATATAGGAAATCAAACCTATTCGGATATTTCGGTTATTGTAAATGATCCAACCCATCAGGGCCGGTTTGTAAGTTTTTTTGATGTCATCACAGATGATGTATTTCAACAATTCAGGCAGAAGGGGGCTTCTGATCGGACTGATTTTATTATTTCCAAAGCAGTTCGGGATGCCCATCCACTGGTGTGTAACGGGGATCAGATCGTTTCCTTGGACAGTATAGAAAGTTGGTTTGAATTGAAATAATAATTATTTGCAAACACTATAATGCAAGGAGACAAGGACAAGTATTAAGGTAAAGCCTTATTTAATTAAAGTTATGTCTCCGGACTCGGTATGTTTTTCCATTTCGGTGTCTGTCCATTCAAGAGTATATATAAAGACTTCAGGATTCATAGGCTGTCCTTTTAGCCTGCCATCCCAGCCGTATTCCGCAGAATTGGGAGCAAACGCAAGTTCTTCAAAAACTAATTCACCCCATCTGCTGTAAATCCGAAAGCGATCGATCCGTTTAATTTCGGGACTTGAAAAAACAATGAGCTTGTCATTGACCCCATCGCCATTGGGTGAAAATACATTTGGGACATACACTTTTCCGCGGTGTCTAATTTCCAGAATGAGAATGTGGAGGGAATCACAAGCCTGAATGGATTTAAAGGAGGATTCATAGCGACCACTTTGTAAATAAGTCTGATCATTGACCGCCCAATGAAATTGTTCGAGAGCGCTTACAGTATCATAAAATACGTAATTGGAATCAACAATCAGATGTAAATTATGAATGGAATCGCAGTCATGTTGGCTTCTAAATAATTTGCTATAATCGCCGCTGGCAGAAAGGGTTTCATTTGATACATTCCAATAGTAAGCACCGCATTGTCTGATGGTATCGTAAATTTTAATGGAGGAAAATAATTTGAGACGAAGTTCTACAATAGAATCGCAGCTGTTCACATTCCTTAGCGTGTCATAGTAAGTTCCGCTTTTCTCATAGTGCGTACCTGTTAAAGGCCAATAATAATCATCGCATGCCTTAACCTGAAGGGATGTAAGGGAGTTTGGGTATATGGTGAGAATTAATTCATGGATAGAATCACAGCCCTGTTTATTTGTAAAGTGCTCCAGATAGTTTCCGCTTTGTGAGTACTTTTTTCCGTTGGCGGGCCATAGATAGTCGATGCATGATTGTATGGTATCTGCAAAGACCTGAGCAGGAAGTCTTACAAAATGTAAATAAAACAGAGAGTCACAGCCGTATTTATTCTTGAAGGACATCTCATAATCGCCGGATTGATCATAGCTTTTGCCTGTCACCTTCCAAGTAAAGGACCCGCAGGCGAGGATTGTATCTCTATTTACATCTGATGGAAGGATTTCCAAAATGAGCTTGTAAAGAGAATCGCATCCATATTGGGTCATAAAGGATTCCGTATAGGTCCCGCTTTGTTTATAGGTATTTCCATTCACAGGCCATAGGTAATCGGAACAGGATTGAATTGAATCGGTAATGGAAAAGGGAGGAGAAAGGAAGAGTTCCAAATTTCTAACAGAATCGCATCCATATTGGTTGACCCAGGATTCTGAATACGAGCCACTCTTCGTGTAGACCTTTCCATTTACGGGCCAGGTATAATTCGAGCAAGTCCTGACCGTATCTGTTTTACTGAATGCATCGTGTATATGAAGGTCCAAAATTAAAATGGAATCACAAGATTGTTGACTTGTAAGAGTATCGGTATAGCGCCCGGATTGATAATACACTTTTCCGTTAGAAGGCCAAACATAAGATTGGCATGCAGAAATAGATTCTGAACTCTGGTGAACAGGTATAATAGACAAGTCAAGAATTACGGTGCTGTCGCAACCGGCTCTGTTTTTAAAGGAGCCCGTGTACAATCCGGAAGTATCATAATTTAATCCTGTAGCAGGCCAAAAATAATTTTCGCAGGCTTCCTTGCGGAGATAAATCGTATCTGCCGGGGATTCGGGTTTCAGAAGGACCGTGAATGTTTTACTGCAGCCAAAGAAATCGGTTACTTCAACGGAGTACGTTCCCGGAGGCAGGTTAAATTGATTGCTGTCAACTGAATTTAAAGGGGGTCCCCACAAATACTGAAAGGGTTTGGAACCCTTAGAGTATTGCAATATTATTTCTCCATCACTGGCATTTGGGCAGCTTGGATTTTTACTTACGAAATCCGCTTGAGGAGGAAACAGGGATATGGAGATGGCATCGAGAAAGTTTCCTACTGTAGCGCCGCCGGCAGCAGATACAGAGTTGAACCGGATGGTATAATCGGTATTGCCGGAAGATGGAAAAGTGTAGCTGATGGTATTGTAAACCCAGCTTTTATTATCTGCAGAGAAGGTTCCTAAATTTACAAAAGGGCCTGTTTTCGGGCCAATTTCTACACTCAGCCGATCAAGTCCTGCGCGACCTCTATGGGCAAATGAAATTTCAACAGTACCACCCAGGGAAGAAGTAAAATTCTGGTAGAGAGTAGAAACCATATTTGCGTTAAGTTCTGCAAACTGATTTCCTGAATAAGCCGGCACGCCTCCAAAACCACTTCCCCAGATTTCAATCATCCGGTCTGTTGCGGTAGTATTCCAGCAAGAAACGAGATCCTGATCAAAAAAGCCAAACTGACCGGATTGTACAAGTTTATCTTGTTCAAAGTCAGTATTGCAAAGAAAATGGCAAGTGCTTGTCTGGCTGGATGCATGTTCCAGAAAAAGCATGAAAAGGAAGAAACAGGCATCGTGCAGATACATTCTTTTCCTCACATTCATTTTGCTAAGTTATTATTCATTTTAAAATGAACCTATAAATATAAACGGACTTTCGAGGGCAGTACGGTTCTATTTTCCATGTGTACAAGGTGAATTGACTGAGTGATCAATTGAAAGAGAATGGAACATGATAAGCATTACTTCTTAAGGGCCATGTCATTCCGGCATTTATCATTGGATACAAGATTATAAAAACAAGCATGCCTCATGCTTTCAATCGCAGCCTGGGTAGATTTCGGTATGGAGATCAGAAGTCTCAGAGAACCATACCTGAATTGCACCGGGCAAGCAGCGTTCATTGGCATATAAGGGATCTTTATCAGCGAACCCTGTGATTTTAGATTCAGTGCAAAAGCTGTGCCTGTTTAGTAATCAAAATGGGCCGGCTTAGATTTTTAAGGGATTTGATACATTTGTGAGCGGAATCTCCGGAAAGTCCATTCATTGGGCGACTTGTTGAATGGTACTTTCTAAGGAAGAGGGTGGAGAGGCAACCAAACTGTTTCAGGTTCCGTAGATATAGAAATAACTATGAATTCAATATATAGGCATATGAGAAGTATTGCAATTTTATTTTTAGTGAGCCTGATTCGCATAACAGCATTTTCTGCCTGCGAATTGTATGATTTGCAGGTGGACCGCTCCGACTGCAACAAAGAGAAGAAATTTACGCTTACAATTGATTTTAAGCATAAGGAAACAAGTGATTGTTTTACAATTAAGGGAGGAGGGAAAAACTATGGGACTTTCCTGTATAGTCAGCTGCCAGTTCAGTTAGTCCTCTCCGGGGACTGTACCACAGATTATGAGTTTGTGATCCGCGATTGTCATAGTGACAATTGTAAATTGACCTACCTTTTAGGCAAGGTCTGCTGTGAAACTGAATGTAGTTTATCTGATTTGCATTTAGAGCGGACCGATTGCAACGAAGAGCAGAACTTTTGTGTTTCATTAAGTTTTAAGCATGAAGGCACTTCCAAGTGCTTTAAAGTTTCCGGCAATGGAAAATATTATGGAACATTCAGTTATTCACAGTTGCCGGTCAAAATTTGTGGCCTGAAAGGAGATTGTGAAACAGAATACGAATTTGTAATTACAGATTGTGAGAAAGAAGAATGTTCAGTTACCGGGAGTTTGGGTATCGTTTGTTGCGAAAAACCGTGTAAACTCTACGACCTTAAAGTTGAGAAAACGGAATGCAACGCAGATCAACAATTTTTTGTTTTCCTGAACTTCAAGTACAAGGATACCAGCGAGTGTTTCAAGATATTTCAAAATGGCACGCTTTACGGAACTTACAAGTATTACCAGCTACCCGTCAAACTTGGGCCATTTGCAGGGGACTGCCATACCAATTACGAGTTTCTGGTAAAAGATTGTCACAACGACACCTGCAAGGTTGGATACAATCTTGGTAAGGTTTGTTGTGAACAGGAATGTCATTTATCAGATCTTCACATGGAAAGGACGGAATGTGATGCCGATCAAAATTTCTGTGTTTATCTGGGTTTCAAATATCAGGGAACTTCAAATTGCTTTAAAGTTACCGGAAACGGTCATGAATATGGCAGCTTCAGTTATTCGCAGGTGCCCGTAAAGATTTGCGGACTAAAGGGCGATTGTGATACGGATTATGAATTTGTAGTTGCCGATTGCGAGAAGCAGGAATGTAGTGTATCCGGAAATTTAGGTATTGTATGTTGTGAAGAAACTTGTAATCTTTCCGATTTAAAACTCGAAGAAACAGAGTGCAATAATGATGCAAAATTTTACGTCTTCTTGAACTTCAAGTATAATCATACCAGCGATTGCTTTAAAGTGATCGTAAATGGCAATGTGAACGGAACATACAATTACAGTCAGTTACCCCTAAAAATTGGTCCATTTGACGGGGATTGTAAGACACATTATGAATTTAAGATTGTGGATTGCCAAGATGAGCATTGTACGGTAGCTGCCGAACTAGGAATCGTATGTTGTGAAAAGAAAACTTGTTCCATCAATGGGCTGCAGATTACAAAGTCGGATTGTAATTCCGATAATAACTTTTTTGTCAAGATCAATTTCAGACACTTTAATACAAGTTCTTGTTTTAAAGTGAGAGGCAATGGCATATTTTACGGAACCTTCAATTACAATCAGCTACCTATAACCATAGGACCTCTGAAAGGTGACTGCAAGACATTCTATGAATTTATCGTTTATGATTGCGAAAATGAACATTGCAGGGCATCGAAAGGACTTGGAAGGGTTTGTTGCGAGCAACACAAGAAAGGAGATATAGGGAATCCGGATGAAGGATTATTTCATCTTGATAATTCCTCAGATGAACGATCTGCGGCTGCTTCAAATGTGATTTATACACCCGGCGATCAGACTCTGACTGTATTTCCTGGTAATAGTTCTGCCGGGACTGTGAAAATTCAAATTTATAATATGATGGGATCGCCTGTTCATTTCGACGAGCAAGGAGAAGACTTCGGAAATATTTCAATCGCTGTTGGTCAATGGCAGCCCGGTATGTACTTTGTTAAGCTTAAAAGGCTGGATAAGGAGGAAGTATTCCGATTTATAAAAATATAGACGAAAGTGCTGCGGCCTTCAAATAACTGCTACGGAATCAGATTAAAAAGCTCAGAATCTATTTTCGTGACTGTGATCCGGGCATTGTGTTGGAAGTAATGTCAGTCCATAAGAAGTAGTCATAATTTAATCTTTAAGTTTAATTAAATTATGACTACTTCTCATAATAAACTTATTTCTTAATATGTCCATTCTAAACAAGCTTACCAAACTTTTAGTCCCTCAGTTGGGATGTGCTTCTTTTTGGTGCTAGCAAGGAATTTTGAAAAGCTTTTGATTCTAATGTTTTAATTTTTTATGAGTATTCTGCTTGTCCTGTAATTACCAAGTTCATTTGTAATCAACACGGAATACACATAACTACCGGATGTAAGTTTTGTTTGAAGAGTTTTCTCGTCCAGCTGAAGTTCGTGATAGCCTGTTTCCAGGTTTTTGAAATCCGCGCTTGCCAGCTTGAGGCCCGTCATGTTGTAGATTTCAAGAAATACATTTGAGTTATTCTTGAGAAACAAAGGAACGACGGTTTGCTCATTAAATGGATTGGGATAGTTTTGTAAAAGGAAGAAGGGCGATGGTTCTTTTGTGTTTTCAAGATTTGTAAATACAAGAGGATTATCCTTAAAAGCATAGGCAAAAGACTCAAAATGGTTTGGGTTGAAATGGTGAGCATGCCCGACTAAAATGTACCGGTCTTTTGTTTGACGGATTACATCGTTCACGTAGTAATTTATAAAAGAGCCGGCCTGATCAACAAAGTCATAATAGGGAGATCCAAAGACGACATCAATTTCAGCTTTTTGATTAAAACGTGTCATGCTAATTTGATACATTTCTCCTGTATATGCAATGTTGATCCTGTCCTGATCGATAAACATTCCGCCAGGTGATTCCTTTTCGGGATGGTCATTGAAAACCAGGCCTTGGGTTCCAAAACCTGGAATGACTTCACCTGTTGATGAGGATCGTTTTACCAACCAGGTTGCGTAGCCACCACTTCCTCCATATAAAATCAAATTGCCGTCTGGAGCGTAGAGCAATTTGTTGGAATAGGTTTCATTGTGAATTCCAGGTCTTCTTTCAACTACTGGGTTACCGTTTCCAAAAATCTGGTTGTAGCTGCCGTTTTGATTAAATTTGTATAATAGCTGTTGATTCAATCCAAAATGAGCCCTTGAAGTTGCGGCTGCAAAAAAACTTCCATCTCCTCCCGGTGAAGGTGGGATAATGCTTTCAATATATGCCCGCCATAATATAGAGTCCAAAGGAGTTATCAGTCCTGCTGCTCCAAAAGTAATGTCGTACACTCCATTGGTTAAAAATCTGCGGAGTGCGGGTCGACCCGGAGCGAAAGGCGCACTTGAAATACTGCCACCACCCACCAGTATTTTTTGATCCGGTGTGATCTCAAGGCATTTGACTTCATCCGAAAAAGCAGCCTTGTCTTCGCCATCGTGTCTAAAAGAAAAAGCGACCACTCCCTTATCACCAAAGCTGTTGTCATACGTACCGTTTTGATTCAAGCGCACTAAAAGGGCTTCATATCCTAATGTATTGTCGCCATAAGTGATGATTACGTCTCCACCCAAAACAATTTTTCCATCATTCTGCAATGTAAAAGCCTTAAAATAAGTAGGATATAACTGAAAATAGGAAGATTTTGGAGCAATTATTACTTTTCCATTTTGTCCAAAACTTTGGTCCAGTTGACCATTTTGATCCAATTTGACTACAAGAAAGTCAACAGTTGGAGCGCCATTTGTGCTTGTTTTGCCATTCAGTACCCCTCCGGCAAAGAGGAGACGCCCATCTTTATCCATACGAACAGATTTAAACTCATTGCCTAATCCTGCTCCGGAAGCATCCCAGTGGAATGAGCCTTCCTTTCCAAAGCTGCTGTCGATGATCATGCCTTGTACGACGAGGAAGGAATTGCTGGTTGCAATTTTTGCATATCCGTTGTCCTTAAAAAGTCTGAAATTATAAATACCGGCTTGTTTCCATCCCGGAAAGTTAACTTCACCATTTTTGAGTTCATTGATATATTGGAAGCTTATGTAATTTCCATCCGGTTCCGATTCCCGGTAAAAACCAATCCATGAACCCGCTAAGCCACTGGAGTTTTCAAATTGCACAGGTATAGGCGTATTTATTCCAATCTTGGGATTTTTTACGAATAAAGTTTGCCCTGAAATTTGGAAAGAAATACACAAACTAAATATGAAAAGAAGTGAAGAATTTTTCATGATGTTATAATATTTTATTGTTGTGTTTAATTCACTGAATAATTATAAATTATATCAGAAAATACGCAAATTGTCTATTCAATAGGCAGTCTACATTTTGTGTATGACATCTTTGGAAACAGTATAAAAATCTCATTTATATTATTTTTAGGTTAAAACACATATTCCCCTTTTAAGGTATAATACTTTCTTTTTCAAAGCAATGATCCTGGACAACTACGTCGGTGATATTGGTTTGTGGCTTGAATATTTATTTGTAATGTGGAGGAAAAGACGACGTAAGGCTTTGCCGCAGGCAAATTAATTATACTGTTTCCTGCTTGACCTACATTACCCTAACATAGTGCGTGGCCGAAGGCCACGCACTATGTTACAACACCCAAGTCATGCTGAACTTGTTTCAGCATCTCACGCCACGAAGGTTTATGCCCGTTCATTAAAAGTGGTTTGAATTGAAATAGGTTCATGCCATCATATATTGTCTTTAGATTATCGGAGTTGTCATTTCCCAGTTGGGAGATGCTGATACTGAAACAAGTTCAGCACAAGAGTTCAGCATGACTATTGCTGTGTGCCTGAGTGCCTTGCTAAAGGCAAGGCACTCAGGCAGGATGTATTCAGTTCTGCTTGTCTTTTTGATTAAATGATTGCTTGGCCTTTGGCCAAGCATTCTGGTAGGATGTAATGGGTTCAATTAACCAACAGTATTGTTGGATTGTGCTTCTGCGCATAGTGGGAGAATTAAACGACGTAATGCTTTGCCGCAGACAAAGCATTATGTTAAACGCAGATAAGTCATGCTGATGCTTATGCTGATGCTGAAACAAGTTCAGCACAAGAGTTCAGCATCAGCATGTTGTGGTGATACGAACAAACGTACGTTAGCGAAATTGATAATCCACTCCGCTTACCTGGGTCAACAGGGATACAGGAGCGTCCAGGGCAATGGCGGAACCGTGAGGGATGGGTGTTACAGGAGAATTTTTCTGAAGATATTCCCTCATGACCTTATGCAGGGTGTATTTTGTATTTTTTGCTTCTTTCACTCCGCGAATTCGGCAGAGCATGTCATCCGGGTCGCCATCGCGTTCGCAGGCACAGATACTATATATTTTGCTTGTATCAAGAGGATTTCCTCCAATTGCAACTTCCTGTACCCTTTTTCCTTTTTCGCCGAAGGCATAAAATTTGACTTTCATGCCCAGGAATTTAATCACCCAACCGCCGAAACGCTCGCTTGCATTTTTAGAAAAAACGTTGTTTAATTCTTTTTCAAGCCAGTCCAAAATTTGGGCACCACTGACTTTTGCAGTGCGGACGGTACTATCAACGGGCAACATATCAAAAATATATCCCTGGGTTACCGGAATGTTGCCGGTGTGGTCTGGTGTTGTGTTTGGTGGGCAGAAGCGGAATCCATTGGAGAGAACGACGTCAATTTCCGGCATTCTCCATTTCAATGCATCCAATACCATGGTGTCTATGGTATTTTCAATTACAAAATAACGATAAAGCGGCACCGTACTGTAACCAACTACTTCAAAGATTTCATTTTTAAATGGCTCTTCATTATTGTTGATCAGGGATTCAATATTTTCATCTGGTTTGTAATGATCTGCCGCAATCTCCATCAATTCATAGTCATCCTTTGCAACTTTTCCATTTGCTATATGTAAAGTAAGTTTACCGACAAAAGAACCAAAAGCTCCGGGCTCGACAACTTTTGCGTATTTGCAGACGATTGGCTGGCGCACGCGTTCGTGTGTGTCGCCTCCTAAAATGTAATCCACGCCTTCACACTCCGGAAGATTGGCGAGATAAATTTGTTGTGATAAACCAAGGTGAGCAAGAATGAGGACAGCAGCACATTGCTCATCGTTCCGCAAAACGTTTACGTAATGGGCCAGATTGTCTTCCGGTTTTGTATAGAGAATGCCTTTGCTGTAATTTGGAGATTGCCGAATGGGAACCAGGGGATCGGTGTAGCCCAGAAAACCGATCTTGACTCCATTCACATTCCAGATGTGATAGGGAGGAAAGATCAATTCTCCTCTTTTACCCTCGCCGAGGTCGTGGTACATATTGGCGCAAATCTTAGGCGCATGTAAGGCCCCCATCAGGGTTTGCATCGCCCTTTTTCCATAAATGACCTCCCAATTACCCGGCAGATAGAGATCGTATCCCAATTGATTTAAAATAGGAACCATGGCTTTCCCTGTGGTTTTTACAGATAAGGCACTACCCTGGAACATATCTCCGGTGTCAAGGACGAAACAATGTTTGTGTTTTTTCCGCTCTTTTTTGAGGTAGCTTGAAAGCTGGCCATAGCCACCGGTTTTCCGGAATACCGCCTTTTCATGTTCCCAAAACAGTTCATCGTGAGGATGCAACTGACAATGCACATCGGTTGTCTGCAGAATAGTGAGCTTGATGGAATTATTCTCTTTTTCAATAGCCTCTTCCCTTGTTTCTGCGTCTTTAGGAGTCTCAGAAAATAAAGGTTTTGGACCGATTAAGCCTATCCCCGCACCAAGTGCACCCACATGCTGAATGAAATTTCTCCGGTTGTGTTTCATAGTGCATTATAAACGCATCTACCACCAAAAAGATCAAGCTTTTATTATTCTCCCTGATCTAATGGACTTGCTCAATGGGTTTAAAGGGCCCGAATTTATGTTGTTTTTCGGAGAATTTGTCGGAATAAGGCCCAAAGGGATAATCAACAGGCTTTTTTGATTTGTCCGGCCAATCGGAAGGAACATTTTTATGTGGCCGGGCCTGATTATTAACGAAGGCTGCTACGTCCCATGCTTCTTCATCTGTCAATTGCGGCTTGTCGAACGTAACGCCCAGAGGCATATTGTATTTGACATATTTTGCAAAGGTGCTGATCCGATATAAGCCTGCACCGTCATTATAGCTGTCCGGGCCCCATAATGGAGGATATAAATGTGCATTGCCTTCCGGATTCATCAAGCCATGTCCATCTGCCTGATGGCAACTCAGACATTTTGCATCATAGACCAATTTTCCTTTTTTAGGATCAGCTGCCCGATCCAGGTAATCCAAAGCTTTTAATCCGGAGCCCAAAGCCTGTTGTCCTTTTGGCACATCAGAGCCAAGAAATTCAATGTAGGCTTTGATAGCCTGCATTTCTTTGCTGGCAGTATCCAGAGCAGTGCCATTGAGACTCCGTTCGAAACAATCGTTGACCCTTTTATAGATGTCTTCGATCTTGCCACTGCGAGCGCGCAATTTTGGATAAGTAGAGTAGACGGAACCGAAATTATTGCCATAAATCCGTGTTCCAGCATCGAGATGGCAATTTTGACAATTCATCCCATTGCTTATAGAGGCAACGGAACCTTTTGGACCGAGATAAGCGGAAGTATTTTCTATTAATGAGCGACCGTAGTGTAAGATCGCATCTTTCGAATCGTCCAGTTTAGGGGCGATCCAATAAGCCTTTCCATCCGGTGAAGTGGGAAATGGGTTTTCGGTTTCTTTTTTTGAAAGTGGTTTTTGGTTTTTGAAAAGGGATAACAGCTCTTCTCTGTAAAAATAAAGAACAGGCGAAATGACAATAAAGAAAACAAGGACGAGAAGTGCGGACATCAATTTCCGGATGGCCCGCGCCATATCCATCAGTTTTTTGTTTTGGTCTTTATCGGGTAGATGTGTATTCAATCTGTGCTGATTCTGAAGATAATGCGTTTAGTCCATGTAATTTCTGGGTAAATCCATTGCCGCAAAATAAAAAATTCCGGTGCAAAATTTATATCAATGGTTTAAAGTACAAAATAAAGAATTCAAAGGTATAATATGCATGGGAAGCATATTTTTAATAAAATCATTTGCGATGGGTCCATCTAAAACTGATGCAGAACTTGTAAAAGCTAGAAGCAATTCACTTAGGGAAGATGCAAAAAACCATAGGCAAAGAGCAGTTGCAGTATTTTTATTGAAAATGCAATGAAAAGATAAGATGATCAAGTACCATACGAAGAATATCATGATAACAATATTGCAATCATGAATGGACTTCAGCAAGGATCGCAGCATAAAGAGCATGAAATGCTCAAAAAAGAAAAGCTAGCCTATTAAAATTCCTTATCTGGCCGCTTTGATATAACCCCAGCCCTGGTATTGTTTTGAGATGATTTCGTAAATTCCGTCCGGAACGGTTTGCACCCCTTTTAGAAGTTGGGATTTGTCCACCTGGTTATTTTTCATAGCGACTTCGCAAACTTTAAATTGTATATTTTTCTGAGTTGCCAGAGAAGTCAGCTCATCCGCGACTACTGACTTCCCTGCTGTGATCATATCGAGTGATTTGGCATAATAGACCACTTCAACTTGTGCAGAAGGATCTGCATTCCGTATTTCCTTTATCCACCTGATTACCATTTGGTGTACGACGGTGTCTTTGGACGTGACGTCAAATACCACCTTATAGGGTGCTTTTTGAGCGGGGGCAACATATGTCAGCAACGCTTGCAAGCAGCAAATCAGAATGAAGTTTTTCATAGGTTCAAGAAATTTTTGCGGATTGATAATTCAAATAGATAGAGAGCGTATTTTATTTAAAGTGAAATTAGCCTGCAAATATATACGCGCATTTATGTTCCTGAGCGCGTCCTAAAGCCCATACACCGGAAGGAACGATTTGAATTCCGGGAATGATATGTTCATTCCAATCTTTCATGACATCCTCTGCTTTTGCGTTCATCATTCCTGCTACCGCATTGGAGTATACGGTCATTGCGGCTCCGCAGACACAAATCATCACACCATTTTTTTGAAGATTTTTAATCCCTATATCGATAGCACCAATTCCGGGAGCTTTAAAGTCACCCAACTTTGTATTCCAGAACGGGTTTCTCGTTTTAGTGGCGGTAGCCGCATCTTCTGCCTGGAAGGCTGCGCCGTGGTCCTTAGCCTTGAATACTTCCGCAAAATTGTATTTAGCCCACATGGCGTCCTGGAATGCATAGCAAATAGCTTCGTGGCGCAGGACCAGGACCACACCGCAATCACTTGCAGAAGAACCGGTAGCTGCATTTGTCATGATAAAGATCATGGGCCAGGCAAACGGAAAGATCTCATGCGGATGTGGAGCATCGTATACTACGCGATGGTGACCTTTTAGTTTGTTAAACCACTGATCTGCGGGATGCATAGGTTTGGTTTGCATTTTTTTAGCTTCAGGCTTTTTTTCCTGAGCATCCAGCTGAATAGGGCTTGCAAGTGAAGCGATGCCCAGCGCTGCAGCTCCGGCAGCAATTTTGCCAAGGAAATCTCTACGCCGTGATGTCTCATTGGATTTAAGTTCTTCCATTTTCGATGTGTTTTTTAAAAATGAATAATGACACTAACAAATGTTAGTAAAATTGATTTGATTAAAAGTTTATTTAGTAGGACAGCTTGCTTTTAATGAATATCGCACATGAAATCATTCTAACCCCTCGGTGATTTCAATAACATCCCTAAACCTAACATCCCATGTCAGGATACTTTTAAATATTCTGAACACTGGCTTCTCATGAGTGAGCTCATTTGACAAAGGTCTGATTCTTTCCTGTTTGGGGCAATCCCATATTCATGTGAAATTCAATCTTCAAGGCTTATTGGGATTTCATCAGAAAGGCTTGTTTCTGTATGCTAAAATGTATAAGTACATGGTGTATGGCAAATGTATAAAGACTCAATTTATTTAATTTTTTGTAAACTTGTATGAAGGTGAAATTCTGGTTTAATCCGGCATCCATTTAAAAGCATTTGTCAAGAGTAATAAGCCAGTTGTCAAATTTATGAGTGGAAAAGAGTAAGGCAAAGGGAAGATGTTATCTTTGAAGTGTATGGTCTGGAAGAGTTTGCAGAGAAGGGCAAGTTCAATTTGGTTCCTCTTTTTAACGGTGGTTTGCCAAGGCCAAAAAGAGTCCTTTGAATTTCAACATTTAAATGCGGAGCAGGGCCTTTCACACAATATTGTCAATTGTGTAATTCAAGATCGGCGGTCCTATATTTGGATTGGCACCAGGAAAGGCTTGGATCGTTATGACGGGCATTTCGTAAAAAGTCTTGAGACCCTGGAACCCCAGCTGAAAGCCTATTTAGGAGATGAAATTAGCTGCTCGTATCTTGATGGAAGAGGCAGGCTTTGGTTTGGAACAACAGGATTGATCTGTTATGATCCGGAGTCCCATTATTTTCACAGATACCTTAAAGGAGATGGAAGTGGCCTTTCGAGCAATGACATCACGAAAATTGTGGAAGATGAGTTTGGAAACCTGTGGATTGCTACGCGAATTGGACTGAATCTTTTTAACTCCAGGGATCAAAAATTTAGGACATTTCTGCATGATACGCTGAGTACAGTACAAGAAGTCTATTCCAGGAACAGAATAACAGATATGGTTCCCGACCTGGAAGGGAATATTTGGATTTCATGTATCATTGGTTTGTATCGTTTCTCTATTTCGGAGCATCGATTTACAGGCTTTTTAATAGATTCCCTACATCCAAACTCGACGAAGGCAAATAAAATCAATGCATTGTCCTTCGATTGTAATGGCAAATTATGGCTTGCATTTCAGGGAAGAGGCCTTTGTCTTTTTGATCTAAAATCACATACATTTCAGAAGCAGATATTAGCCAGTGCAGAGATGCAGGAAGCTTCAGGCGCTATCGCGGATGCCATATGCGATTCTCAGGGCAACATGTACTTTGGCTGCAAGAATAAAGGTCTGCTGGTTTTTATGAGCCGCCAAAAAAAATGGCGGCATCATAGACATGATCCTTTTGATCCCACGAGTCTGTCTTATGATGGAGTCAATTCTGTATTTGAGGATTGTTCAGGAATGATTTGGCTGACTACGGAAGGAAAGGGAGTGGATCGCTTTTATCCCAAAGGGGAGAAATTCGAAAGGTTTTTAATGCAATATGGAAAGTCCGGCGGAATGTGTTTTGATGATATTACAGACGGGTATGAAGGGCAAGAAGGAAAACTTTGGCTCGGAAGTAAAACCGGCTTGATGCAATTTGATAGGGTTTCGCAAACTTTTCATTGTTATACGCATCAATATGGACAAGAAAACAGCTTAGCTAACGACTATGTTTATGCCGTTTCAGGAGATTCAAAGGGAAGGATATGGATTGCAACAGCGGACGGTTTGTGCGCCTATGATCCTCGTTTAAATTTCTGGAAAGCCTATCAGAGTGTGGAATCAAATCACTCAGGTTTAAGCAATTCTGTCATATATGATGTATTAGTTGATGCGGGGGACAGAGTTGTAGCAGGGACAGGAGGTGGTGTAAACTGCATAAATCCTGATGGGCACATTGAAAACAAATGGACATCTAAAAACATAGCTAAGCTGAAAGGAGAATTTTACGTCACAGTATTTAATGATAGTAAAAATGATTTTTGGTTTTCTACCAGCCGTTCGGGAGTAATTCACACAGATCATGAATTCAGAGAGTTAAACTATTTAAAACCAGACAAGATTTTTGCTGCCAATAAGGTAAATCAATTTGCCGAAGATGAACACAATAATATTTGGATGGCCTCGAATCATGGCCTTTATATCTGGAAGCGGAGTGATTTATCTCTATTACCAGTTATGGACAGTTCAACGTATTTAAATGATGAAATTACTTGCATTATTGTGTTGAAGAATCAAAAAGCGTGGGCAGGAACGAATAAAGGATTAGTGCAATTCGCTTATGATTCAGATTACCATATTCATTCGATAAAGCATTTTGACCAGAGAGATGGATTGCAAGGAAATGTATTTCATCCTGCCTCGGCTGTCATGCTTAAAAATGGCGATTTGATTTTTGGCGGATCCAATGGTTTTAATGTAATTCCGAAGGCTGACTATTCCGTGAATATTTACATGCCGAAGATTCAAATTAATGAATTGTTTGCCGCCGGAAAGAAAATTCCTTTGACTGAAGACGTAAACAGAAATCAAGCAATTTCACTGAATTATGATCAAAATGATATAGTGATTGAATTAGCTGCTTTAAGCTACTACCATCCTGAAAAAAATGAATTTAAATATCAGCTTGTTGGTTTTGATACAGAATTGAAATCCAATGGAAACAATCCAATACTTAACTATTCAAAACTTCCTTATGGAAATTTTAATCTTCACGTTATTGCCGCCAACAATGATGGAGTTTATGATGGAAAAGGTAAATGGTTAAAAATACATATCAAAGCGCCATTTTGGAAAACGCCTTTATTTTTTATGCTAACGGCTGTTATTCTGCTTCTTATACTCTATTTTTCCTATATTACAAGAGTAAAAAGAATCCGGAGGGAAGAGCGACTCAGAAGCGAAATGATCCAGCAGGTGGCTGATGCAAGAATGGCTGCATTAAGGGCACAGATGAACCCGCACTTTATTTTTAATTCCATGAATTCGATCCAGCATCTGATTGCCGGGGATGAAAAAGAACAGGCATTAAAATATCTTTCGAGATTTAGCCGGCTGGTTCGACTGGTTCTTGAAGGAACCCGAAAGGATCGTATATCTGTGGCGAATGAAATAAAGCTCATTCACTTGTACGTAGACATGGAGGCTTTACGATTTCCGGGTCGGTTTTCCTTTAGCTGTATGGTTGATCCGGAAATTGATCAGGAGCATTTGATGATTCCTTCGATGCTGATTCAGCCCATTATAGAAAATGCAATAGTTCATGGATTTCGCAAAAAAAGCACGGATGGAATCGTTCATCTCCATATGAAGACGAAAAATAAAATGATCTTATGTGAAATAAGGGATAATGGTATTGGACGGGAAGCTGCGAATTATTGGAACAGTATCAGGCAGCGAAATGAGGAATCGATGGGTCTAAAAGTTATTGAAGACCGAGCAGATTTGTTAAGCTGGTACACCGCAAAAAAGGCAACTCTGCATATTGAAGATTTGAAGGATGCGCAGGGAAATGCGGAAGGGACATGCGTATACTTGGAAATACCGATTCAGGAGTGAAAAAGATTAGAGCGATTATTGTAGAGGATGAAACGCCAAGTGCTTTGCTCCTTGAAAAGCTTATAGAATCCTATTGTCCTGAACTGGAAGTTGTAGCATCTGCGCAGTCACTGGAAGAAGCATCGAGAATCATTTCATCAGAGCGTCCGGATGTAGTTTTCCTGGACATAGAATTAAATAGCGAAAATGGCTTTGAACTTCTTTCCGGTTTTAATGATATCCATTGTGAAATTATTATCACCACCGCCTATGAGAAATATGCATTGAAAGCTATAAAAATCAGCGCATTGGATTATCTTCTAAAGCCTATAGATATTGAAGAATTGAAAGAGGCAGTCTATAAGCTGAAGAGTAAATTTGAAAGTGAGGAAATGAAGGGTAAAAAGCCCGGTGAAGACGGGACTAAGGCTGATAATATATTTCCCAAATCCCGGTTGGTGCTCTCTTCATTGAAGGAAAAGCATTTTGTGTTTCCTGAAGAAATTCTATATCTGCAATCGGAAAGACAATACACCTATTTTAATATGAAGGACGGTCAAATGATCATGACTTCGAAAAATATTGGTGAGTATGAATCAAAATTGATACCCTATAATTTTTTCCGATGTCACCATTCCTTCTTAATTAATCTAAATGAAGTGCGTGGGTACTCTAGCCAAAATGGATTGCACGCAATCATGACAAACGGTTCCTTGGTAGATGTTTCAAAAAGAAAAAAGGAGAATTTTATGAAGCAGTTTCAAGGACTGAGTGTATCTAGTTCCTGACATTTGTCAATTCCATCTGGCCAACTATCAAACGGATCTGCAGAAGACCATGAGTAGAAATACTTTTGGTACAAATTAATTTATATGAGCGGGTTTATGAAAGTTTGTGTTACAGTGATATGCTGTTTATTCTGTTTTGTGACCTCCGGACAGGAATGGTTGGAAGAAGGTTTACCTAATAACCACATTGGAAAAAGGACAACCAGGGAGTTGAATTTTTATGAAATTCAAAAAGCTTACAGAGCTTATCAAAAGGAATCAGTAGATGACAGTTTTCTTGAATCGCGAAAGGAGCGTGAAAAGGAAGGGGATGAAACAGAAGGACAATACGGAAGGTGGGAGTGGTTTACAAAACAAAGGGTATACCCATCGGGAAGATATCCGGAACTTGATTCTTATTGGGATGATTTTTTGAGGAACAGAAATGTAAATGCAATGGCTGCAGCGCACTTTCAGAGTGCAGGATTGCCTGTTTGGCACAATTTGATCAGCCCGAAATTGCCATTTGGAGGAAGTGCTACAGGCATGGGAAGAATTAATTGTATGAGTTTTATTCCCGGAAACGCGAATGCTTATCTGGTCGGAGCAGCTACAGGGGGTATATGGAAAACTTCTGATGACGGCAAAAGCTGGACATGTCTCAATACAGATTTGCTTCCGGCTTTGAGTATTACGGATATAGCAATTAATCCAAACAATGTAAATGAAATTTATGTTGTCACCGGTGATATGTTTGCCGGATTTCCGGGAATAGGTAAAAGTCTTCAGGGGCAGTTTAGTGCCGGCGTTTTAAAATCCACAGATGGAGGATTGAAATGGAATGCTACAGGAATGTCTTTTTCACAAAATCAATTGATGGTTCCCCAGCGAATGCTATTGCATCCGGTGAATGATGATACTCTGATTGTAGCATCTTTCAGTGGAGTGTGGCGGAGTGTAAATGCAGGTAAAAACTGGACCAAAGTGAAAGACGGGATTTTTTTCAGCATGGAAATGAATCCAAAAAAACCGGATATACTTTACCTGACGGATGCCAACGGCTTGTGGAGATCGGATAATTTTGGGACCAGCTGGACATGGAAAGGAGGAGGGTATTCAAAGACAGGAAGCTTCAGAATTTCCTTAGCAATTTCAAATGCGGATACGAATCTTGTTTATTTGTGGGGTCAGGGAGGAGCGTTTAAAAAATATAACGGGACTACGAAAACATTTACCACAATGACCAGTCCCGATGCACTTGTACATCCCTATGGTTTATATGACAGGGCACTTGCTGTGGCACCATGGAATGCAGGTGTATTTTTTGTCGGTGGCAGTGAAGCTGCAAAAAGTTACAATGGAGGAAGTAACTGGAACTTAACAGCACAATGGAACAATGAGATGGCCTCAGATTATATTCATCAGGATGTAAAGCGATTTTACTTCAAACCCGGAAGTAATTACACGGTTTTTGCCTTAACGGATGGAGGAATTTTCAAAACGGCTGATATGGGCACTACATGGTCCAACATAAGTAAGGGTATTCACATAGGACAGATTTACAGGATTTGCAATCATCCGATGAGCGCCGATACTATTGTAGTGGGTCAACAGGATTGTGCGAGTAATCTTTTTGTAAAATCGGATTCCAGCATGAAACAGATATTTGGAGGTGATGGTATGCAGTCACTTTATGATCCGACAAATGCGCAGAATATGTTTGTTTGCGGTGCCTATGGTAATTTGCAAAAATCAAAAGACGGAGGAAAGAACTTTAGCCTGGCGTCCCCGGGACAATGCATGTGGCTTGCTCCTTATGCAATGAATCCCAAAAATCCGCAAACGATGTACATTGGAGCAAAAGTGGGCGTTCGTAAGTCCACGATTGGAGGAGAATTCATGAGTTGGTATACTGTTAGCTCTGCTCCGGTGCTTGACAGCATTGTAGCCTTGGCGGTATCAGGAGCGGATACCAATGTAGTGTATGCAGCTAAATACAATAAAATGATGCGTTCAGATGATGGAGGAGTGAATTGGGTTGATATAACTTCCGGCTTGCCGGTATCCAATGCTGCCATCGATTATATTGCTGTAAGTGAGACAAACCGCAATCGGGTTTATGTATGCTTTTCCGGATACTCAGCAACGAATAAAATATTTTTGACAACCGACGGGGGTAGCAATTGGACCAATTATTCCGGAACTTTAAGTAATGTTCCTGTAAATTGTATTGTGCATGTTACCGGAAGTTCAAATGATGAGGTGTACGCCGGTACCGACTTTGGAGTTTACTACAGAAACAATTCAATAAGTGATTGGATTCCCTTCAATAACGGATTGCCAAATGTGATCGTTAATCATTTGCAGCTTGAATATGGTACAATGCAATTGCGGGCAGGGACTTATGGACGTGGATTATGGGAAATAGATCTAAAGACTAACGAATTTTCTGCAGAGACCCTGGATTCATTTAATTCAAAATACATTTCTGAAACAAGGCAACTGAAACATCCGATTTCTGTTTCAAGCCTATTAAATGGAAAGCCCGTACCGGAAATGCGAACAGCAGAAGCAAGTTCCACTATCACTCTTTTTCCAAATCCTGCAAAACAGGAAGTGTATTTAAGTTGCGATTTTGAATTAAATGCTTGTCAAGTCAAAATGTTTTCACAGGAAGGGAAGGATGTTTCTAATTCTCTTGACATTAGCCTGGTGTCGAAGGATGCATGTATACTTGGTATTGAACATTTCATTCCTGGGATATATCTGATCCTGGTGATGCGAAATAACTCTGTTATAGCTTCCGAAAGACTGTGGATTCAGCCTTAATAATTGATTTCAATGAAAGATTTCTGAATCAAGCCCTTTCGGTACATATACTTCTTTGTTGATACCGGAATACATGCACCGGAAAGATTTGTTTACAACGACAAGCAATCGTCAGAGTGAGAAATTTAATTTGAAATATAATTTTTATAAACAGATAAAAATCCGGAATCAAAAAGTTCGAGGGAGTGGCTCGTTTTATGCAAATCTTGACGCCTAATAAGGGAAGTAATTCCGGATCCAAAAACCGGAATAGAAATGCATTCAGAAAATGATCCGGCTAGCGCAAAAAGCGAAAGTGGAATATCTTGCTAAGCATCGACCAGTGGATCAGGCTCAGTCGATTGGGATGTAAATCGTCAGTAAGCAGTTTTAGGAAGTCTTACAGAAGGAGGTTTAAAACAAATTCCATAAAAAAACCCTTGTAGTTTAGGAAACATACAAGGGTTTTTAGTGGTACCTCCAGGAATCGAACCAGGGACACACGGATTTTCAGTCCGTTGCTCTACCAACTGAGCTAAGGTACCTCAGTTAAAAGAAACTAAACCCTTGAATCAGAGTCGTTTCTCTTTAAACGGGCTGCAAATATAAGTGAAAACCCAAAGAAGACAGTATTTGAAATCCAAATTATTGATAAAAAAGAGGGTGACAGGAATAAAGTCCTGAGTTCGCTTGATTTGCAATGGTAGAGACATTGGAAACCATTCCTAAAGGGAGCCCGATGAATAGGACAAAACCGACCCCAAGCCGGCAAAGGAAGGGAGATTCCGAAATTAAAACATTGATATTGAATTTCTTACGAAAAGAATTACGTCGACTGTAGAAGGTTTGAATAAAAAAAGCCTGGATAAAGAAAAACTTAAGGTAATGCGGCCGATTCTCATCGTTTTTTCACAGCTTTACCTCAAAATAGAGGGCATGCCTTCCAGAAGAGTTCAAACCCTGTTCACCGCCATTTTCTTATTGGTTTTGTTCTTTTGCGACAAGAGTGATATCGCAAGCTTATGGATGCTCATACCGGCAGGGATTGCTGCTGTGGCAAGCTTCATCATGGGCGATCTTGTGAACCAATGGTGGTTTGAAAAATTTCCTTCAAGACTTACGAACTATGAGCTGCGATGGGTGGACCAATTCGTTTCATGGTACCGTAGTCTGGGTCCGGATAGCCAATCCAGATTTTCGAGTGCCCTCGCTTATGAGTTAATTCGCAAGGAATTCATTACGATGGGTGAAAAAGGGATCCCTGAGGAGTGGAAACTCATGGCTCTTGCACCGGCGATTTCCCTTGGGCTATTATCTACAAAGAAGGAATCTGAGCATTACAGCCGCATTGTTTTTTACCAGCATCCCTTTCCCAGCCCGAATCAGAATTATCTTCACATTTCCGAAAATGAAGAGGAGGATGGAGTCCTGATCTTTTCTATCCCGCAGCTGGAGGCCGCATATGTGAATCCCACTTCTTTTTTTAATACTGCGCTTTATGAGTGGGGTATCGTATTTTTTCGACTTTATCCGCATCAAGGATTGGAAAATGAACAAGAGATGGACTCTTTGCGCAATGTGTTTCTTGCAGAACTTGGGATTCAGGAAGAGGATCTTAAAAAATTTCTCATGCAGCCTTCCATTCATGTTGAAGGCCTCATTGCATATGCTTACCTGATGAATCCAGACAGCCTCATGAAATTTCGACCTGATCTATTTGAACATATCAACAATCTGGTTGATTTCTAAAAGGCAATACAAATTCAATATGACCCGCTTCCCCAGAATTCATTTCTACCTGTTTTTAACATTCTTCCTTTTAGCCACCTTGGCAGCGCGTGCACAAGAATACAGGCATGCCCTTTGGGATAGTCTATTAAAAGAACACGTGGATGTACATGGAATGGTGGACTACGGAGGTTTTATAAAAGACAGTTTTCGTTTGAACCGCTATTTGCAAGGATTATCCCTGGAAGGGTCCGGAGGGACCGGAAATACTAACGAACGTTTGGCCTGGTGGCTCAATGCATACAATGCTTTTACCGTGCAATTGATCATCCGCAATCCAACTATCAAAAGCATCAAAGACATTGGAGGCAAAATTCCTCATGTCAACAGCAGTTGGGATATTAAATTTATTAAAATTGGTAAAAGGCGATATGATCTGAATTCCATTGAACACGGGATTATCCGCAAGAAATTCAAAGATCCGAGAATACATATGGCTCTCGTTTGTGCGGCACAGTCGTGTCCGATGCTGCGGCGGGAAGCCTATGAAGGAGCTGAAATTGATATGCAACTTGATGATCAATGCCGGAGATTTCTAAAAGATCTCACTAAAAATGTACTCGAACCCGGCACTGTTAAAATTTCCAGGATCTTTGAATGGTATTCCGGGGATTTCAAGAATTCAGGGGGTGTACATGCTTTTCTTGAAAAATATTCGGATGTCGTCCAATTGCATAAAATAAAGATAGAATACCTCCCTTATAACTGGGAGTTGAATGGCTATTTCTAAAAAAAGAGCAAGATTATTAAACGAATGTTTATTTTTAGAGTCTTAGTTTTATAATCAAATTAAAAAGCAAAACATGAAAAATCAAATTCAGTCTTTCGTTTTCGTTCTTTTTACAGTGTTGAACTTAACCACAATGCATGCAGCGAATACATTCGCTATTGGTCCAATTCAGGGCCGATGGGAATTGCTTGGCACGCGTACCGTCAACTTTGCCAATGACCGGGATGAAATCATGGTAACGGCTGCAGAAGGGATGTTTACCGGTTTGCGGGTTAAGGTGCTTCGTTCCGCTATGGACATGAATAAAATGGTTGTCCATTTTGGTGATGGCAGCACACAGGATGTGGAGTTGAAACAGGTTTTCAGAGCAGGAGACGAAAGTCGTATTATTGACCTGCCGGGTAACAGACGCGTGATCAAAAAAGTTGTATTTTGGTATGATACTAAAAATTATAAAAACCGGAAGGCCATCGTGGAATTGTGGGGAAGGCACTGAAAAATCTGATTTGTAAAAATAAGGGCGCACTGAATAGTAATTCATGTGCGCTTTTTTTTTATCACGACAGGACGTGCAACAAGCAAAGAGAATTATATATCAGTTGGAGGAAGCGGTCTGCCTGATCATTCAGTTACAACTATCCTATTTGAGACCCATAAAGAGATAAATCAGGGGCAACTATTTTCGGGTTGGCCTTACAAAATTTGTGAACTTGAAATTCACCATCTTAATACATATATGACATACATGTTTTTGAAAAGATGAAGGCGTAAAAATGTTCGAACGAAGACCCATTTCAAGCTAGCTGAAATCCCCAGAAATTTTTAATGTCTAAGAGATATATCATACTATGATTTCACTGAAATGTCATAGAGAATAATTTGATAGGAAATAGAAATTAGCAACTAAATTTACAAGTGCATCGAAAGCTCAGGTGCGTGGCACTGGTCGATGAATCGCCAGGGCACATTAGTGATGCGGCAAGAGTTTCTGAATTAAATAAGTGAATACATTATGGGGACACAATATGTAAAAGCTATTGAACTCTTCTTTTGTCGATTGACAGGATTCAGTCTGGTTACACTGCTGATTGTGTTTCAGCAACAGCTTTTTGCTCAATCCATTGATTCTATTGGGGTGGAGAAGGAAATCGACAGCCTCATAACGCTGAATAAACAATACACTGCCAAAATAAAATACAAGGAAGCTATTGATGCCATAGAACTTGCAGAGAAGCAGGCCAGAAAATTATTGGGGGAAATGCATTTGAAATATGCACTTGCGCTCTTTTATCATGGACGCACGCAATACCTGTTTGGGCATCTCAAGGAAGCGGAGACCCTTTATCTTGGAGCATTGCATATTCAGAAGAAGGACTCCGTCTCGAGTTTAGCGGATTACGGGTGGACATTGAATAATTTGGGTGGATTGTATTGGAAAATGGGTAACTACAAACAGGCGGAAAACTTTTATACAGAAGCAATACAAGTGCGGAAGTTAGCACTGGGAGAAGGGCATCCGGACTATGCATGGAGCTTGCATAACCTGGGGATCTTGTATGTAGATATGGGGTATTACGAAAAGGCGGAACAACTGTATAAAAAAGCCAAGGATATACGGGAATTAAATCCAGGACATCAAAGTAAGGATTATGCCTATAGTCTTAATCACATGGCATTGTTATATCGCTTGCTTGGAAATTATAAATTGGCAGAGGAAGGCCATTTAGAAGCATTGGAAATTTTTAAACAACTTCGGGGAAATGAGAATCCGGATGTCGCCTGGGTTTTGGGAAATCTCTATTCTCTATATGATATCCTGGGTAATGACACCAAAGCAGAGGAATGTGCCAAAGAAGTCGTCCGAATCCGTGAAAAATTATTTGGCAGAAATCACGCAGACTTTGCCCTTGCCTTAATCAATCTGGCAGAGATTCAAATGCGAAGAGGAAATTTCAGGGAGGCAGAAGCTTCTTATCTGGAGGCGAAAAACATTCATGAAAAGATTTACGGAAAGCAACATATTGAACATGTGCGAAGTTTGGAAAATCTGGCCTCGCTGTATCAGAGTGAAGGGGAAGATGCAAAAGCAGAATCATACTGGAAGGAGGCCTATTCACTTTGCAAGCAATTTACGGAAATCAATCCATCTGAATACATTTATACTTTAACAGACCTTGCGGAATATTACCTGAGCAAAAAAGAAGTAGTGAAAGCAGAATCCTTTCTCAATGAGGCGGAGATGAAAACTAAAACACTTTTTGGTAGCCAGCACCCCAGGTATGCCCGGTGCCTGGATGATTTGACAGAAATCCGAATATTACAGAAAAATTATCCGGAAGCAAGTTCTCTGGCTGCGAAAGCATCGGAAATTTACAAATCCCAATTATCGAATTCGCGCTTTCATTTGTCAGAATACGAACTTGGTTTATATCTCAAGCATTTTGAGTATAAACTGGACAGGGATTATTATCTGGCTGTGCTCTATCCTGAATGTGCAGATGTTGCAATGGACAATACTCTTTTCTTTAAGTCTTTTTTATTGCAAAACACCCAAACGATGTACCGGGTATATCAGAAAGACTCTGTTGGACGGAGCCTGCTTGATGAGCTTAAATCTTATCACAGAAGACTTGGAAAAGAACTCGAAAAGCCCCTTCGGGAGCAAGTTGATATTGCGGAGATCGAAGAGAAAATAAGTAAAACAGAGAAGGAACTTGCAAAAAGAACTTACCAAAAGGGTATTTCACAAGAATTCGTTACGCGTGATGAGCTTTCCCGTTTCCTGGGAGAGCAAGATGCGGCTATTGAATTTGTACATTTTAACATCAATCCCTATAATGAAGAAGACAGCATCGTTTATGGAGCTTTGATTACAAAGCATAATCAAGGGCATACGGAATTTATCCCCTTGTGCAGTGAAAAGGAATTGAATGACATTTTCCAATTCCAGGGGGAAAGAAGGCTGGATTACGTCAATTCCATATACACCTTTGCGGATAGAGGAGCAAGGCAGTTAAAGTCTTCTGCAAAGGATTTAAAGACCCTTTTATTTGATCCCATTTCAAATAGTCTGACAGGAATAAAAAAGCTCTATTTTTCTTCTTCCGGACTTATGCACCGCATAAATTTAAATGCCATTCCTCTTAATGAATCGGAGACGCTTGCAGATCATTTTAATTTAATTGGATTGAATAGCACAAGACAACTGATATTATCCGGGGAGACCAAGCCCTATGATCAAACAGCGGTTCTTTTTGGTGGCATTCAATTTGATCGGGACAGTTCTGAACTCAGCAACGAACAAACGTTCGCATCCCGATCGGCAACGGCGTTGAATTTGCAATTGGCTGATGCTACGATGAGGGGGGAAAACTGGTCTTATCTTCCCGGTACGGACAGGGAAGTGAAAGCAATAGATGGAATCATGAGGACGTCAGGAATCAAGACTGAATTGCTGTCTGCCCATGAAGCCACGGAAGAAGCTTTTGAGTTGATAGGAAAGGAGAAGCCCGCTCCACGGATATTGCATATTGCTACGCACGGTTATTTTTTTCCTGACCGATCGAACTTCGATAAAAGCGGAGAGGTGCACGACAGTGCGACAAAGGAGGATGCCCACGGTCAAGTAGGATCGAAGACTGCTTCACGGAAGGAAAGCACTCAGGAACCGGTATTTAAATGGAGTGATCACCCCATGCTGCGTTCCGGTTTGATTTTGGCAGGAGGGAATAGCTCCTGGCAAGGCACAGCTCCTCGCGACGGAAGAGAAGATGGTATCCTTACCGCTTATGAGATAAGCCAGATGGATTTATCAAATACGGAGCTGGTGGTGTTGTCTGCCTGTGAGACGGGCCTTGGTGAAATTCACAGGAATGAGGGCGTTTTTGGACTCCAGCGGGCTTTCAAGATTGCAGGAGTGAAATATATGATCATGAGCCTGTGGCAGGTTCCTGATAAGCAGACCTCTTTATTGATGACCACATTTTATAAAAAATACCTGGAGAATAAAATGAGCATTCCGGATGCTTTTCATGCGGCACAGAAGGAACTGCGTGATTTGGGACTTGATCCTTATCAATGGGCTGGTTTTATATTAATCGAATGATTTTTGTTCGCATTATTTTTTAAAATAAACAGCTTGACAATACAACACTGTATTTCGCAAGTGAACGCTATTTATTCTCCTAAGTTTGGTGTGTGTTATTTTTCCAGACTATTCTGATACTCTAATTTCATTTTCAGTGGGGGGAGGCGTTATACAATCAATTTGTAATAGCGGAATGTGTTAAAACCGGATATTCAAAAGGCTTGCATT
Source organism: uncultured Saprospiraceae bacterium (assembly GCA_964439105.1). GTDB lineage: Bacteria > Bacteroidota > Bacteroidia > Chitinophagales > Saprospiraceae > Vicinibacter. The sequence continues at coordinate 288,032 of CAYTNG010000002.1, forward strand.
CGATGAGCTCAATCCCGTGATTTGATTTATGTATTTACTGAGGAGCAGTTTTTTGAAAAAATGTAATGGATATTTTGTCATAATTGAGACTGTATTATTCAGGAATACTTACATTTAAGCTAGGAATTCCAGAAAGTAAAGTCAGAATGGAAAAATCCAAGGTACATCCTGATCCGGTTTCTTTAAAGTTTAGTATACCTAAATTATAGGTTTGGCTTCCAGATGGTTTTAGAATTTTTTAAGAAAGAGCCCAAAACTGATGAGCTGTTCAGGTCACCGCAATATGATATAATTAACCCCATATATCATGAAATTTATTATTTCGCTTTTAAGCCTGTGGGCACTTGACGCTTTGATGGCGCAGGTACCCGCAGAAGTTTCATTCAGATCCTTTGGACAATCCGGCCTTTCGGAACAAACGAGCCACAACTATGCCATTGTCATAGGTTTGTCCAGGTACAGAGACAGCACATTACCGGTAATAGGACAGGCCCATCGGGATGCGCAGTCTTTTGCAGTTTGGCTTCAGTCCAGGAGTGGTGGATTTGTGCCCCCAAATCAGATTATTCTGCTTGTTAATGAGCAGGCCACGTTGGCTCAGGTCATACAGGCAATCAACGATCAATCTGCCAAGTGTGTAAAAGACGATCAGTTGATCTTTTATTTTTCGGGATATGCTTCCGGTATAGGCAGGCAATACCGTTCGTACGAGGATATTTATTTTTACGATACACCCTATAGTTCGGGGCAGTCCGGAAGTCATCAGATTGTCCGGCAATTTTCAGATCTCGTAAAAAAAATGCATAAGAAATTTCAATATTACGGACTGCTGTATCCGATACCGGGAGAGGATTCAGTCAAAACAGATACCCTGTCTGAAGCTGCTGAAGAGTTATTTGATGTTCAATTTGTGTGTAAAAATGCAGAGCCCAAAACAGATACGGGCAATCATCACGAAGTCCTTACAAAAACCTTGAATCATCACTTGTTGGACGCATTTCACGGATTGGCAGATCTGGATCATAATGGAAAAGTGCAATTCAGCGAGCTTCAGTCCTACTTTAAACAACTGATTCCCGGGAATGAAACCGCCAGAGGGCTTTTGTTTGCTGCCACAAAAGGAAAAAAGACTGTTTGCGCCAGAACACAGACCGAATTAATAGGCAAACAAACAAACCTGGACGATGCTGGTTTTCCAGGTATTTTTAATTTAAGCGGATTGGAGCGAGAAACCGAGATGATTCAAATACAAGTGGATTCGATAAAAAGTAAATACCAGGATTTTTTGGTAAGTCTCCACCTTGGACAATTATTGCCTCCGGATTCACCAAATGCCTATACCATTTATGAGGAACTAGTAAGCATGCCAGCAATCATGGAGCTCCGAAATGGATTTCGAAGGAGGTTGATCGTCAGCTTGATTGATGAATCGCAACAGGCTATAAATGCTTATCTGAACCTGGATCCTAACGAATGGATGCAGCGAATCAGTATGCGTGAGAAATACCTGCGTTATCCTAAATATATTGAAAAAGCCAACCAACTGTTAGGTGAGAATAATTTCATGTCTGCGAATTTACAATCCAAACAATATTATTTTGAAGGGCTGAACAAACGATTTGAAGCCATGTCTCTGAATGACAGTAGCATGATGAGGCAGGCACTGGACTTGCAGCGAAAGGCATTGCACTTCGAGAGTGAATCCGCATTCATCCATAATGAAATGGGTACTATTTATGGGAATTTGGGCAAACGTTCAGACGCGATCCGGCATTATGAATTGGCCATAAACATTTCACCTACCTGGAGCATCCCATATATCAACCTCGCCCTTCAGATGAAAGATTCTCCACAAAAGGCACTGGGGTATTTGCGTAAAGCGATTCAATTGAATCCATCAAGCGCATTCGCGTACAACAACATGGGTATTGTGTATATGGAAGAAGAGCATTTTAGTGATGCAGAGGAAGCACTCATCAAAGCCATTACCCTGGAGCCCAGGTATGCGGAAGCGTATTACAACCTGGCGTGTGTCCGTTCTATCCAAAATGAGACCGAATCTGCAATGGGATTACTGGAACGGGCATTTTATCTGGGATTGAATACAATACAACATGTGCAGGAAGACCCGGACCTTCTGAATCTGAGAAACGCACCAGGTTATAAGGCCATGGTTAAAAGATATTTTCCAAATCAAAAGAGCGAATAGATGATGCGCGGTTTTCGCAGCATCCCGATGAAGATACTAACGATTGGTAGTTTTCATGCCCAGGAAGAAAATGGAACAATACCGTTTGGAAATCGCGTATAGAAAACTGGAGACATGTTGTGGGTTTTTTAATAAAATATTTCACTCAAAGAAAAGGAGGAGAAGTGCATTATGCTTTTATAAAAGGCAATCATGCGCCGACTTGAAATGAAGCTTATTGTCATGGTAAAGAGAAAGAACTACTCCGGTGCAGATCATTGTAGTGCTTCAAATTTGATTAATGGCCTGACATTTATTTAATGAGTAGGGTCTCAGAAGAGATTAAGCCGTGCTTATCCCATACATGGATATAATAAAGACCTTTATTAGGGAGGAAAATTTCTTGTTGAAATGTAGTTGACGAAGGTTTGATCGTTTTTGAGTAAACAGTTTGTGAAAATTGATTTACAATTTCAATCCGCACAAATTCGAGATCCGGTATTTGGCAGCGCAATTGAATAGAACCCTCAGAAGGATTTGGAATGATTTGAGATTTCGGTGATGCGGCGGACTCCGCATCTGCTGATTTTATCGTGCTAAAACGATTTTGTACCGGATGAATTTGGTCATCGAAATCTAATTTGAATGAACTCAGGCTTGGGTCAACATTTTTGAAAGCCTGGCTTAGCGTAAAATCTTTCAAGGCTGTAAATACAAAATAAAATTCAGGATTTTCCGATTCCAATCTGGGATTGCCTGTATTTAAAAACAGATATCGCACAGCCTGATCCAGTTTTTTATGGAAGAACCTGGAAGGATATTCAACGGGGACATAAAGAGTATCCGGCCGAATGTAATCTGGCCGGAAATCGAGACTGGATTGTATGGCAAAGAAGGAACTGGAATCTGAAAGTCTGAATTTGATTTGATAGCGATTTCCTTTTTTACAAAAGATATCCCGTGTTTCCCAAAATTGTGATTCACCCGGAAAAGTCTGAACGGGATAATTGCTGATCGTATCTGATTTTGGTATGGATCTGTTGATATTGCCGAGTTGATCCAGGCTTATTATAAATTTTTTATTATTAAGAGCTTCAAAAGGCAAGCTATCCGAAAAATTTTTTCCGTTTGAATCGATAAAATGCAGGGAATATTTTGGAGTGTAGATCGTGTCATTAGGTGACCACCTCAATATATAATCGTATTGGGCTTTCAGATCTCTTAAGTCAATGAGCTGGTCCTGATTTAAATCCGCATTGACTTCATTCACGGTACCGGAGAAACTTTGAATACCGAGTATATGCCTTATGCTTGAAATCAGATCATAAGTTGTAATAAGTGAATTGTCCTTTGTGGCATTCACGTCGGTACGGAGCTGAATAGCTGAAGGCTCCATGTTATTGTAGATAGGAATTTGAATCGCATCGTTGTTGATTTTTTCCAGGGATGTCCAGTACAGGCGATCTCTTTTATCGCGAATCCCAATTTGAAATTTTCCATAATTTTCAAAGGTAAATTCAGAATATATTTCGATGGGGACCTTAATTGTGGAAAAATACTTTTCATCAGATATTTTGAAGTAGGCTTTGCAACTACTGGTATTGCCACTTGTATCTTTTGCGAATATCTGAATCAGATTCTCTTGTCCATATTGAAGTTCAAACATAAATATATCGAGAACAGGGATTTTTCCATCTTCGTCAAAGGATATACTTTGCAAAGCGCAATTGTCGGAAACGCTTTTTATAAAACTCCAGGATGGAATCTCCTCATTGCCACACCAGCCAAATTTCAAAACAGATGAATCTACACAGCTAATTACAGGGGGTATGGTATCATGCAGACAGTCCTGACTCTGTAAAGCAATTGGGAGAACAAGTGATAAAACCAGAGTCCTCAACTTATGAATATAAGAGCTTCTGAGATTCAAGATATTTGATTGGTAAAATTTATTCTGCAAATATATTAGGAAAAATACCATTTTAGTAAAGGTAAGAAATTTTCTTCATAAAGTAGTTTATGGAGAGGCTAACACGGGGATTAACTTTCAGTTGAATTGAAATGTACAGGTTTCGATAATTGAACTATTGGATTGTGTGATTCGTATATCCTATTTAACTTAAGTATGCAAGAGTCTTCCGCTTCCTTTATAGTGCCTTACATTCCTGAATCTGGAAAAAATTTCTATATAAATTTTGGGAGAATATAGGCGAGTGTCCTTCTGTTACTTTTGCATGATCAGATTTAATATGTGAAAAAATATCCTTTCAGCGCGCCCAGTTTTAAAACTCGATAGTACTTTTACAGCAGGAAAAACAACTGCCATCTTCAGAGTGGCATTCTTATTTAATACACCCTTTCTCAAAATTCACATCATTTAATCCAGGGCTCAGTACTCGCTGGTTTATTATTCATACCCTTCGAAAATATGAGAAAGCAGTATTACCCCCTGCTGTGTGCGATTGTATTTGCATGCAGTGTACTACCTGGAGACCATCTTTTTTCACAGGTCAAGAAATTTAAAGAAGTTGAAACACAAAAGCAAGGCTTCGTATGTGCCATTCCACCCAGAATTGAGTGTCCTCCTGCATTTAATGCATGTCCAGGAACCTCCACAGATCCGGATGTAACGGGGCATGCAAAAGCCAAGCCCGGCCAGGATGGTTGTCCGGAGCCTGTAGTGAGTTTTATTGATAAAATTTTGCAAACGGGGAAATGTCCGCACAGCTTTTTAATTCAGCGCACCTGGACTGCTACGGATCCGGATGATCCGAATCTCCGTTCATTTTGCATCCAATATGTCAACACATTGGATACAACAGCTCCTGTATTTCTGAATTGTCCGAAAGATTCAACTATTTTCAGCAACAGTTCCTGTACAGGAGTTTACAAATGGATCACGCCTGCCGTGTGGGAGGAGTGCGGAAATTATTGTTTAAAAAGTTCACATCCCAATGGGGGTGATTTTCCGATAGGACGAAATGTTGTCGTAATAACAGCGGTTGACGATTGTGGAAATTCATCCGTCTGCGAATTTCATGTTGAAGTAAAAGAAAAATGTTGCCAGGACCCGCCTACAATTCATTGTCCGTCTGACTTTGAATCATGCGATTTAAGTGCAACAGATCCTTTAGTAAGTGGGAAAGCAACAGCAGAGCGCTCAGGTGCAAACTGCAAGGAGCCCATTGTGAAATATGCCGACCGCACCACATTTATCAGTACATGTTTTGTAATTATTGAACGTACCTGGACAGCAACAGATCCGGATGACCCTTCGAAATTCGTGAATTGTATTCAAAAGCTTAAGCTTGGCGATAGTGAACCGCCAACCATTACTTTTTGTCCACCAAATGTTACGGTTCAATCGGATGATCAGTGCGGAAAGGAAGTATTCTGGCATGAGCCCAGGGCAACGGATCATTGCGGAGATGTTAAGATCACAACAAGTCTGCCTTCCGGTTTTCGATTTCAGCTTGGTATAACAGGAGTAGTAGTCATTGCGACCGATAAATGCGGAAATACCTCTAAATGTGAGTTTATTATTCAAGTGGATGAAAATTGCTGTCAGAAGAAACCGGTTATCGAATGCCCGGATACCTTTGAAGCCTGCCCGGGCAGTTCTACTGATCCATCCGTAAGCGGAACGGCTAAAGCTTTACCAGGTGGTCCGAATTGTCCTCAACCCGAGTTGAGTTATCGCGATGATACACTTGTTCGTGAAGCTTGCAGAATGGAAATACAGCGTACATGGATTGCTCAAATACCACATAAAAATGAGTTGCGGGACAGTTGCGTACAGAAGATCCTACTCAGGGATGAAGAGCCACCCGTAATTAGTTACTGCCCACCTAATGTAAAAGTTTTATCAGATGAAAAATGTGAGGCAGAAGTCAGCTGGCGAGCAGCTGAAGCAAGCGATAATTGTAAGATACAAACGGTCAGCACCTCTCTTCCTTCCGGTTTCCGTTTTCAGGAAGGCATTACCGGTGTTGTGGTGATAGCAACCGACGCTTGCGGCAACACTTCGAAATGTGAATTTACAGTTACGGTCGAAGCAAATTGCTGCAAGAATCCTCCTAAATTAAGCTGTCCGCCGGACTATGAGGCCTGTCCGGGATCGTCTACAGATCCCTCCGTTACAGGTAACGCGATTGCGGAGCCCGGAAGTCCGGGATGCAAACAACCGTTCGTTAGTTATGTCGACCGGATCAATGTGGATTCCAGTTGCTATAAGGAAATTGACCGCATCTGGATCGCTGCGGATCCTGTCAAAACAGCGCTTTATTCGAGTTGTACACAACGTATCGTCTTGAAGGACAGGCAGCCGCCGAAATTCAATTATTGCCCGCCCGATGTAACCGTATTGTCTGATGACAAATGCGAAGCGATTGTAAACTGGAAAAATCCGGAAGCCGAAGACGCCTGCGGAGCGGTTCAAATTACAAGCACTATTCCTTCCGGTTATTCATTTACATTGGGATTGACAGGAGTCATTGCGATTGCTACCGATGCCTGTGGAAACACCAGCAACTGTCTTTTTTATGTTACCGTTGAAGAAAACTGCTGTAATCAGGCTCCCATTGTACATTGTCCGGCAGATTACAAGGCATGCCCGGGGGCATCGACCGATCTGGGTGTTACAGGACAGGCATGGGTGGATCCTTATCAGAGGCCTTGTCAGAAAGCAGAAATAAGTTTTAGAGATTCCATTATTGAATCGACGAATTGCCGTGTGGTGACAGACCGCATATGGCTTGCAACCAATCCTAAAAATCAAAGTACATCAGAATGCGTCCAACACATTGTATTAGCAGATGAGGATGCACCTGTTTTTGGATTTTGTCCGCCGGATCTTACTGTTCAGCCAGACTACAACTGCGAAGCTGTGGCTCGCTGGGATCCTGCTGTTGCGACCGATGCCTGCACTTTGCAGACGTTGACATCAAATTACGAACCTGGAGATACCTTTAGCAAGGGGATAACGGAAGTTATTTATAAGGCTACCGACGGATGTGGAAATACGAACACTTGTTCGTTTCATATTACTGTAACAGATCAGTGTTGTGACCGCAATCCCATCCTTCAGTGTCCTTCAGATTTTAAAGGCTGCCCTGGTTTGGGTTTAGACCCATCGGTTACAGGATACGCAGTGGCGGGACCCGGAAAAGCCGATTGCCAGCAACCCCTGATAAAGTATTCGGACCGGGTGATTACAGATGGGCCATGTGCAGGGGCCATACTGGTTGAAAGAACATGGATCGCGACAGATCCACAGCAGCCCGGTCTACGAACAGAGTGTACCCAATCCATTGAATTAATAGACGATGAAGCCCCATTGCTATTCGGAATGCCTGCAGATATTACAGTAAATGCAAACGGGTATTGCGATGCAGAGGCAAATTGGATTCCACCGCTGGCGGGAGACAACTGCAAGTTAAGAGAAGTAAGCTCAAACCTACAGCCAGGAACGCGATTTACTTCCGGTTCTCATCAGGTAGTCTATACGGCTTCTGATTTTTGTGGAAATGTGAGTAGAGATAGTTTCACAATAACTGTTGCGGGCACGGAAATTGCGATTGACTGCCCTTCCGATACGACTGTCATAAGAAACAATCCATTTCTTAATGGGGCTATTGTGGATTGGAGTCCTCCAGCTGTTCGTTATTGTAAACCATGTAAGGATTCCATTCCCGGATTCATATATATGGGAAGTTTTAATGGACACCGATATTTCTGTTCGGCGGGACCTGCAGACTGGAATACAGCCCGCATTCGCTCGGAATTGAATGGAGGCAAACTTGTGGTTATAAACAGTCGTGAGGAAAATGCATTTGTAGCTTCCAGACTAAATGGTCAAACGGCATGGATTGGTGCGACAGATGATGTAACGGAAGGAGCCTTTGGCTGGATAGATTCATCGCCTTTTGCGTTTCGCAACTGGTTGCCGGGCCAGCCGAATAATGGTTCAGGAGATGAAGATTATGTCGAAATTTTTCCAGATGGTGGATGGAACGACCAAAATGGTGCTGCCAGTCGTGAGTATGTGATGGAAATTTCATGTTACGAATTGGTACAAACAGAAGGGCCGGTAAAAGGAGACATGATCCCGTGTGGCCGCAATAAAATTTCATATGTTGCAACAAAGGATGGAAAGAAGGACAGCTGCAGTTTTTATGTCACGGTAGATTGTGATCAGGAAAGCATTTATTGCAAGAATAAGGCGCTCAACAGCAAATACATGTTTATAAATCAGGTTCAATTTGCAGGTATTGATACGATCACCGGAGATAACGGTGGATACCATTATTTCAATAAACCTTGCGGAGTTGTTGAGTCCAACAAGAGTTACAGCATTTGTCTGAGTCCAGGCTATTTATCTGCAATCTATAAAGTGTATTGGAAAGTTTGGATCGATTACAACGCGGATGGATTTTTTGATCCGGTAACAGAGGAAGTGGTTTATGGAAATGGAAATACCACGATGTGCGCAACGATAACCATGCCCGCTTTTATGCCGGATAAAACAACCCGAATGAGAGTCATTTTATCTTATTCAGGTTATCCTACAGATCCTTGTACCCCGCCGCTTTTTGGGGAGGTAGAAGATTATTGCATTGCCATGAACGGGGGTAGCGGTTTTGGAACGCACAATGGAGTTGGTTTTATTAAGGTGGAAAGTCTTCAATTGCGTCCTGTAGAGAAGAAGGAGCTTGAGATCATGGCAGTTCAGCGAACAACCGGGTCAGAGAATTTTGAACTCATGGTTTTTCCCATACCGAGTTCGGAAAAGGTCTTTTTCCAGGCTGTAGATGCTGCAAGTTTTGAAATCGAAGTATTTAATCAACAAGGCAAACAAGTGTACCGCAGCACTCCCGGAAAGTTTATTGAATTCATGGAAGTGAATGTGCAAGATTGGGACAATGGTGTGTACAATGCTTTATGCAGGTCCAAAGAGGGCCAAACAAGAATAAAACGGTTTGTTGTAAATCGTTAGTTTTTCCTGCTCTGAAAAGGTATGATGAAGGCCGGACCCACGAGGGTTCGGCCTTTTTGTTATTCAACTTTCGATCTGTTTTCAAGTCAGCCGTTATGCTTTCAGCTGGAAATTTTGAAGCTTCAACGGAGTAATGAACGATTTATGGCTTGCATACACCTCAGCGAGGACTTAATTTTTATACATCCTGCTTTTTTCCATTTCTTCAAATACGGAATCGGGGACAAGGTAACGTACGGATTTCCCCTCCTGAATGCATTGGCGTATATAGGTTGCGCTGATATCAATAAGAGGGGCATTACAAAAGATGATTTTCGGATGTCTGGCGTAAAGGGTTTCGGAGGGTTCTTTCTCTCTCCTGTACACATAGATGTAGTGATTGGCCAGGATCAGTTCGGAGTGTTTCCATTTATTGAAACTTTGGAGATTATCACTGCCCATGATTAGTGCAAATGTGTGTTGCGGATATTTTTCATGTAAGTGCGCAAGCGTGTCGATGGTATAGCTGGGTTGGGGAAGATGGAATTCGATATTGCAGCTGCGCAGTTTCGGATTGTTTTCTACGGCAAGGTTAACAAGATGCAGGCGGTCATAGTCACGTGCTAACGATTGTTTGTTTTTGAAAGGATTATGTGGACTGACCACAAACCAAACCTGGTCGACTTCGGGTTTGTTGGCAATGTGTTGGGCGATGATCAGGTGACCGGTGTGAATGGGATTAAAGGATCCGAAAAACAACGCGATCCGCATCTGATCAATAGTTGGCCATAATCGGCATAATCAGCATGAGCAAGTTTTCACCGGAAGTTTGTTCTGAGGGCAGGAAAATTCCCGGCTTGTTTGGATGAGAAAGTTCGACAGTGACATTTTCGCTATTCATTGCCGACAGCATTTCGATGAGATACTTTCCGTTAAAACCTATGGTCATCGGTTCACCCTGATAGCTGCAGGTCAGTTGCTCGGTGGCTTCATTGGACAAATCCACATCCTGTGAAGTGATGGTAAGGCTTTTGTCCTGGATGTTGAAAACGACCTGGTTTGTGGATTTGCTGGCATAAACGATCAGCCGCTTCAGAGAAGAGAGCAATTCCGTCCGGCTCACCTGGAGCTGGAATGGGTTATTGGTAGGAATGACGGCATTATAGTCCGGAAATTTTGCCTCAATCAAGCGCGTGGACAGGATGGTCCCATCGAAGCTAAAGAAGGCTTTTGCTTTTCCAAAATGCAAATCCAGTTCACCGTCTTTCGGTAAGATGGATTTCAGTGCCAACATGGATTTTTTCGTAAGGACGAGTGTGGATGATGCTTTGCTGTTTATATCAAGAAGGCTGAATTTGACAAGTTTATGAGCGTCGGTGGCTGCAAAAGTGAGATTGTTGAAATCGATGTTGAGGCAAATTCCCTTCATAGCCTGGCGCATTTCGTCATTGCTTGTGGCAAAGGAAGTGCGGTCTATGGCGTGCAACAGATTTTCGCAGGAAAGGCTTATGTGGTCCTCATTTGAGGGAAAGCTGATTTCCGGATAGTCGGCGGCCTTTTCCCCAACGAGTTTGTAGATACCGGACTGAGTCGTCAGGGTTATCCCGTTGGTTTCATCGTTAATTTCAAACTGGATAGGCTGTTCCGGCATGGATTTCAGGGTTTCGAGAAGCGTTTTGCCCGGAATGGCTATGGATCCGCCTTTGACAACCTCCGTTTCAATCTGGGTGCTGATGGTAAGTTCCAGATTGGAAGCTGTGATGGTCAGCTGGTTGCCATTGGATTGAATGAGGAAATCCTCAAGGATCGGAATGACGGGGTTGGAAGCCAGGGCAGAGGAGGCGGTATTTAGTTTTTCCAGAAAGCTACCGGAGGAGACACTGAATTTCATAGCTTGTTTTTAAAGAATTGGGATTTTAGATCGTTATTTTGCGCGTTCTTAAGCGAACGCTACGCTTTATGAGTCACAAAAATACATCATTCTACACTTATAAATGCCCCTATCCCCATGCAGTCTGATCCTTTACATTTGGAGGCCCTGGTCAATGATTGGCAGAAACTTACATTTCCGGCATTTGAAAGCGTGAAGGAAGAAAACGGGGCGCGATTGCACCTGATACAGACCAACAAGCCCGGACTCTGTTTTTTCGAGCTTGTATTCCGCAATGGCCGCTGGAGTGAGCACAAAAAGTTAAGTGCACGCATGGCAGCGAATCAGATCATGGAAGGGAGCGCGGAAGTGGTTGCCGAGAAAGTGGCCGATACGCTTGATTATTATGGTGCGCACCTCTCCGTGCATGCAGATCTTGATTTTACGGTGGTTTCCATGAGTTGTCTGCAGAAACATTTTTACTATCTCTCCGATTTTGTGGTGGGTTTGATTTTGTTTCCGGCGTATCGCGAGGCGGATCTTGCAAAGGCCAAGATGTTTTTACATTCCCAACTGCAGCATCAGCTGACGGAACCGGATTACGTTTCCTATAGGGAATTTACCTCTCATATTTACGGTGCGGACACGGTTTACGGCTACAACACAGAAAAATCCCTGATCGATGCCATACAAAGGGATGACCTGTTGCGGTACCAAAGGGAGAACTATTGTGCTGATTTTCTTGAACTTTTTTATTGCGGCGAAGTGAATGAAGAGAGCAGAAGATTCCTGAAAAGTCTTGCAGATCGCTTCCCGCGGTCTCCCGCCAAGGAGGACATCCGCCATTTATTGATGCCTACGGGCCTTGCGAAGGCCCATTTTCCGATACCGCATTGCAGTCAGATCAGTCTGAAGATGGGGCGCAGGACATTTCCTAAGCAGCATCCCGATTTTTATGGATTCTATGTATTGAATTCCATATTGGGGGACTATTTCGGCTCGCGACTTATGCGAAATATCAGGGAAGACAAAGGATATACCTACGACATTCATTCAAGTTTGGACGCCCAGGTTCATGACGGTTGTTTTTATATCAGCGCCGAGTTAAATCCCGGACAACTGGAAGATTCCGTGCATCTCATTCGCCAGGAGCTGGAGGTGCTTCGCGGACAGTTGGTCCCCAGGGAAGAGCTTGATATGGTGAGGAATTACCTTTGCGGCCATATTTTGAGAATGATGGATGGTCCATTCCAGACCCTTGCATTTTTGAAGATCCTGGTTACGGAGTATGGAGGGCCGGCGGCTTTTGGGGAACTTTTGAATGCGATTCTGCATATTGAGGCGGAAGATTTGAGGAAACTGGCCCGTCACTATTTGGATCCGGATGACATGGTTCTGATTACGGCGGGTGCCGGTAGTTGAATTTTTTGTATTTTTGCAGTCCTTTCCCACAGAGAACTTCCGGATTTTCTTGCAAGCCCTTTTTTGGTTTAATATTTGATAGTTAAAAGCACAGCATAGCATTTCAATGAAACTTTTCAATCTTTTCGTACAGGAGTTAGCGGTTGACCTGGGAACTGCAAATACCCTCATCATACAGGACGACAAGGTCATAGTAGATGAACCCTCCATTGTTGCCGTTGACAAAAAAACCGGGGAAGTCATCGCTGTGGGGAATAAGGCCATGCAGATGCATGAAAAAACCCACAAGAACATAGAGACCATAAAACCTCTGAAGGACGGCGTGATTGCCGACTTTCAGGCTGCAGAAGCCATGATCCAGGGAATGATCAACATGATTGGCAACAAAAGACGGTTTTTTACCCATTTGCGCATGGTCATCTGCATTCCATCTGGAATTACGGAAGTCGAAAAGCGCGCTGTTTTTGATTCTGCGGACCATGTGGACTCCAAAGAGACCTACCTGATTCACGAGCCGATGGCTGCAGCGCTTGGCATTGGTCTTGATGTGGAAGAACCCATTGGGAATATGGTCATTGACATAGGAGGAGGTACTACTGAAATTGCGGTCATCGCATTGTCAGGTATTGTGTGCGACCAATCCATTCGCGTGGCGGGAGATGAATTTACGAGTGACATTATCGATTACATGCGTCGCGAGCATAATATGTTAATCGGAGAGAGGACTGCAGAGAAAATGAAAATTAACATCGGATCTGCGCTTAAAAAGCTGGAAAATCCACCGGATCCTTATCCTATAAACGGACGCGATTTGATGACAGGTATTCCAAGACAAATTCTGGTCAGGTATGAAGAGACAGCGGAAGCCCTTGATAAGTCCATTATGAAAATCGAAGAAGCGGTATTGAAAGCGCTGGAATTAACTCCGCCAGAATTGTCATCTGATATTTACCGGACGGGTTTATATCTGACGGGTGGCGGGGCTTTGCTTCGCGGACTTGACAAGCGACTTTCCCTTAAGACCAAATTGCCTGTTATCGTTGCAGAGGATCCGCTTCGCGCGGTTGTCCGCGGAACAGGTCTTGCATTGAAAAACACGGATCGGTTTTCATTTCTCATCGACCGCAAAAGTATCTAAGAGAACGGGCTTGCAGGTCCGGTTTGGACCAGCCCCTGACAACAGGATGGAACCATGTGGAAATTCGCAAAGGTCATTGTTAAAAACGGTTCACTGGTTCTCTTTGTCATCCTGCAATGTGTTTGTTTATTTTGGGTTGTGAAATACAATCAGACGCAACAAAAAATTTACCTGCATTCCTATCAGTTGTTAGCCAGTTCCGTAAGTTCAAAATATCAGTCGGCGATCCATTACTTTCAATTGCGTTCCCAATATGACAGCCTGGTCGCTGAAAATGCGAAACTGCTGATGTCACAGTTTAATTCAAGACATCTTGCAGATTCATCCACAGTCTCCGCGGCCGGTGCAATTCCATATCAGGTTATACCTGCACGCGTCGTGAATAATTCCCTGGATAAACGCAATAATATGCTGAGTCTGGACAAAGGAGGGAAAGACGGCATTTCTCCGGGAATGGGCGTTATGACCACAAAAGGTTTGGTGGGCATAGTGACCGACACCTCGGAACATTACAGTCTTGTCATGTCTCTGCTTCACACTGGTACCAGCATAAGTGCAAGACTGAAGCGTGGCGGATTTTTTGGCCCGCTGGTATGGCGTGGCAGGGATCCCTCCGTCATGAATCTTGAGGCAATTCAAAAGTACGCAGACGTCAGGCTTGGTGATACTATTGTCACAAGCGGATATTCTGTGGTATTTCCAAAAGATTTGCTCATCGGAGTGGTGCGACTCCACCATATCGAAGAAGGTTCCTTTACTTACGATATTGATGTATCCTTAAGTCAGCCCATGGTAAACCTTGACCAGGTGTACGTTATTCTCAATCCGGGCCGGAAAGAAAAAGAAGAACTGGAAAAAAAAGCATCGCGGTATGAATAATCCCTGGGTCATCTTTATGGTGCGTTTTCTTATTTACATTACCCTGCAGGTATTGGTGCTCAAGGAAATCTTTTTAAGTGGAACGGGTCATAATTTAATTTACATCATCATTTATCCTGTCGTGCTTATTACACTTCCTGTGAAGATGCCGCAGTTTTTTGTGATCCTGATTGCATTTTGTACCGGATTCCTGGTAGATTTATTTTATATGTCGCCCGGAGTTCATGCGGGTGCATGCCTTTGGATGGCCGTATTCCGGCCAATGGCATTCCGTTTTTTTGAGCCGAAGAACGGATATCCTACAGACGTAAGCCCCAGCATAGGAGGCCTTGGAATTGTCTGGTTTGCGCAATATGCCAGTTTGCTGCTTATTATTTTTTTCTTTTCCTATTTTACTTTGCAAATTTTCACCTTTGTGTACTTTGGGGAAATACTGATAAAGACACTTCTCAGTTTTTTTGTTTCCGGAATTATCATATTCCTGCTTCAGTTGTTTTTTAATTTCAGGTCCTAAGAACGGACGTTATGGAAGAGAAGAAAATTGTAAGAATCCAGATCATCAAAATAATGCTGCTGATTTCTGCAGGTATTTTGATTGTGAGTCTTGCAAAGATTCAGCTTTTCAACCCGTTTTATTCTTCCCGGGCAAGCACCATTACCTTAAATCAGAAAATTATATATCCATCCCGCGGACTTTTGTATGACCGCAACGGGAAATTACTTGTGATCAATTACCCCACGTATGATCTTTATGTGACCTACAAAGATCTGGATCCAGACATGGATACCAGCTTGTTTTGCAAATTGCTGGGAATTGAAAAAAGCCGTTTTATTTCCAACCTTGATAAAGACTGGAAGTCCGGAAAATACAGTAAGTCCATCCCCTTTGTATTTTTGAAGAGCATCACGCCTGAGGTTTTTCTTCCCTTTCAGGAGAATCAGTTTCGCTTTCCCGGATTTCGCGGAGAGCTTCGTTCGATACGCGGGTATCCTGAACCCCACGGCGCCAATTTTTTGGGATACATCAGCGAAGTATCGCAGGATTACATTGACAAATCAGACGGGTATTACAAACTCGGTGATTACGTGGGTTCCGCAGGACTTGAGAAATACTATGAAGAACAGATCCGCGGGGAGAATGGAATTCAGTTCATCTTAAAGGACCATCTGGGGAGGGAAGTGGGACCTTATGAAAATGGAAGACTCAACCGCAAGGCCATCAGCGGTACGGATCTTCAACTTTCAATTGACATCGAACTCCAGAAATTTGGAGACAGCCTTATGCAGCACAAAGTTGGTGGGATTGTAGCAATAGAACCGGAGACCGGCGAACTGCTTTGCCAGATTTCCTCTCCGGGATTTGATCCCAACCTGATGGCCATCCACAATAACAGAGGACTTGCATACGCTTATCTCTTAAGAGATTCACTGAAACCCCTGTTTGATCGTTCGGCCAATGCAAAATATCCTCCCGGAAGTATTTTCAAGCCCATACTTGCACTGGTAGGATTGCAGGAAGGGGTATTGAATGAGAATACAAGCCATCCTTGTTCGGGGGCATATTTTTACAAGAATGTTCGGTATGGATGCCATAATCATCCTGCGCCCAATAAACTAAGTATCGCCCTGCAGCACTCATGCAATGCCTATTTTATGCAGGAGTTCAGGGATCTAATTGAAATAAAAGGCTTTTCCAAACCGCAGGTAGGATTGGACCTCCTGGTGAAATATCTGAGTGCCTTTGGACTTGGTAAACCCTTGTACAGCGATGTAGCAACCGAGAGTGGAGGTTTTATACCCACATCTGAATTTTATACCCGCATGTACAAAACCGATCAATGGCGATCCACCTATTTTATTTCAGTGGGTATCGGGCAGGGAGAGTTGCAGCTTACCACTTTGCAAATGGCTAATTTGGCGGCCATAATAGCAAATCGCGGATATTATTTCACGCCCCATTTGGTGAAAGGATTCAACAAAGAAAATATGCTCATACCGGAACGATTTCGTACCCGATACGAGGTACCTGTTGACCGAAAACATTTCAGACCCGTAATTGATGGTATGGAATTGGCGGTGCGTGCAGGTACGGCGGCAAAAGCTTATTGCCCGGATTTCAGCATATGCGGTAAGACGGGAACTTCACAAAATCCCCATGGGGACGACCATTCCGTTTTTTTTGGATTTGCACCAAAAGAAAATCCGAAAATAGCCATTGCGGTGTATATCGAAAATGCAGGATGGGGTGGAGAAGTCGCTACTCCGATTGCATCGCTGATGATGGAGAAATACCTGACAAAGACGATTAAGCGACGGGCCCTGCAAGATCTCATGACATCAAAAGACCTCATTCATAAAAAAACCAAGGCATGATTATTTCTTCTATTGTGGCCATGAATGCAGAGCGCATTATTGGGTTGAATAATCAAATACCCTGGTATTTGCCTGCAGATTTGAAGTTTTTCAAAAAGACGACTCAGGGTCATCACCTGCTCATGGGTAGAAAATGCTTTGAAAGTATTGGCAATCCTCTTCCCGGGCGGACGAATATCATTGTGACCCGGGATCCTTATTTCATAGTTTCAAATTGCCTGATTGCCCATTCCATCGAAGAAGGAATTCTCCTTGCGAAGAAAAACGGAGAGCAGGAGCTTTTCATTATTGGCGGAGGGGAGATCTACAATCAATCAATACCGTATTGGAATAAATTATACCTCACAATGGTGGACTACTCTGGCCCCGGAGATACCTATTTTCCCGAAATTCAATTTTCGGAATGGAATCTGATGTCTGAGGAAAGACATGAAAGGGATGAAAAAAACGCGTACTCCTATTCCTTTTACATCTACAATAAAAAATAAGCTGGCATTACGAATTTCCAGACCGCATAGAACCGTAATTAATTCGAACGCCCTATGCGAGAAGACCTCGTCCAATACATTTGGAATACAAAACTATTGTGTACACTGAAGTGCAAAACGACTTCGGGAAAGGAGCTGGAAATTTTGGATCCCGGCCAATGGAATTCAGATCAGGGTCCGGATTTTCTATTTAGCAGAATCCGCATTGATGAAACCATTTGGGTGGGCCATGTGGAAATTCACATCCGGGCTTCCGACTGGAACCGGCATACGCATACGGAAGATCCCCAGTATCAAAATACGATCCTTCATGTGGTCATGGAAAGTGACGTAGAAATTTACTTGAAAGGCAGATGTATCGAATGCCTTGAAATTGGAAATTTATTGCCCCAGTCCTTGTTGGATCGATATGAAGGTTTAATGAATAACAGTCAGGAACTTCCCTGCAGTTCCTTATTGGAGGGTATGGATCCCATGGTTAAACAAATGCAATTTGATCGAATGATGGTGGAGCGACTCGAAACGAAGACGAGCCGTCTGAAAAAAGAGTGGGAAGATTTGAATGGAGATTGGGATGCTCTTTGCATCAAAAAAATTGGACATTACATGGTGGCCCCGGTCAATGGCCCGGCGATGGATCAACTTCTCGATTGCATTCCTGTGCAATTGTTTTACAAGCACCATCACGATGCCTTGCAACTCGAAGCGCTTCTCTTTGGTTGTTCGGGCTTTCTGGAGGGCAATCGCAGCGAAGATTATTTTCAGGAACTTCAAAAACAATTTCATTATTTGAAACACAAATACCAATTGAAACGGATGAATCCTGTTGAATGGAAATTTTTACGGTTGAGACCTGCACATTTTCCGACGCTGCGAATTGCTCAATTGTGTGCCTTACTACACAAGCACCAACGTTGGTTTTCGACCTTGATGGAGTGTAAAAATATTGCTGATTTTCATAGTTTTTTTGAATTGGAATGTTCTTCATTCTGGAAGACCCACTACCACTTCGGGCACAGCACGGACCGGAGCGTATCCCATACGATTGGATTTCAATTACAGGATGTATTATTGATCAATGCAATTATTCCGTTGATGTTTTCATATGGCCGCATGCAGGCCCAGGCCATCTATGAGTACCGGGCTGTTGAATTGCTTGAAAATATAAAACCGGAGTCGAATGTCATCAGCCGAATGTGGAAAAAGTATAACTTTGCGTTGAATCATGCCGGGCACAGTCAGGCGGGCATACAACTTTTCCGCGAGTATTGCCAGAAAAAGCAATGTACGCATTGTATGATAGGCCACAAGCTATTGCGCAGTTCGATCCACCATTTTCAGAATCAGGCATCCTCTATTTCGTAATCAAAAATCGATATTCACATGAGAACCTGTTTAACATTTTTGTTTGTATTCCTGGCATTGACACCATTTTTTGCTCAGGAATCTTCTTTTTATTTTGGTGCGAATGCCGCTTTTCAGAGTAGTCGCATTTTTTGCAGTACGGATTCTGATGCCGGAGGCATTCTTGAGTATGGTTTCACTCCAAAGGCTGCAGCCGGAATTGATCTGGTTTATTCTTTTAATCCCCGGATTGCTGTGCATTCCGGTTTCATCTATTCGTTGCAAGGGCAATCTTATAAGACGGCGGAAAACGCCAATGCCCAATACAAAACGGAATTAAATTATTTTAAGATACCCGTGCTACTGGAATGGAGGTCGAATGCGGAAAAGAAATACGCCTTTCTGCTTCAGGGGGGATTTCAACTGAGCTTACTGAATAAGGCGGAGAGTTCAAGAGATCGCGTTTTTTATTACTACAGCCCTGAAGTCCGGGATGTAAATGAGTATTACAATTCCACCAATGTGGATGTCGTCCTTGCTACCGGACTTGATGTGCGGGTGCGAAGTTCGCATTTGCGCGTATTGATTCGTGCAGATTTGTCTTTGAACGATATTGAAGTCACAGACAAAAAGCAGGGACTGCGGGCCCCTGCAGGCAATATGACCCTGGCCATTCCGCAATTATCTTATCTTATCAAACTTTAAGCTGTTTCCTTGCATAAAATCCTTTCCATAGTACTACTCCCTTTTTCCATACTTTATGGTATAGGTGTCAGTATTCATCAGGCTCTGTATCATTCCGGAATACTGAGATCCGTTCATTTCAGTTTTCCCGTAATCTCCATTGGAAACCTGTCCGTAGGGGGCACGGGGAAATCGCCACATATTGAATTCCTCATCCAAATGCTTAAGGATTACATCGAAGTAGGCGTACTGAGCAGAGGCTATAAAAGACGTACACAGGGCTACCGGATTGTGGAAACCTCGGATACGGCTTTGGAGGCTGGGGATGAGCCTTTGCAGATCAAGCAAAAGTTTCCGGAAATTCCCGTCGTGGTGAGTGAAAACAGGGCTCAGGGCATACCACGCATGCTCCGGGATTTTCCACAATTGCAGACCATACTGCTTGATGATGCATTTCAGCATCTAGCGGTGAAGCCTGCGCTTCAAATTCTGCTCACAGAATTCGCAAATCCGTATTCTGCAGACCAACTTCTTCCCAGTGGCCGGCTTCGGGAATGGAAGTTTGGTGCAGAAAGGGCAGACGTCATCGTAGTCAGCAAGAGCCCTGAAGGACTTGGGCCATCTGATTTTATGTTGTGGAGGAGCAAACTCAAATTGAGAGCTCATCAGGAATTGTTTTTTTCACGCATAGAGTACGGCGAGCCTTATTCGGTATTTGAGCCCGAAAAAATATTTCGCATCAATCCGGGATTACAAATCCTGTTGATCAGTGCGATCGCACAATCCTCTTACCTCGTAGATTATTTGTCGGACAAGGTAGCTTCTGTTATCAATTATAATTTTGAAGACCATCATTATTTCAATGAGACGGAACTTTCGGGAATGCTGGCAGCCTATGAAGGGATCTCACATACCAATAAGATGATCCTCACAACGGAGAAGGACGCCACCAGACTTCATTTATTGAAAGAGTACTTTACATCAAAAAACCTGGAGCTGTATGCTATTCCGATTCGCATTGTGTTTTATGAACCTGAACGGTTTGAGTCCTATATGCGGACATTTTTGTTGGACTTCAAGGTATAAGACTGCAGAGTCCGGCCCGTGCAAAATGACGGCAGATTCAGCCATACCGATGTTTCGGGGAGAATGTTACCTTTGTTAACAGGTGAAAAAAACATTGAACCACACAAATTCAGCAAACACATTGGGTTTCCCTCAGGGCAGGAAGTGCAAAGTATTCCGGCAAAAACTTGACGAAAGCCTTAGCGTAAAACGAACCCTATTCGTCTTCCGTCTTTTTGTTTTGACTTTGTTGTGGAGCTGTCTATTTCAGGATTTTATCAGCGCGCAACCTTCGTATTACTTTCCAACGCAGGACGAGAGGAACATCCTGGAAAAATTTGAACTAACGAACATTCATTTGTTTTCAAATCATTTGGCATTCAGGCCCTTTCATCTGCAGAATACTTCAGAAAACCTGACTCAGCTAATTGCCGGAAAGGACAGCACTGCGCTGCGTGAAAGAGCTAAACTGGCAAAAATAGTTGGTCCATGGGATGAGAATATGGAGGAGAGCAAAGCAGGGGCCACTCATGGATTTTTCAAAAATCTGTATCGCGACGGACGGCATTTTTACCAACTGCGGAAAGACCATTTACGGATGTATCTGGATCCGATTCTCCATCTGGAAGGAGGATCTGAACGAAGCAATGAAGATTATTTGTACCTCAACAGAAGAGGGATCCGCCTGAGTGGGGAAATAGATGAGAAATTTTCTTTTCAAACCGAGGTCATTGAAACCCAGCAAACCACCCCATCCTATGTACATGATTATGAAGAACTATATGCCGCTGTTCCGGGAGCCGGCTTTTACAAAAGTTACAATGGGCGCATTCTAAAGCTAAGCCGGGCTTATGATTATTTGTTGGCCGATGCATCCTTTTCCTCCAGGATTTCAAAGCACATCGAGGTAAGTCTGGGGCATGGTCGCCATGCCATCGGCTATGGCATACACAGTTTATTTCTTTCGGAATATGCTGCTCCTTATTTTTACCTGCGTCTCAATACAAATATCTGGAGGCTTCATTATCAAAACCTTTTTGCAGAGCTGAGCACAGAGACTTCAGGAAATCAGGGCAATCGCCTTTTTCAAAAAAAATATATGGCCGCACACTGTCTGAGCATAAATCTGAATGACAGATGGAATGTTGGATTGTTTGAATCGGTCATTTTTGCAAGAGAGAACCAATTTGAATTTCAGTATCTCAATCCGCTGATCCTGTACCGCTTTGTCGAACACTCGTTAGGCAGTCCGGACAATGTATTTCTTGGATTGCAATCAAAGTATCTGATCTCCTCTCGCCTGTCCGTTTACGGACAAATCTTACTCGACGAATTAGTACTAAAAGAATTTTTCAAAGCGAGCGGATGGTGGGGCAATAAGTACGGGGCGCAATTGGGTTTTAATTATAACACGGTATTGGGTGTGGATGGATTGGATCTTAAGGCAGAACTCAATTTTGTCAGACCCTACACGTATTCCTTCAGGGACAGCATTGCGAATTACAGCAATTTTCACCAGTCGCTGGCCCATCCTTTGGGAGCCAACTTTTTGGATACCCGTTTTATCATGCGCTATGCATTTCACCCGAAGTGGGTGCTTCACACAGAATGCGCCTGGTTTAAGAAGGGCCTTGACAGTATTGGTGTCCAATATGGTGGGAATATTTTGCTCGACTATACTCAACGACGGGGAGATTATGACAACCGCCTGTTTCAAGGGGTCCTGCAGCAGGTATGGCAGGCTGAAATGCGCATCAGCTACCAATGGTTTGCTCAGGCCTGGCTGGAAGCAGGTATGGGTTACAGGTCTGAAAGGGTGGGCGACAAGGAGACATACAAGCCCTGGTTTTTTGCCGGAATGCGCATGACGGTGGACCGGATTTTTCATCGATTTTAAATACTGACTGTGGATATTTCACTGATTGTGATTGGCGATGAGCTACTGATGGGACAGGTGGTGGACAGCAATTCCGCCCACATTGCACAAATGTTGTACCCGCTGGGATTAACCGTTGGCAGGAAATATACCGTTGCCGATGTGGCTTCTGAAATGAAAGCTGCCTTATCAGCAGCGATCCGTACATCGGATGTGTTGATTCTGACTGGTGGGCTGGGACCCACAAAAGATGATATTACCAAAGAGGTGCTTTCTGAATTTTTAGGCAGGAAACTTGTGTTTAGCACTGAAGCAGAAGACCATCTTAAAAAGTATCTTGGCCAAAGAGGCATATCCATGAATGAGATTCAACTGCGTCAATGCTACGTGCCTGAAGGCAGTCAAATGCTGGACAACCAGATGGGAACCGCCCTGGGTTTGTGGATAGAAGACAAGGGGAAATATATTGCCTGTATGCCCGGAGTCCCTTTCGAAATGGAATACATCATGCGCGAGGGGATCCTTCCCAAATTAAAATCCGGGTTCACGCCAAAAGGATATCTGCATAAAACGATTTGTACCGTAGGATTGGGTGAAACGGAAATTGCCGGTAGGATAGAGCCTTTGCTGGAGGAAATGCCGGAATTTCTAAAATTGGCCTATTTACCCGCGCTTGGCCAGGTAAGAATCCGGATTACAGGGAGCCATTCCGATGCTATCCATTTACAGGAAGAAATTGATAAAGCAAAGCGGGCCATAGATAAGGAGCTGGCAGGGCATATCATTGGCTATGATACGGACAGACTGGAAGAAGTCATAGGCAGGATCTTGCGGGAGAAAGGAGCCTGGCTTTCCACAGCGGAGAGTTGTACGGGTGGTTCGATTTCCCAAAGATTAACGGGCATTGCGGGCTCTTCGGATTATTTCAGAGGCAGCGTGGTTGCCTATCAAAACGATCTCAAAACAAAATTGCTGGGTGTTCCGGAAATACTGATTGAGCATGAAGGGGTCGTGAGTGAATCCTGTGTACGGGAAATGGTCAAAGGCTGTTGCAAGCTCATGGACAGCAGGTATGCGATTGCAAGTTCAGGTATTGCCGGTCCCGGAGGTGGAAGCCCTCAAACTCCGGTAGGTTTGATTTGGATCGCCTGGGGCACAGAGCATCATGTTTTTGCGAGAAAATTTCAATTTTTCAGGGACCGTACGCGAAATGTCGAGGCAGCAGTTCAGATGGCCCTCATCGAATTTTGGAAATTTTTGAAATTGGAATGAAGCCCGGCACAATCTCCAATGGGGCAGGTACCGGCTGTCCGCAAAGCCCTCTAAAATGATTACTTTTGCCTAAATTTTAGAGCTATGGCAAAACACGAACTGATCCTCCCAAAAATGGGGGAGAGCATCATGGAAGCGACCATTTTGAAATGGCTAAAGAAGGAAGGGGATACCGTGGAGCAAGACGAGACGGTGCTGGAAGTTGCCACAGACAAAGTGGACAGCGAGGTACCTTCACCGTTTAAAGGGGTATTGACGAAGATATTGTTTAAAGAAAATGATGTCGTGCCGATCGGAAGTGTTTTGGCCTATGTTGAGACAGAGCAGGCGGCCGCACCAGAGCCCATAATTCCCAGTCCCAAACCGGAACCCATACAGTCCGCCTCCAAACCCGCTGAAGCTCTAAAGGAAACCGTCGTTTTAAGCAAGTCCACCAATGGCCGCTTTTATTCTCCATTGGTGCGCAGTATTGCAAAGGAAGAGCGACTCAGTATGGAACAACTGGATCTCATTCCAGGTACCGGTGCGGAAGGACGCGTTACCAAGCGTGACGTGCTATCCTTTATCGAATCAAAGGAGAAGGTTGTTGCACCGGCCGTTCAGCCTGCAGCAGCACGTCAGGTTGAAAGTCCCGTTGCATCTCCGGTGTCTTTAAGCGGCAACATAGAAATTATCGAAATGGATCGCATGCGGAAGCTCATTGCAGATCATATGGTAATGAGTAAGCAGACTTCGCCGCACGTCACTTCATTTATAGAAATTGATGTCACCCCGATTGTACAGTGGAGAGATCGCATCAAAGATGCTTTTGCCAAAAAGTATAATCAGAAGATTACGTTCACGCCCATTTTTATTGAAGCCGTGGTGCGTGCGATCAAAGATTATCCAATGATTAATATTTCAGTTCAGGGAAATCAGATCATACGCAAACTCGATATCAATATTGGAATGGCGGCAGCTCTTCCAACCGGCAACCTTATTGTACCTGTCATCAAAAATGCCGATCGTCTGAATCTCCCCGGCCTGAGTTATGCCGTAAACGACCTCGCAGAACGGGCGCGCAACAATAAACTGAAGCCTGAAGAAATCCAGGAAGGAACATTTACCATTACCAACGTAGGTACCTTTGGCAATATCATGGGGACTCCCATCATCAACCAACCCCAGGTTGCCATACTTGCTACAGGTTCAATCAAGAAAAAACCTGCAGTAATTGAAACAAAGGACGGCGATCTGATAGGTATCCGTCATATGATGTTTTTGTCCTTGTCCTATGATCACCGCGTTGTGGATGGAGCATTGGGCGGATCATTTTTAAAACGCATTGGAGATTATCTCGAACAATTTGATGCCAAGCAGACGATTTGATGATAAGAAAAGCGAATCCAGCTCTTCTCTTCTGTCTTTCATTGTTCCTGATTCAGGCACTTTTTTTAGTTGAACTGCCTGCACAGGAATGCAGGAAGCAACTCAAAGTAGCACAGGTTGAATCGCGAAACAAGCGATACCAACAAGCCAGTGAACTCTACCATGCAAGCTGGCCCTGCATAGAAGCAAACAATAAGATTTTATTTGAAGCCGGACTTTGCCATTATACGGCCAATCAGATTGAACGGGCTATCCGATGTTTTGAGCAGATAGCGCATGCAAATCCGGAATACAATAATGAGTTGAAATGGCAACTTGCAAGATGTTATCACCAGAATAAGAACTTCCGAAAGGCCTTGGTGTATTACAAACAATATTTGAAAAAAATCAGTCAGGATGAGCCCCGGGCCGCTTTCATCAGAAATGAGCTCATCCGCTGCAGCTACGGACTCAAATATCAGAGACGCGAATCTGCAGCATTGGTGGAGTCCTTTGGTCCGGATATCAACAGTTCCGCTGATGAGTTCGCAGCTTGTCCAGGGTTTCAATCCAGTAATAAGATCTATTTTAGTTCCGACCGCCGGGAGAATAATGTCTTCACGGAACAAGACCGAAGGAAGCAATCAGAAGACGACAAGGACCTTTTTTACAGTGTACAGAATGGAGGTAAATGGCTTGCACCTAAAAGATTTACCTCAGAAATCAACAGCAGTTTGAATGAGCAGGTTCTGGATTTTGCAAACGAGGGTAGGGTCCTTTTATTCCAACGAAGTTCCGGCAAAACTCCGGCAAAAATCTTTGCAGATACTCTATTGGAAGATCAGCCGCGCCTGCACTATCAATCATTTACCAGTCCCGTCATTCCGGAAATCGGAGATCACGCATTGAGTCTGTTTCAGGATACAGTCCTTATTTTTTCAAGTAAAAGACTGGGAGGTTATGGAGCCTATGATCTGTATTTTTCAATATTCCGAAATGGGAAATGGTCTGAACCTATAAATCTGGGTCCGGGTGTCAACAGTAATTTTAATGAGGATTATCCCTTTCTTGCCAAGGATGGCCGCACGCTTTATTTTTCTTCAGACAGATTGAATTCCATGGGGGGATTTGACATTTACGTCAGCCGTTTTCAAGTCGAAGCTGCAAAATGGACAGAACCCTATAACTTAGGTTTGCCTGTAAATTCTCCGGCCGATGATACAGATTTTAAACTAACGAACGATGGTTATTCGGGAGTTTTGACTTCAGACAGGAAATATGACAATTTTGGAAAGAGAGATATTTATCTGGTCTATTTTAAAGAAGAGCTGTATGAACAAAGCGAAGACGCCGGAGGAAGCCCGCTGAGCTTATTACTGGATTATCCAAGCCAGGCATCAAAGTCAGAAGTACAGGAAAGGACGACAGCTGCCGAAAACCAGGTATCCAATTCCAGGAGTTTTACAGTAGAGCCCGTTTTTTACAATGAAGATGAAAACATGCAGGCGGCGTCCAATCAAAAAGTACTCGATCAAATTGCAAAGTTGCTTTTATCAAATTCTTCCTTAAAATTGGAAATTGCCGGATATTCCTTTGAGGAGAGCAAGCCAACTGTGAATTTGTATTATTCCATTAAGAAAGCAGAGCGGATTCGGGATTATTTGATTGAACGGAATGTGGATGGAATGCGGATGCATTGCGTAGGCTTAGGTAGCGCATTTCCACTGGCAAAAACGCAAATCAATGGTCTGAAACCCGCCCAGTCCGATCATTATAACAAGCGGGTCGAATTCAAATTCAACTTGGATCAGCTACCCGGCCTTCGCATTCAATATTCGGGTGTTGCGATTCCGGATTTTCTGATCTCAGTACCTGTAGAAAACTTCTATACGAAAACCCAATCCCTATACTACAGCATTTTTCTTGGTGAATTTCCGGGACTGTTGCCAAAAAATATGGAACCCGGGGGACAGGAACTTTTATGGGGAGAACGCGAAATTCAAACGGGGCCTTATAGCTATTATTACGGTCTCTATTCAAATTTTAAGGCAGCACAAACTGCTTTAAATGCTTTACAGTACGGGTATCCGGGGCCTATCAGCTTAAGGGCCGGTATTAATGGGAGCTGGCTTCAACGCGAGCAGTTCATCGATCATGTGCTTGATCAGCCTGATCTTCTTCTCTTCATGAATTACCTTAATGAAAAACACTGACAAACATCATCAGATGGTATCGAATCTGATTTGATTTTGATTACAGATAATCAAAGAGACGAAGATCATGTCTTTGAAGTCTTTTCAGCAAAATTGCCGGATCAGAGTAGTACACTAAAAAAAGACCTCCACCGCCGGCGCCGCAAAGTTTACAATAGAAACTTTCAGAAGTAAGGCCTTCGTCCCAAAAAGCCCTGATCTTTTCGGGGATCATTTCCTGAAATAAACTCCGGCTGAGGATACTGATTTCTCTCCAATGCGTTTTGATACTTTCGAAACGCCCCTGAAGCAAAGTTTCGAACAAACGATCGTTCGTTAGGGACAGTTCGTCGATTTTTTGGGCAAATCCGGTCTCCAGGCATTTTTCCTTAAAGCGCCTGACCAACTCCTGGGTATTTCTTTGTGCTCCGCTGTCGATCAGCGCCACATTTTTTTCACACAATAATTCAGGACTCAATGGATCCGTGAGCCTGCAGACATTGTTTTGAATCACTACAGGGCGCGCGTAATAGGAGACCATCGGATCCAGACCGGAGCTGTTACCATGGTAATAGGATTCAAGTGATTTTAAGAGGGAGTGGGTGTGTTCAACGGACAGTTGTTCCTGTATTTTGAACCGGTCAAAAATGGCGGCACAAAAACTTCCCGAGCTTCCCAGACCATAACCGAAAGGAATGTTTGTAGAAACCTGCCAGCCTTTTCCAGCATCTATTTTTAAAGCGGACAGGTCTAACGAGGAAGCAAGTTCTGCATTTTGTGAAATGTAGTGAATAAAATCCTCCGCTAGTGGATATCCCCTGTCTGGAATTTGTTCCCATTTTGCCGCGTATCGCGGCCAGGGTATTGCGAATCCGCTGCCACCTCGAAGGACGGTATATTCACCGGCGAGTAGAATTTTTGAAGGGTACAATCGCTCCGGGGCCATAGGGGCAAACATACAACTTTGGAGGCAGTGAAGGTGATTTGATATGCGGCATCTTCCTGTTTTCGTGAACCGGACCGCAGCGTCTTGAAGGGAGCGCATTGGTTTTCAAAAGCCAACGAAGCCAGAGTCATTTTCATCCTCTTAACAGCCTTTTGAGCGTTGCTTTCTTACATTTGCCATGTGGAGCACGAAATCAAGCGGGTAGCAGATTTTCTGGCCCGCGATCCGAAGGCTGCTGAACTCAATCGGCTTCTGGATCAGGAAGGACAAAGACGGATTTTCATAGGGGGTCTTAGTGGATCCAGGGACAGCTATTTGATTTTATCGAGCTTTTTAGAAAAACCAAGGCCCGTTTTGGTCCTCTGCACCGATAAAGAAGAGGCGGCTTATATGGCCGATGACCTTGAGCAATGGGCCGGTTCTGCGCGCATGAGCCTGTTTCCGGATTCTTTTCGAAGGCCCCGGAATTTTGAAGAAGCAGATCCCTTTCAGGTACAGCAACGCGTCGATGCATTGAATGCATTTAACCATCACCAGGGCCACATCCTTGTGAGTTATCCGGAAGCGATTTTCGAGAAAAGCGTTTCGCCGTCAACTATTGCCGCTTCCCGCATTGATCTCGCAGTCAATGAACGTCTGGATCTCGACGACTTGTTGCAGAAGCTGAATGAATTTGGATTTCAGCGAACGGATTTTGTGTATGAGCCCGGGCAATTTTCATTGCGGGGAGGGATTCTGGATTTGTTTTCTTTCACCTCTGATCAACCGTATCGCATAGAGTTGGACGATGAGAAGGTCGAAAGCATTCGCAGCTTTGATACCCAGACGCAGCTGTCTGTAAAAAATCTGAGTCGTCTTGCCATCATTCCAAATTTTCAAACCGGTTTTGGCGAAGGAATTAAAAGCAATTTTATCGAACTGCTCGATGCGCATGCTGTCATTTGGGTGAAGGATCTTCATGCCTGTGTAGATGCGCTAAATGCCTGTTTTGAAGAAGCGGAAAGGTGGGCTGAAAAAATGGTTCACTATGAGGAAGAGCGCATGATACCCATGATTCGCCACAGGGAATATATTTCAGGAGCGCAATTTCTCGAGTCGATAGAAAAACACCGGTTGATATTTTTTCATACCAGGCCTCAGCTTTCTGATAAGCCGGCGTTTATGGAACTCAGAAGTGAGCCGCAGCCCAGCTTCAACAAGAACTTCAATTTGCTGATTGAAAACATACATCAGCTTAATGAAAAGCAGTATTCCTGTTTTATATGTACGGCCTCTTCCGCACAAGTGGAGCGTTTCCACAACATCTTCCAGGATCTCAAAGCAGATATTGTGTATTTTCCGGAAGTGCGGTCCATTCGCGAAGGATTTATTGATCACGACATGCGAATTGCATGTTACACGGACCACCAAATTTTTTCAAGGTTTCACGGGCACAGAGCGCGGCAATCCTATACCCGTGAGCAAGCTTTGAGCATACGCATGTTAGGCGAGTTGCAACCGGGAGATTACGTGACCCACATGGATTACGGGATTGGCCGGTTTGCAGGGCTCGAAAAGATCAACATCAATGGTCAGCTCCAGGAAGCCGTTCGCCTGATATACAGGAATGATGATATCCTTTACGTAAGTATTCATTCCCTTCACAAGATTTCAAAATATGTAGGGCAGGAAGGGACAACTCCGGGACTCAATAAACTGGGATCGGAGCAATGGAAGTTGCTTAAGCAGAAGACCAAGCAGAAAGTCAAGGACATTGCCAAGGAGCTCATCAAGCTTTACGCATTGCGCAAGAATTCAAAAGGATTTGCATTTCATCCTGACAATTATCTGCAGGCAGAATTGGAGGCCTCCTTTATGTATGAAGATACACCGGACCAGTACAAGGCAACCCAGGATGTGAAAGCAGATATGGAAAAGCCGCATCCCATGGATCGGCTTATTTGCGGCGATGTGGGTTTCGGAAAAACCGAAGTTGCGATCCGTGCCGCATTTAAGGCCGTACAGGACGGAAAGCAGGTGGCGATTCTGGTGCCTACCACCATATTGGCATTACAACATTTCAGGACCCTTAAAGACCGGCTTAAAGAATTTCCCGTGGACGTGGATTACATCAGCCGTTTCCGGACCACAAAGGAAAAAACGCAGATTATAAAGCAGCTCAATGATGGCAAGATAGATATTGTGATTGGTACGATCAGCCTTCTCAATTCAAAAATTAAATTTAAAGACCTGGGCTTGCTGATTATCGATGAGGAACAAAAGTTTGGAGTTGCGTCGAAAGAAAAATTAAGGCAACTCAGGCATAATGTAGATACCTTAACCTTAACCGCAACACCTATTCCAAGGACCCTGCAGTTTTCGTTGATGGCTGCGCGGGACCTCAGCGTCATTCAAACGCCGCCTCCCAACCGTCAACCCATTCATACCGAACGCAGGGTATTCAACGACGAGCTCATACGCGAAGCGATCATGCATGAAGTCTATCGCGGAGGCCAGGTATTTTTTGTGCACAATAAAGTAAAAAGCCTTGCGGATGTGGTGGCCATGCTCCAAAAGTTATGTCCCGATGTCGATATAGCCATGGCGCACGGACAGATGGAAGCGGAAAAACTGGAAGGCGTGCTCATCGATTTCATCGACCATAAATTTGACGTACTCGTTTGCACCAACATTATTGAAACCGGATTGGATATCCCCAATGCAAATACCATTATCATCAACAACGCGCATCAATTCGGACTGAGTGATTTGCATCAGCTGCGCGGCCGTGTGGGGCGTTCGAACCGCAAAGCCTATTGCTATTTGTTTGCGCCTCCTTCCTCCGTACTCGCGATGGAAGCGCGGAAGAGACTGAAAACCATTGAGGAGTTTTCAGATCTTGGAAGTGGATTTAATGTGGCGATGCGCGATCTTGATATCCGGGGTGCCGGAAATTTATTGGGAGGAGAACAAAGCGGATTCATCGCGGATATTGGCTATGAAGCGTATCAGCGGATCCTTGAAGAAGCTGTTTATGAGTTGAAAGAAAGTGATTTCAGAGATCTCTTTGAAGAAGAGAACAAAGAAGATAAGACCTATGTGCGCGACGTCAACATCGACAGTGATATTGAAATGCTGATACCGGATGCCTACGTCACGAATATCCAGGAACGCCTCCGGCTCTATCAGGCTTTGGACAAGGTAGAAGATGAAAAGGGCATAGAGGACTTCAGAAAGCAACTCAAAGACCGGTTTGGTGATGTCCCGAATCAGGTTGAGGAGTTGTTTAATGGTTTGCGCCTTCGCTGGACCGGTAAGCGCCTGGGGATGGAGCGCATCATTTTGAAGAAGAAAAAGCTACAATGCTATTTTATATCGAACCCCGGATCGGCCTTTTACGAAACCGGCCTGTTCAACAAGATATTAACAAACGTTAGTAAGCACCACTCCGGATTTACACTTAAGCAAAGCAACACGCAGCTTATCCTGATCCATGAGAAAGTGAGCGACTTCTCACAAGCCATGGGATTACTGGAAAGCCTGGCCGCTGAATCCTGATGGACGGACTCTTCAGCGCCATGCAAAGGCATATTAGCGGAAAAAATAATAGCTCTACGAAGTTGCAGAAGGCGAGCAAAGAAAGGACTTCATTTTGTGTAGCACCACAGGCTGGTGCCTGCAGACATTGCGCAATGGAGCAGACAGAAGGAAATGGAATTAATCCGCTGTGGTTTATGAAATCAAGGTCCGCCGTGATCCTGTTTATCTGGTGATGACGATTTTCGTTACCAGTCCTTCAGCCGTTTCAAAATCCTGTGTTGTATTTGCAAAGACCAGATACACTCCGGAGACGACCTTTCGTCCAAGATAGTCGCGGCCATTCCATATCGCTTCGCCACCATTGCTGAAAGACTCATAAACCAATCGCCCGCTGAGGTCTGTAATTTTAATACGGGCGTCGCGAGCGAGGCCGCTTATGGCAATGGGACCGTCGTAATCAGATCCAACCGGATTTGGAAAGACCCGTGCAGAACCGGTGAATACGTCTTTGGCAAGAGTCGCATCGGACCGGAAGACCTGAACCCCACTTGCAGTGGCAATCCATGCCTCGCCGGTTTTTGGATCTACAGCGATATCGATAATATTGTTGTCCAGTAAAGGACTGTTTGAGGTATTGAAATTGTAAATCTGAAACTCCCCAGTTGGTGACTGTACATAAATGCCGTTGTTGCTTGTACCAAACCATTTGCGGTTGGCGCCATCTACTGCGATGGAAGTGATTACTTCTGATGAGAGCAAATAGTAGATGATGCCATCCTGATCCACTTTTCTGCGGCTTCCTTTGCATGTTCCGGAGAAGATAGCCGATCCGCATTCAAAGACCACGGGGCCCTCCGCAGTGCCGACCCACACATCTCCATCCAGATCCACCTCTACAGTGCGCACATCGTTGGACGTCATCTCCGTGTTTGAACTTGTAAGTTGAATGCGCCGGTCATCGGAAGGATTAGCCGGATCGCCCTCATCAAAGACCATGACACCACCGCTCAACCTGCTGACGATCCATTTGTAACCGTTCTGGTCTATTTTTATTTCTGAAAACAAATTGGCATTGTTTGGGAAGATATAATTTTTCCATTCACCGCTTTCCGATAAGGAAACCAATCCCGCAGGTGCAAGGTAATTCGTTATCCAAAGTGTGTTTTTCCTGTCAAAGGCCAGGCCTGACAAACGTACGTTAGCCGAATCACCGACAGTGCCCTGCAGAGGAGAATTTGTTTTGTTGTAGACTTTGTAACGGTCGAGAGCCCGGTCGTATTCAATCAAACCTTTTCCTGCGCTGGCAAAAAAGATTTTGTTCTTATTTGGAGACTGGGCAATCCGCATGACATCCGTGATGTTGTATGGAGCGAGATCCGGCACCGTGCCGGAATTGATAGCCGACCAAACACCCTCCTTATATTTTGCTATGCCTTCACCGTTGTAGTTGGGTGTGAAGGTAGCATCTACGCCACCCCCTGCAACATAAACGGCATCGTCCAGAGTCGCGATTTCAAAGGCACGGTTTGAAATAGGTCCGCTCACCCAAATCGCATCGCAAGATTGTCCGATACCTTGTGAAAACCGGAAACTCCAGCGCTGATCGGCATACCAGATTTTGCCATCAGAGGATTCCTGCACATCCAAAATGTCATCTGCGCAACCATCTGCAGCATATTGAATACCCCCATTTTCGTCAAATGAAATGAGGCGGTCTTTGCAGGAAAGCTGACAGTTCAGACCTGCGAACAGATGCGCAGCTCCTGCTTTAACAAATTTGATTTCATAATTCAGGTCCTTATAAAAAGAACTAAACTGCATGCCATCACCCCGGAATATTTCCGAGACGGTCGAGAAATAAATATCGTTGTCAAATGACACAACGGAATGGTAAAGCGAAGCCGAAGGCAAACCGTTTGTGTTGTTCAGACTTTGCCAGGAAGCAAAATTCTGAATAATGTTGATTCCATTATCCTCAAAGCGGTATGCACCTCTTTCGGTTGCCATATAATAGAAATTGCCTTGTCTGATACAATCAAATACTTTCAGGTTTGGCGTAAACAGGGTAAACTTAAAATTTCGCGAAACGACATTCAGCAGGGACAAACCATAGTTGGTGCAAATCAATACATTCTCATCGTCCAGTTGACGGATGCTGTTGATGACTTTATCGATGGGGATGTTATTGAAATTGAAAATATCCACCAGGGTATAAACCCCGTTCTCACCGTATAAGTCGATGATCCCATTGAGGTAGGCGATCACGAGTTGTTTACTTGCCGCGTGGTAAAATATGGCATTAATTTCAGAGCCGGACAGGCCTTCCGTACGCGTGATGCGTTGAAAGCTGTAATCCGATTTATTGACTTTCAGGATGCCGTGATCTGTAGAATAGTACACATTGGATGGGCCTTCCGCAATTTGTTTTCCTGCATTGAAAGGCAGGTGGCTGGCCCAGTTGCCAATTGCAAGTTTTGATTGGGCAAAGCTGAACAAGGGAAGAGTGCTGAGGATAAAAATGCGAAGCATGAAGAAAAAACGAATTGGCTGTGAAAAAAGTCTTTTCAGAAGGCAATAAAAAAAGATCGACCCGGGAGGGCCGATCCTTTAAATAACACTATGAGAACACCCTAAAAACTTTATATCGAAGGATTTGGTACAGCCAACAAGTATACTTTGAAAAAGTTGTCCTGATAGCTGTTGCAAATAAAACATATTTATAAGAATCATTCCAAATATTTTCTAAAAAAATTTTAAGCAATTTTAAATGACTGAAATATTTAATTGTTAAATTACTGTATTACAAGCTTTTAATTTTTCAATTCCGCCGTATTTCGCAATTTGCGGTTTCATGGTGCCGGCCCGGGGTTAAAAGCCGGTTAAAGGAGCGCATGCATTCAATCTTTTTATTGACTTTTGGGTTTATTTTGATGAATGAGTAAAAGGGTAATCCTGTTTATTATTGGTTTGATGGCGTTGGCTCTGGTGGGGACTGCGGTGGTTCAGGGGTATTGGATCAATTGGTCCCTCCGGATGAAAGAGGCCCAATTCAATGAAGCGATCATCGCCGCCTTGCACCGGGTAGCTGCACGGCTTGAAAAACATGATCCGACGGCGGTCTTGTCGAATGAATTTTTATTTGGCGAGTGGAATGAAGCACAGAAACAGATTGAGCTCATCGACCGGGAAATGAGACTTCAGAAATTTCCTTTGGAGAAACGCATCGATCCTGCTTTTCTGCGCCGAATTCTCACGCAGGAATTCAAAGAGATGGACCTCGACCTCGACTATTCTTTTGGCGTATTCGACAATTTCCGGAAGCGCATGATCATTGTCAATGGATTTTTCCAGGCCGACATTGGCAATAACACCAAAGCCTCTGATCCGGGCATCAAGTTGGAGAAGCAACTTAAAAATTCAGAATACGAAGTGGAGCTGTTTACCGGAATTACGGGAAGCCCCGGCAGCCTTCAGCTCTTTTTTCCAAGTAAAACCACATGGCTGTGGCGATCGGTATGGCCTCTATTGGTTTTGGGGCTTACCCTCATTTTGTTGATCGTTTTTTGTTTTTCCTATGTCATTTTTGTAGTCTTCCGTCAAAAGAAACTCTCCGACATCAAGAATGATTTTGTGAACAACATGACGCATGAATTCAAGACACCTATAGCCACGATTTCCCTGGCTTCGGATTCTATTTTAAGCCCCACAATTATTAACGCTCCCGACAAAATCAGAAGATTTGCAGATATCATAAAACAAGAAAACCGACGCATGCTGAGTCAGGTGGAGAAAGTTCTTCAAATGGCTCTATTGGACAAGCACGATTTTAAATTGAATCTAAAGCCCCTCAACATTCACGAAATTATCAGCCAGGCTGTGGAGAACATAAATCTCCAGGTCCAGCAGCGGAATGGACAGATCCGGGTAGACCTCGCCGCACTGAATCAGGAAGTCATGGGGGATCCGGTGCACCTCACCAATATCATTTACAACCTGCTGGACAATGCCAATAAATACAGTCCCGAAAATCCGGATATCACTGTCCGCACGAAGAACAAAGGGCGACTGATCGAAGTCAGTGTGTGCGATAAGGGGATCGGCCTCACCAGAGAAGCACAGAAGCTCGTTTTTGAAAAATTCTACCGGGTTCCCACCGGAAATCTCCATGATGTGAAAGGATTTGGCCTTGGCTTGAGCTATGTAAAAGCAATGACGATTGCCCACAACGGCAAAGTTGATGTGGAAAGTGAACCCGGAAAAGGCAGTTGTTTTATTTTAACCTTTCCCATTAAGGCAGAATAGTATTTTATAAAATACACATTTACAGCATGTTGTAAATTTGAAATTCTCGTTAAATTTTTCTGAAAGATTTTTCATTACAAATTAACATTTCAATCGTTATTACCTTTAATAGGACAATTATGGGTAGTAGTAGTACGCAACCACAGGAGGCCACCAGGATCCTGTTGGTGGAAGATGATCGCAATTTTGGCGATGTTCTCAGATCTTATCTTGAGATGCATGGCTACGAAGTGGATCTTGCCATTGATGGTATTGAAGGATTCGAAAAGTACCGCAACAGTACTTACGATTTGTGCATTTTGGACGTCATGATGCCCCGAAAGGATGGATTCACCCTTGCAAAGGATATTCGTTCGAAGAATGCAGAAATTCCCATCATTTTTCTTACTGCCAAGACCCTTAAGGAGGATGTTTTGGAAGGATTCCGGATTGGTGCAGACGATTATGTCACCAAACCATTCAATTCCGAAGAACTGCTGTACAGGGTTCAGGCCATCTTAAAACGCGCACAAAAGAAATCCGATCCCGAGGATGACAATGTTGAGTACACCATTGGTAAATACTATTTCAATGTGCCTTTGAGAATCCTGTATCTCAAAGACGGAACGGAAATCACCGAAAAAATCAAATTATCCCCCAAGGAAGCCTTATTATTAAAAATGTTTTCTCAACATCGCAATGCCATATTGCCCCGTTCCGAGGCTTTGACGAAAATTTGGGGTGAGGACAATTATTTTACGGCACGCAGCATGGACGTGTTTGTGACAAAACTGCGCAAATATTTGTCCAAAGATGAGAACATTGAGATCGTGAACATTCACGGCAATGGCTTCCGTATGATTATCAAAGGGGAACAGGGCTCAGAACTCTAAGCCTTACAGTTTCAAGGATATTTTACTTTTTGATTTCCGCCTGGAAATGCATTAAAAATGGTAGGCATATTGCAGTCCTGCAACCATGCTCCTCGTAAGCCCGTCGGGTCGTTCGTCCCTTACAATCAAGGGCGCACCTGCCAGAAGTTGGATGTCACTTTTCTTATTGATGGCATAGCTGAGCAATAAAGTTGCATTTAAAGTCAGACCTTCGGAACCCTGAATGGAAATACTGTTAGCCTGGCCGGCGATCGTGTATTCGTCATTATCCAGATGGTAAATGGGTAAAATCCCGGGGACCAGGGTCCATTGATTTTTAAGATTGAATGGGTAGCTCAGCCTTATGACCAGGTCTGCTTTTCTTTTGTAGCGGTATTCGTCAGGTGCAGGCGGAACATTGATACTTCCGTAATAGCTGTTTTCATTTTGGTCCAATGCCTGTTGATAGGCCAGCGAAAGTTGAAGGCGGGATAATTGATAGCTGACACCCAGGAGCATATCCGTTGTACCCAGGCTTGTTTGGTAAACCATGGGTAGAGCGGTGCCGTTGTTCTTTTCATTTGCACGGTTGAGGGGTAATTTGACACCTGCCATAAGACGGAAGCTGGAGTTGATGGCATACTGTAAACTAAAAAGTGCATCCGAAAGACCACTGACAGAGACCTCTTTGCTTTTATGGTTTGCGGCTCCGATTTTAATGTTGGCGGACCAGCTGTCATCAAAGCTTCGCTGATAATCCAGGATGCCCGTAAAAGCTTGAACATTCTCATCTGCTGCACCCAGGGAGAGTCCGAATTTTAATTCATTTTTAGAAGGGCGGTCGCCCTCTTTGACGGCGGGGCCGATGCCATCCAGCGTGCAGATTCCGGCGTCGCTACATCCTTGTGCAAAAAGAGAGCTGTTGGAGATGAAAAGTGCCAGTAAAGAAATGCAAAACAGAAACCGAAGCATTATTATGAATTTTTACAAAGATCGAAACAAAAATTGTAAATCAAAATCCGTATCAGATGCGCTCATTTTTACTGCAACAAAGTGGTCATACAGCCTATTCGCCATGTCCCATTCAATCAAATTTTTATCCTCTTAAAACCTGCTGAGCGTAGTATTCATAAAATGCAAAGGGGCTTCTTCCCGCAAAAAGTACATTCAAAAAAAGCCCTATTAGTTTAATTTGAATAAAGCAGCCCTAAAGTAAAAGGACAAATTGTGAAAGCTCTTAATTTTGGTCAACGAAACACTTCGACTCTTTCCGTATGAATCTACGTTTAACTCTTCTCTTGTGTGCTGCTTTCACAGGCTTGCTTTTTCTTTCTTTGCAAGGCCAAAATTCCAAATCCGAAATTCAGATCCGGCAGTGCATTCAGCAACTTCACGATGCATTAATCCACAAAGATTCCGCAATGCTTGAAGACCTCCTCCGGGATGGATTGGTTTACGGGCATTCCAATGCCTGGACGGAAAACAAAGCAGAGCTGATGCGCAATAATCGCACGGGATTTCTGCGATATGAGACCATTTTTATGGACAGCC
Source organism: uncultured Saprospiraceae bacterium (assembly GCA_964439105.1). Lineage (GTDB taxonomy): Bacteria > Bacteroidota > Bacteroidia > Chitinophagales > Saprospiraceae > Vicinibacter. The sequence goes on from CAYTNG010000002.1 coordinate 326,312, forward strand.
TGCACGTGCAGATATACGATGAGACTGCCATTGCCAGATACCAGGCATTTATTCGTGGTAAGATGAATGACAAAGAGTTTGCACTTCCCTTGCACATCCTCCAATGTTGGGTTCGCGAAGGCAAGCGCTGGAAGCTTGTTGCCCGACAGGGCGTTCGCGCTCCGGGTCCCTGAAATGAAGTTCTGTATAGTGAAGAATCAGACATTCACAGCATGTTACAGCTTATTTGAATAAAACCGGGAATTCAAATTTCCTAAAATATTGAAATGCCCAGGCTATTAGGAAACATCATCCTTTCGGCTTATTTTTCCGCTTATAGATCCACATTGCCAATTTGAATAAAGGGATATGTCAAAAAGCTATACACGCCGGGACGCCTTGAAAACCCTGGGATTCGCAGCCGGGGCCACCACATTTTACCTACCCGAACTGCCGGTTCTTCTTGGCGAAGTGCCGGATCCGCGTTATAAAACACTTGAAAGACCTATAACAGCCATTACTCTGGGCGCAGGTGCGAGGGGAAATGTGTATGGAAATTATGCTGCGGCTCACCCGGAAGAAGTTCGCATTGTCGGTGTTGCAGAACCCATCCCCTTGCGAAACGAACGTTATGCAATAAAGCATTCTATTGACAAGGACAAGCGTTTTGTGACCTGGGAACATGTATTCCAACGACCCAAATTTGCCGATGCCATTATTATAACGATGCCGGATGATTTGCATTACGGAGCCTGTATGCAGGCATTGGACATGGGATACGATGTTTTGCTGGAAAAGCCCATGGCGCAGACCGAGAAAGAATGCAGGGACATCCTTGCCAAAACAAAAAAAACAGGAAAAATAGTTGCCCTTTGCCATGTGCTGCGGTATGCACCCTATTTCATTAAACTTCGCGAATTGATACGCAACGGTGCCGTAGGTGAACTTGTGAGTATTCAGCATTTTGAACCTATCCAGCATGTACATATGGCACACAGTTTTGTTCGCGGCAACTGGCATAACAGCAAGCAAACCACCCCGATCATTCTCGCCAAATCGTGTCATGATCTGGATATCATGCGTTGGCTTGTCGATGAGCGATGCCTTAGAGTGTCTGCTTTTGGGGACCTGAACTGGTTTCGCAAAGAAAATGCCCCGCAGGGGAGCACAGCAAGATGTCATGAAGGATGCAGCATCGAATCGGAATGTCCCTATTCGGCTTTAAAAATCTATCTCCGTGAAAGGACCTATACCTATGTTTTTGATTTGCCGGAGAAGAAGGAGTTGCACCCTGATGCGATCATGAATTATCTGAAGACAACGAATTATGGCCGTTGCGTCTATCGCATGGACAATGACCAGTGTGACCACTATGTGATGAGCCTGCAGTTTGCAAAGGGAATCACCGCCAGTTTCAATATGGAAGCATTTACCTCGTATCATGGACGACGCACGCGCGTCATGGGAAGCATGGGCGACATTCAGGGCGACATGGAGAAATTCGTACACACGGATTTCCGCAGCGGGAAATCCACCACATGGGACTCCCAATCGTTTGATGAAGGGTTTTATTCAAAACATGGACATGGAGGAGGAGATGAACGCCTGATGAAAAACTGGGTACAGGCAGTTGCTCAACAGGATGCCTCCTTGCTGACTTCAACAATTGACGCTAGTATTGAAAGCCATATCATGGGATTTGCTGCGGAAAAAAGCAGAAAGGCGGGTCAAACCGTGTCGGTCAAATTGTAATCTTATTGAAGTCATTTATTATCATAAATAAAACTGCAGGAAAGTAAAATGAAAGGCATGAAAACATTCATTTTGTTCACTGGGATCTTTGCAATTCTTGCCTGCAAAAAAGGACAGCCGCCACAAGATCAGGTCGCGCCATTTGTGGACCAGACCTTACATACATTGAATCAGGCTATCGCTGCAGATCCAAAGAACGACTCACTTTACAAAGAGCGTGGATTGTATCTCATGCAAACAGAATCCTACGATTCTGCGATCATTGATTTCAGTCAGGCATTGGATATTGATTCCATTAAGAAGCCTTTGTATTACCATTATCTTGCCGATGCGTATCTGATGAGTGCGCAGTCCCGCCTTGCCAACGGCACCATGGACAGGGCCCTGAGTCATTTTCCGAATCACATTCCAACCATACTTAAGGCGGCAGAGATCAAACTTATTTTGAAGCAATATCTGCAAGCTCTAACGACACTTGACCAGGTATTTATGCGCGATCCGCAGAATGCAGAAGGCTATTATCTGGCAGGGCATGTATTTTATGAAATGAAAGATACAGGCCGGGCAATAAACTCTTATCAGAAGGCAGTGGACATCAATCCTGAAATGCGCAAGGCATGGGTTCAGCTGGGCGATGTACTTTTGGAAATGCGGAATCCCCGCGCAATCAATTATCTGGATAATGCCATTCGATTGGATACCACGGATGCGGAGCTATACCATAAAAAAGCATTTGGGTTGCAACTTTTTGGAAATCGTGCGGAGGCAAAGAATTTATACAAAACAATTTGTATCCGCTTTCCATCCTATGAACCCGCATTTTACAATCTCGGCGTTTTGTATTTTGAAGAAGACTCCGTGGAATTGGCTTTGAACCATTTTGACATATCCGCGCAGATTGAGCCAACTGAGCCCAGCACCTATTACCAAAGGGCGCGTTGTTATCTGAAACTCGGACAAAAGGACAAGGCCAGAGCCGATCTTGAAAATGCAATTCAACTCAATTCCGAATTCAAAGAAGCGCAGGAAGCTCTGAGCAAATTAAAGGGCAGCAAGGGATAATAGCGGAGCGCAAGCAATTTTCAGGGCAAGGAGTAAGGCCCCTTTCTGCATTTCGAAACTAAATAACAGTTAATGCAGTTACTATTGAAGTGATTACACAGAATTATTCATTTTAAAAATTTTGGACATGGCGGTATTAAAAGTGATCGAGGTAATGGCCTCCTCAAAAAAATCCTGGGAAGATGCGGCTGCCACAGGAATTGCAAAGGCAGCAAAAACATTGAAAAATATCCGATCTGCCTGGGTTCAGGACCAGTCCGTTAAAGTGGACGGAGCGAAGATTAAAGAATTCCGGGTGACCTTAAAAATCAGTTTCGAGGTAGAATAAACATTCGATTTTATGCAAAAACATATATTAATTTATGCTAATATGTGTTTATTAAAAATCATTTAGCTTTGCGGCCATGACAATGATTCAGATCCGTTTTCCCGATGGAAGGGTGCAGGAATACCCGAAAGGCGTGACGGCATTGCAGATTGCACAGTCTATCAGTGAGGGCTTAGCGCGCAACGTTCTTTCCGCCAAAGTCAATGACCAGGTGGTAGATGCCACACGTCCGATTGAATCGGATGGAAGCCTTCAATTGCTCACGTGGAATGACAAAGAAGGGAAGTCCACATTCTGGCACAGCTCTGCACATTTGATGGCGGAAGCCCTGGAAGGTTTATTCCCTGGAGTGAAATTCGGAATCGGGCCACCTATCGACAATGGATTTTATTATGATGTGGATACCGGCGATATTCATTTGACTCCTGCAGATCTGCTGGCCATTGAAAAGAAAATCATGGAGCTAGCAAAGCTCAACCATCCCTATGTTCGCCAGGAAGTATCCAAAGCAGACGCGATTTCATATTTTACGGAAAAGGGTGACGAGTACAAACTTGAATTGATTTCTGAATTACAGGACGGACAGATCACTTTTTACCATCAGGGCCAGTTTACAGATCTTTGCAAAGGGCCTCACATTCCCCATACAGGGTTCATCAAAGCCGTAAAACTGACCAGTCTGGCAGGGGCCTACTGGAGAGGGGATGAAAAGAGAAAACAGCTCACGAGAATTTACGGAATCACCTTTCCGAAGGCAAAGGAACTGGAAGAATATCTGCAGCTTCTGGAAGAAGCAAAGAAGCGCGATCACCGCAAACTGGGACAGGAACTCGAACTCTTCATGTTTTCGGAGAAAGTGGGTTCCGGTCTGCCGATCTGGTTGCCCAAGGGGACCGCTTTGCGACAGCGCCTCGAAGATTTTTTGAAAGCAGAACAGATCAAGCGCGGGTACACGCCGGTTATTACTCCGCATATTGGACATAAGGCATTATACATGACCAGCGGCCATTGGGAGAAATACGGCCAGGATTCTTTTCAGCCCATTGCGACGCCGCGCGAAGGAGAGGAGTTTCTTCTGAAGCCGATGAACTGCCCCCATCACTGTGAAATTTATGGGCACAAACCGAGATCTTACCGGGATCTTCCCTTGCGCATTGCGGAGTTTGGGACGGTGTACCGATACGAACAAAGTGGAGAGTTGCATGGACTAACGCGCGTTCGTTCTTTTACACAGGATGACGCGCATATTTTCTGCACACCGGATCAGGTGAAAGCGGAATTTCTGAATGTGCTCGATCTGACAATGCTGGTAATCCGCAAACTGGGATTTGAACATTTTACGGCTCAGATTTCGCTGCGCGATCCTGAGAACAAGGAAAAATATATTGGCTCAGAAGAAAACTGGAACAAGGCGGAACAAGCGATCATCGATGCGGTCAGGGAAGCCGGACTGGAGACGACCACCGAACTTGGAGAGGCTGCATTTTATGGTCCCAAGCTTGATTTCATGGTACGCGATGCACTCGGACGCAGCTGGCAACTTGGAACGATACAGGTAGATTACAATTTACCCGAGCGCTTCCAGTTGGAGTATATTGGCGCGGACAACAGCCGCCATCGTCCGGTGATGATTCACCGCGCGCCTTTTGGATCTATGGAACGTTTTATCGGTGTGCTTACGGAGCATTGTGCAGGCAAATTTCCATTGTGGCTTACTCCGGAGCAATATGGGATATTGCCGGTGAGTGACAAATTTCTGAGCTATGCTGCGCAGGTGCAGTCCAGGCTTGAGGCAGCGGGCCTGCGTGGTGATATCGATCATCGCGTGGAGTCTATTGGTAAAAAAATACGCGACGCAGAGTTGCGCAAAATACCCTATATGCTGATCGTCGGTGAAAAGGAAATGGAGAACAACACAGTTTCCGTGCGAAAGCAATCTCAGGGAGACCAGGGCGCCATGACCATAGATTCCTTTATTCAGGAGATTCAGGCGCAATTGTAAGCAGCACTTTCGGGTTCATGTATGAGGCCATTCTGAAGTATTTGGAATCTATCTCTCAGGGTCTTCCAAAATTACCCCGGGGCGTTGAAGCATTGCTTCCCTATGAATCCGAGGAAGTTTTTGATCTGGCAGCCAGGTTCTACAAAAAGTATTACAGCGTTTCAGCTCCGCGCAGCCTAATTCTTGGTATCAATCCCGGCAGACATGGCGCAGGCATGACCGGTATTCCGTTTACCGATCCAAAGCGACTGGAAGCTTACTGTGGTATCAAGGCTCACGTATACAGTCATGAGCCCTCTTCTGAATTTGTGTATCATGTAATCGAAGCCTATGGGGGACCTGAGGCCTTCTACGCGGATTTTTTTATTAGTTCCGTATCGCCGGTTGGATTTGTGAAGGAAGGCAAAAACTTTAATTATTACGATGAGCTGGCATTTGCCAATTCGCTAGAGTCCTATATTTCACATCAGATGCAGCTGCTCCTCCGCTTGTCGCTTGAACGCAGGCGAGTCATCTGTTTTGGTGAAGGAAAAAATTATGAATTCCTCAGCAGGTTTAATGCGCGGTATAACTGGTTTGAAGAAATTCTTCCATTGGCGCATCCCCGTTTTGTCATGCAATACAAAAGGAAAGAAATCAAGGCTTACATAGATCGATATATAAGGACCTTGGCTATCTGCAGGGCCCATTAACGTCTTATTAATCAATACTTAAAAGCGTTTAACAGCCTAAGGCGGAAGCTATTTTAATTTTGCGGTCTGAAATAAAAATCAAGTCAAAATGAAAAAATTAATTGCACTTTTAATTCCTGTACTTTTTGTTGCAGCCTGTAAAAATGTTGAACAATTCCGCGCACCTATTGAAGCCCTTTCTGCTGATTGGGAAAAAGCAACTACCTCTGTTACTGAGATAGGTGGTATGATTGGTGCTGCTCAATCTTCTTTGAATTCATTAAAAGACAGCCTCGTGGTTGATCCTGCAAAAGCTGCTAAAATGAAACCTGAAATGACAGCTGCTCTGGACTCTATGAGATCTGCTTTCAACGGACATGTTGAAGGAATCACCGGATTGGCATCAGAAGTTACGGGTTTTGCTACAAGCTGGGAGGAAATGTCTAAAAAATTAGCTACTTTAAAAGAGGGTCTTGCTGCCGGAAAATTGGAAGGTGATGTAATGGCTCAGGTAGAAGAGTTGAAAACTGCAAGCATGGATGCTGCTACTAAAGTGGAGACATGGACTAAGAAATTAAATGAAGCGAAAGCTGCAGCGATGTCTGCTTATGAGATGTACATGCAAAAGTACATGAGCAAGTAAGTTCATTTTAAGAAATAGATATTCAATCAGGGCTTCCCAAATGGGAGGCCCTTTTTTTTGGATGGTGTGGTTGGGTGATTTGACTGAGTGTTCCCGTATCTGGTGTAGTAGATAAGTGACGTAATGAGCGGCCAAAGGTCGAGCATTATGTCAACCCCCAGAAAGTCATGCTGATGCTGAAACCATTATTTCCCGAAGCATTGCT
>CAYTNG010000003.1:0-322161 GCA_964439105.1 uncultured Saprospiraceae bacterium
CGCTTGTAGTTTGTCGCTTATCATCAGTGTATTGTTTCGACAAATGTAACTAAAAGTTTATGACAACAGCAACAAAAAGCTAATATAAATTTAACAATACCCTCTTTTAATTATATTAAATTTGTATTTAAATATAACACGATGGTTAAAGTTAGTACTTCTAAAAAGGCGGAGTCCTTTCCCCCTCCCCAGTATGGCCTACATCTTGGCCAACTGGTAAAAGATATTTTCAAGGAAAACAAGTCCTACAGGCAGACACAGCTTGCAGAGCTGCTGGGCATTACTCCCACGGGGATTCAGAGTAAACTTTTTAATCCCATTTATGGAAGTGTCTATGATATTATTAAGACTTCTGAGTACTTCAAAATAGATCTCTTTGATGTGATCCGGAAGAACCTCGTTTCAAATGGACACGGCCTATTTGGTGGCAATGAAGAAAAACTCTCCCTGGAGTTGGATCAGGCCAATAAGCGGATAAATGTGATGAAACAGGAGATTGAGACCCTGGAAAAGTTGGCGAAACTTAGAGACAAGAATAAGTAAAAGTTGTATTTCATATAACTGTTACTTCATTTTGATTAAACTTCTGGTTTCGAAGGATATAACAAATATGCTCATTACCATACTATAAATTATGGGAAAATGTATTCTTCTTGAAGTATGGGCAAACCTTCAATAATCAAAGAAAAGCCTTATGAGAATTCCAATGTATGCTCGGCGCAGGAAATGGGATTTTTACAATATTACATAAACAAAGCAAGCCCGCACTTTTGATCAGCCGGGCTTGTCAAAGGATGGTTATCTGATAATCCAAAATCTTTCTGGTCTGTGATTATACCATTTATAGTAAATCCAGGTTAAACTTACCAAAATGAAAATGGCGGTTTATTATGTTTTATTAAATCGCATATTGTATTTATTGAAGATGCTTATTTCATTATTGAAGAAACAATAGTTTACCAAATTTGGATTTGTCCGTTCCGCCATGGGCTGAATAATTCAGTCCTTAGTTTACTTTGATCTGTTTTGGGAAAAAGTTTCGAGCTTAATTGCTTGAATTGCAGAGCAATCATGTCTGCTATTTGGCCTTCACCTTTCATCCGTAGCGTGAACCTTGAATCATTTAATTGACCGCCATGACATTCTGCTATCTGGTTTAAAACTTTGCTTTTTCTATCCGGAAATTCGCGGTTGAGCCAATCTTCAAACAAAATCGGCAAATCCCCATTTAGTCTAACAAGTTGATAGGAAGCACTCTGGGCGCCGGCTTCATGACTCATTTTCAAAATGGACGCGATCTGATCTGAATTTATTCCAGGAATGATCGGCGCAACCATTACATGAACCCGGATACCCGCAGTTTGGAGTTGATGGATCGTACGCAAGCGTGTATATAGACTTGAGGCTCTGGGCTCCATTTTCCTTCTCAGAGATTCTTCAGAGGCAGTCATGCTGATGGCAACATGACATAATTCCAACTCTGCCAGTGGCTTTAGAATATCCAGATCCCTAAGGATCAATGCATTCTTGCTTATCAATGAAACCGGGTGCTTCCAATCAAGCATGAGCTGAAGTATGGAGCGCGTTATTTTGTATTTCTTTTCAGCGGGTTGGTAACAATCGGTGTTACCGGAAAGCATGATAGGTTTTACTTTATAAGATCTTGAGCTGAGTTCCTTTTTTAAAACTTCAAGGGCATTGACTTTTACCATGATCTTCTGCTCAAACTCATCGCCGGAGCTGTAACCCCAATAATTGTGTGTTGGCCTGGCATAGCAATAACTACAACCATGTTCACAACCCTGGTACGGATTTAATGAATAATCCATTGCCAAATCAGGACTCAATACGGTATTTACCATTGATTTTGCATGGACTTCCACATATTGTGTATTCGGATAACCGGAACTGTTGTTCTCTTCATCTTCCCTGAATGACCATTCATGGGTTTTTACAGTGTTCATTTTCAGGAACTTATTTGGTGTGTGCATTCTCGTGCCCCGACCTTCTAAACCTTTTTTAGTCATAGACGTAAAAATAAACATTTATAGACGGAAAAACCGACATTAATTTAATGATTTATCCTGGCCTTTGCCATTCGCATTGTCTTTATATCTGCTCTTTCGCTTATCTTATCGTAAATTTGTAGGAGCAACATTGAAATGGGACTTATAGAACAATTTAAAAAACTGTTTTCAAAAAGCAGGAACAGCTTTGAAGAAGAAAGTGCTATATCTGATAGGGAAAAGATATCAGAGTCTCCTGACAACCAAACAAGGAGCTCCAGCTCAGTGAGTATGGAACATGCCTTTGGTAAATCAAAAGAATTTATTGAAGCAACTGCTGAGGAAGTAAAAGAACAAAGTTCGGCGTTATGGCATGAACTTAAAGATCAGGTTAGTCATCTCGAAGAATCAACCAGGGAGACTCGCGAAAAACTTATTCTGAAAGCAAAACAAGGTTTGGATAAAATTGAAGATATCATCGATACTACAGTCGAGAAAGCCAAAGCTGAAAAAGCGGAAGAGGATAAAATGGATGAAAATCGCGATGGCATTGCAGATAATCCTGTGAATTTTGGTGACCCGATAGAGAAGAAACACAGTGATTTTTTTGATAAGGCTGAAAAATGGGTAAAGGAAAATGAATCCAAAGAATCGACGCTTTCTTCGGATAATACTTTGAATTCCGGAAAAGTTTTAAAGCCGCTTGAATTGCCAAAAGAACCTGGTGAGTAAAGAATAAAAATTAACGTACATCTAATAATTTAAAAATTATGGCACTCAAAGATTTCTTTTCAAAGCTATTTGGAACGACAAAAGAAAAAGCGAAAAACGCAATGGATAAGGCGGAAGATTACGCAGAGTCTACGTATGAGAAAATCGAAACCAAAGGAGAGGAATTTGTTGAAAAGGCTAAAGACTGGGCTGAAGATAAAGTTGAAGATCTGAAGTCCACAGCCTCAGAGACTGTACACAAAGTTCAGGAATCAGAAGCCTATAAAAAGGCAGAGGATTTTGTGGAGCATTCTGTAGAAAAAGCAAAAGAGGTCGCCCATGATGTTCTCGAAAAAACCGGAGAGTTTCTCGAAAAAACCGGAGAGCGTGTTTCTGCATTATCTGAGAAGTTGGAAGACGAAGGTAAATCGAACGCGACTGCTTCAGCTGAAGCAAGTCCTGCGCCCCCTGCCCCACCTGCTGAAAATAAGTCATCTGAATCTGATAACAAAACCGTCTGACTTCGTGAGGCTGCTTTTTGGGGTTTGCTTGCTTTTTACAAGTGTCATTTTATGTGAAGCATGCAAGGATGGTGGATCTGCAGGGAATAATGCAGAATTTTACGTTGATCCTGATTGGATTGAAGTGCATTTTACAAAGGATATGAAAACTGAAAAACTTGTTGAAATCAGGGAACGGTTGGTCAGTTTGGGCGTTCTTGTAAAATACCTCGTTATTCAAAGGGATTCTAACAAATTGATTACAAACTTTCAAATTGAAGTTCAAAACGGGAAAGGAAGCATTGCTCATTCGCGAACGGAATTTTTGGACAATATTCCTTATGGGATAAGGATTAACAGGAAAAATCCTGAAGAGGGAGGTTTTAAAGTGGGGCCGCTTTACGAAAAACGTCCGCAATAATTAGCATCCGAAGAATAATTCATTTCCGGATAATAGGAGTCTCAGCTCGTTCACTACTCCTTGTTTGGTAAAATTTTGCGAAGGTCTGCAGGACTATAATTTATTGATTTTAGTACCTTGCCATCTTCAGCACGATAAACGAGATAAGCATTTTCCTTCTTGACAATTTCGGATGCTACCAGTTTTTCATTCTGGTACTTCATCTGCGTATGTACCGCTTCTTCATAACTGATGCAGGCTTTACTCATATTAGATCGTTGAACCTCATCAAAAAGGGCCTTAAAATGTTCCCCAAGTCCAAATTCGAGTATTGCTCCCGATAGGACATATTGCAAATCACAAAACGCATCTGCAGCTTCATGAATGTCCCCTTTATCGATTGCATCCTTGAGTTCGTCAAGCTCTTCTTGTAATAAAGCCAACCTTAATTTGCACCTTTCCATAGATGGGATTTGAGGCGAATCAAGTATGGGCATTTCAAAGAGTTCGTGGAAAGCGCCTACCCCATTCAAAGCTTCAGGTTCTGGAAATTTGCGGTTCATGTTGGCTTAGAATTTATTTTGATAAAAGTTGGTAGTAGGCTTCTTGGAAAGTGTCCAGCAACTTTTGCACGCTAAAAAATAATTTGTCAGAAATATTTACATGTAGTTCAGGTACATTGTTTAATTTCCAAGAGCGTCAAGTTTTGATTTATAACTGTTCGACTTATCAAATTGTGATTTCTTGGCATAGATTTCTTTAAGGGCGATCAGCGTATTTTTATCTTTTGGCTCCTGCTTTTCTGCGCGCTCAAAATAAGGTAAGGCTTTATCAAAATACGACTCCATTTCAGCTTTTTTCTCGTTGTATTTTCTAGTGCCTTCTTTTGTATAGTCCGAACTAAGTTTATTGGCTTCTTTGGAAATCAATGCGGCTTTGTTGTAATACAATGCACCAAGACTATACAGCGTATTGAAATCACTACCATTAATATTTAAAGCGTCGAGGTAATGTTTTTCTGCATTGGAATAATAGCCGTTTCCTTTTTCAATTTCATTTTCCTCCCATGCTTTTTGGCAGAGATTGTCATACACGTTGCCAAGAGTTGTGTGAACTGAGATATTATTTGGTTCTTTTTCTATTGCAATTTTCAATTTATCTACAAGCTCATTTAACTTTCCTTTCTTAAGATAATGGTTGATCTCAGTGAAAAGCAAGGAAGTTTCATTAGGGTATTTCTGTCTGCCTTCTGCCAGGACACTTTCTGCTTTGGCATCATCAAAGCTAGAATAATAGCGGTACAGGCCTTCAAAAATATAAGGTTCATCATAGTTATCCTTTCTCAGTTCTTCTAAATAGGGTGCTGCTTCTTTCAACATTTCACCATTAATTGCGCAGGCCGCTGCAAGATATTTTTGCTTTTTGAGATCATCCGGATTGGGGAAAATGCTTTTCATTCCACCCGCAATCACCATATTGTCAATTTTAACAACTGCATCAAACTGTACGTATGCGGATTTGAAATCCCCGGATTCGTATGCTTTCAGTCCATAGTTATTTAAGTAACGCGAGGTCTCGGTAAGAGCGGTCAATGCATCTTTTGTTTCATAAGATTTGGTGGCGAGGTCTTTCGCTTTCACCCATGACTGGAAAGCTGTTATGGCCGCATTAGGAAATTTTAAAGTATAGGGTATCTTAAATTGTTGGCTGATCAGCATGGAGTCGCTTTCATACGAACAAAGGGCATTGTATACTTTTCCGGCTACACTCCATGTTCTGCTCTTATCTTTAACCAGATCACTTGTTATGGCTCCGTCGACGAGTTCTTTGGCTTCCCACAATTTTGATTGATTTGCAGATGGATCGAGAAAATAGCTCGCTACTTTACCATCCGCTTTCTTGATATCTTTTTCGGGCTCTTGCGCCATCATTTGAAAACTGATCGTGGTCGCTATCAAAATTAAAATAGACTTCATAATTGAGATTTTTATGTTCTAATAACTATTGGATGAGCTAAAACATTCAAAAGTTAAATGAATATTTAGTTAATTTAATACTAAGATCACTATTCTTCACTGTCATCAGGTTGCGGCTTGTTTTCTATTTCATGAATGTCGGTTAATTCTTCTTCCTCTTCACGATCTATAACGGTGACATCTGCGATTTCATCCCCTTCGTCTAACTTTATAAGACGCACACCCTGAGTTGCGCGACCCATAATTCTCAATTCTGAGACTTCAATGCGGATAACAACGCCCTGAATAGTTGTGATAAGAAGTTCTTGTAACGGACTTACATTTTTTATAGCGACAAGTTCGCCGGTCTTATCCGTGAGCTTTAAAGTTCGTACGCCTTTGCCTCCCCTATTGGTCACACTGTAGTCATCGAGGGAGCTGCGTTTTCCATTTCCTTTTTCAGAAACTACAAGTATGCTGGAGTTGGGATCTGCAGGGTCAATGCATACCATCCCAACGACATAATCGTTTTCTGCTTCAAGTTTTATAGCTCGCACGCCAGCTGCATTGCGGCCCATAGCGCGAACTTTGCTTTCTGAGAATCGGATCGCTCTGCCTTTGCGGTTGGCAATTACCACTTCACTTTGTCCATTCGTAAGCTTGGCTTCCATCAGTTGGTCGCCGTCATTTACCGTTATTGCAATGATACCGTTGACTCTTGGGCGACTGAAATCTTCCAGACTACTTTTCTTTATGATTCCGTTTTTGGTACAAAGCATAATATAATGTGCATCCAGATAATCTTTGTCTTCAAGATTTGTGACATTTATGTAAGCGCGTACGCGATCCTCTTTTGGCAAATTGATGATATTCTGAATGGCTCTGCCGGTTGATGTCTTGCCAGCTTCAGGAATTTCATAGACGCGCAACCAGTAACATTTACCCAATTCTGTAAAAAGCAAAAGATAGTTGTGGTTGTTAGCTACGAACATGTGTTCGATGAAGTCTTCTTCCCGGGTTTTGCTGCCGGCAGACCCCCGGCCTCCACGTCCCTGAGTGCGGTATTCTGACGATTTTGTTCGCTTGATATAACCTAAGTGTGAAATGGTGACAACGACCTGGTCATTCGCGATAATATCTTCAATGTTGATATCTCCTTCAACATGGGTTATTTCCGTTCTTCTGGCATCCCCAAATTTGTCTTTTATTGCTAAAAGCTCTGATTTAATTATTTCCCTTTGCAGTTTTTCACTGGCCAGAATTTCCTCAAGTCGCTTGATCTCAATGATCAGCTGATCGTACTCATCCTTAATTTTGTCGCGCTCCAAGCCGGTCAATCTTTGAAGGCGCATATCCAGTATCGCTTTGGACTGGATTTCTGAAAGTGCAAAGCGACTCATAAGTCCTTCTTTTGCTTCATCTACAGTGCGGCTGGAGCGGATAAGCTTAATAACTTCGTCCAAATGATCCAGCGCAATGAGCAAACCTTCAAGGATATGAGCCCGGTCTCTGGCATTTTTTAATTCAAACTCTGTTCGCCGGACGATAACTTCTAGTCGGAACTTTATAAAGTGGTCGATCAGTTGTTTCAGGCCAAGTGTAAGCGGTTTTCCTTTTACGAGAGCAATGTTATTGATGCCAAAGCTTGTTTGAAGAGGCGTGTACTTGTACAAATTGCTTAGGACAACACTTGCAAGAGCATCCTTTTTCAATTCTATGACAACGCGTATTCCATCTCTGTCAGACTCGTCGCGAATGTCGCTGATTCCAATTATTTTCTCTTCATTTACCAAATCAGCAATTTTTTGAATCATTGCTGCTTTGTTTACCTGATAAGGGATCTCAGAGACGAGTATTACTTCGCGATTTTCGTGAACCTGAATTTCAGCTTTTCCACGTACGAGGATTTTGCCACGCCCGGTCTCATAAGCGTCCCGGATCCCTGAAATGCCATAAATCGTACCACCAGTCGGTAAGTCAGGTCCAGGTATAAATTCAATAAGTTTATCAAGACTTATTTCAGGATCTTCAACCATGGCAATCACCCCGTTGCATACTTCTGTAAGATTGTGCGGCAGCATATTGGTTGCCATACCAACTGCAATTCCGGACGAACCATTGATCAATAAATTAGGTACTTTAGAAGGCAGAACCGCAGGCTCTTCAAGACTGTCGTCAAAGTTGAGTTTCCAGTCTACAGTATCTTTATTGATGTCGTCAAGCAATTCATCAGCAATGCGTGAAAGACGTGCCTCCGTATACCTCATGGCAGCAGGACTGTCTCCATCCATGGAGCCAAAGTTTCCCTGCCCATCTACCAGGGGATAACGCATTGACCAATCCTGGGCCATACGAACCATTGCATCATAAACAGAACCATCGCCATGTGGGTGATATTTACCTAAAACCTCACCGACGATCCTTGCGGATTTCTTATAAGGCCTGTTATATGCAAGTCCAAGTTCCTGCATACCATACATCACTCTCCTGTGGACTGGTTTTAATCCATCTCTCACATCCGGAAGTGCCCTGGCTACAATAACAGACATCGAATAATCGATGTAGGAACTTCGCAATTGCTCCTCAATGCTAACGGGTATAATTTTATCGTGTTCAGACATACTTATCAGGTCAAAAAACCAAGTCCGCAAAGATAATGCACGGGGCCATATTTTAGGCGAAAAAAGGTGATTTTTTTAAGATGTAAATATTTATTTTACAATCAATAATATATTTACAATTTGTTAATTTAAATAACTATTCTAAAGGGCACGGTCTGGGGTATTACCTTTGTTCAAAGTATTCACTTTGACCGTAGTAAAACCTTATTTAAGTACTGATTCCAAGAAGGCTCAGGTGGCTCGAATGTTTGACCAAATTGCACGACGCTACGACTTTCTAAATTCTTTACTTTCAGCAGGAATTGACCGGTATTGGCGCTCACGGACTTTAAACTCTTTGGAACTTTCTCCAACCAGGGACCATTCGATTCTCGATGTGGCCACAGGTACCGGAGCCCTAGCCATTGCTGCTGCACGTAAGTTCCCGAACTGCAAAGTTACGGGTGTGGATATTTCAACAGGAATGCTTGAAAAGGGAAAAGAGTTGGTTCGGTTAGCCTCTATGCAAAACAGGATCACCATGAGTCATGCCGATGCGGAAGCACTCCCCTTCGCAGATGATGTATTTGATGCGGTTTGCATTGCATTTGGGGTTCGAAATTTTGAAAATCTGCAATCGGGAATCTCAGAAATGCGACGGGTTTTAAAACCAGGTGGTAAAATTGCTATTCTCGAATTTTCAAAACCCCGTCACTTTCCGGTTAAACATCTGTTTCAGTTCTACTTCAAAAATTTGTTGCCCGTAATTGGTAAATCCATTTCAAGGGATCCCCGTGCGTATTCCTACCTGTTTGAATCCGTGCAACATTTTCCAGACTACGAGCGTTTTACTGCCATCATGAGCGAACTCGGTTTCAGCAAATGCACATTTACTCCTTTGACTTTTGGAATATGCACAATTTATACAGGCATAAAATAATCGCCCTTGTCTTATTGTGCTTTCCATTGCTCCTCAGGGCGCAGGATGAGCGGAGTTACAACTATCAATCCTTTAAAAAGAAGAACCATTATTTTGGTCTGACAGTAGGTTATAATTCCAGTGGTTTTAAAATTGAGCATTCCAAAAGATTTATTGAAAATCCAAACTTTAGATGGAATGAAGGAGTCAGCAATCCAGGTCTCACCCTGAGCATGATCACCAACTTTAAAATTGCAGATTACTTCGATTTCAGGGTCTTGCCCTCTATAGCTTTGTCCTATCGAAGCCTTGCATATTTGGATCTGACAAGCAACATAGAAAAACGCGAGCGGATTGAATCAGTTTTTGGCGAATTGCCACTTCTGGTCCGTTTTACCAGCATGCCCTACAAGGACAAGCGCGTTTTTTTACTGGCCGGTGTAAAATATTCCTATGACTTTTCTTCAAATAGTCGGTCGGATAAAAAGCAGTTTAACATTATCCGCATTTCGCCTCATGACTTTCAATTTGAACTGGGGGCCGGAATGCAATTTTATCTGCCTTATTTTATTTTTTCGCCTGAGATTAAATTCTCACATGGGATTAACAATGTCCTGATCTACGATGGGCAGTTTCCGGAATCTACCATAATTGAAAAGCTATTCTCGAAAGCATTTACCATTTCTTTTCATTTTGAAGGATAAAATTTTCTTTGAATTCCTTTTTGCAATCCTCAATGAAGATTTTAAATAAATTTGAAATGCTGGAATAATTTTCCTCGCTGATCTTTGCAATTTGTTTTAAGTCTACGGGATATTTTGTTTTTTTCTCCATGCGTGATAATACATAAGCCAAATTGTCAAAATCCCCATAAGTCCTTAACCAGTCATTTTTAATCATATTTAAACATAGAGTCTGTATCCTTTCGGGAATGTCGTGCAGATTCTCCAGAAGAGTGCGGTAATTAAATTCTGTGAAAAAACTGAAATCATCTGACATATGGTTTGACCAGTTATCGGCAAGAACAAAGTCACATACGATATCCGTCGCCACAGGTGCGTATTTATGTATATAAGGATGAAATATTTTATTTATTTGATGCAGCGCTTCATGTTGGTTAGAATATACATCAATCCATCTGTGGAGCCGAACACCTTCCTGTATGTGTAATTTAATGTTGCTCTCCTCCTTTCTTGTTATCAGATCGCCAATAAAATTTCCTGTCACAAGCGATTCTACAGGATAACTCAAAGACAAGTGAACTAAATAATTCATGGCATAATAACAGTGTAAACCCTGATTATGCTTACCGGACGGGCAATTTTTATAATTTTGCGCACAAAATAAAAAGCTATGGGATTACAATGTGGGATAGTAGGCTTGCCAAATGTTGGTAAATCAACACTTTTTAATGCGCTTACTTCAGCAGGAGCTCTGGCTGCCAATTATCCATTTGCCACCAAGGATCCCAATATAGGTGTTATTACGGTTCCCGATCCTCGCCTTAATGAATTGGCTGCACTGGTGAACCCGCAGCGTACGGTTCCAACGACTGTGGATATCGTGGATATTGCGGGACTAATCAAAGGAGCATCCAAAGGGGAAGGTTTAGGTAATCAGTTTCTGGCGAATATTCGCGAAGTAGATGCCATTATACATGTGGTCCGTGCATTCGTAAATGACAATGTAGTCCATGTAGATGGAAGCGTGGATCCCATAAGGGATAAGGAAGTCGTGGATACAGAGCTCATTCTGAAGGATATAGAGACACTTGAAAAACGGATCGATCGTTTGCGCAAGCAAAGTAAAAGTGGGGATAAAGACATTTTGAGGGAAATTTCCTGGTCAGACGAATTGATGAAACATTTGGAATCGGGAAAGCCTGCAAGATCATTTTCAGATGAGGATGACCGCATGCAATTTGTAAAATCATCACAGCTTTTAACAGGTAAACCTGTTCTTTATGTTTGCAATGTAGATGAAGCTTCCGTTCATTCAGGGAATGCCCTTACGGATTTATTTAAGAATTCGGTAGCGGCAGAAAATGCAAAAGTTCTTATTATTTCTGCAGGCATAGAGGCAGAAATATCCGAACTTCCGGAGGTTGAAAGGCAAGATTTTTTTAAGGAGATGGGGCTTGATGAGCCAGGTACTCATAAAATAACCCGTGCCGCATATGAGTTGCTGGATTTGATCACCTATTTTACTGCCGGAGAAAAAGAAGTAAGAGCATGGACAGTTCGGAAAGGCTCTAAAGCGCCTCAGGCTGCCGGAGTCATACACTCAGATTTTGAAAAGGGATTTATCAGAGCAGAAGTCATACGTTATAAAGACTTCATTCAATACAAATCAGAAGCGGCTGTGAAAGCGGCAGGCAAGATGTCCACAGAAGGCAAGGAGTACATTGTCCAGGATGCTGATATTATGCATTTCCTGTTTAATGTGTAAAAAAAACTATTTAATCCCGCTGTGCCCTTTACTATTTCGATTTAACCAAAATATAAATCTGACTTGAATATTGGTTCTTTCCTGATAAGAGGGCTTTGATATTTGAGATGCAGCCGATGTAAATGCCCTGCAAAATACCCAGCCTGTTTTTTTTGTATTTCTCACTTAGCATGGATACATAAAACGAATCAAAATACATGGGACGTATTTCCTGAACGGAGAAGCCTGTTTTAGATGCAATTCTTTTCATTTCATTTGGACTGAAGTGCCACAAATGCCTTGGTACGTCAAAGCCTGCCCAATATGGACCATAATGTCTGGCATCAAATGAAATTCGGTTAGGAACTGCGACAAAAAGTGCAGCTCCTGGTTTTAATATTCTGAATAGCTGTAGCAATCTCTTTTCCGGCTCAGGGACATGTTCCAAAACGTGCCACATGCTGATAAGATCGAAATGATCGTCGTTGATCTTATCTAAGAATTCTTCTGGAAAAATATTCAGTTCGAATTTTTTAATTGCGGATTGACGGGTGGAGTTATCAGGTTCAATTCCGCTTACTTCGAATCCAGCATTTCTGCAGACATCTAAAAAATAGCCTGCACCACATCCAACATCCAATATTCGTCCATTTTGAAGATACTTTTTTACCAATGCAAGTTTTCGACGCAAGGTGTAATTGCGTATGATTTTATATACCTTATTGATAAATCCAACAGAGGTGTCGCTATGAGAGATATAGTCATTTGAATGATAATAACTTCCAAGCTGATCAATTTCAGGGCGTGGAGAAGTTAGCCACAAGCTGCATTCGCTGCATTCTTTTATGTTAAATTGTTCTCCACTTATAGAATGATCCAAACAAGAAAATTTAAAAGTAAAGCTATGGTTATTGCAAACCGGGCATGTGGTTATTTCAAACATGGGAAGGCATTCTATGCATATGAATAGTCAATTTCACAAATTAGGAGATTCTATAATGAGAGATTAGCTGATTGCCTATTTTAATAGGCTGATGTTTCCTTTTTTTACAAATTCTTCCTTTTCAACACAGCTGTATCTCAAAAGATATCCAAAAACATCAGGAGAAAGTTTTGCGTTTTTATAACTTCCATCCCAACATTTTGAAGGATCTGTAGTCTCAAAAACTTTTTCTCCCCAGCGATTGTAAATGATCAATTCCAGTTTTGATAAAGTTCCAGGACGCGTGCGAACACAGAGCTCATCGTTTTTAGAGTCGTTGTTTGGACTAAAAGCATTTGGAAGAAAAACAGCATCCGGGCAAGATTGAACGCTAACGCTTACTTTCGCTGTGCCTGTGCAGCCTGCTTCATCTGTCACTGTAACCGTATAACTTGTGCTTTTGGTAGGGGTAGCAATTGGGTTGTGAATATTGGGATTGTTTAAGCCTTCCTGAGGCTCCCACTTGTAAGTCCAATTGGGATTGAATGTCGCAAAAAGTTGTGTGGACATACCAGCCACTACTATAGATGGATTTACAGTGACATTTAATGAAGATTGAATGTCGTTCACGTCGAGTTGGTAATCAAGTTCCCATATACAACCTTTACCATTGTCAACTGAAAGCATGTATTGACTTGACTTTCCGGGATTGGTTAGTATACAGCTGTCTTCCAATGATCCAATAATCAGATCTTTCGGCGACCAGAGCAATTTATAAAGATTGCGCGAAGGGAATAGCTTCGCGGTGAGCTTAGCAGTGTCACCTTTGCAAATTACCTCAGGGCCCTCGATTTTGCCGGCAAAATTATAGAGGATAATGTCAACAGTATCCTTATCAGTACAACCATATTTGTCGGTTGCCTTAATGAAAAATCTGCTACTTGTATCGATTTCTATTTCCAGGTCCTTTCCAGTGCCTATGGGTTTATTTTCTATATTACACCATACGTAGGACACGTCGTCAGGAGTTGAGGATGCATGTAAAATAATTTTTGTTTTCTCGCATAAACTGGTATCGGATCCAGCGCTCACTGTTAATGCCGGAGGAACAAGCACAAAAATGCTATCTCTTAAATCGCATAGGTCCGGAAAATCCTGATCAACAATTCGAACATAGTACCATCTGCTCGTTGCCACAGTGGCTATGGGATTAGCTGATTTTGGATTATCGAGGCCATCTGTGGGTGTCCATTCATAAATATAATTTGTTTTTCCACCAGGATTTAATGCAACCGGTTCTCCAAAACAGGAGATTACAGTATCGCGTAGCTCAAGTTTTAACTCAACAACTGTAATTTCTTTTTGATTGAATCGGGAACAAATGGAATCTGCTTGTAACTTGATGATGTAAGTGCCTGGTTTTGGATACGTGTATACCGTGCTTGATGCGTTGGATCTTCCCTGTCCATCTCCAAAATCCCATGAGATACGGCCTTTTGCAGTTGTGGATACTTTGATTTTTAATGAACCACAGCTGTCATTTACTTCAATTTCCGGTATTGGAAAGTCAATGGCATTAATAATGATGGAATCATTAATCAGACAATTAAATTTATTTTTTCCTTCAAAATAAATGACATAGCGCCCTGGGTTGGGAACGTACAATAAAGTTTTTAATTGGTCTTTAGGTCCAATGATGATAGGATGATCTAGCCATTTGATCTGCATGGAATCGGAAGGTTTATTATTGCTTATACTAAGATCAAGACTGTCGCCTGCGCACAATGAATATTCTTTAGTGTAGCTTAGGTCAATCGATTGGTTAGAAATGTTTAGTGAAGTGGAATCACCGCATTGGGACTCACTTCCAATTTTAAAATAGATGCGCTTTTGTCCTTCTATTTTAATTTTGAGAATACTGTCTGTGGAAATGGGAGGATCAAAACTGGAATTGTATGACCAAATGAATCGCGTAGTAGAATCGGAGTGAACGCGAAGCATAATCATTCCATCGCAACTAGTTGTGTCGCCACTTATTGAAAATGGAATTTTTTGCTTTACGTGCACACTGATTTCCTTAACTACTGAACACGGTCCATCACTGATCGTGACCGTGTATACTGTGGAGGTTGAAGGCTTGGCAATTGGATTTGACGGATCACTTAAATTCAAGGAACCTGTGGGATTCCAGGTATAGTGCAGTCTTGGATCCGGGTTTTTTACTAATTTCAAAGAATCCCCTGCACAAATGGAAGTGTCGTTTGCAATCAAATCAATATTTACGTATTTAAAGTTGATCTGACTTACAAATTTTGCAGTACATCCATTTTCATCGGTTATCGTTAAGCCAATTTCATAAAAGCCATCCCTCTTTAATTTTATAACAGGATTTTGTTCACTCCTTCGTATGGAATCGGAACGGCCATAGATAGTCCACTCACGGGTAACGAGTTGGTATCTTGATGTTGATAAGTCAAAGAGATAAAGAGTTCCTAAAGAATCGCAAGTCAACGAATCACTAAATGCAGCATGCAGTTGCGGGTCTATGACTTTTATAAGTTGACGTGAAGTGTCATCACAATCCCCATTCTTAGAGACAAGAACAACTTCATACGTTCCTTCTTTAGAATAGGTGAACACTGGATTTTTTTCTGTTGAGTTTATATTTTTATTGTTTGCGAAATCAAAATACCAGTAATAGTCCATTCCATTTTTGGTCGTGTTTTCAAACTGAACGCGAAGTCCGTCGCATAAATCCGATTTCCTTATAAACGCCACATCCGGCTTTATTCCACATGCAACCACATTTAATTCAAAATCCCTGCGCGACGAAGTGAGAAGTCTTCCTTTGCGGTACTCTGATATGCACACGCCAATAAGAAAATGTCCAGTCAGGTTGGGCTGAGCTTTGATAATACCAGTTTTAGGATCAATACTGATAGGACTGCCGATCAAATTATTCAGACTAAAATTAGTTTTCCATTGGATGGTATCATAGGGAGGGTTGTCTGGCCTTCCGGCAGGATCCAGTCTGGTTTTTCCGCTGTAGGGGGTGCAAAATGAATAGACGAGTGAGTCGCCATCCGGATCTATAGCACCATGGTTAAATTCAAAAGGTAGATTCGTACAAGTATATATCGGAGGCCAGTCACCCCATTGCGGGCTTGAATTGAATTCCGGCGGGTTAAGGGGTAAAGAAGGGACGAATACACTAAATGTAGTGCCGGTTTCAGTGGGATCCGTGATATTACTTATAATGGTGTTTCTGCAACATCTTTGGTACACAAGATAGTAACCCCGGTCATCCAGGGGCAGGTTAATCGTGTCTTTATAAATGGTTTGATGAACACAAACCCGGTCAAATTTGCCAAGGCAAACATTGTCTATTGTTTCACGTAAGGTGTCATCTACAGTTTGGGCAAATCTGAAAGTTCCGTCATCCCCTACCCTGAATGCTTTTTGATAATCACCATAAAATACACCAATGATCGCAGGATTGTCAAATGGAACGGTATCTGCCCCATTGATACAGTCTCTACGAACGACTACAGTAACTTCATAATAGTTATGATGCAAATGCCTGTAGCTGATTTGGCCTCCAACTATATGGGATGCATGTAGATCTTGTATTACAAAAAATACAAGAACAAGTCCGGTTATTTTGTTCAACAGTCTGTAAACCCAAGGACTGAATTGAACATTAAAATCATTTGCTTTCATAATCCCCGGAATTTTCATTCTTTAATTTCAATAATCTCGACCCTGCGCTCGCGGGAAGCTTCAACTGAAAAAATGGATCTAAGATCTTTTCTCTGATCACTGATTCCCTTTGGAGCTGTGCTTTCCCCAAACGGTTTTTGACTGAGTTTGAGCTGACCTGCTTTAATGTATTTTAAGAAAAGGCCGTTTTTGTATCTGTGAAATTCAAGGAAAGCGGAATGAATCCTTCTGTGCGATAGATTCAGATTGTAATTGGATTTGGCTAAAGGTGAAGCATACCCTTTTAAAAAGATTTCATATGTTCTTCCATTTTTTAAGTCTTTTTCAAGGACTTTCAAAAATTCTTTAAAAACGTCCATTCCATGCTTTACTTCTCCTTCAAAAAAGGAGTTCATTTCTTTGGCTCGCTCAGCAGGAGAGCCTTCATGAATATTGGAAGCCGTTTTTACAAATTCGTTTTTCCTGTTGAAGTAAGCCTTGTAGGTTTGGCTGTAGGATAACAAAGTATGTGTGTCCCGGCTTGCCGGATTTGGTCTGTCATTGTCAAAAAACAGACTTACAGGAAGCATGCTAAAGAGCAATCCTGAAAGATAGATCTTGCGGGTAATCAGCCCGGATTCACCGCAATCGATGGTATAAACTGTGTCCACATCTACATAATCGGTTTTAGATGCGTGTACCTGATATCTGTGACAAGGTTTTACCGGAAGCAGAAACCTGTTTCCCGAGTTATTAATTATTGTAGTATCCAGGCCACCGGACTCATCAATATCTTTAATGTGTAGTAATACGCCAGGTAAGTCTAAACCTGTATTCTTATTGTAGCTCAGGATTTGAAGAGTAGCCTTTTCTGGTTTGAGAAAAAGTCGTTTTGTAATGAGACTAAATTCACCGGGTCCTCCGGAAAAGAAGGTTATGGAATCCGAAGTAAAATCTGGTTTTGAGGCTACTATTTTATATTTTTTATCGCAAAGAATATTAAAATGGAATGCATTAGAATCTTTTAGAAACATGGTAACCGGTGGCTTGTCCATTTGATCGAGGTCATACAATTTTACAGTAACACCTGTTAGGGCTTCGTTTGTATAAAAATTATAAACAAGAGCCTGCAGCCCAAGATCGCATGGCAAAATATTTAATTTAAACAGGTCGAGGCAACACGCTTCACTTGCATCATCCAGAAATTTACTCCCCGTTCTGTTTGAAGCCAAATAGGCAATCGTATCTGTACCTGTAATGAAATAATATACGTCGTCGAAACTGCTGTTTTGAGGTAGGCCAATGTTTTTTGGAATGCCATAACCTTTGTCTGTATATTTTGAGCTGTAAATGTCAAAACCCCCAAATCCAAGATGTCCGTTGGATGAAAAATAGAGTGTACCCGATTTTTTATAGTAAAACGGAGTCATTTCATCTTTTGCCGTGTTGATTGCTTCAATATTAACCGGTTCACTGAAATTGCCATTTGCATCCAGCAAGGTGTACCAAATGTCAAACCCTCCTTTTGATCCGGATGGTCTATTTGAAGAGTAGAAAAGTACGGTCTTTCCTTCCGGGCCGTTTTCTATCAAAAATGGTTGTGTAGTACTACTGCCCTGAATGTTTATGGATGGCGGAAGTAAGATCCCTGGCATCCAGGTTCCAGAGCTATCAATGTCGCTAAAATACAAGTCGCATCTTTTGTCGTGATCATTAATGTCTTCACACACTGTGAAGAAAACTTTGTTGTGGGCTTCATTGAATGCACTATGGGCAACGGATAAATTGCCATTAGTAAATTTATCTCCAATTATTTTTACGGCGGTTTCGTCTTTTACAGACCGCAAAACAGAGGAGACATGCCTTTTGGGGATAAATGTGTTGACCTTGTTTTCAAAGCGGAGAGACGAAAAAATAAGCGTGTCTGCAAATGCGACAGGGGCAAAGTCGGAATATGACGTATTTACTTGTTCACCCATTCTTGAAATGGATACGCCTCGATTGGGCTTGTTTTGTTGATCCATTGCCCATTCGCAGGCTTTTATTTCTTTTTTAGCCTGAATGCATAAGTCACTCGTATCATTACTTTGCTCGGAAATGTAAATTTTATACGAGGCTATTGCCTTGTCATACTGCCCTTGAATTTGTCTCATTTGAGCACTGTAGAAAGCAGCATTAGGATAATTATTGTTCAATTCATGAGCGAGGACTTGTTCATAGAAATCACCGGACTGTTTATAGGCCCCAAGTTGACGTCCGGCTTCTGCGGCTTTGAACATATACTCTGCATTTGTAGGTTCAAATTCAAGCGCCTCTTTGTATTTTAAAAATGCATCGTAATAATTTTTGGAGGACATCGATTTTTCAGCCACACTTAAAATGGAGGAAAGAGGTTGCCCGCTCAATGGCAAGAAGAGCATCAGAAAATACAGAGTGGGCAAATACCTTGTGTTCATTGGGATGTTCCTTGTTGCTAAAAAATAGGACACGATTTTAATAATTGATAGGGTCTGGCTTTAGTCCTGATATACACAAATGAAAATTCAGGCCCACCTCTATTATTCACTGCATTTTTGAATCCGGAGTTCGTAATATCGTAACTCATTCCTGCATAGATATTTTTGTATTGAACTGCAATTTTCGGAATCCAGGAATCATCGACCCGGGAACCTATCCCTAATAAAACACTGAGTTCCTTACCTCGTTGCTGATTTAAATAGACCTTGAGGTAAGTGCCCAGAAGGAGTTCATTGTATTTTTGTTGCTGCTGATACAATCCATAAAACATAAGATCAAAGGCTTCGGTAATCCTGAAGTTTGGTTGGAAGGACAAATTCCAGCGAATGGGAAGTTTTATGTTTAAGGACTGATCAAAAAAGCGCTGATCAGGCTGATTTAAATGAAATGCCGAAAAGCCAAAGTCCATTTTTGTACGCTCAGAATTTTGCCAACGGTAATTTAAGCCGGCATGTGCATCGATAAAGTTGTTGGAGGTTTTAGCGAAATTTTCTTCCGTTGGAAGTGTTGGGTCGAAAAGGTCTCCATTCCATTGTGCATCCCAGCTTAGTTCATCAGGCTTAAAACGGCGATGTGAATAGCCTCCGGCAATGCCGGCACTTAAGATGTTTTTCTTGTTTAATGGATAGGAATAGGCCAGATTGAGAACCAGGTTGGTCAATCCTAATTTTGAATCGCCGGCCTGATCGTAATTAAATTGTACCCCTAAGTTCCACATGCCTTTTGTGGTCCATTTTTTGGGATAGAACTTCATGTCAAATGATCCGCTTAAAGTTAGATAACGGACGATGTCTTCAATAAACCATTGTCGCCTGTAGTTAAGACTTATGCGTTGGTCGCCTTTGAATAAACCAGTAGATGCGGGATTGTAGTTTAAAGGAGCAGTATAAAATTGGGATTGATGGATATCCTGAGCATTCATATCCTCGTAAAAGAACATGCAGAGCATCACAATCAATATGAAAATCAGACGGTGCATAAAATTCGTTTCCGACTTAACAGCTGTAATTATCTCTGATTGAAAAGATTACATTTGGCAAGTCTTTTACATATTTGGAATTGCTTCATGGTTAAGCTATCTCGTTGTGCACGAGTAACTTAACACAAATATAACGAATATACGCTAAAGTATGCGGTCTATCGAACTAATGTTACATTTCCCTTTTTAGAGTATTTATTTCCATCCACACAGGTGGCAATAAAATAATATCCATAGACATCCGGAGGTAGCTTGACACCTTTATAAGTGCCATCCCACCAGTTGTTGATGTCTTTGGTTTCGAACACTTTTTCACCCCAGCGGTCATAAATATAGAGCTCGATGGATTCCAGGAAATTACTTCGTATTCTTAAAATATCATTTTCATGATCATCATTTGGACTGAAAATATTGGGAAAATAGACATCTTCTTCATTGCATTTTGGACGAATTACAATAATCCTAACATCTGTTTGGTCAATACAGCCATCATCATTTTTTGCCTTTACTGTATACAAGGTGTTGTATTCAGGTGAAGCAACGGGGTCTGTACAATGTGTACAACTAAGGTTGTACGGAATAATCCATTCATAGTCTTTGTAGCCGGGTATGACATGTAAAACGGTGGATTGTCCAAGGTAGATTGTATCAGGATCCGCATACGCTTCAAGCGGAGGATCAAACCTGCTGATATTGACTTTAAAGCTGTCGGTGTAATTGCATCCATACTCATTTATGAAATTGAGATAGAAAACCGTCGTATCGCTAGGTTTTACAAGGATTCTGGCCTGATTAGAATTGGATACGATGAATCGGCCAGGGGTCCAGTTAAACGTATAACTGTGTCGGTTCAGATTTACGAACTCAATAAATCCGTCTGTTTCCGGACATAGGTTCTTTTTGCCATTGATAATGTAATGTGTATCTATTGGCACAACCCGGAAAGAATCAATTTCTCCACATCCATATATGTCGGTCGCATAAGCATACACATACATGGAATCTTGAAAATGAGCAGTAAGCTTGTATCCGGTTCCAATTAACTTGCCAATTGCATCTGTCCATTCGATATTTCCTATGACTGTATTTCCGCTGGTAGTTGCTTCCAGAAGCAAGCTGTCCGTATAGCAGAGTACGACATCCTCATTTACCTTTAATTCAATTGCGGGTGGAACAAATACGAGTACTTCCCTATCGATAAAACAATCAGCAATATTTGGATCAATTATCCGGACCCGATAGGATTTTGTCTCATTCACCGATGCCAATGGATTGGGACTGTTCGGATCATCAAGACCGTCAGCCGGAGTCCACACATACCTATAGCTTGTATCCGCGTTTTCATTTAAATGTACGGGTTTGCCTCCACAGCTTACAACCCGATCGCGCAAGCTGACCATGATGAGTCCCACATCAATAATTTTTGTAATTTGATTTTCGCATTCCGCATCGACATTTAGTGTGACCGTGTATCTTCCGGGATTGCTGTAAAAATGTACCGGGCTTTTTTCGGAGGATTTATCGGCATCACCAAAATCCCACATATAGCTCCCTGAGCTGCTTTCGTTTTTA
The DNA here is from genome assembly GCA_964439105.1 of uncultured Saprospiraceae bacterium. Classification (GTDB taxonomy): domain Bacteria; phylum Bacteroidota; class Bacteroidia; order Chitinophagales; family Saprospiraceae; genus Vicinibacter. The sequence goes on from CAYTNG010000003.1 coordinate 21,208, forward strand.
AAGCTAACCAGTGTATTGTCGCAGTTTTTTTCAACTGTGAAGTCAGCTACAGGTTTACAAAGTATTCTTGCGGTTACAGAATCTTCATCGGAGCAACCAAACTGATTTACTGATTTAATCCGCAATTGGTATACGCCGCAGTTTTGAATGTTAACATCTACATGTCCTGTCCCTTGGCCATTTAATATAAGGCTGTCAGGTGCCCAGGTAGACACAATCTGGTGCTCTGGTCTTATATTCTTAATATCCAGTGTGAATTGTTCTCCTTCACAAACAGTAATGGAATCAATTGTAGTTTCTATAATGGCCTTTTGATTAAACACAGTAATGCTGTCCGATCCCGGGCAATTGAAGGCACTTCGTGCACGCACATAAAAAGTGGTTGTATCATTAATCTTTGTATCAAATTTAAAAGACCCGGATTTCAGAATATTGGAAAAATCATTTTTATCAGACCATTGCAGGGTGTTTTCGACGCCACCTATGGCAGTTAATGTGACTTCATCCCCACAAATCACGGTATCTCCCTGAATATCGATGTCCAGCAAGGTGCTTACTTTTACTTGAACCGAATCTTCAACTATACAGTTGCCATCAGTGATCGTTACATGATAATAAATATCGGAAGAAGGGTTCGCTGTAGGATTTGGACAATCTGTACAGCTCAATCCAACACCTGGTGACCAACTGTATTTAAAACGTGCGTCTGGATTTGTTATCAACGAAGTCGTTTCGCCGATACAAATTGGAATTTTTTCGGAAAGGAATTGAGGCTTAAGGCGATTTAAATTAAATTCCTTGGAAATGGTATCCTCGCATCCTCCATTCGATTTGATGACCAATTGTACAATTAACTTTCCGGTGTCTGAAAAAGTAAATTTCGGATTTCGATTAGCGGAGGTAAATATTTTGTTGTTAAGCTGACTATTCCACCTCCACTCTTTTATTTGCAACAGGGAATCAAATGACTTATCGTACAGGGCAATTTGGATTGTGTCATAACAAGATTCATACTGAGCATCAAAATCGCTTCTTAAAAAGCCGGGACCATATACATAAATATCTTTGTAGGTCGTGTCAATGCAATCCTTCGCTCTGTTTGCAATCAAAGCAACCCTGTATTTACCAGGCCTGGAATAAATAAAACTGGGATTTGTATCCTTAGAGAAGGGGTTTAATTTCGGATAATCAAAATACCAGGTATACTCTCTTGCATTAATACTTTTATTGGAAAAGCGAACGATACTGTCACCTAAACAGAGCACATTGTTATCTGGTTCAAAATTTGAAACAGGGTTGGTGGTGCAGAATCTCACATTATACTGAAAATCTCTCCGAACCCGTGACAACAGTTTTCCATTTCGGTATTCATCTACGCAAATTCCAACGAGGTATTGCCCTATTGCATTAGGCTGCCCTGTAAGTAATCCTGTGCGCGTATCAATGCGCAAGGCAGGGTTGCCTCCCAATAAATCCAAAAGGCTAAAAGGACTTTTATATTGAACAAGAGGGAAAGGAGGTTTGCTTGGACGTGTTGGTTTTGAGTTAGCGGTGTCTGCTCCACTGTAAGGTACGCACAGGCTATATACCAGAGAGTCGCCTTCCGGATCAAAAGCAGAGTGATCAAACAAGATGGGTCGGTCGCCGCATATGTAAATGGGTGGGAATATTCCAAATTTGGGTGAAGTATTTCCATAACGCAGGGCATCTTCGGAAATGACAAGGCTATACGTTGCTCCAATAAATTCCGGGTCAACAATATTTGTAATTGTCTTGTTCCGGCAGCATCTTTGATACGCCAATACATAACCGCCTTTGAGAAAAGGCAATTCTAATTTTCCACGGTAGGTGGTTGTATGCACGCATACATCGCCGCCCACGACTTCACATTCTGTTTTTAGAATTTCGTTTAGGGTGTCATCCTTTCTAAAGTCAAGAAGTAACAGTCCAAACTGACCTCTTGATCGAACAATGCTTCCTTCACTGTCGAAAATTCCGATATGTGCAGGATCGTCGAACTCGGCTTCCGGGCTGCCATTAAAACAATCACGCCTTAAGGTAAGTGTAATTTCATACACTTGTCCCCCGAGCCATTTGTAGGACATTTCTCCTCCAACTATATGACTGGCTTTAGTTTCCGTATTTATTGCAAACATAAAACTCAGGAAGAAGCAAAAAAAGCCAAGATGTTTCATTATCTTATTAATGATTCGATTATTTCTATAAATGATTTGCATTTTCATCAACTCCTTTTAGAATTTCCAAAATTTCAACTCTCCTTTCGAAAGCTGCTTTTAGATTGTAAATTGAATTTCGCGTATCCTGCAGATCGTCACTAACATCTGTAGAGGATTGTGACTCCCCGAAAGGAATTTCTTTTATTTGTAAGATGCCTGAACCAATAAAATCATGGAACGCATTTTTATTATATCTGTCAAATTCATTTCGAACGCTGGTTACCCTTCTGGAGGATAACAAGTGATTGTACTCCGATTTTGCTCTTGGAGAAGCATAGCCTTTAAGGAAAATATCAATTTGATGGCCTTCCTCCACGATAATCAAAAGTTTATCCATAAAAAGTTGGAGCTTTTCTGCATTGGCCTTGACATCCTTGTTGAAAAATGAGTCAATTTGGAGTGCTACGCGATCTCTGTTCTGAGCTTTCATCGAACGTGTAAATTCCTGAATATAAGTTTGTTTGCGATTAAAATAATCATTGTAGATATCCAGAAAACCAACGTTGGTGGTATCCAATTCCGATCTTGGATCAGGCATGTCATTTTCAAAAAACAGTTTTATAGGAAGTAGCTTGCGAAGTTCAGCGATGGCGGTGAGTTCGAGAAATAATTTGCGGGAAAGCACCGGTTCAAGAGAGGTCTCCAGGGCTTTAATGTCAATACTTGCACTTTCATATTTCGGTTTCTTGGCAGACAACCGGTAGTTTTTACCCTTTAGAAGTTTAAAATCAAAGAAGTTGCTGTCCGGGTTTGTCGATGATTTTAGTAACTGATTATTATCAAGATCCCATAGTTCAACAGTCACCCCCTTGAGATTAACATTCGTAGTGCGTTCAAAGGTAAATGCATTTAAAGATTTGATTTCTGTCAGGTATAAATTTTTTGTAATCGTGCTTAAATCTTCAAGGTCAATCGTACTGCAATAGCTTGTGTCCGGCAACCATCCGTCTTTCGATCCAATGATCATATACTTTCGATCTTCCGTTACTTTAAGATTATAATTAGCCTTGTCCGGAAGTTGTTGGATGAGCTGACTTGTATCTTTTTCAGTAATATCGCGAAGTACCACCTTTACATTATTAAGTGCAGAGGAGTCGAATTTGTCCTTCGTCTGCACGATAAGATCCAGAGTAGCAGGTATGTATTTTATACGGTAGATATCAAAACAACAGGCCTGTATTTCCTCATCCAAATACTGAGATGCAGGTTTGTTAGATACTAAAAAGCCCTTGCGGCTGTTGCTGTCTTCCACATAATATAAATCGTCATAACTACAATTCAAGGAAGCGCCCAAGTTGATTACTTTTAATGAGTCTTTTCCTTTGTACGAAAAACGGTAAATATCATGTCCTCCGAAACCAACATGTCCGGAGCTGCTGAAAAAAAGCGTTTTTGTTTTGCTGTTATAATAAGGACATACATCATCTTCAGGAGTATTAATGCTTTCAATATTTTCAACATCAGATGAAAATTCGTGATCATTAAGTAAAATACTATAAATATCCATGCCGCCTTTGCCACCAGGGCGATCGCTTACGAAATAAAGTTTTTCGAGTCCGGTTTCTGCATCCCTGCAAATGTGCGGCTGTGTAGAGCTTGTGTTGGGCAAATTTATAGGTTCCTGAAGCCTGATTTTAGGCCCCCATATGCCATCCGATTTGAATTTGACATAAATATTGCAGCTCAATTTATTTTTATTATTTTGATAGCCGCATATTGTAAAATACACAGAATTTCCATCTTCACTGAACGTGGGATGTACCATATGAGCTTTGCCTTCCAGAAGACCGCTGTCGAGTTGCATGACTTCCAGGCTTGATTCATTAAATTTTAAAATGGTGCCTGAGTTTCTTGGCACATCTGATTTTTTATTTTGCTCAAACACATTCTGCGTGGAAATGTATAGTCCATCGCCATAGACAGCAGGGCTGAATTCATTCTGACGGGTGTTGATTTTATCATCGAGTCTTTTTACCTGGATTAGCGGATCCTTCTTCTTGAAATTATCTTTAGCCCAATTTATCGACTCAATTCGAAGTGCAGCTTGTTTTTCTTTATCATCCTGATTGACAACGGCAGCCTGGTAGGATTTAAAGTAAATGAGTGCTTCACCGTATGATCCCTGGCGAAAAAGGGATTCGCCAAGGTAAAATTCAATTTCCGGGTGACGCTCTGTAATGGTTTTGTTTACTATAGCTTTAAGATGTTTGGAAGCACGGGAAAATGCATTTAATTGAAACGCCGTCATACCTGCCAACATTTGAAAAGAATCCACATCAGTTTCATAGGTCAATGCTATTCCAATATCGTGGTAGGCTGCATAATAATCCTCCTGATCTAAATAGGCCTGTATACTCTCTTTGTATTGATTGAGAGATTGGCCTGAAGCCTGTGTGCCTATATACAGTATGATAAATAATAAAAACGCAAATTTCATATCAAGTAAATCAATTAATAAATGGGACATTTTTTATAAAGCCCAACAGGTTCTACACTTTTAAATAAATATTGGACGCCCACTTCTAAACCGCCTCTCTGATTCGTTGCTGTTTTAAAATTTGAAGTGTTCATATCATAACTAGCCAAAACAAGCCAGTTTTTATATTGCAAACCTGCCATAGGGTATAAGGCGTCATCAAGCCTGATACCACAACCAAGTAAAGCATTTAAACGGATACCCGGATTTCTGTCCAGGTAGATCCGAAACATTCCCGTTCCATTGGTTTCTCGGTATTTTTCCTGCTGCTGATATTGACCATTTAACACAAGATCTGCAATTTTCCATAATCCTATACTGAGCTCTCCGGATAGCACGGGTCGCATGGGCAGTGAGACTTTTGTCTGCTGTATTCCGTAAAAACTTTGGTCAGGTTTCAATAAGTGGTAGACTGCCGCACCCATTGAAATATAGGTCCTCCTTGTGTGTGAATACTGATATGAAATTCCTCCTGCGAGGTCAAAGAAGAAAGATCCTGACAAGGCATATGTTTCACGGGTAGGACTTTTAGGATCATAGTGGTCCCCTGTCCACTGATTGTCCCATTTCAACTTCTCTTCAGAAAAATGACGCTGTCCTATGCTTGGACTGATGCCAACACGCACTTGATGTTTATTGCTTATTGCATAACCATACGAGAATGATGCATTCAATGATGCTAAACTAAGTCTTGAGTCCCCTGCTTTATCATAATCTAAGCCTATGCCAGCTCCTATAAAATTTTTCTTGGAGTTTAGTTTTAGATGACTGTCGTAAAACAAACTCAGACTTAAATAGGGAACAGGAACTGTGTTCCATTGGCTACGATAATTAGCTGTTATACGATGCGTTCCAAGATAATCACCGGTATGTGCGGGATTTTGACTTGGATAATTCAAGAAAAATTGCGAGTAGTGCAGATCCTGACTTTGGAGCGGAGGACCTGACAAAACAAGGATCGCAAATAAAACAAAAAGATACTTATATAACATAAGTAACTGTTATTTAAATAGTTATTAAAAAATATCAGAATATGAAATGGGGAAAATTCGGAGATTATTAGGTGGATTCTCTATTCGTACAGCAATTTTAGAGCTTTTACACCAATTTTTCAAACATTTATTCAATATTTTGCTATATATATTAAATAAATATATAATATAGAAATCATAAGCAGGTGCAGCTGTTCTGCAATAACTTTGAATAGAAATTGTAATACGGAATGTTACCAGTATATTCTGCTTCCGAAATAAAGCGCTGGGATGGTTTTACGATAGACCATTTGCCCATTTCTTCAGTCGATCTGATGGAAAAGGCTGCAGAAGCTTGTTTTTTATGGATCCGGAAGAACTTGCCCAATCAAAATAGATTTGTTGTTTTTTGCGGAAATGGAAATAATGGAGGTGACGGGCTCGCTGTCGCGAGAAAACTTTATGAATCAGGCCAACAAGTATTTGTTGTAGAAGTTCCTATCACCAATAATCCAAGTAAGGACTACATTCAAAATTTGAACCGATTGATACAACTCGGTTTTAAAGGTTTTATTGATATTAACGGAGAAGGCTTAAAACACTCTTATATAAGCACTGATACCTGGATTGTCGATGCTTTGGTAGGCTACGGGCTGAACCGCATTCCGGATCAGGAATTGTCTTTGGCAATTCGAATTATTAACTCCTCCGAATGCCCTACCCTTTCAATAGATATACCTTCCGGAATGTATACAGATCAGCCTACGCCTCATGAATTTGTACACTCTGAAGTTACGCTGACATTTCAGGCTCCAAAGCTTGCACAGCTGCTGGCCGGAACCGGCCAATATTGTGGTAAATTGGTGATTCTTGACATAGGGCTCTTACCAGATTATATGAGTTTAGTTCCTCCGGCTTTTCGTTATCTGGAATCGAAGGATATTTCGCCATATTACAAAATGCGCAATCTTTTTAGTTTCAAAAACCAGTTCGGGCATGTTGTAATAGTCGGAGGCCAATTGGGAATGGCTGGCGCGTGTTCGCTTGCAGGGCTTGCTGCTATCCGTTCCGGTGCCGGTCTCACCAGCATTTGTTCGTACGCGGAAAACCGGATTATTCTTCAGTCAATTGTTCCCGAGGCCATGTTTTGCGGACTGTCTGAGCTTAATTTCGAGAAATATCAGGTAGTCGCACTTGGGCCGGGAATGGGACAATCAGCTGAAATGATGGAGTTGGTATCAAAGGCACTTCATGAAGTTCAGGGAGGATTGGTACTTGATGCAGATGCATTGAATATTATTGGAGTGAAACAATGGGAGCACAAAATTCCGAAAGCTTCGATTTTGACACCTCATCCCCGTGAATTTGATCGGATGTTCGGCCCGAGTATGGACGATTTCGATAGGATAAAGAGGGCAATCTCTTTTGCAAAAGAACTGGAGGTTGTTATTATTTTGAAAGGCAGGTATACACTGATTGCATGTCCGGATGGTAATGCCTTTTTTAACTCTACGGGAAATCCGGGAATGTCAAAAGGCGGAAGCGGAGATGTGCTTTGTGGAATGGTTGCAGCTTTTCTTGCTCAAAAATATGATCCTGTGGCGGCCTCCCTTATTTCCGTATTTCTACATGGATTAAGTGCGGATTTGTGTGCGGAAAAGATGGCCCTGGAATCTATCCGGCCTATTGATTTGATTGATCATATTTCAAATGGGTTTCTTCAAACCTTTTACAAATGAAAAAACTTGTCGTCATTACAGGTGCAGGAATGAGTGCTGAAAGTGGTTTAAAAACTTTTCGCGATGCAGGAGGTCTTTGGGAAGGCTTCAATGTGATGGATGTAGCGAGCCCCGAAGGTTTTAAAAGGGATCCTGATCTTGTGCTTCGCTTTTATAATGAAAGAAGAAAGCAAGCACGGGAGAGCAAACCTAATATGGGACATCAGGTCCTTGCAGAAATGGAATCTTTGGCAAGCATAGATGTTATTACTCAAAATGTCGATGATTTGCATGAACGTGCGGGTAGTTCCCGTGTCCTTCATTTGCATGGTGAACTTCGCAAAGCCAGATGTATTCTTGAACCTGATCTGATTTACGAATGGGATAAGGATATTTATTTAGAGAGTTGTTGTGAAAATGGACATCAGCTCCGACCTCATATTGTATGGTTTGGGGAAGAAGTGCCTTCCTTGTCGAAGGCTATTTCTATTATGGTAGATGCCGACATCGTACTTATTATTGGGACTTCACTTCAAGTTTATCCTGCGGCGGGTTTGATTTCTTATGCACCAAAAGGTATTCCTTTGTTCTATATCGATCCTCAGCCCCACATTAGTTTCGAATTGTCGAAAACTGAAAACCTCACGATCATTAAAGAAAATGCAAGTAGCGGATTAATTCATTTTCACAAATTATTATCCTCAAACAAGATTTAGTTTCGGCGGTCTCCCCATGGGCCTCTTGGCCCGGGCTCATCAAATGAATTGGGTGTGCTTCGCTTTCCGGAATTGAAATTCCGAATCTGATACGTGAAGGACAGCATAAAAAATCGGGTAAGATTGTTGCTGCGGCTATCCTCATAATAGATTTCAGATATATTTCTCAGAACATTTTTGTTCTGGTCAAGTGCGTCATTTATTCCAAACGCAATTTCTCCTCTTTCGTTTTTAAAAAGTTTGCATCCAAGGGCAATATTTAGGAGCCATATGTTTTGTGAATAACTATCGGATAAAGATTCATTAATTGAATAATTTAGTTGCGAACGGATTATAAAACGGGAGACAAACTGCCAGTTAAATTTTGCTCCACCACTGTAAATTATATACTCGTCACTCGTATTCGAATTCTTATAATTATTGTAGTTGGGTCTGAACTGAATATTGAAATCAAGTTTTTCATTGATGTTGCTGCTTATGGAGAGCCCAATAGCCAGATTGTGTGAATTAGAGATTAATTTAGTTTCATCTAGAAGTCCGGTCGTTCGACTGTAATTATGCGACACATCTCCCGATAGTACGAGCTTTAAAGCCGGAAGGGGTAAACTGTATGAAATAAAGCTTCGTAGAGAATATGAAGGACTTGTGTTTTCAGGAATAGACAGTTGGGAGCCAGGAGGTATGTCCAGAATGTTAAATATTGGGTTATTTCTACTTTGTATGTAATTGTGGTTTGTGATATATTGATCTGTAACGGCAAACCGGACAGAAGAATAGAACAAGGTTGAATTGGAGTTGGTGACATTATATCGAATGCTCATTTGGTGTTGAACGGATTGCTTTAAGTTTGGATTGCCGATGGTCAATTGAATCGGGTTTGAATTGTTCAATACATTTTGCAGTTGTTCGATAGTCGGCAATTGTGTTGAACTCCTGTAATGAATCATCAAATTCTTTGTCCTGTTTATTGAATACCGGAAGAAAAGAGAGGGAGTGAAATTATAAAATGACTTCGAGTTTGTATTTGAAACAGGAAGATATTGCTGGTTATCCAAAAAGGCAGCCTGCCATGTAAACCTTGCAGACAGATTGATCTTCTGATTAATATTGAGTTGATAACCTGGTCCAAATCTGTGCGTGTATGTTTTTGACTGGAATTGATTGCTTAAGGCAGTTTTTAAAACAGGGCTCAGGGAGCTGTCTTGAGGTATTTCAAATGTTTGAATATCGGTATCCTCATCTTTGTCTTCAAACCTGTAACTGGCCAGAAGCGAATGCTTGTCGTTAATTGGCTCCGTGTATTCAAGGTTCAGGGACCAATTGCTTTTATCTATGCGATTTGTTTCGATTTGATTAAGAGTATCAATACTTGGATTATTCGGATTTGCATATTCTACAAAGGAGTATTGGCTAATGTCGTCGTCTTTGGGAGAAGTGTTGATCCCATAATCTATGGATACGGTTCTTCCAGGTTTGAAAAAACGGTGGCGAAACAGAATGTTATTGGAAAAGTTGTAGCCGCTTGAATTTGCATAAATGTCATTTTGCGACCGATTCGAACTTATTCCGTTAAAAGTATTTTGAGTGTTGTTCAGAATATCATTTGTATTTTTTTGAAAAGTAATCCTGGGACGAAGGAGAATGGAATTAAAGCTATCTATTTTCCATTCCAAGCGGCCATTCAAACGGTGGTTGGTATTTTTAGGAGCGCTGTTTGTGTTTTCAGCATACACCTGGTCCTGGTTTCCTGTATTAAAATAATGGCGCTCGAGTTTATTCAAAATGGAATTATCAGAATAATTGAAGAAGTAGGAAAAGTTCCATTCCAATTTGCTTCCTAGTTTATCAGAATAGTTGAATCCGATAGCGTGTGTTTTTGCAACTCCTCCTGACTGAGGAACTAAAAAATCTCCGGGACCTGAAGAGCCCCTGAAATCCCGACCCATATCCCCTCCGGGCCGGCCACCGCGCATCCGGTTGGCGCCACCCCCCATTGCACCTAGTATGTCATCTACAGAAAAATTTTGGATATTAATATTATTTGACATCCCAATGATACTTATCCGCCGGTCGCCATCGAAATAATTGAAGTTTCCTCCTGTTTGATACTTGTTGTCATTGCCATAGCCGGCATAAACTTTTCCGAATTGCCCGTTATTCATTCCAGCTTTGGTGACAATGTTTATTGTTTTAACTGTATTGCCGTCATTCACACCGGTAAACTGGCTTTGCTCGCTTTGTTGATCAAAGATTTGAACTTTGTCTATGATCTCTGCAGGTAAGTTTTTCAAGGATACATTTGGGTCGTTTCCAAAAAATGGTTTGCCATCCACTAATATTTGTTTTACATCTTCATTGTGTGCCTTGATCGTCCCGTTTTCCTTTGAAACACTTGGCATCTTTTCAATAAGATCCTCCGCGCTGGCATCTTTTGCAACTTTGTATGAATTCGCACTATATTGAACGGTATCATTTGTAACTAAGCCGGGCGCTTTAGTATCTTTTACTGTAATTTCTTTAAGAAGCTTTGAGGAGGGTGAAAGTTTGATGACGCCGATAGGAAGATCAGCATCTTTAATGGTAAATTCTCGTTCAAAAGTTTCATATCCAAGAAATGAAACAGATATTTTGAAGCCTCCTTTACTGACGTTTTCAAAAATGAACTCTCCTTTTTCATTCGTACTTGTTGTTTTGTAAAGAGCTCCCCAGGGATGTTTAATTAGAACCGGCACTTGAGGTAACACTGCCTCATTCTCGTCCAAAACCTTTCCATGAATTTTAAAGCTTTGTGAAAGTATCGGCTGGCTCATTATCAGCAGCCAAAGGATTGTTTTCAGAGTGTTTTTCATTTTAGTATTTGTCTTCTTTAAACCTGGCCCTCCGCGCAGCCATTTGTTCTTCCTGCCACTTCAGATAGAGTTGAAATTGCTCAGTAGTCAAGATTTCTTTAAGTGCATTTGTCTTATTTTCATCAATTTGGCGCATTTGGATTCGTATAGAATCGCGCGATGTGAATTCAGACATTGTTGAACGCAATTGACCTGACTCTTTTGCAAATTTCAAATTTATTGCTTTCACAAGAGTAAATTGTTCGTCCGACAAACTGAGTTTCTCGTTTAAAATACTATCAAGCTGTTTGGCGCGTTCCTCAGGGGTGGAAAATCTGAAATTACCTTGTGCAGAAATTTGTATTGCCATGCTTAGGCAAAAACATATCATAAAAATATCTTTGATGTTTGTCATAACTTTTCTAATGGATATTTTAAATAATAGAAATCAGGAAAATGATATAAAATGCCAGCTTTGAAAAGATATTTAAGGTATGTAACATATAAATCATAGCTTTTGTTGATTTGGTCCTCTTCCATTTTATAAAGCTCAAGCGCTAAGTCTGTAAGTTGCTCCGGATCTTCTTTTAACACTTCGGCCAGTTTTGTAAAATCGTATTTATTCCTCAAATTAAAAACATCTGAGTTGCGATTTATGGCATCATGTATTTGCCGGATCAAGTCTTCCCTTAAATATTTAACTTCTGTATAAAATTCACGTGCCTCTGCTTCGTTTTCAATTTGCAATTCCATTAATTCAAGCTGGAGGTCTTGTCTCCGACTATTCGAAATAATTTCATAAGGTATTTTTAAACCTAATCCGACAGAAGCCTTTTCTCTGAACAGGTCATTGGGATCAGAATTGTATCTTAATTGAACGAAGTCCAGGATTTTTTTATCTTCCGCACGTTTTAATTGATACTTTGCCTCCGCACGATCCTTTTTTAATTCAAAATCTAAAGGACTAAATTCTGTAGTACTACGGCTGACATAATTTAATATGTCTGTAGGTTCGGGCAGAGTCAAAGAATCTTCCTTGTTTATTCCTGAATTAAATTGAAATAGAACTCCAAGTGGTTTTCTTTTTTCCTCTATATTCATAAGAGTATTCTGTAATTCAGATTGCTGTATCTCCAGCTTAGCAATAGAAAGCAATGGATTTCTTAATTGTGTCATTTTTTCATGACAGATCTTTAAAAGATTTTGAAGTGTCTGGTATTTCCTTTTTGCAATTTCATGCTTTTGCGTGAGTGTTATAAATTCAAGAATTTCCAGATATTTTGTATACACTTCCTGACTTTGAAGGTATCCGAATTTATTTTTTAAAAGTGAAATGTTATTGAGATAAATTCGGGAAAGTTGTTTGTTCTGAAACAACGGATTAAACCCAATTCGAAAACTATATTGTTGTTGATCTAACCGAAAGTCGGAGGTGGATGATCTGAACTCGAATCGTTCAACAAATGATTGCGAAGGTGATGAAGATTCTTGCATCATTCGAGTTAATTGATCTTCAGTTCCAGAAGGCTTTAATGATGAACTTTCAGAAAGGTATTTTTTGAATATCGATTGTGAAAAGACAGTAGCTTGTTTGCAGCAAAGCAGAACGAGAAAAAAAATAAGCGTGCGGTAGTTCATGGTTACTGTATCTTGTAAAAAGAAGCTAAACTTTTATTTGAGGTTTACAGAAACCTTTTCGCCTTGTAAAAAGGGATTGTCATCCGGTATTTTAATTTGTATTTCTCTTCCCCATGCCCTCGCTTCCGGAATTTTTTTAAGCCTTTCCGGCAAAGCAGTTATGCGTGTTCCCAAGGAATTTATAACGCCCTGAATCTCGAAGGCAGGATTGCTAAGAGAACGGATAAGGACCTGGTCTCCTTCGTGAAATTTTGTCAGTTGCTGATCATTAATATATATTATTACAATATTCGGGTGAAGTCCATAGATTCTCACAAGAGCAGTAAAGGCAGGCACGCGATCCTTTTCAGCGAATTCCAATTCACCTATCATTCCATCTTCAGGGCTGACTAGGATTAATTCAGATGTAGATAGATCAAGTTCGTTCTTTTCCGATTCAAGTTTTCTTTTTTTAAGTGAAAAGCTCTCATCACTTCGTGATAATTCCTTTTTTTTGGATAAAATCTTCATATTTAAGTCCGCTGTGGAACGGAAAAATTCATCTTTCAGACTATTGTAGTTGTTATAAATGGGGTCATTCTTAGAAAAACCAGTGTCTTTTTCATTTGCAATGCGGATCAATTTTTCCGCTTGTGCTATTTTGCTTAGTTCAGCATAGGATTTGAATTGGTATTCACTGCTGATATCCAATTTTTCTTTTTCTAAGGTTTCTATTTCGTTTAATATTTGAGCCTGACTGATTTTGTTTCTTAGGTCATTGTCCAGTATTTCATATTCTAAATTTGCAGTACGGGATTTAAAATCCAGCCTGCGTAAAATCAATAAGGTATCACCTTTACGTATAGTTTCTCCTTGCCGCTTTACAATTCGGCTTATTTCTACAGGATAATCCAGATTCATAGTTCTTACGGGGTTTTCAGCAATCCCATAAAACTCTTTTAAATTATAAAGTTGATTATGTATTGCAGGCACCGCAAAGAGAGAGAGCAGTGCTGCTAGAATATATATGATGTTGATTTTTTTCAACATTAATGATGCCTGACGAAGAGTTTTAAAATAGTTGACCCAGTAGTAAACAGGTAGACTCCTGAAGGAATATTGTCCAAAGGAATAGAGGTATTACATTCTGCAAAACCTTTTTGAACACAAGTGCCTATAAGGTTCAGGATTTCATAATGAAAAGGGCTTTGAGAATAATTACTAACAAAAAGATATTGGTCTGCCGGATTGGGATAGAGAAGGACATCTCCATTTTCTAAATTTTGGTTAAGAATGACAAGGTCGTTGTTGGCATTAAAGGTATGTTTTTGAACTACAAAATTTCCAGTTCCGTTGGGCTTTCTTGCGAACGCCTGATCTGCTTCAAGATTCGTGTAATTAATTTTGTCAACCAAATAGCCATTCTTATCAAGGAGCATGATTTCTTCTCCTGAAGATGATAGTTTAAAATTTGCATGAAGCCCTGTTTGTTTTCCATCTTCATCTGCCCAAATGATCAAATAACTATTTGGTGATAGTAAAGTTCCATCTGGAAATCTGTACTTATCGAGATTTGCAGGATTGTCTGTTAATATATATTGACTTAGGTCAACGGGAATAGTTCCATTGTTATAGAGCTCGATCCAATCATCGAATTCGCCATCCTGATCTTTCACTGAGATAGTATTGGATGCCATGATTTCATTGATTGCGATTTCATGATTTTGGGATGATTGAACATTGACCTGATAAATGAAAACATCATGCTCGGCTCCTTCAGGCATAAAGCGTGAAGTGCCTGCAGCATTTGCAGAAACGGACTCAATGTAATAGCGCACAAAAGCTCCTGAAGGAAAACCAGGAACTGATGCAGCATAAATTCCGTCGCCTGCAGCCACATCATCGTGCTGGCCGTCATCAAACATGAATGTTTTATTAAAATATCCATCAAATCCAGAGCTGTAATATAAATAGGCCGTCTTGACACCAGCTCCACCCTCAATTCTCGAACGAACTGTTGTTGGCTGATTTTCATCTGGTTTTGCATCCGCAATCCCATTTGTGACAAGCTGAACTTCTGAAATCGTATTTCCGATTTGTTTAAATTCTGCATTGTTCAGTATAAATGTTCTTCTGTTTTTCATCCAATTGAGTAAAGTATTTTTCTCATTTTGGAAAGCAGAGTAGCTCATGAGCTTTATAGGATCGGTCTGAACAAGGCTGTCTATTTGCGAATAAATCTGATTTATTGTATTTGTAAAATAGCTACTGTCCATAGCTATATTGAACATAGTTCTAAAATGTGCAAGATATCGTTGCCTTAATGATGGAACTTTGAAGAGCCTGTTTGCAAGTGGGAATTTAGTGTCATTCTCTTTTAAAAAGATGGACCATGAACTTGTTTGTCCGGACATCACTGAATTTGCATCGTATTCAAGCGGGATCAACCGTTCCACATCTTTTTGGTAGATGGCGTAATAATCCATGCCACCTTTATTGATATAGCTATCGTCATCACCGAACATAATTTCTTTTGCCAGGAACCAAAGAGCCCGGTCGATGTCCAGAACTTTGTTCAGCGTGTCTTCAAGTTGATCTAAGGGTATTGTATTTAATACTTTAGTGACTCGGACCAGATCATTCCAGGGATTATCCAAACTTGTGTATTTCAGTGTATAATTTGGTTTGTAGCTTGTTGTATCATCTCCAAGGTAATTTAATGTTGATGTTCCGGCACCAAATCCTCCGGCTCCCCCACCTCCAGAACTGCGTTCACATCTCCAGCGGGTACCCTCATTACTCAAAAACCATTCTTTTTCATATGTGCCATCCAATGCCTGTACATTTGGGTATAAACCCCAGTCCTGACCATTGATGTAGAGATGGACATAGTTTGCCTTCAATGAAGGACAAAAAGGACGGGTGATATTTTCATAGAATACTTCCCGCATATAACTGTTGTCTTCGAAAGAATTATTGAGATTTAGCGTTTCATAGCCCTTTATGTCCTGGGTGTCGTTCTGATAATCTAAGGTAATATTGAATGACTTTTTTTGAGTGGTAACTCTTTGATAAGAAGTTTGTCCCTTAAATCGAACGCCGACGTTGGCATAGGTTTTTCCATCATACAGTAAGGTGGCGGGAATATCTGTTTTGGATTGGTAGTTTGCAGTAAGCAGAGACCAGTAATTAGGCTGGTCGAATTGAAGATGCAACGTTCTGATTTTATTTAATTGATAAAATCCATCTGTAGCATCGGCTCCGGAAATAAGATGCTTACCATCTGCAGAGAAATGCATCTCAGAAGGCAACTTTTGGGCTTCCACAATTAAAGCAAGAAAAACAAAAAGGAATATTAATGCTTTCATTCAATGTGTTTACAGTGCTTAAATAATTTGTTCCTCGTACCTCATGTAGAGCCTTATGGATTCAGAGGGAATGATTTCGACGAGCTTTTGAAACAAATGCGCATAATCGGTTTCTGACAGCTGTTCAAGCTCCCATTGACATTCCTTTTCAAATTTATCGCCTACCCTCTTTTTCTCTACGCGTACAAGATGTGAATGGATGCCTAGGTGATGAAATAGTTCCTGGATTTTCTGCTCCGATTCGAGGGATTGTTCGCTGAAATTAATTCGGAGCGTTTGGTTTTTACGCGGATAGCGATCGTAGGGACTTAGGTGCAATAGGAAAGCAACCGTGCAGAAAAAAAGACTCCCATAAATCCCAATATTAAATGCAAAAACACCGCAAGCAATTCCTACGCCCAGTGCAGAAAACATAAAAATCATGTTTCTAGGCTGGGTGATATTGGTGCGGAACCGGATCATTGCCATAATTCCTAACATACCCAAACCACGACCAATGCTATCTCCTATTGCAATAGTGACAATAGATGCGATGATAGACCCCAGGATCATGGCCTGGATAAAATGTCCGGGTGCCTGATTTTCTTTTGTTGTGCCCTGATAGGTAAACGAAATAATACAAGAAAGGATAAAACTTACCAATAGTGCATAAACAACCGATAATGGAGACGGGTGATCCGCGTTCAAATCTGTAAGTGAAAAATCAAACATAAGCTTATGCCTGCCCGGGCCTTTGTTTTAGACTTCAAAACTAATGAATGGTTTAAGTCTATGTATGAAAAGTAAAGGCCTAATGCAAACTTTAACGGATTGTAATAAATCAGCCCTGGCAGGAAATGCAACCATCCTCCATGGTACACACTTGCCCTTCAATTATTGTATCTGATTCAGTACTGGCCTCCAGCATCTCCTGGAGTGCGACTTTGCGCTGTTCAGTAGTTTTGCTGGGGTTGATCATTTCTACATCATTATTGGCTTGATTTTCAGTCTGGTCGACAAATTTTCGTTGATGTTTGTCGCTTAATGTAAATTTGATTGGATCCACTGCGCTTTTCGTTCTCAAATAGTACATTCCGGTCTTCAATCCTTTTTTCCATGCATAAAAATGCATGCTGCTCAATTTGTTGAGGTTCGCATTTTCCAGGAAGAGATTGAGACTTTGACTTTGGCATATATAGGCTCCCCTGTCTGCAGCCATATCAATGATTGCTTTTTGACTTAACTCCCACACTGTTTTGTACAAATCTTTTAAGTCTTGAGGAATCTGATCTATTTTTTGAATGGAGCCATTATGAACCATTAGCAGCTCCTTCATTTCTTGATTCCATAAGTTGCGTTGTACCAGGTCTTCTAACAAGTGTTTGTTTACAACGATATATTCACCGGACAAGGTTCTCCGGGTATAGAAGTTGGAAGTGTAAGGTTCAAAACATTCATTGTTGCCGAGAACCTGAGAAGTGCTGGCTGTGGGCATAGGTGCAAGTAAAAGGCTATTGCGGATGCCATGCTGTTTTACTTCATTTTTCAGACTTTCCCAGTCCCAGCGGTTTGATTCCGGCTTGATATTCCACAGGTCAAACTGAAACAAACCCTGACTGATAGGCGAACCTTCATAAGTCTCGTACTTGCCAAGTTTTTTTGCCAGCTCACAGCTTTCTTTGACGGCGGCAAAATAAATTGTTTCAAATATGTCCTTATTCAATTGGCGTGCTTCCGGACTGTCAAATGGCATTCGCATGAGTATGAATGCATCTGCAAGACCCTGCACCCCTATGCCAATTGGGCGATGGCGCATGTTGGATCGTTCCGCCTCAGGTATAGGGTAATAATTAATATCAATGATGCGGTTTAAATTTCTCGTAACCACGCGGGTAACGTCTGCTAATTTTTCAAAATCGAAGCTTCGGTTGGTTACAAACTTGGGAAGAGAAATGGAAGCCAGATTGCATACGGCGACTTCATCGGCAGATGTGTATTCAAGAATTTCGGTACACAAATTTGATGAACGGATCGTTCCCAGATTTTTCTGATTGGACTTTTCATTACATGCATCCTTATAAAGGATATAGGGCGTACCTGTTTCGATCTGACTTTGGCAGATTTGAAACCACAGCTCCTGTGCACGAACGACTTTCCGAGCTTTTCCTTCACGCTCATAACTTAAATAGAGCGTATTAAATTTTTCTCCATAAGAATCATACAAACCAGGTGCTTCATTTGGACAAAACAAAGACCATTCTTTGTCTTCCATTACGCGCTCCATGAACAAATCAGGAATCCAAAGTGCATAGAAAAGATCCCTGGCCCGCATTTCTTCCTTCCCATGGTTTTTCTTTAACTCCAGAAAATCTTCAATGTCTGCATGCCATGGTTCCAGGTATACAGCGAAAGCTCCTTTGCGCTTTCCGCCTCCCTGATCGACATACCTTGCTGTATCATTAAAAACGCGAAGCATTGGTATGATGCCATTGGAAGTACCTCCGGTACCTTTGATGTAACTCCCTTTTGCCCTGACATTGTGGATGCTCAGGCCTATACCGCCTGCGGATTGGGATATTTTTGCACAACGGCTTAAGGTTTCGAAAATGCCGGATATAGAATCATCCACCATACTTAACAGAAAACAGGACGACAGCTGAGGTTTTGGTGTTCCTGCGTTGAATAAAGTGGGAGTCGCGTGGATGAACCACTTTTCAGACATGAGATTATAGGTCTCGATAGCTGCATCGATATGATCTCCATGGATCCCAACTGCTGTGCGCATGAGCAAGTGCTGGGGACGTTCAACCACTTGTTTATTCGCTTTCAGCAGATAGGACCGTTCCAGGGTTTTAAATCCGAAATAATCGAAATTGTAATCCCTGTCATAGATGATCGCCGAATCCAATCGATCGGTGTTTTTGCGGATGACCTCAATGGTTTCATCACTGATAAGCCCAGCCTTCTTTCCTGTCATGGGATCGATGTAGTTATACAGGATTTCCATGGTTTCAGAGAAGGACTTACAGGTGTTTTTATGTAAATTGGAAACAGCAATTCTTGCGGCAAGAATGGCATAGTCCGGATGAATTGTCGCAAGCGTAGCTGCTGTTTCTGCAGCCAGGTTGTCCAAATCAGACGTACTTACACCATTGTATAAGCCAAGAATAACTTTCTTGGCTATTTCTATAGGGTCGACGAACTGGGCGTCCAGTCCATAACATAATTTGCGTATTCGGGCGGTGATTTTGTCGAAGCTGACGTCTTCACGCTTGCCATTGCGCTTGATAACTTGCATTTTACGGTTCGGTTAAGGTTAAAAAAAGGGTTAATTAAAAATCTTCGTCAATGGAGAATACCTTTGGTGCTGTGTTTTGGCTGCTCACGCCTGCTTTTTGGTATTCCGATACCCTCTTTTCAAAGAAATTGGTTTTGCCTTGCACGGAGATCATTTCCATAAAGGAAAATGGATTTTGCGCATTATAGATTTTGTTATTGCCTAATGCAACTAATAGCCTGTCGGCTACAAATTCTATGTATTGACACATGAGATCCGAATTCATTCCAATCAAGGCAACCGGGATGGCTTCGGTAATAAAATATTTTTCTATGGAAACGGCTTCTCTGATTATATTTTCGATGGTTTCTTTGGGAAGTTTATGTACGATATGCTGATTATAAAGTAAACAGGCAAAATCGCAATGCATTCCTTCATCCCTGGAAATTAACTCATTGCTAAAAGACAATCCGGGCATAAGCCCGCGCTTTTTAAGCCAAAATATGCTGCAAAAGGAACCACTAAAGAAGATGCCTTCAACAGCGGCAAATGCGATAAGTTGTTCACAAAAATTTCCATTTTTAATCCAACGCAGCGCCCATTCCGCTTTGCTTTTTACGCAATCTAAATTTTCGATAGCATGAAACAGGAAGTCTTTTTCTTTCGGATCTTTTATATATGTATCTATTAACAGGGAGTAAGTTTCGGAGTGAATGTTCTCCATCATGATCTGGAACCCGTAAAAGAATTTTGCTTCGGGGTATTGTACCATCCGAACCATGTTTTCTGCCAGGTTCTCATTGACTATACCATCGCTGGCCGCAAAAAAGGCCAGAACGTGTTTGATAAAGTGCTTTTCATCCGAATTAAGTTTGTGTTCCCAATCATCTAAATCCTGGGCAAGGTCGATTTCCTCTGCGGTCCAAAAAGAAGCCTCTGCATTTTTATAAAAACTCCAGATATCGCTATGTTGTATGGGAAATATGACAAAGCGGTTAGGGTTTTCGAGTAAAATAGGCTCTAGTTGGTTATTCATGGCAAAGGTTGTTTGAATTAAACGGTTCGTATCTTGGAAACGGGGTTCAAATGTAAGAAATACGGAGTACTTATATAACAAAAATTTAGATATATTTTTATTTTATATGTGTAAATAGCTAAAAAGTATTTATTTAATAAAGGCAAAAGCATTTTGAAATGGAGTTGATACATATTATAGATTAATTACATATCATGAAACAAAAATACAGCGGCGCAAGGGCAGAAATCAGTAATTTTATTAACATATTGTGGAAAACTTTAATAAGTTCGTGAAATCGTTGGGCTTATAAATCGTTAAAACGTGGTCGGAATGTCAATAACATATAAATAAATATTATCAGGCATAAGATTATGATCACCAATCTTCAATAAATAAAAAGAAATATGGATATAATTCAAGAAAAATGTTTTTTGGACTAAAAAATACAATGAATTGAAAATCAATGAATAAGCTCCTCTATTATCGATTTTATAAACCTTTCGGAGTCCTGTCTCAATTTACACCGGACTTTCCCGGTCAAGCCTGTTTATCTGATTATATCCAATTGCCAAAAGACATTTACCCCTTGGGGAGATTGGATAAAGATTCGGAAGGGCTGTTGCTTTTGACAAATGATAGTAGTCTCAACCAGCGGTTGTTACATCCTGACCAGAAATTTCTGAAATGCTATTCCTGTCAGCTTGAAGGCGATCCGGAATCTTCCCATCTGCTTGACGTCCTTTTAAAGTCTGTCCCAATCCGCGTTCAGGGTAAACTACATCAGGCGAAGGCTGAAAAAGTGCATTATTTGAAAGATCCACCCACGTTTCCCGAAAGAGAGCCCCCCGTGCGATTCCGCAAAAATGTTCCGGATTTTTGGGTAGAAATTTGCCTTACGGAAGGCAAAAACAGGCAGATTCGGAGGATGTGTGCAGCCGCAGGATTTCCAGTATTGAGGTTAATCCGAACCAAGGTTGGACCAATAAGCCTGGAAGGTTTGGAACCCGGACAAATAAAACCTATTAAAAAATCAGACTTATTTGAATAGTAAAGAAATACATTCCATTCCAGAGCCCGTAATTTCTATTTTCGGATGTACATCGTCTCTTTTACAGCCCGAACCACTTTTTCAGGATTCGGTAAGTACTCCTGAACAAAAACAGCGGCATAGGGTAAATTCGTATCTGCAGCATTAACCCGCACTACCGGGGCGTCCAGGTAATCAAAAGCATGTTTTTGAACTACATAGGCTATTTCTGAAGATACGCCGGCAAAAGGCCAACTTTCATCTACTATAACCATGCGATTCGTTTTTTTGACGGAACCGATAAGGGTTTCATAATCCAAAGGCCTGATCGTTCGCAAGTCAATGACTTCTGCCTGGATGCCTTCTTTTTCTAATTCGATGGCAGCGGATTTTGCAACTTCCATCATTTTATTAAATGAAACCAGGGTAACATCACTCCCTGTCCGGCGTATTGCAGCCTTTCCAATCGGTACAGTATACTCACCTTCCGGAACGTCGCCTTGTAAACCGTACAGCATCTCGGACTCCATCATACACACCGGATCATCATCACGAATAGCAGATTTCAATAATCCTTTTGCATCATAGGGATCTATACAAGAAATAACTTTGAGGCCGGGACAGTTTGCCAGCCAACTTTCAAAGGTTTGGCTATGCTGTTGGGCGAGCTGTCCGGCTGAGCCACTTGGTCCCCTGAATACAATCGGGCAGGCAAAAGCTCCACCAGATTGGGATAGCGTCTTCGCTGCATTGTTTACGATCTGATCAAATGCAAGTACAGCAAAATTCCAGGTCATAAATTCTATGATGGGCCTGAGGCCATTCATCGCGGCACCTACACCGATTCCGGCAAAACCCAATTCCGTTATAGGTGTGTCGATAACCCTCTTTTCACCAAATTCATCCAGCATGCCTTTGCTGACTTTATAAGCTCCATTGTATTGAGCGACCTCCTCCCCCATCAAAAAAACATTTTCATCTCTGCGCATTTCCTCGCTCATGGCTTCGCGCAAGGCATCTCGTAACGTAATGATTCTACTCATTGTTCTAAATTCAAATAGGAAGCAAAAGTACTTAATTATTTATGGTCCACTAAGGCCTGGCGTATCCATCAGGAAGTGTTTTTTAAGCTAATGTTCAAAAGCACATCCTCCCCTCTGAAAATAACTGTCACCTAATGAAAAAGTCAGTACAATTCCTCAAAATACATAGAGCTGAAATAATTGTGGATGGCTTTTGAATTTATTAATTAAAGCTTACAATCGAATAGCTGTTCATTTAATTCAAGGCCTCCAAAATGTCCGGAACCAGCAAATATTATGAGATCAAAATCTGCTAGCTGTTGCTTTATTTCAATGAGTAATTGATTGATATCATGGAGAACCTTCATTTTAGAAAACCCAAAGGCTTTTATAATCAGTTCATTATCAGGAGCTTTAAGACTTTTGATTTCTAAAGCTTTCTGATCATAAAAAACGATTAGTTCATCAACCTTGTCAGCTGAACCATAGTAATTTGGTAAAAATTCAACATTCAGACTGCTATAGGTATGCAATTCGGTAACTGCCAGAATCCGCTTTTCAGGATATCTCTGACGCATAGCCTCCAATGTTGCCTTGAGTTTTGAAGGAGCATGTGCAAAGTCACGGTAAACGATAAGTTTTGGAGATTTATAAATTAATTCAAGTCTCTTCGCAGCACCGTGGAATTGACTTGCAGCTTGGTATACTTCTTTTTGGTTTAAATTGTAGATCTCACACGCGGTGAAGGCAGCTTGTAAGTTCTGTAAATTATGGTTTCCGAATATTTCTAAAGGGAAGTTGCCCCACGGACTTAATAAGGAATATCCGTCTTGTGAAATAAGTGCAGATGCTTCACGATATGGATGTACATGGCATCTTCCTTTTACCTGTTCCGCCAGTGTAGCAAGTAGAGGATCTCCAGCGTAATAGATTAAATGGCTCCCATCTTCGAGGCATTCTACTCTGCGTCGGAATGCTTCCAGATAGAGTTCAAATTTTGGAAACACGTTGAAATGATCCCATGCAATGCCTGTCAGGATCAGGATGTTGGGCTTGTAATGCATAAACTTGGGCTGCAGATCCAAACAAGAGCTTAGATATTCGTCACCTTCAATAATAGCAAACGGAGCATCTGATATCCGGACCATTGTACGGAAGCCATCCAGTTGAGCTCCAACCAGGTAATCAAAGTCCAGCTCCAGCGATTTGAAAATGTGCATGAGCATCGAAGTTGTTGTCGTCTTGCCATGGCTGCCGGCCACTACAATCTGCTTCTTTTGCGCAAAGGCTTTGCCTATGAATTCCGGAAAAGAATATACAGGAATACCCAATGCCTGAGCTTCCGCCAATTCGGGATTACCTGATTTTGCATGCATCCCTAATATTACGTAATCCAGATTCGCAGGCAACTTTTCAGGGTGCCACCCCAGCTCTTCCGGTAAAATCCCTGCAATTTTTAACCGGCTGAGTGCGGGTTCGTAAATTTGATCATCACTTCCTGAGACCTCATGTCCGTTTTCCTTTAATGCCAAAGCAAGATTATGCATGACGCTGCCACCCACGGCAATCATATGTATGCGAGCCATATATTAACTAAACTATAGGGCTTAAACATAGAAAGAATTTCTTAATAATATTTTATCTTTGCGGGACGTTATTTGGTTATTAGATCATTTATAAACTGTATTGCAATGAAAACTATTAAAAAACAGGGATATTATACGGTTTTAGCCGCTGTGCTCTTACTAGCCTTCAGCTCATGCAGCAGAGGTTATGGTTGTCCTTACGATTTCAGTACGGGTAAAATGATTGGAAATGTGTTTTCTGGCTTTATTTCCAATGTGATTAGCCTTTTCTGATTGAACTTATTTCCCTGCTTAAACGAATATAAAAACCAGCTATTCAACAGCTGGTTTTTTTGTTGAGCCACATGAGAACCATAATTAAGACAAAAGATGGTTCAGATACTGTTTTTGATGCAACTATCGGGGAATGCTTCCATTCTATTCATGGTGCCTTAACAGAAAGTCGCCATGTCTTTATTCAGCAAGGGCTCCATGTTATATCTCAAAGAACCCGTTTTTTAAAAGTATTTGAAATGGGCTTTGGCACTGGATTAAATGCCTTTTTGACCTATCTCGAAACTTTACAAGTAACAGATCTTGAAATTGAATATACGGCCCTGGATGCCTTTCCGCTTGAAAGGGAATTGGTATGCAAACTGAACTATCCGGATCTGCTTTGCGAATCATTGCCATCTAATGCATTCTTTGATTTTCATCAAATAGAATGGGAGTCTTTTCAAGCCTTAAGCGACAGGTTTGCATTAAAAAAACATCAGGCAACATTGGAGTCATATGTTCCGGACGATACGTATCATCTTCTTTATTTTGATGCATTTTCTCCTTCACATCAAGCAGATTTATGGTGCCCGGAATTACTTGCCAAAATAGCAAGTATGATGAATCCCGGCAGCTTGTTGGTGAGCTATTGTGCGAGGGCGCAATTTAAAAGAAATTTACGCGCACTTGGTTTTGAAATTGAAAGAGTACCCGGGCCACCCGGAAAAAGAGAAATGACAAGAGCCTGGTACAAACCTTAAATCAGCATGAATTATAGGTTTAAAATTGTTGAATGCAAGCTGTGATTTCTCATTTTTTTCTATGTAAAAAAATCATAATATAATTTATCCCTATTTTCCTTTCCGGTATCTTTGTAAAAAATTCGGATTATGAGTACAAATAAAATACTTGGTGTAGGTTCGCGTGTAAAGCATCCAGCATTTGGTGATGGTGTGGTCATTTTTGTAGATATTGCAGCTTACCAGGTTTGCTTTATTCAGTTTGGTATTAAACTGGTAGGTAAGGATTATCACCAATGGGAAGTTGTCGAACACATTCAGCCAGAGGAAGCGGTAAGCTTTACCGAAGCGGAAAAATCACTGGCAAAAATTTTACGTGCATGGTCTGATGTTTCAGAAGTTGTT
This sequence comes from uncultured Saprospiraceae bacterium, assembly GCA_964439105.1. Lineage (GTDB taxonomy): Bacteria > Bacteroidota > Bacteroidia > Chitinophagales > Saprospiraceae > Vicinibacter. The sequence continues at coordinate 46,448 of CAYTNG010000003.1, forward strand.
CCATTAGGTGATCGTTGGTCAAACGGCATGATGATATTGCGTCCCGGCGATCCGAGTTTAAAGGAAAAGGAAATTCCAATCGATCAGTTTTTTCATAAAATAGTAATGGTCCGTGATCGACTTCGCGTCATGGAACAACGCATTAACAGTAGTAAGCTTGAGGATGAAGACAAAGTGAATCTTCAGCAATACATTACCCGCATTTATGGTAGCCTTACGACCTTTAACGTATTATTCCGTCATAAAGAGCATTACTTTGTGGGTGAGAAGTCAGAATCCTGAACTTAGTATGAAACGGGATATTCAAATTTATAGAAGAGCGAATTACAGGTTAAGAGGAATTGTATTATTAACGATATTGGCTATAACGCTTCTTATAACTTCTTGCGTTACTATACCCAATAGATACGAAGGAATCGCTCCAGGCAACTGGAGGGGTGTGCTCTTTATATCCGAGTACAAAGAATTGATTGTTACGGAAGGACGGAGAAAGGAAGTAAAAAGAGACGTTCAATATGAAGATAAGTCTGTTTATGTGCCCTTTAACTTTGAAATCGCGACAAAGCAGGATGGGTCACAGTTTGTGCGGATAAAAAATGGGGATGAATTTATAGAATATGGCCCTATCGTTATTGGACGCGATATTCGCACTGGAGATGACACGTTTTATGTTGATTTGCGACCATATGACGCATGTCTCAAGGGGATATTTGAAGGTAATAAAATGCAGGGATACTGGATTGTTCGCGATAAGCCCAATTACGTGATGAGCTTCGAAGCGCGTTTTGGTCAAAATCACCGCTTCAGCAAAATTCCCCGTAAACCTTCCCAAACTCTTTTTGAAAAGTATCAGGTTGTTTTTTCACCAGGAACGAATGATGCATATGATGCAATAGGTGAATTCAGACAAATGAATCAAAAAGTTTTTGGAACCTTTCGCACAGAAACCGGAGATTATCGGTTCTTAGAAGGAGAACTTGATTCAAACCGATTACTATTGTCGTGTTTTGATGGATCACACGCCTATCTGTTTCATTCTTATTTGGCGGGAGATTCTATTTATGGGGACTATTATTCGGGTATCCATTATAAAACGAGCTTTTCAGGAAAGAAAACTTTGGAGGGCAAATTGAAGTCTGCAGACTCTTTATCCTTACCCAGATTTGATCAGAAGTTTAATTTCAATTTTCAGGCATCGGATGGCAGTCAAATTAATTTTGACAATTCTGAATATACCGGTAAAATGAAAATAGTTCAGGTAATGGGCAGTTGGTGTCCAAATTGTCTTGATGAAGCTAAGTTTCTTAAAGAATATCTTGATCAAAAAAAGCCGGACGATCTCAAGATAGTAGGCTTGTCTTTTGAAAGGCATAGCGATAAAGCTAAAGCAATTGCTCAAATTGAAAATTACAGGAATCACTTAGCATTGCCCTATCCAATTGCTTATGGAGGAAAAGCAAATAAGGATTCTGCTTCTCTGGTGTTGCCTCAGTTGACGGGAATTGTTGCTTTTCCAACAATGATTTTTATAGATGCAAAGAATCAAATTTATAAGGTCCATACGGGATTTGATGGTCCAGCCACATCTTTTTATGAGCATTTTAAGTCTGATTTTGAAAAAACTATTCAAAAAATGAGGAAGGGAAAATGAAAAATATATTAATTACAGGGGCCAGTTCAGGTATTGGAAGAGCGACAGCCATCCGCATTGCTGAAGAGAATCTTGGCGCTTTAATTCTCTGTGGACGAAGGAACGACGCACTGTCGTTGTTAAAGGAAAAATTGGAACGCATTACTACTTTACCAGTGCACATACTCGTTTTTGATATCCGGCAGTATGAGCAAGTAGATGCCGCTTTACAATCATTGGGAGAAAGAAAAGACCAGATCGATATTTTAATCAACAATGCCGGTCTTGCAAAAGGTTTGGATTATATCCATGAGGGTAAATTATCAGATTGGGAGACAATGATCGATACGAACTTAAAAGGTCTTCTTTACATTACACGATTGATTACACCAGGAATGGTAAGCAGAAAATCCGGTCATATAGTCAACGTTTGTTCGACAGCAGGGAAAGAAGTGTACCCAATGGGTAATGTGTATTGTGCAACTAAATTTGCAGTCGATGCACTTACCAAGTCATTTCGTCAGGATTTGTACAAATACAACATCCGCATTGGTCAGGTTGCTCCGGGACATGTGGAGCAAACAGAGTTTGCCTTAAACAGATTTGACGGAGATGCCGAAAGGGCAAGCATCTATAAAGATTTTAACCCATTAACCGCAAAGGATGTAGCGGATGCTATCTATTATATGATCACAAGGCCTCCTCATGTAAACATTCAGGATATATTATTGATGGGAACGCATCAGGCAGGCTCAACTTTAATTAACAGATCAGGCAGGCATTACGATCAAGATTGAGTCGCACTTGAGTTGTCACAAAATATATTGCCAATTTTATCTTCATTGTCCCATTATTTATAATTTAAAAAAGGGCACGGAAGATTGGTTACTATTCTTCATTCCAAGATAGTATAGCCCAGACGGAAGAGAAGCTACATCGAGTTTAATACTTTGCGCTGAAGATATGTTTCCTGTTCGAAGAATGCTTCCCAAAGAATTCCTGATTACATAGGTATTTTCATTAGAAAATGAATTTTCATTCAATTTGACGATGAGGTATTGATTACAGGGATTTGGGAACAATGTGTAGCTAAAATTGGAGAGCTCATTTGTACGGACGCTTGACTTCAAAATATCTTTGAGGGGAAAGCTTAATATAGACTTTCCATAGCTGGCTGCAATCAATGTTTGCTCACTATAGTTTATTTCCAGGTCATAGATTTCGATGAAGGGCATATTGTCACCGATTCGCTTCCAATGTAATCCGCCATCTAATGATGCATAGGCTCCAATGTGATTACCTATAAATAGAACGGAGTCTCCGCCTTTCGGGTAAATGAGAATATCATATACGGGTAACTGAGGGAGATCCCCCTGAATGGACTTCCAATTGATTCCGCCATTTTCAGTTTTATAAACGTAACTGTTGAAATCATCACTTCTATGGCCGCTTAGAGTAACAAAAAAGTGGGAGCTGTTTTTATAAGAACATTTTGCAGATGAAATATATGCTTGTGGTAAACCATTTGTTACATTAGTCCATGCGCTGTCAAAATAGTAGGTCCTCCATAAATTTCCGTTTGAGGTTCCAGCTATGAGAACTTTCGGGTTGATAGGTGATTCATCAATTGTTGTTATAGTAGGTCCAGAGCGGGATGGATAAGGCCCATTGTTGACAAGAACGGGACTTACGCTTTTCCAGTCGGCAATGGTATCTGATTGGTTAAAAAACACAGATGTAGAACCTGCTAACAATTTTGAATCATCATGCCTTGAAATCATATATGGGAAATCCCAATTTTTGTTGCCACCGAGGCCTTGAGTAAAGGGTCGCCAGTCGCCATTATAATATTGCCAGATATTGCCGTTTTGATATTCTGCATAATAAATTAAAGGGTCGCTGGTTTTAAATGCCATCTGAAAGCCATCCCCCCCAAAGATCCTTTCCCACTCTGTTATCGAGTTACTATTTCCACCGGTTGAACCATTGTCTTGCGCACCACCATAATACAGTGTAGGCTCGTTAGGATTATAAGCAACCCTGTACATCTGGTTTGTAGGTATATTTTCGATGTCTTCCCATTCATCCGCAGAAGAATTGTATTCATATAATCCACCATCAGTTCCAAGTAGAAGATTTCCATTTTTTAAGTAAACCAATTCATGCTTATCAGCGTGAACCTCATAACCTGACCAGTCAGGTGCAGCAGGTTCCCAGGTCTTGCCACCATCATGCGATCTGAAAAGATCTACAGCAAGTACGAAAAGATCGTCCGGGTTTTTTGGATTAACACTGATGTTCCCAAAGTACCATCCAAATCCACCGGTCACATCACAGTCCAGTCCGGTATTAGGACCTACGGCATCCAGATCAATCCAGTGTTCTCCCCCATCGGAAGACTTGTAGATCTCATAGAGATTATTTGTGACATTGCGCCCGCACATGTGAGTCCGTATGTAGCGGGCATAGAGAATATTTGGCTCACTTTCTGCGATTGCAATTGCGATTCTTCCGTTTAGGCTATCGCTTGGCAATCCTTCTGTTAGCCTTTTCCAGTTCTGTCCACCATCCGTCGTTTTGAAAATCTGTCCATCAGGTCCGGAAACAAAGCTTCGATTTGCAGTCCCCAATTTATTCCAGAAGGCAACGTATAAAATGTCAGGATTCTGCGGATTCATTGCAATATCTGTAACACCGGAAGAGTCATTTAAATAAAGAATTTTGTTCCAGTTAAGACCGCCATCTGTCGATTTATACAATCCACGATGTTCATTTTTGCCATAACTGTAACCTAATGCTGCTACGTATAAAATCTTAGGATTTTTGTTGTTTACTGCAATTTCAGAAATGACGCGTGTTTCTTTAAGTCCTATGTATGTCCAACTTTTTCCAAGATCTATTGATTTATAAATGCCATTCCCTTGCCCGCAGTAGAAGCCGCCTGAATCATCACCGGTCCCTAAATACAATGTGCTTGGCGAAATTGGGTCGAATGCAATATGACTTACGGACAAACTTAGCTCTTGATCAAAAACAGACTCCCAATTTTTACCGCCATCCAAAGTGCGAAATGCGCCACCGTGGGAAAAGCCGATGAAAATAATTTTTTCATTGGATGGATGGACAGCGATCGTATTAATACGTCCTCCAAGATTGCCGGGTCCCTGGGTGGTCCATTGTCCTGTGAAGTTTATAGACCCATTGCGATACAGAGATTTTTCGCGTTTAAAGGAATTTATTTCATAGGCTCTTTTCTCAAGAAAGCTTTCATCCGGCAGTCCCATTTTATCCAATAGGTATAAATCATCCGGAGGAGCCACCATGGCAGCGTTCCGGTTGTTGGAATCTAGCGGAGTTGGCCAAGTCAAGTACAAACCGGTAGCACCAAGAACGAGAAGGAATGAGATAATTATTGACTTCATGAATTGTTTTCTTGATTTAAATATTCTTTCGATTGCAAAGCTTCATGAGGTTTGATTCGACCACTCAGGACCAGTCGCATCTCTCTCCTTATAACCGCTTCTTCATAACGGGTTCTTTCGTCATCTGTTTCAGGAATTACGTGAGGGATGGGTTTAGGTCGCATAGATCGATGATCAAGCGCTACAAATGTAAAGTACGCCTGATTGGATTTATGAGCTTCATCCTGAAGCACGCCTCTTGTGAAGACTTCTAGAAAAACCTCAATGGAAGTATTAAAGGCCCTGGTTACGCAAGCTTTTATATTCACTACATCACCAAGCTTAATAGGTTCCTGAAAGGTCAGGTGATCAACAGAAACGGTGACCACGTAGGAGTCACTGTGTTTGCTGGCGCAAATGGCAGAGGCAATGTCCATCCATCGCATCAGGTTTCCGCCCATCAGATTTCCCAGTATGTTGGTGTCATTTGGCATGACCAATTCATTCATTTCTGTGATTGATTCACTAACCTTTTTGCTTTTTTCAACTATTTGATTTGCCATAAATTAAAAGTATGTAAAAAATGTTCAGTAAACTTATCTTTAACTTCCCTCATATTTTGTGGTGCTCCCAATTCGGCTGCAAGGGAAGTTACAGATTTAGTGCTTTGAGGAATGCCGCATGGAACAATATAATTAAAATAATCGAGCTGTGTATTGATATTAAATGCAAGGCCATGAAGACTGACCCAACGGCTAAGATGCACTCCTATTGCACAAATTTTTTTTGGTTTGGGTCCCGTCGTATCTAACCAAACACCTGTTAGGCCAGGTATTCGGCCCGCATTTAAGTCATAATCCGCAAGAAGTTCAATGATGACCTGCTCGAGAAAACGAACATATTTGTGTACATCGGTGAAGAGTTTTTCAAGGTCCAGTATTGGGTAGACAACCAGTTGTCCGGGTCCATGATAGGTGATGTCGCCACCCCGGTTAATGCGGTGGTATTCAGCCTGTATTTCATCCATTTTTTCTGCAGGTTGTAGTAAATGACTTTCTTTTCCGGATTTCCCAAGCGTAAATACGTGGGGATGCTCACAAAGCAGCAGATAGTGCTGCTGGAAAGAGCTACCGTCAGGTGCAGCCTTCTTTAATTGAATTAAAGTATTATGAAGATCCGTTTGTTGGTCCCAGGCAGTTTTAAAGTCAATCAAACCCAGGTCACGGACCAGGATGTGATTGAATTTTTTAGTTAAATTTATTTGATTATCAGTCAAATGTAATAATTTTGATAAAATTTAAACTATGGGAAGACGATTATTGCAATGCTTGGTATTTGTATTCTTGTTACCGGTATTCAGCTGGTCTGCTAAAGCACCGGATTTTACGGTTACAGATTATAATAACAAAGTTCATAAGCTTTATGAAGATTATCTAAATAAAGACAAAGTAGTTGTCATAAAGTTTTTCTTTATTGGCTGCCCACCCTGCGCCAGTGTGGCTCCTTATGTGCAGCAATCATACGTAAAATGGGGTTCAGGATCTGGTAAGGTTGAGTTTTTCGAAATGAGCACACTTACAGGAGATAAAAATGCAAGTGTAAAAAACTACCAGCAGTCAAAAGGTTTAACATTTCCGGGTGTAGGAGCTGATGGTGGCGCCCAAACGGTATTGGCACCCTACAAAGCAGGTAACTTCGGGACATGGTACGGGACCCCTACTTTTGTAGTGATCGCACCCAATGGAGAGGTCGATTATAATGTTCCCATGAGTCCAGGCAATCCCTCTGCTTTGGATACATCCATTTCCAGAGCGTTGCGACTTTCCTCAGGGGGAGGTGGTGGTGGAACGGAATGTACTAATGCATTCTCAGTTCAAACAATTACTAAAATACAGCCGGATGCCTATTTTATGGTGGATCTTCTGAATGGCAACCCCACCCAGGAATTGGATTCGGGTATTTATAAATGTCAGTTTAATTTACCCCAAAACTTAGATGAATTGTATGTGATCCCTTCAAAAGCAGGTTTTGAGGAAGCAATTAATGGTGTGACAACTGCGGATGTTGTTTTTCTTCAACAGTACATTTTAAAACTAAGATCTTTTAATAACCTGCAGTTTAGATTGGCCGATGTGAATAATTCAGGTAGTGTAACTGCAGCGGATGTTTCGGAATTGCGAAAACTTATACTTGGTGTTACCAGTAAGTTTTCAAAGTTATCCGAATCCTATGCGGTAGTACATAATCCGAAGTCAACTAATCCTTTGGATCTCAACAATAAAGTTTTGGTGTCTCAATTGATTAATAAAGTTAAAACCAACGAGTTTGGGATTGGTAAATATGGTGATGTGACGGGTGCTGCTCTATTTGCAAATGACATTTCTGTTACTCGCAGTGCATCCCATCAACATGTTCAGTATTCAACAAAAATGTTGCAGGATGGTAGCTGGTCTCATCGGTATAATTTTGGGAATCTGAATCAATTGATTGCTTTTCAGTTTGCGTTTAGATTTCCTGAATGCCGCATACTTTCAGTTCGGCTTTCAGAAGAACCGGCCCAGTTTATGGATTTTGAATACAATCTCAACTATAAGACTGCTGAAATAAGAACTATTGCTCTTTCTGAAGATGGCCTGGCTCATAAATTGAATGCTGGGATGTACATTGAATTTATTACAGATAAGGACGCTTCAATTACGCTGCTGGATCAATCCTCAATACAGGCTGAACTGATGTTGGATTCTGAGGAAATCATCCATGATTTTGATGTACCAATTGATTTGACAAATTCTAAAATACAAAATGTTCAAATATATTATCAGCTTGAATTGAAATCGGTAGTTGTAATGGACCGGAATCCGATTCAAACTATTGAAATTATGGGCATTGACGGAAGGCGGATGAGGATTAATGAATCCTATTCTTCAGCTCAGTCCCATTATTTTCAAATCCAGAATATGCCAGCAGGAATGTACTATATACTTGCGGAGCATGTGTCCTCAGGATCAAAGATTTTGGGTAAAATAGTTGTTCCTCAAAACTAGAGTTCCTTCTTTACAAATTGTAATTTTAGAAGATTTAGCGGATTTGTTTTCAGATCCTTTATTTCATTTTGTGCGAACCAGGCAGTTTGATCATAGAATAAAACTATAACCGGCAGTTCGTTCATCAGGATACTATCCATTGAATGATATAATACAGTCCTTTTCTCGAGGTCAGTTTCAAGAATTGATTTATTATATAACGAATCATAACTTGCATTTTTAAATCTCGTGTAATTAGGTGGAGCCGGATTGTTGCTCAGGAATACATTGAGAAAGGACTCTTCATCGGGGTAATCCGCAATCCAGGATGCTCTAAACAAGGCAAGGGTTCCCTGACTCATTTGTTCTCTCAGACTTGAAGTTTCGACAAGTTCAATTTCAACTGGAATGCCCACTTCTTCCCATTGCTTTGCTACGAAAGTCATGATCTCAAGATAGTCTTTATTCGTATGGAGCCTTAAAACTGGAAAGGAATCCCTGTTAGCATAACCAGACTCCTTTAACAAGGAGCGAGCTCTTTCCGGATCGTAATTAACTACGCCCTCATTTTTAAATAAAGAATAGGCAGGCAATCCTTTTGGAATAAATCCGGCATTTCCTGGAGTGCCTAAACCAAATCGAAGTAAGCTTACAAGCTTATTGCGATCGATTGCATAACTAAGTGCCAAGCGTACTTTTTGAAGACGCAGCGGGTGCATTTTTGGCAATGCGTTCAAGTTTAGTCCAATATATTCAGTGTTCAGGTAGTTGCCCTTAGACATTTTAAAAGCGCCTGTCCGGTCCTCTCTAAGTTGACCATTCGAATCCAGGATTTGGTAGGCAAAACCAGCCTGGATACCTGAAAAAAAATCGATTTGATGTTTTAAAAATTCCAGGAAAGCTGTATTGCGATCTTCAATGAAGCTGATTCGAATTCCTTCAAGCTTGGGTTTTTCATCGTAAAAGTCCTCATTGCGTGTCAGGAAGAGCCCTTTGCGGCCAAGGAATTTTTTTATCTTGAAGGCACCCGTTCCAACAGGATGTCTGGAAAATTCATTGCCGTAGTACTGAATAGCCTCAATTGGGATAATGCTGCAATATTGCATCGTGAGAAGTTTTAACATTGGGCTAAATCCGGTTTTAAGACGGATGATGAAAACACTGTCTCCTTCAGCCTCAAATCCATTGACTGGGGCAAGCTTGTCTTTGAATATCCAGGAGCCTGGGGAGCCGATTTGTGGATCAATTAATCTTTGAAAACTATATAAAACATCCTTTGCAGTAATTGTCCTTGTTGTATTTTTTCCAAAGCAGGGGTCATTATGAAATCGCACTCCCCTGCGAACTCGAAAGCGAAAAGTCTTTCCACCTTCACTGATGGTCCATGATTCAGCCAACTCTGGTTTTAATTGCATACTATCATCCAGGTCGACGAGTTGATTAAAAATATGGTCAACGGCCCAAATATTATTTTGTGATTTTGCAAAAATTGGGTCCAATGATGTAATGAAATTTGGTTGATTGTAGTGAAAAACAGGGATGGGAGTAGAAGGGCCAGGATCATAGTTTTTGCAGGAAATGTGGAACGAGAAGATGACAAGTATCTTGAGCAGGGAATGTGGTTTTAATGATAAAGGCTTCATTAAGAATGACTTGAAAATTGACTGTAAAGATGTATACATCTGTGCGAAGTGGATTCTACAAAGTAATTAAAATATGAATTTGGAGATAGAATAATGAGGATAATTGCCGGGCTTCTGAATAGGGTGCTTTACTTTCCTTAGTTTTAGCGTAGGTTTGTGGAAAATTTCATATGTTGATTCAATACTACGGGCACTCGTGCTTTGGGGTGGAAATTGGGGGAAAGCGACTGCTATTTGATCCTTTTATAAGTGGCAATCCATTAGCCCAGAAAATTGATATTGAATCCATTAGAGCAGATTATATCCTGATTTCACATGGCCATGCGGATCATGTATCAGATGTTGAACGCATTGCGAAGAGGACCAATGCTCTTCTGATATCTACATATGAAATTATCACATGGTTTGAAAATAAAGGTCTTCAAGGGATTCCAATGAATACAGGTGGAAAGAAATCCTTCGAATTTGGAACTGTTAAGCTGGTTGCCGCTGTTCATTCCAGTGCATTGCCAGATGGCAGTTATGCAGCAAATCCGGTTGGATTTTGTGTGTACAATGAAGAGATAAGCTTTTATTTTGCCGGAGATACTGCTTTAACCAAGGATATGCAATTAATTCCTATGACATGTCCTCCATTACAGTTTGCATTTTTGCCTATTGGCGATCACTTTACAATGGGATATGAAGATGCAATCATTGCAAGCGATTTTTTGAATTGTCCAAATATTGTTGCGTGCCATTTTGATACGTTTTCTCCAATTGTGGTGAATCATGAAATTGTTCAAAAAGCTTTTTCCCTTCAGGGTAAGCATATTAAAACACCTTCTGTTAACGAGATATTTCATATCTAATGGGAAAAATTATAGCGATTGCTAATCAAAAAGGCGGAGTCGGGAAAACTACTACGGCTATTAATCTGGCTTCTTGTATAGCAATATTGGAAAAACGTGTATTGCTTGTTGATGCGGATCCACAGGCAAACAGCACGTCTGGCACAGGGGCCCTTTTGCAGACAGGGCAGAAAAGTCTTTACGAATGCATGGTGAATGGGGATGATCCTCATGAGGCTATAATTGAAACAGACACTCCAAACCTTTTTATTTTGCCATCGAGTATTGATTTGGTAGGTGCGGATATTGAACTTGTTAACATGTCAAACCGTGAGCGAGTGATGAAATCTGTTTTGGACCAGGTCAAGAACGAATACGATTTTATTTTCATAGACTGCCTGCCCTCTTTGGGGCTTATTACCATTAATGCGCTTGCAGCTGCCGATAGTGTTATTATTCCTGTACAGTGTGAACTTTTTGCTTTGGAGGGATTGTCAAAAATTAAAAACACTATTGAACTTGTTAAAAATGTTCTTAATCCCAAGCTTGAAATTGAAGGTGTTTTGTTGAGTATGTATGATAAGAGACTGCGACTGTCTACTATGGTAATTGATGATATACGGAATAATATTAATCTTCCGGTTTTCGAGACCATTATTCATCGCAATTCAAAAATCTCTGAAGCCCCTCTAGTGAAAAAGCCGGTCGTATTGTATGATGCTTCAAGTAAGGGAAGTCATAACTTTCTCAACCTGGCAGATGAATTTATGAGAAAGAATAAAACAATTGTGCATGAGTCAGAAAAATGAACTTGGTAAAGGATTAAGAGCTTTGTTGTCGAGTATCAATACAGAGCCTGGAGTGAAAATGGAAAATGAATCTTCCACAGCTGTAAACGCAGTGCGGATGGTACCTATTGAATATATCCGTCCTAATAAACAACAGCCAAGGCATGTGTTTGAGGAAGAGCTGATTCAAGAACTCTCTGAGTCCATACAAACATATGGAATAATTCAGCCTTTAACAGTTCGTGAACTAGGTCCAAATGAATATCAGATAATTAGTGGGGAAAGAAGATACCGCGCATCGCAGAAAGCTGGATTAAAGGAATTACCTGTATATATCCGTTCTGCAAATGACAATGAAATGCTTGAAATGGCATTGGTTGAAAATATACAGCGTGAGGATCTCAATCCTGTTGAAATTGCCATCTCCTATCAGCGATTAAGTGACGAATGTGGATACACCCAGGAAGAGCTTTCCACGCGGGTGGGAAAAAAGAGGAGTACAATCAGCAATTATGTGCGTTTGTTAAAACTTCCTGTTGAAATTCAAAACTCCATAAAGTCCAAATCTTTATCAATGGGGCATGCGCGTGTCATCGCAGGAGTGGACGATTTGATGCTTCAACTTCAGCTCTTTAAAGACATTCAAAAGAAAGACTTATCAGTTCGTGAAGCTGAAAAAATGGTGCAAGGGTTTCAAAAATCCAAAGCAAGAAAACCTCTGAATTCCGGAGTGCCTCAATCCGTTGAAGCGGATGTTCGGTCCTTAGAGCAAAAATTCAGTGCATTTTTTGGGTATAAAACTTCTATTCAAAGAAAAGCAAGCGGCGAAGGACAAGTTGTCATTAAATTTAAAGACGACCGCCAACTAAATGAAATCGTTGATCGATTGGATGAATAAATGAAAATTACTCTATTTTTTCTAAGCATTTTTCTTTGCTTTTTAGGTTCTGCTACTTGTCAGCAAAGCGCTGACACAAGTGCCAAACCTGAAATTCAAAGTCCAGGTCTTTTGAAGGTGTTGTTTAAGGGGAAGCCAGGCAAAGCACTTATATATTCATTGGTTTTACCCGGAGCAGGGCAAGTTTATAATAAGAGCATTTGGAAGGTCCCTATTATTTATGCAGGTATAGGGGCACTTGGATATTCAATCTATTTTAATTCCAAAGAATACAAAAGATTTAATGATGCACTTCATGAACGTGTGGATCATCCCGACAATCCTCAAGATGAATTTGTTGGTATTTTAAGCACTTCAGGTATTGATAGTTACCGTAAATTTTATGATAAAAATCTTCAGTTGAGTTATATCGGACTGGGACTTGTTTACCTTTTGAACGGTATCGAAGCCTATGTGGACAGACACCTCAAAGACTTTGATTTATCAAAGGATTTAAGTATTCAAATTGAAACGGTCAATGGGGTGCCCTCTGCAGGAATTCTGCTCTCATTCAATTTCTGAAATCATAGCCATCCTAAGAGTTTGCCAAATTTCATCATTTCTGTTTGATTTGAAATTTTCATTTTGCCGGTTAGAATTGCCAACAATGGATTTAATTCGCCTTTAAATACCAATTTCAAGTCTGATGCTTTAGCGCGAATCAGACAACTTGCCTCTCCGTGCAAGCCCTCTTGTGTGGTCATTATGCCATCATGCACAAGAATAGTGACCTGGCCTCCCCCATCCGACTCCATGTCAAATTGAAAGCAAGTATTCATACCCGTGAGGGCAAGCGTATTGATCCGTTCCGGCAGTGTTAATAGAAAATCCTTTATTTCCATAGTTTTTAGAGATTATAAAATTATTCATTTACAGATGGCCACCGGTCATTGCTTGGGTCTATGTCTGCCAATTTACCTTCTGGATTTAATTGTATGCGTTCTATTTTTTCTTTTGGAAAATCCAATTCCAGAGAGTATGTAGGATTCACCCAAGACCATGCTTTATTCTTTATGGGAACATCCTCAGTGCTAAAATATTTTTGGCCTCTCATTAGATTTAATGGAATATAATATTTCAGAGTGCGTCCATCTTTTAAATTTACCAAAAGCTCTACAGGCATAGGAAGGTCTCCTATATTTTTCAGGACACAAAAACTTTTGTTATTTTCAGATCGAACGCTGTCAATTGCATAATCTATATGATGGGTGGTGTAGATGAACTCATGTTTAAACCAATCTAATTCAATATCAGATGCTTTTTCTATAACTCTGAAAAATGCATCCGGGTCTGGATGCTTGAACCTCCATTTCCAATAATAATCCTGCATACCTTTTCTGAACAAAGAGTCGCCAATGATGTATTTAAGTTGAGACAGGCATACGGCACCTTTTATATATGAAGCTACTCCGTATGCACGATTTGTTTTGTAAAAATCTGCAGGCGTGGACAAGGCTTCTTCCTGGCCTGTTTTAGAAAATTGAACGTAATCAAGAATACTTTCAAGATGCGGATCTTCTTCCTTTGTTCCGGGATAAAGATCTAATTGCTTCAAATGATGTATGGCTTCAGCTTCAATGAATGAAGTGAATCCTTCATCCATCCAAGGATACAAGGCTTCATTTGTTGCAAGCATCATCTGAAACCAACTGTGCAATAATTCGTGCGTCGAAACGCCAATCAGGCTATTGAGGGGTCTTCTGCCTGTAATAAGGGTTGCCATCGGATATTCCATGCCTCCATCGCCCCCTTGTATAAAGGAGTAAACCGGGTAAGGATAAGGTCCGTAATTTGCTTCTATATATGTTAGAACAGTATCCATTATGGCAGGTAGTTTATTCCATGCATCTCTGAACACTTCTTCGTCCTGACGATAAAATTGAAGAACGCAGCCATTTTTCCTCTTGTAACTTGTGTAGACATAATCTGGATCTGCTGCCCAAACAAAATCATGAACATTTTTCGCTTCAATAATCCATTTGCGTTTTTTTGAAACGTCCAAGGTGTTGGGTTTTTGACATGGATTGTTACCAGGATTTTGTAATAATCCGGTAAATGCCATACAATAACTGCTGTCAATATTGATTTGAACAAAATAATCTCCCCAAATGCCATAAAATTCACGGGCAATATAGGGACTCGCATGCCATCCATGCCGGTCATAGTTGCAAATCTTTGGATACCATTGTGCCATTGAATAGCTAATACCCTCTTTATTGTTTCTTCCACTTCTTCTAATCTGAATAGGTACCTGTGCTTTGAATTTCAATTCAAGTTCGACTGAATCTCCCGGAGGGCATGCGCTTTTTAAGTAGACACATAAGATGGTTCCATCCTCTTCAAAATTTAAAGAGTTACGATTTTGAAATGCACTCGATATATGAATATAACCTTGTTCCTGAGGCTCAAGCTTTGAAATCCGGCTGCCAATGCGAGGATCCGGGTCTATCAAGGTCCGCGACCTAACATCCATATCACTCCCGGGTTGAAACGCATTAAAATACAGGTGGTAATATATTTTATACAAAGTATCCGGACTATGATTATACAGTTTTGCTATTTGTTTACCGGAATATTGATGAGTATTGACGTCCATGTCAATTTCCATTTTATATTGAATCTTTTGTTGCCAATAGTCAGATTGACCGCAAAGGATATTCAGAAAACTAATTAAATAAACAATTACATATTTAATAATTGTACGTGGATGTCTTGAAAAGAGCATGTGGTGAATTAATTTTATTTTGAATTTTAAGAATTACAAATAGTAGGCAAAAACTTAAACACAAACTGCCGTATAAAATGCCAAATGATAGGTTTGAAGGAATTGAAATGAGCGAGCCGTCTGCTTTCTGCGTTGAATCTAAATTTACAATTAAAACTGCGTAGATGTTGTTAGCCGTATGCACCCCAATTGGTAATTCAATGCCGTTGCTTAGAATGGCTAAAATGCACAACATAAAAGCTGCGGTGAAAAAATATAAAAACATAGGTATAAGGCCAAAGTGTTCAATATCAGGATTCCAAAGATGTAGCAACGCAAAAATAAGACTGCTTGCCAGGGCGCCAAAGATTGGTGGTGATTTTGTAGGCTGAAAAGTTTGTAAAAGGAAGCCTCTAAAAATCAATTCTTCAAATACACATGGAAGGAGAATTAAAAAAGCTGAAATCAATAGCAAGAGGAAAGGTCGGTTTGTTTCAAATTCAAATGCATTGCCCTGTCCTGTAAATAGTGAAAGAGTGGCATCCACAGCTATAAGACAAATTATTGTTACACCAAATGCGTAAAGAGAATTCTGAATCAGGAAGGATGACCTTCCTGTTATAAAACTAAGTATACTTCTTTTAAATAATTTGGGGGCTATACAGATAAAAGTTATCAGATACAAGCCATAGGGTGCCCAAGACTGGATGAGGTCCTGGATGGCAAGCTCTTCAATGAATCGAGAATATGGGACATACCTCAGAAATAACCTTATAATGATGATGAATATACCAAATCCTAATATAAACAGAGTCGAACCAATGGGATCCCTTATGCCTATTTGGGCCCCGTAAGGGAAAGCAAATTTTCGATTTTCAGACACAGGCTGCAAAAATAAGCCTTTAAAATGCCCTATTCCTTCGTAGTTTTTAACTTATTTTTGCAATATGCAAACTTTTACCAGACGGGAGACAGGAGCTTTAGTCTTTGGATTAAGCCTCATTCTATTGCTAAGCCGGATTTTACCTCACGTACCCAATTTTACCGCGGCAGTTGCCTCGCTAATTTTTGGGGCTGCCATTCTCAGGAAAATTTGGGTTTTTGCAGCCTTTACTATTACTTATTGGATTTCAGATTTGATACTCAATAATACAATATATACCAAAGGAGAATTTCTTTGGTTTAGTAAGGGATTTGTGGGAATGATTGCCATATATGCTTTGCTTTTTATGTTCATTAAGCGAAACTTCACAAGTGTACATCATCCTTTCAGACTTCTGTTTATTAGTTTATTCAGTTCCACGTTCTTTTTTATTTTAAGTAATTTCCTGGTTTGGGAAACTTCGACCATGTATACAAAGGATTTTGCAGGATTGCTTCTATGTTACCTGAATGCGCTTCCTTTTCTGGGTTATGAATGTGCAGGTAGTTTGTTTTATGGATCTTTGTTATTTGGATTGTATTGGCTTAGTCCACTAGCATCTAAGCAATTAAGAACTGAACATGCACTTTGATAATAGAGTTTCGATTGCACCACTCCGTGAAGGATACGATTACTATATTGAAAATGGAAACTGGGTATTTACCGAAGCCTATTTAGCCAGCAGGGGGTTTTGTTGTCAATCGGGTTGCAAGCATTGCCCTTATAAATCTTCCTAAAAAAGCCATCCCTGCATCCTTTTAAGGAATCCAAAAAATTTCTTCTTTTCCCTCTTGCTTATTTAAAAATCGGGATAAAACAAAAAAATAATCGGATAATCGATTTGTAAATTCGATAATGATAAATTCTGTTTTCTCAACTTGAGACAGGCTTACTATTCTGCGTTCTGCACGTCTGCAAACTGTTCTGCAAATATGGCAATGTGCTGCGGTAAGGCTTCCTCCGGGTAGCACAAAATGACGAAGGGCTTCTAATTTCAACTCCATTTCGTCAATCCAGGTTTCAAGATCTTTTATCCATTGGGCATCCAGTTTAGGTAGATTTTCTCTGTTAAAATCAGGTTCACAGGCTAGGTGTGAGCCTGTTACAAAAAGTTGTGATTGAATGCGGATCAATTGGTCTCTTGTAGTGCCGGACTTAAGAAGGGAAGTTAAGACACCCAAATGTGAATTTAGTTCATCAATAGTTCCATAAGCCTCAATTCGTAGATCATCTTTGGATAATCGTTTGCCACTGAAAAGCGAGGTCTCTCCCCTATCCCCTGTTTTTGTGTAAATCTTCATGGCCTTGTAATTTGGTCGGATTCAATCATTCCATCTCTCAAGCGTACAACCCGGTGTGCATTCAGAGCTACGTCCGCTTCGTGAGTTACAAGTATAATAGTGTTTCCGGATTCATGAATTTTTTTAAAAATCGCAAGAATCTCTTCGCTGGTTTTTGTGTCAAGGTTACCCGTAGGTTCGTCGGCGAGGATTATGGATGGATTGTTGACCAGAGCTCTGGCGATTGCAACGCGTTGTCGCTGGCCTCCGCTTAATTCGTTCGGTTTGTGATTTACGCGGTCGCCCAGGCCAACGGACTGTAGTTTTTCCATTGCAATGTGTTCTCTTTCTTCCCGGGTCTTACCCGCATAAATCAGAGGCATGGCTACATTTTCAAGAGCCGAAATCCGGGGCAATAAGTTAAATGTTTGGAAAATGAAACCGATTTCTTTGTTTCGGATTTCAGCTAATTCATTGTCATCCAGCTCACTAACGATTTTGTCGTTAAGAGTGTAAGTTCCTGAGCTAGGGCTGTCGAGGCAGCCAATAACATTCATTAAGGTGGATTTTCCACTTCCTGAAGGCCCCATTAATGCTAAATATTCATTTTTTGAAATATCAAGATTGATGTTGCGAAGAGCCTCAATCACTTCATCGCCCATCTTATAGTTTTTTCGTAGATTGCGAAGTTCAATTATATTTTGCCCCATATCTGGTTTGAATTACTGTAAAATTAGGACTTTCTAAGGTTCTGGCAATCTATATTAGTCTGGATTGCCTTTTTATCAGATTAGAAATGCTCATTATTCGATAAATGAGAAACTAAAAGATTTCTTATTTTTCATCCTTATATCAAAGCAGCCTTAAAACAGATGAAGCACATCGCAATTGCAGGGAATATTGGTTCAGGTAAAACGAGTTTATGTGAATTGCTTTCTCATCATTTCCAATGGGATGTTTTGTATGAAGATACCTCCACTAATCCTTATCTGAGTGATTTTTATTATGACATGACCAGGTGGTCGTTTAACCTTCAGGTTTATTTTTTGAACAGCCGGTTTAGGCAAATTGTCGAAATCCAGAAAGGCAAGAAAAGTGTTATTCAGGATCGCACAATTTATGAAGACGCACACATTTTTGCTCCCAACTTGCATGAAATGGGTTTGATGTCCAAAAGGGACTTCGATAATTATTTTTCTCTTTTTGAGATTATGATGAGTACGATCAGACCACCTGATCTGATTCTTTATTTAAAAGCATCCATACCGACTTTGGTGCAGCATATACAATTGCGTGGCAGGGATTATGAAGGGAACATGAGTCTTGACTACTTAAAAAAATTAAATCAACGTTACGAAGATTGGATCGAAACTTATGATCACAGTCCGGTCATAGTAATTAATACAGATGAATTGGATTTTATTAGTGATTCAGCACATTTGGGTGCCATCATCGAAAAAGTAAATGCACAGGTAAATGGTCTGTTTTAATCAAATACCTACTTAAAGGCCAGTGCCTGAATGAAATTATAAAAGAAACTATTCTCCTCTTTTAGTTTCAGGTTCTCTGTCGCGGATTTAATGGTTTTCCAATCTTCAGCATGTAATGCTTGTTGACTTATCATTTCACGAGCTGCACTTTCCATGAGTTCGATCCAGTAATTCCACTGATGGAGCCTTGAATCAAGATTGGAATAATCGTAGAAAATGGGAACCGCGTAAGTCTTAATCCTAATAAAATGGGATTTGGCCAAATAGCTGCCTAGTCGTATACCTATGTTTCCGTCTCCGTATTGTTGCTTTTGAAATTCAATCATTTTATTCCAAAAATCTTGAATAATTGCTACTTCGGGAAAGAAGGAAAAGCTTTTATTGTATACTTCTGTCAGAAATATGTAAGCACCCTTTTTCAAAATCCTATGACATTCTTTTAATATGGTTAAAGGGTATTCGCAATGTTCCAGAACCCACACCATGTATATGCCATCGAAGGAGTTGTCTGAAAAGTCTGTTTTTTCTGCATCTGCCTGAATAAGATTATATCGTTCAGATGATATATTGGACTGCTTTAAATATGCCTTTGCACTTTGAATTTGCTCAAGGGACCGATCAATTCCAGTGATATGAATATTTGGATTGTTTTTAAGAAGATAAAACATTTGAGCTCCGCTGCCGCAACCGATCTCAAGTATTCGTCCGCTGGGACCAGGCGAAAATTGCTGATATATTTTGGAAGCTAAAACTGTATTTTGCTTATAAAGCCGCGCTTGCTCTTCTTCGCTATATCCATGTAAATAAGAGGAGTCTTTGGTAGGTTCATTTGATTGTAAATTCATGGCTCCACATTTACAGCATTTCCTTCCTTTTAAATATCCATGCAAGCAACAAACTAAATATGGAGGATAGAAACAAAACGAGGTAAAATGCTGTCGATTTATTTTCTAAATCGAAGGGCATTGGAACGTTCATGCCAAAAAAACTTGAGATGAGAGTCGGAACCATGAGAATAATGGTAACAACGGTCAGTCGATTAATGAATTTATTAAGATTGTTGGAGATAATAGAGGCGTATGCTTCCATCGTGCCATTCAGAATGTTTGTGTACAATTGGGCAACTTCCCTTGCCTGGTTATTGTCAACAATGATATCTTCGAATAATTCATTGAAGTCTTCATTGTTTCTTAAATTTAAAAAGTCAGTTCGCTTCATTTTCAGCTTAAGAAGCTCATTCGCATTTAAGGAATTTACAAAATAAACCAATGACTTTTCAATGCGCAACAAACTCCGCAATTCTTCAGATCGGGATGAGTGATAAAGCTCTTGTTCAATTAAATTTCTGCGTAGATTCAGCTTTCTCAAATCTTCCAAAAAAAGTCTTACGGTTTGCTCGAAAATCTGGAGAATAAACAGGGTCTCATTTTTAGGATCAAAGCCTTTTACCTTATTATCAAGGAATTTTTCAATTACTGGACTTTCAACACTGCTGATCGTAATAATCTTATTATTCCGAAGAATAATACCTAATGGAACGGTTATAAAAATGGGGTCGTTCTCTTTATCAGTATCGTTAAATACGGGCGTATTTAATATGATGCTTCGGGCTTCCTCATACCTTTCGTATCTAGCTCTCTCTTCAATATCGAGCGGGTCTGTAAGAAAGTCGCTTTCAATTCCGAGTGCAGAAGCAAACTGATCCAACTCCCCTTGCTGAAAGGGCGGGGCTAAATTAATCCAAGAGGCCTTTTCTAACGAGTCGGTCTCCTGGAATGTTTTGTTTCCCGATACATAAAAACGGATCATCTGTGTTCTTATCTTGCGTTACACTTTTCATTTGCGAAGACCAAATATCTGTTGCAAATTTAACAAAAACCAGACCAATGAACTCTGGATCAGCATTGATAATTACATGATTCGATGAATATTTTTTAACCGCACACAAATATGAACGTATTCGATAGGCGTCAAGTGAATTACACATTGTTAAAAAAATATTATTAATTTCACATTACCTAAATTTTAAAGCACTAACTGGTTTAATGCTGTTAACCAGCCAACTTGGAAGGATCAGGCATATTAAAATGAGAATAAATACGCCAAAATTTAATAAAAGTACGGGTCCCCATTGTAAATCTACCGGAGCATAAGACAAATAATAATCCGATTCGCTAAGTTTAATAAGCTTAAAATGATCTTGTAAATAGCAGAGTCCCATACCTATAATATTGCCGAGAAGTAGACTATATAAAAGTATACGTGTAGCATAATATAGAAAGATCTTCCTTTGTCTCCACTTGGACATACCCAGAACAGTAAGTACTCCGATCATATGTGTGCGTTCCAAAATTAAAATCATCAATGTTGTGGACATGTTGATGATGCAAACTGCAAGGATGAGGCTAAGTATGAAAACCTTGTTAAGATCCTGCAGGGATAACCATTCAAAAATATTTGGGAAGCGATCTCTTATAGTTTCAGAATACCAATTGGATGGAAGGACATTTTCATACAACAGGTTATTAGCGGTTACTGCATGTAAAACATCATCACAAAAAACTTCTATGCCGCTTACCTCGTCTTTTTCTTTTTTTAATACGTTGCGAATTAAATTGATATCTACAATTGCAAACTTTCTATCGTATTCTGCGAGTCCTGTATTGTAAATACCACCAACTGTAACTTTCCGTTTTATAAGTTCGTCGTTTACAAAAAAATTGAGAATAATAGATTTGCCAACTGATGTATTTAATCTGTTCGCCGTTTCTTCTGCGATCATTATAGAACGGGCAAAGCCACTGTCTGGAAGTTCTATTGTATTGCCTGAGACAAGGAAATGTTTAAAAAAACTCCAGTCAAAGTCCTCGCCAACACCCTTTATAAATACGCCTTCATTGTTTTCAACGCCTCCAATAATTGACGGATAGATAAGAAAGGACTGTATGTGACGAACCAGATCAGGCTGATGTATTAGATTGCCCGAATTTTTTATAGCTTCTTTCAGGGAGTCATTTAAGTGTATGGTTATAGGTTCAATGCTCCGGTTGGAAGCAATATCTGTGATGTGTATATGGCCCCAAAATCCAAACACCTTTTTGGCAATCTCTTTTTGAAAGCCATTAAAAATACTTTGTGAAACAATCATGACAGCCAGGCTCAATGTGGTGGCAGCTATAGATAATCTGATAATGCTTTTAGTAAAAGATTTTTTGAAGCTGTTATAGGATTTGGATGCTATAAATTGAGTTAAGTCCATGGCTAAGATTAACCGACTAAGAACGACTGATTTTCACTGAAACGTGTAATTTTGCAAACTTACAATTAAATTCTTTATGGAAAACCAAGGTTTTTTAAATGAGTTAAGGTGGCGAAGCATGCTTCAGGATTTTACACCGGGCCTCGAAGAGTATTTTGGATCTGGCAGCAGACGGGCATATATAGGCTTTGATCCGACGGCAAAGTCCCTTGGTATTGGCAATTATGTGCAAATTATGCTTCTTACCTTGCTCCAACGTTGCGGGCATCAGCCTGTCGTTGTGATGGGTGGCGCAACAGGCCGTATTGGTGATCCTTCAGGAAAAGACAAAGAGCGTGATTTAAAAACTATCGATGAACTTGAAGATAATATACAATGTCAAACGAATCAATTTAAAAAATTGCTGGATTTTGATAATGGCCCCAACAAGGCTTTACTTGTAAATAACTTTGATTTTTACAGTAAAATGAATGCGCTTGAATTCCTGAGAGATGTTGGAAAGCACATGACAGTGAATTATATGTTATCTAAGGAATCAGTAAAAAAACGACTTGAAACCGGAATTTCATACACGGAGTTTTCTTATCAACTACTTCAGTCCTATGATTTTTATTGTTTATATAAGAATTTGGATTGCAGAATTCAAATGGGGGGATCGGATCAATGGGGCAATATTACAGCAGGCACGGAGTATATTGGTAAAACTATTGAAGGGTCGAAGGCTTATGCTGTTACTACTCCACTGTTAACCAAGTCAGATGGAAAAAAATTCGGTAAAACGGAAGAAGGTAATATTTGGTTGGATGAAAAAATGACTAGCCCATATAAGTTTTACCAATTTTGGATCAATTCCGATGATGCGGATCTTCAAAAATTATTCAGATATTTTAGCCTGCGAAATAAAAATGAAATTGAACAAATTGAATTGCAATTTGCGGACAGACCAGCTGAACTTAAAAAACAGCTTGCAGAAGAAATAACAAGGAGAGTTCATGGAGACCAGGCTTTTGCAAGCGCTATGGGTGTTTCTGAATTGATATTTAACAGAGAATGTACACCTGATTTTTTACGGTCTATGGATGTTCATACCTTGTCTCAATTATATATGGAATTGCCGAATGCGAATATCAGCAAATCTCTGTTTGCAGATTCTGTAAACATTATTGATTTTCTCTCAGAGATTTCGGGAATTTTAAGTTCAAAATCGGAAGCAAGGAGGTCAGTACAGTCTAATGCAATTTCAATTAACAAAATTAAAGTCACTGACATTGATGCAAGACTTAGCCACAATGATTGGCTATCAGGGCAGTTTATTCTTGTTGAAAATGGTAAAAAGAATAAATATGTTATCAAAATTCAATAATGGCTAATGCTTTTAAAGTTGGTTTATCCCATCAACGAGAGATTTATGAATCTGGTTTTTTTGGCAAACGCTCTTTGATTCCACAAAATTTTTTACAACTGGAAGAGCTCTGCCGAAAAAAATTGGCAAAGCCACATTTTGATTACATATACACTGGAGCAGGCCAAAATGATGCTGTAAAAAATAATAGTACCGGGTTTTCCAGATACCATATTATTCCAAGAGTGCTTTCTGGAGTCAGTGAACCTTCAATGAAAATTAAATTGCTGAATGTTCAATTGAATTATCCGGTTTTGTTCGCACCGGTAGGAGTTCTTGAATTGGCACATCCGAAAGCAGATCTGGAACTTGCAAAGGCATCCAGCGTTTCAGGAATTCCTATGATTATTTCAAATCAAGCCTCTTTTCCTATGGAGGAGATTTCAAATGAACTCAAGGGCTGTCCACATTATTTTCAACTGTATTTCAGTCGTTCAAATGCACTTACAGAGAGTCTTGTGCGTAGAGCAGAAAAGTGTGGATGCAAAGGTATCGTTCTGACTTTGGATACTACCTCACTTGGTTGGAGGCATCTTGATTTGGAAAATGGGTACCTGCCTTTTCTTGAGGGGCGTGGGATCGCAAATTACACTTCTGATCCTGTTTTTAGAGATTTGATGAACGAGGCTAGTACATTTCCTTCTGCAAAGAGACTCCCCTCTTTTTATTCTTTGATAAAGTTGTATAATTCGTATCCGGATTCCTTTCTAAGAAACCTGCGCAGTGGAAACCCTGTTAAAGCTGTGAGGACTTTTATACAAACATATTCACGCCCGGAGTTAAGTTGGAAAGATGTTCATTGGCTTCGTTCACTGACCAAGCTTCCAATTCTTTTAAAAGGAATATTGCATAGAGAGGATGCACTAAAAGCAGTAGAGGCAGGAATAGATGGAATCATCATCTCCAATCATGGCGGAAGACAAATCGACAGGGCAATTCCAAGCATAGCCGCTTTAATAGATATAAAAAGTGTAGTTCCGGAATCTTACCCGCTTTTACTTGACAGTGGCATTCGTTCAGGTACAGATCTGTTTATTGCTTTGGCAGCAGGAGCGAATGCTGTTTGCCTGGGAAGGCCTTACGTGTATGCTTTAGCAATCGCTGGTCACGAGGGTGTTCAGGAATTGACTTCGAATTATCTTACAGAATTTAAAATAATGATGAGTCTTAGCGGGTGTGCCAGAATTGAAGATATTAGCCCGGCACATATAGGTTTAAATCATTTTTAGTACAAGTTGAATAGCATTTTTTAACCAGGCTTTAATACATTAGACTAAGTGGTTGAATGTAATTTTTATAGGCTTATTCAACGCTGGATCCCTCTTTAAAACGAAGTGAAGCAGAATTCATGCAGTACCTTAAACCGGTAGGTGCAGGTCCGTCTTCAAATACATGTCCAAGATGGCCATTACAACGTGCACAAACCACTTCTACTCTAATCATTCCATGACTTTTATCAGTGATTTCACCAACTAAGTCTTTTCGGAGGGGCCTTGTGAAACTGGGCCATCCTGTTCCTGAATCAAATTTGTCACCAGAGGCAAACAGAGGCAAGCCACATGCGTTACATACGTACAAGCCTTGTTTATGGTTATCCCAATATATTCCTGTAAAAGCCCTTTCGGTGCCTTTTTGTCTCATGACATAAAATACTTCGGGCTCTAATTTCTTTGCCCAGACTTCTTCTGACAAGGACACGGGCTCTATATGATCTGGTAATTTAACAGCTCTGTTAGTTGAAGTGTCTTTATTGACAATTGTATTGGTCTGAGCCTTATCAATATTTTTATTGGACTGGCATGAGGCTTGGTGAAAAAAAATGAGGCATGCAAAGAATAATAGTTTATAATTCATTTCTTAATTTATTATCTTGATTCACGGCAATATCAACAATTTTTCGAATTAGGGATATGATGGTCATAAAAACAATATAAACCAAACTGAAAACATAAAATAACCAGGAATAGCTCTTTGCATCATGGAGATGTACCTTACTTATAAGCTGACATGTCACAACAAATGCGATCAATAAAAAAATATAGGTGAAAATTGAGTTTCGGTAATATGCAATGCGATCATTAGCTCCGAAACTAAAAAAGGAATTCATGATTATATAAAATAGTAAGTAGGAGCCTGCATACAAATAACTTCGAAGATCCGGATGCTCCTGTTCTTTTGAAATGGTAAGGAATAAATATAGTAAGGTGATGCCGAACAAGCCTAGTACAAGTAAGCCCTGCTTGTGTGGAGAAATATGATATGATTTGTTCATACTATTGTTTTAGGCATGAGTTTCCAATTCTCCAAAAAGGTCAAATGAGTCAGCAGAGTGGATTTTAACATGATGAAAATCACCTATGCGGATATATTGCTTGTTATTGGATTTGATAAGCACTTCATTGTCCACTTCGGGGCTGTCAAATTCAGTACGTCCGACGTAATAGGATCCTTCTTTTCGATCAACAAGTACTTTGTAGCTGCGACCTATTTTCTTTTGGTTTAAATCAAAACTAATTCCTTCCTGAAGTTGCATTAACTCATTCGCGCGTGCTTCTTTGACCTCGTCAGAGTGAATATCTTTAAGTTTGTAGGCAATCGTATCTTCTTCATGAGAATACTTAAAAACACCTACCCTGTCAAATTTTTTAAGAGCTGTAAATTCAAGAAGTTCTGCAAAATCCGATTCATTTTCTTCAGGGTAACCAACCAGGAAAGTGGTCCGTATGTGAACTTCAGGAACACTGTCGCGTATTTTATCAATTAAATCATTTGTTTCAGACTTTGTGATTTGTCGCCTCATGGATTTTAATACGCTATCGCTTACATGTTGAAGAGGAAGGTCCAGATAATTGCATACTTTGGAACTGTTGCGCATGACATCCAGGACTTCAATGGGAAATTTGGATGGATAGGCGTAATGGAGCCGAATCCATTCAATACCATCAATATCCTGCAGTTGAAGCAATAATTCAGATAAAGCGCGCCGCTGATACAAATCAAGACCGTAATAACTTAACTCTTGAGCAATGAGTATGAGTTCCTTTACACCATGAGAGGCAAGGTGTCTGGCCTGAGAAATAATTTTTTCTATAGGTACAGACACATGTGATCCACGCATAAGAGGTATCGCGCAAAAGCTACAAGTTCTGTTGCAACCTTCAGAAATCTTAAGATACGCAAAATGACTTGGTGTTTGAGTTAGTCTTTCGCCGAGTAATTCTTCCTTGTAGTTGGCATTAAGACGGGCTAACAAGGAGGGCATTTCAAGCGTGCCATAAAAGGCATCCACTTCAGTAATTTCTTTCTCCAGGTTGTCTTTATACCTTTGACTCAAACATCCGGTTACATATAATTTGTCAATGAGTCCCTTCTCTTTAAGTTTGGCATATTCTAAAATTGTATTAATGGATTCTTCTTTTGCCCGATCTATAAATCCACATGTGTTTATGATAACTACCTCCGGACCAGCCTTTAGGGTGTTGTGCTCAACTTCAAATTGATTATGTACAAGTTGAGTAATCAGGTTCTCTGAATCAACCCAGTTTTTGGAGCAGCCTAAAGTAATGAGCTGTACCCTGTTTGCATTGTTATTCTTGGTTTTCAGAAAAAATTATTTTTGCAAAGATAACATTCTCTTTAGTAGCCTGTTTTAATACAATGCGTCGGAATATTTTAGTAGTTGCTTCTCTCTTATTGCTGGCTTGCTCCTCCTGGGGCCAGATTGGGATTGTGTTTCAAAGCGGATACCAACAATTTGGAGGGCAAAATGCCGATTTCGCCGTTCCTGAGAACGCCTATTCTTTTGCTTTTGGTCCCTCTTATGGGTTTCGTTTTCGTTCGAAGCGCATTGAAATGGACCCTGCTATACTGGCAACCGGAATTTTTGGCACTTATCCTGAATTAAACCGGAGATTTAGGGAGTTCGGTGCAGAATTACAATTTCCAATAGCGATTTATCCCATGGACTTTGGCAATGATTGTAATTGCCCGACATTTAACAAGCAAGGTGAAAAATTTCGCAAGGGTTTCTTCTTTTTTGTAGTGCCAGCTCTCCGTTATTCCCAAATACGTTTGGAGAAAAATGTACAGGTTGAAGATGTAAGCGAAAGTAGTTTCCGATATTCAATTGGAATTGGTATAGGGATGGATTATGGGATCAATCGCCATACAACCTTAACACCATCGCTGAGTATGAACAAATCATTTGAAGATCGCTTCTCCTATCTAAAAACAGAGCAGGTTCTTGAAATCAGCGACTATGGCAGGACAACTCTGCAATTGGGAATACGCTTAAAATGGTATCATAGGGGACGCTAACGGATCCAATTTTGAACCAAATGCCATGCAACAATGCCGGCAGCCACACTTACGTTTAAACTATGTTTTACGCCCATTTGAGGAATTTCAATACAAAAATCGAGATGCTGCAAAAGTTCTTCCGAAATACCTGTTACCTCGTGTCCCAAAACTAAAACATACTTGGTATTTCTATCCGGAATAAAATCAAGTAACGACACACTATTTTCAGTTTGTTCTACCCCAATTAATGTATATGCTTCCTGCTTTTTTAAAAGCAGCCAATCGGATAAGGATTTTGGACATTCTGTAAAAACGTGCTCTTGAGCGCCGAGAGCAGATTTTTGAATTTCGGGATTTGGAGGCTTTGGGCACTGCGGTCCAAGGATGACGGATTCAAGGCAAAATGCGTCAGCAATTCGGAAAAGCGCACCTACATTATGTCCTGAACGAATATTGTCTGCACATAAGATGATGGGATTTTTTGGTATCGAACGAAAGGATTCAGGATCTAATCTCTTTAGTGCTTCA
This sequence comes from uncultured Saprospiraceae bacterium, assembly GCA_964439105.1. Classification (GTDB taxonomy): domain Bacteria; phylum Bacteroidota; class Bacteroidia; order Chitinophagales; family Saprospiraceae; genus Vicinibacter. Next base: position 74,584 of record CAYTNG010000003.1, read on the forward strand.
AAACTTTTTTTTTGCACGATTATTACTTTTTCGCCTTGCGTTGCATACAAGCTTTGATAAATCCCACAAACAAGGGGTGAGGACTCTCAACCCGGCTTTTTAGTTCAGGGTGAAATTGAACACCAACAAACCATGGATGGTCTTTTAACTCTACAATTTCTACGAGATTTTGATCTGGGTTAATTCCAGTTGCAATCAGTCCATTATCTTGAAAAATATCGAGGTATTTATTGTTGAATTCATATCTGTGGCGATGACGCTCAGAGATCAACTCAGTCTTATAACACTTTTTTGAAAGGGATTTATCGGATAGTTGACATGGATAGGCACCGAGCCTCATCGTTCCTCCCTTGCGTTTTATGGATTTTTGGCTTTCCATCATATCGATCACAGGGTGGCTGGTCTTTGTATTCACTTCAGTTGAGGCGGCATCTTCAAACCCAATGACATTTCTGGCAAATTCTACAACAGCGCATTGCATGCCCAGGCAAATGCCGAAAAAGGGCATTTTGGACGTTCTAGCAAAATGGATGGCCCGTATTTTTCCTTCAATGCCCCGCTCGCCAAATCCTGGAGCGACTAAAATGCCGTCCAAATCCTTTAATACCTTTCTCAAATCAGCTTCATTTTCCAGATCTTCTGAATGAATGGCATCTACTTCTATTTTACACTCGTTGGCGGCTCCTGCGTGTACAAAAGCTTCGTAAATCGATTTGTAAGCGTCAGGGAGTTCATTGTATTTTCCAATTAGTCCAATGTGGACGGATTCGCTTGGGTTCTTTAAATGCCCTAAAAATTTTTTCCAATTTTTGAGATCGGGCTCAGTCCTGGTAGTCAGGTTTAACTTCTCTAGTACGCGGATATCCAATTTTTCTTTCAACATCAATAAAGGGACGTCGTAAATGGTATCGGCATCGATGGCTTCTATGACGTTTTCAGGTTTTAGGTTACAAAAAAGCGCCAGTTTATTTCGGATTTCTTCGGTTATAGGTCTTTCCGTTCTGCAAACCAAAATATCAGGTTGAATTCCGGCCTGCAATAATTCCTTAACTGAATGTTGACTAGGCTTTGTTTTTAATTCCTTAGCCGCAGCTAGATAAGGAAGCAATGTCAAATGTATGGTTACCACATTTTCCGGGCCTACATCCATTCTGAATTGTCTCAAAGCCTCTAAATAAGGCAAGGACTCAATATCGCCGACAGTGCCGCCTAATTCAGTGATAACCAATTGAAAACCTGCATTTCCAAGTAGTGAAATGCGATGTTTGATTTCATCAGTTATATGGGGAATGACCTGGACCGTTTTACCCAAATAATCTCCTGTTCTTTCTTTGTTGATTACAGTTTGATATATCTTTCCCGTCGTGATGTTATTAGCCTGAGAGGTGGCCTTGTTTAAAAAGCGCTCATAATGGCCCAGGTCTAGGTCCGTTTCGGCCCCATCATCCGTAACATAGCATTCCCCATGTTCGTAAGGATTTAGTGTGCCAGGATCAATATTAATATAAGGATCAAACTTTTGAATGGTGACATTTATGCCACGCGCTTGCAATAATTTAGCCAAGGAGGCCGCGATTATCCCTTTACCAAGGGAAGATGTTACGCCACCCGTAACAAAAACGTATTTTGCAGCCATAGATGAATTGGTTTACTTTGTTACGGGACGTAAAGGTAGCTTGTTTTTAGTAGATTTCCCTCAAATGCACACATTAGAAACAGATCAAATTTATATTTATCCAGTCAAGTCCTTAGGCGCAGTTCATCAGTTGGAAATCCATCTTTGCCCGACTGGTATGGAATTTGACAGAGCATGGATGATTGTAAATAAAAACGGGGACATGATATCTCAACGTGAATTTCCCCTTTTAAACGAGATCAAATGCACCGATGAAGGAGATCGTTTTAAAATTGTGCTACCGGGTCCTAATCAAGCTGCGTGGTATCTGCCTAAGCTAGGATTTAATAGCGAAAATGCGGTACAAGTAAGTCTTTGGAATCAATCGTTTTTTGCAGCTGTTCAGGAATCAGATATTTCCGGGGTTCTGTCTCAATATTTGAATACGGAGGTGCGGATAGTGCATCAGCCAAGGCGTTTAAAGCGATTTTCAGTTTCAGGGATGGATATAGAAGTGCCCTTATCCTTTCAGGATAGTGCTCCAGTACATATAGTGAATTATAGTTCCGTGGACTGGCTCACTGAAAAAAGTGGCACGAAGGTCGATCCAATGCAATTTAGAGCAAATTTATACGTCGACCTGGGAATGCCATTTAATGAAGATCAGCTGGATGTATTCCATATTAACGGAATCCGGTTCAGGCGAATAAAAGCTTGTGAAAGGTGCATAATGGTAAATTTAAAACCAAATTCCAGTGAATTTGGAATAGAGCCATTGGCTACTTTAGCAAAATACAGGAAAGCAAGTAATAAAGTGCTTTTTGGGATTTACGCCATGCCGGAGCTTGCAGAAAAAAGACTATAAGATTTCGAATTCAGCAGTAAAATGCCTTAAAAACTTGGGCTCTTTCACAATCTTATAAGCTTTAGCGGAACTCCTGTTTTCCATTAATTTTTCAAAAACTTCCAGAACATATTCGATGTGGCTTTGCGTGTAAACACGTCTTGGAAGTGCAAGACGCACAAGCTCTTGAGTTGCCGGTATCAGTTTGCCGTTTTCATCATATTTGCCAAACATAACTGATCCTATTTCAACGCTTCGAATTCCTCCCTTCAGGTATAATTCACAAACAAGCGACTGCCCTGGATAATTCTCAGGGGGTATGTGGGGATATAACTTTCCTGCATCTATATAAACGGCATGACCTCCGATAGGCCAAATCAAAGGCACTCCCATCTTTTGTAAGCGATCACCTAAATACTGGGTGCTTTTAATCCTGTACAATAAATAATCTGGATTAAATACTTCTTCCAATCCAATTGCGATGGCTTCCATATCTCTCCCCGACAAGCCACCATATGTTGTAAATCCTTCGGTGATGATCAATAGATTTTTACAAGCATCTGCTAATTCTTCAGATCGAAGAGCTAAAAACCCGCCCATATTTACCAGGGCGTCCTTTTTTGCACTCATTACGGCGCCATCTACCAAAGAGAACATTTCTTGAGCAATTTGCTCATAGCTCCAATCATGATATCCTGCTTCTCGCTCACGAATAAAATATGCATTTTCTGCAATTCTACAGCAATCTAAAATAAACAGGATTTTGTGATTCTGACATATTTGTTGTACCGCTTTAGCATTTTCCATGCTAACCGGCTGACCACCTCCGCTATTGTTTGTGACCGTTAAAATTACAGCCCCAACATTTTGAGCACCTACTTTTTGTATAGTTTCAGTTAGTTTTTCGAGATCAATATTTCCTTTAAAGGGAAAATAGGCACCCGTGTCTTTGGTCTCTGGAACTGGAATGTCTATAGCTGTTGCTCCTGAATATTCAATATTGGCACGGGTCGTATCAAAATGGGTGTTGCTAATAAATACTTTTCCCGGGCCTCCGAGATGTCCATATAGAATTCGCTCACCCGCCCTGCCCTGGTGTGTGGGAAGTATGTAGGGCAAGCTTGTCAGTCTATGAATTGCAGCATACATTTTCTGCCAACTGCGGGCTCCGGCATAGGACTCATCGCCCATCATGATTCCCGCCCATTGGGCTGCAGACATTGCGGATGTTCCGCTATCTGTCAGGAAATCGATAATCACCTGATCAGACGATAATAAAAATGGATTATAATGCGCTGTTTGCAGATAATTTCGTCTTTGGGCTTCACTGCTGAGTGAAATGGGCTCGACAACTTTTATTTTGAAAGGCTCTATAATAGTTTTGAAATTATCAAACATAGCGTAAATTTTATGCGAAGCTAAGGGAAGCGGGTCTAATTAAATAAGACACGCAGCAATTTAAATTTGCTTAAAAAAAAAGCAGGTATGTTTACATACCTGCTTTTTAAAAGTCATTTGTAAACTTTAAATTTTTATCAGCTTAAATCGTTCTACCCTGCCTTTGGAGTTAGTTAATTTCAGGATATAACTGTCGCTTGGCAAATCAGCTGTCTGAACTGTAACCGGATTCAAATTAGTAATTCCTTGTAGTATCCTTGCTCCGAGGGAATTGAACAACTCATAGCTAAAATTTTCAGAAGAAAAGTCCGAATTGATCTGTACCGAAACGGATTCCCTAAAAGGATTTGGCTGGACATTAAAATAAGTAATGCGACCAGGGTCTTTGGTTCCTGAAACGAGTTCTCCAAAAATTTTGAGATTATCGATCAAAACATAATCCTTTGAGGTATCTATTTCCTGGGTCAAACTATCCATTGCACCTTCCAAAACCAAATGGCTAATTTCAATTGTTACAGGTCCTAAAGCCAGGGGAATTTCTTGTTCAAATGATTTTAATTCAGCGGTTCGGGCCCCGTTAGTAATATAAACTGGATTGCCAAGGGCAAGACCTGTTGCATTTTTAAAAGTAATCCTGGTTGAAGCAGCAAATGTGGGATTTATCAGGAAGGTATCGTAGACCGGATTGCCAAATTTTTGAATATAATCGAAAGACAAAAATGCTTTGCTGAGTTGATCTGTTTCCAGACAGGTGTAGCTCGTCGAAGTGAATTTTGGATTGCTTGAGAAAAAATTATTGATAGCGCCGTTGTTTACAGGAATAAAGCGGTTCTGCGAATCATATATTTTTCCTCCTGTAATTACAAGAGCCTCGGATCCACTTAAATTACTTTGGATTTTAGCAAACTGAAAGGAATCGTTCCGTACAGCCAATCTTGTAGAATCATAACTATTATTTGTAAAAGGTTCCAGATACCCAATTTCAACATTGTCAATATATACTGCGTTAAAGCTTTTTATGTTGTTGCTGGTCAGTGTGTCATTTGAAAAATCCAATTGGGCAAGTATAGTTTTTGGTCCCAGAAAGTCGCGGTCTATATTAAAGCGGCTAGTTCTGAAATTTGCCCCGGAGTATATCGTTGTGGGGTTAGTAACAATAACTTCTTTTGTAATTTGATCATATTTTAAAATGACTTTAAATTTTGTATCCGGGGGTATTGGATCACAACCTGCATAGTTGGTTACCAATTGAGCTTGAAGGATATTGCCATTGCATGATGAGCCGGTAACATTTACGGAGTTTACTCGAAAATCATACTCCGGGTTGCTGTTTTTTGAAATTAAGAGAGGAACGCGATTGTTTGTTGTGTCCGGATCGCCATTAATCTGGGCTTCGATTTGAATTAAGGTATTTGTTTTATCGATCCTTGCAAGTGTATTGAATTTGTAGATTATTGATGCGCCGGGATTCAGATCTTCTGCAAGCTCAAATTTTTCAGCGATGGTATTCTTTTGGGGAACTTTTAGGGTCATATTTACTTCAGTGCCCTTTGCAATTGGTCGATCACAACTTAGATTAACAATGCGAACCTGTGCAGGAAACAGTCCTTCCTTACATGCAATCTGGGGTATTTTTTCACTTACGACCATAATGTCTTGATCAGAATTTCGAGCACCTATTCCTACTGCAACCCACGCTTCTATCATGTTTCGATATTCATCGGAGCATTTTCCAAATCTATTTGCAACTATTTCCAGTGTTGCTTGTCTGACGTCATAATATTTTGAGGTCTTAGTTAAATATTTTGTCATGGCCTCATAAATAATTGATGTGGCCTCGCGGATGCCAATTTTCTTTACATCAAAGTTTATGTTTTTTTCAGTTTGACCTTGTCCACCTTCACAAAGTAAATAGAACCAATAATTGATTACTCCACTGTTTGAGTGTACGCCTCCGTTGTCAGATGCATTGCTTACCCACTTGCTTCCCTTATAATTTTTTGGATTTCCAAAGCGGATTGGATTTTCCATGCTGCGAAATGCAGTATCGGGCTTGTTAAAAAACCGGGAACCTAATAACCAATTAAAATTGATGGAATCATATTCAAATTCAATGGCTTTTCCAAAAATGTCAGAGAAGCCTTCATTTAATGCGCCAGACTCATATAAATATTCAAGTCCACAGGTAAATTGGGTTATGCCGTGGGTCAGTTCATGTCCGACGACATCAAGTGAGGTTAATGGATTTGTAACCACAGAATCACCAATTCCAAAATTTGATGCGCTACCATCCCAGAATGCGTTCACATAAAATGTCGTGTCGATTACACGATTGAGAAGTTTTCCGTTTTTTCCATCAATGCCATCCCGATTGTAATATTTCTTGTAATAATCCCACGTGCTTATAGCTCCGAAATGAACGTCGAGTCCCCCTTTCCTTTGTGTAAAACTACCAGACTCCCAGTTGTTGTCATCGTCTTTATATTTAAGGCCTGTTGCAGATATCGTTTCTATACCGCCGCCATGTGTTCCATCCAATAGTTCAAAATGATTTTCTACTGGTGTGGTTTCAATCTGACGTGATCCATGGTATAAAGTATGTGCAACCCCCGGGCCGGAAAAGCAAGTCATAAGCATGTCAAAATTGAGAATGATGTCACCGCTTTTTGCATCAATATAAATTCTCTTTTTCTGAAGAGGTAATTGGCTATATAAATCAACTTGATACGCAAGAAGATATTCTCCGGAATATTCCGGGTAGGATTTATCTAATATGATCAATTTTGAATGGATGTTTTCTTTACCTTCAGAATCCTGCATGTACTTTATAGAAGACATTGCATTTTTTGCAATTTCAGTTGCAGCGCCGATATTAATATTTGGGATGATATCCAATTGTAGTTCAGCTACGGTATACCCGTTTGCCGAGAGGAGTATGCCCTTTCTATGATGCAATATGATTTCAGCGCCTAAAACTTCAATGTCTTTGTAGAATTGTTGATATTTTTGATGTACAATATCATCTTTACCCAGTAAAGATGATACGGAATTAAAACTGTTCAATTCCGGTTCATAGAAATGCTCTCTGAGCGTATTTAAGAATCCATTTGTACGGATATTTTTTTGAGGTTCCAATGGATACCAGGACAGATTTGCTGATGGGTGTTTTATGGCCTCAAGTTGATAAGTACTTGTTTGGCTATTCAGAATTTTAACAACAACAAGAAAAAGAATAAGGCTAATCGAAATTCGCATATAGGTTTAGTTTGTTTTTACAAAGCGTGCAATATCATAGCCACTATTTCCTTCTATTTTTATATAATAAAGTCCTGAAGGAATTCCGCGAAGATCTAGATCAATCTGTTTGCGGGGCTCTTTTGGGTTTAATTTGATACTTTGACCGGTTAGGCCGGAACTGGGGATAATTTGAACTGTTGCAGCATCTATCAGTGATTGGGGTAAAATGATGTGTAGCAAGTCATTTGCCGGATTTGGGTAAACGACTAAGTTTTCTGATGTCTGAGCATCTTTGTTGATCACCGGTTCGCATACAACTATGCCCTTTTTAGTAAGTGAACAACCAAAGGCATCGGTAAGAAGGATTTCATAAGAATCATTATGAGAGAGCGTATCACCCTCCTTGCCTCCTTTAATTATTAAACCTCCGGCAAAACTATTCCCGGAGATATGTAATACTGCTTTTCCGGTTCTGTTTCCATTGGTATCAATTACGCAATTATAGTCAACATTCAGACTTGGCCTGGCATATGCACAAGAGTCAAATTTGCATTTGATTTCATCGGTAAACTCAACTTTGCATCCCGCCTGATCCTCTACAGAGGTTTGTATTGGAGCTCCCTGGTCCAGGAATTCGCCATCCTGGTTGCCACGAAGAGTAATGTTGCCTAGATTGCCGGAAACTCCGACATGCAATTGTGCCTTCAATAGCGTATCAACACATGTGTAGCTAACTTCTAGCTTAAGCCTGGATTGACTGCAGTCAAACGGAGGGCAATTGATCCTGCCTTCTTCGATAATATAACAAGAATCTGAATCAATAAGGATAATCTGGTAGTCGTCACCGTGTTTTAGTCGGCTATTGTCTGCGGTGCCATAATAAAAATATGCGCCACTTCCTCCAGTCCCTGTGTAATGAAGGATAACCTCGCCGGTTTGTCGGCCAATGCTATCAACTATGCATTCCGAAGTAATCAGTAAGTCGAGATTGGATCCTTTGCATTTGGATGGCGTTTGGCAATCAATTGTCACACTTTCAAAATCCCTGCATCCTGCCTCATCTGTGATAAATGCATCTACTTTAGATCCTGGCAGTAAAATTTGATTAGGATCGGGGCCGGTATATTGATATTGTCCCTTTCCACCACTTGCCTGGTAACTAACTCTTCCTAAAACTCCATGAAGGCATTCATAATTAAGAACAAGGCTTAGCGGTGTGAATAATGGTGCTTTGCTTAGCTCGTATATTGAAATACATACATCAGCTTCAGATGACTTTAGAGGGAATGAGCTGGAAGCAACTTGAAGAAAATAAGTTTTGCCTGGTACAAGTCCACGAAGTATAATATTTCCATCACATGGATCTGGATTTTTACCGCAGTATTCTTCCGTCAAATTGCTGCAGTTGCCGCTATAAACTGCGTAATTATATAAAAAGCCCGCATTTATTTGAAGGGCAATATCCTTCTCCTGTGGCGCAACGAAACTGAACCAAAGGTCGGGTGTGGCATACACCATGCAGCTTGCTTTTTTGGCAGATGGCAGGCTGTTTATAGAACTAACACTTGAACATGCCTGATTAACAATAATCGGTTTCGCCTGTACACAATCGTCGTTTACCGGTTTCTGACTTTCTTTTTCTTTTATTTCAACGCACAAGTTTCCCTCTATAGTTGAAAAATAACCAGAGACCTGTATGTAATAACTTGTATTGGGACTTGGGTTGTTTAAAATAAGCTTACCTCCAAGATCTTCGCATTGCACTTCATGAAGTTGATTGCAAGTGCCGGAATATAATGTTAAGACATCTGCAAAATCAGCATGTGAGACAATCTCAAGAGTTTTATTGTTAGTCGTTGTAAACCGGTACCATACATCTGCTTTTGATTTTTGGTTTAAACTCGGAATGCTCTGCTCAAATAGAGCTTCTCTATTTGTTCCACTAGTGCAATTTGAACCCACAGACAATGGGATGCTGTTGGTACACAAGTCATGTGGTGGGTATTTTGGTGAAGCCTTGGTAATAGAAATGCATAAGTCTCCGATATCTTCCCGGCCATAATAAGAGATTTGTTTTGTAACTCTTATAAAATAGTTTTTTCCTGCTTCTGCCTGAAAATAATTTTTCTCTCCCTCAAATCCATATAAATCATTATCGTAACAAGAGTTTTCCTTTAAGTTTTGACAACTTCCTTCAAAAACACTAATGGCGTCATTGAAGACTGCAGATGTTTGAATTTTAACCAGGCCTGTATAAGGACTGGAAAAACTGTACCACATGCTTTGAGTAAAATTGCCATTGCATGATGGTTTAGGTCCTGTCATTAAAGCTCCCTGGCAATTACCGGCAAGGCATTGTTTGTCTAATATAAGTGGAACTGCTCTTGAGCAATCATCATTATCCGGGCCTGATAGCGAAATGTTGTCAATTACAATAAGTGTGTTGTAGTCATTTCCGCTTGACTCATAATCAAAACTAAACTGGATTTTGTTGACCGCGCTCATTCCATTAAGACTTATTGTCTGGTTAATGAGGATCTGACCATTTTGGTATACATCTGATGAATAGGTCTGTAGAAGCGTCCTTTTTCCATCAATAATACTATATACCTTTAGGCTTCCATTTGTAGTTGGTCTTGTGTAACGAAGACCAAAAATCAGGCTATATTGATCATAAGAGTACAGCTTGTATTCCTGTGAGACGATTGAGAATTTTCGAAGTGCAGGGTCAGATTTATCAAGTTGTTGGTACACTATGCTGCAGGTCGCATCCGATTGCGGAAAAATGCTGCTCTTGGTGATATTAAAATTATAGGATCCTGTTTCCTTTAACAAAACCCAGTTTCCTGGCAGACTGCATGCTGCGAATTGCTCCTGGGTAATTAAATTTTGAGCCGATATATTGAACGTGGCTATTGCAAAAAATAAAACGATTATGTTCCTCATGAGCTTGAAATTAAAAGATGTTAAATCGTCTCATAAATGTTTTACCTGCACTATCGAGTTGATAGATATATTCACCTGGTGGTATTTTCCATTTTTGAGGATCGAAAAGAATTGAGTATGATCCTTTAGTAGTATAGCTATCATGGAGGATAGCCAATGTCTTTCCGTTTAGTGACTTGATGAAAAGTTTAACCTCATTGGAGTTTAACTGAGAAAATTTTATTTCAATTAATTTTTCATTCGATTCACTTGGATTGTGTCCCAGTAGGATTGTATAATTATTGGATCCTGAAGATTGACCGTTACAAGGGTCGTCAAATAGATTTAATCTGCTGTAATTTGATCCTAGACTGAAATCTACTAATTCCCGATCCATGCAGAGCCATTGCTCCATTACACTTGCATACATGATTCTGAAATCCAAAGAACTTTGCTTTTCAAAATAAACTCTTGTATCTCCTGCCTTTAAAGTTGCATCATTCAGATTAATGGGAGATCCATAAAAACCGCCTTTCACGCCTGGGCCAAATACCATCATAGGAGACATGTTGCCATGGTCAGTACCATTTGAACCATTTTCACGAATAGTACGTCCAAATTCTGAAAAATTCATCATGCAAACTTTATCAGCCATGTTGTCTGCTTTCAGGTCGTTAAAAAATGCAGAAACGGAATCGGCAATATTTCTCAATAAGCCACTGTGATAAGCCTTCTGATCAGCGTGTGTATCAAATCCGTCCATATAAACCATGTATACCCTTGTGCCAAGATTGCCTTTGATTAATCTGGCAACGATTTTAAGCTGTTCAGCTAATCTGCTGGTGGTATTCGAAGGGTAATTGACTTTATTGCTGGTTGAATTATAAGCCTGGGTTACGGATTGTGAATAACGAAGTGAGTTGTTTGTCAATTGGCGTAAAAATTCAACTTCCTTGCCGCTTGGGCAATCACTTAGTCCGTCAGTAGGATATAATTTACCGTATTGGGCGAGTCGATAAAATTCATTGGGGTCATTAAAGACCAATTCGAATTGCTGATTATTTTTTGATTTGAAAATTAATTCCGAATTGTAACCAATTCGCAATGCGGGAGGCACCGTTGGGGGTGTCTCGGAAAAAACTGGAAATTCCTGTTCCAGGTAGCGGCCCATATAGCCAGACTTATATCGAACATCAAAGATATTATCTGCCGCACTTGACCAATTATCTATACTGCTGAAGTGTGAATAATCCTGATCAGGATAACCAACATTATGAAGTATGGCCATGTTGCCTTCGTTCCACATCGGCATCAGGGAAGCCATTGTGGAAGGCAATGCGAAATCGCTTGCACCAAATCCTGCCAATACGGTATTGTTGTCGTAGTCCGTTCCGAATTTGTGACTTAGATTTGGACGGTAATTGAGGTATTCTGTCCTGCCTGCTGAATCACTATGAGGAAATACCATGTTTAATCCATCGTTCCCACCAAACATTTTTAGTAACACCAAAATCGAATCACCGCCATTTAGCGACAATGGTGCAGAGAGACTGCCTGAGAAAAGTGGACTGACGGGCAATCCTCCTAATAGTATGGTTCCTAATCCTGCAATACCTCCGGTGAGCAAAAACTGTCTCCTGTTCCACAGGAGATGTTCCTCTTTGTGTTGTTCTCCAAGTTCCTGGTCGAATAATTTCCCGCTGTAAATATGATCTTTGTTCATTTTTGTTCAAATTGGAGTTTACAATAATTGGAATTCAGGTAAGGTTACCAGATAATTCATCAAGTTGATCAACTGATTAGGTACTGTTGCGTAATTCAATGTCCAGGTTCCATCTAAATAGTAATTCAAAGGCACAAGAGCTTTAAAAACACCAATTGCAGATTGTATGATTTCTTCCGGTAGTTCTTGTGTGAAGAAATAGGATATCACCCCTCTTACTATAAGATCCGGATCCTTACTATTGTTGGAAAGCGTTTTAAGAAAGTCTCTGTACTTTTCTTTTGTCCGGTCATATTGCAAGTAGTAACCAAATTGGTCCCTGTTATATCGCCAGCGATTAACAAGTGTAAATTCATTGAGCCATGTTCGGTATCCAGGCCACCCTGCAACATTTGTCGGATTGAAGAGTCGTTGTCCCAGGTTTGTGGTCGAATTATAAATATGGCTCATCGTATCTCTGTTCAGCGTGTTCGGATAGTTTGCGGGATCAGGGACTTCAGCCTGGAAAGTGTTATTTATCCACTTGTATTTATAAAAATCTTTTCCTGCTTCCATGTCAAGGCTGCGGAAATAGTGAATCTGATTCTCAATATGGCTTTTTATGCCCAATCCCATCACTTCATCTTCAAAAAAATGTTCACTTTTAAAGAGTGTCTTAAGTACAGTAGCAATATTGAAGTTTGAACTAATAAATACTTGCGCCAGGCCATCTACAATTTCTTGAGGTGGGCTATTGTACACATAATATTTGTAAAGTTTAGTGCATATAAATTTTGCTACTTCTGACTTTTTAATTTTAAAGATCAATTCATCGTGCAGTAAATCATATTCAAGTTTGGCTTTTGTTAATGCCTCTGCATCTGTTGAGGGCACTACTCCCCCATTGTTTCCAATACTCTGTCCAAATATGAATTTCCCTTTCCAGTCATGGTTATTGCGGTAAAATACGTATTCATCAACTTTGGTTGGCCCGATATAATAATTTCCACTACCTGCCGGGGATTCATAATAACTGATATTCCACCCTGTCAAAAGTCTGGCAACTTCTGCAACATCCTTTTGTGTGTAGTTGCCAACTCCCATGGTAAACAATTCCAGTAATTCACGTGCGTAATTTTCATTGGGAGCATAACGGGTGTTATATCTCCCGTCCAGATAAATCAACATGGATGGAGTAAGCCCGATGGCTTTTACAAAATCTTTAAAGTTGCCCAGCGCATGTTTGTGCAATAAATAGTAATACTGATAGATCCATGTAGGCCTGTTGCCGGCATTATCCGCAGCAGCAACAAAGTGATTGGACCAAAACAAGACTAACTTATGACGTACACCTTCACTAATCATACCATTAAACCACATGTGGACGAGCTCCAAATACTTATAGTATGCATTTGGATCTTCGGCAATATTCTGCTCTTTCCAGGCGTAGGTGTAATCATAAGTCTTAACGCCTGATTTTTTCTCCCCCGGTAGTGGATGGGCTATCGCAGTATTAATGAGGTAATCCACCAACACGGATGGACTGTTCGCTTTGGCGGCACTGATAAGATAAAGAGGTGCTCCATTACTGATTTTGTTATACAAATGGTGTATTCGTCTCTCATTCCACGGTTTGGAAGGACTTGGAATGTATTCCTGTAGCCCACCTGTAAGGCAGTTATTATTTGGCATAATCAATTAATTTGACCTCTGTAAAAATACAAATTAATTAGATTGCGAAATAAAATATTAAAGCCTGCCATGTAGTATTGGCAGGCTTTAAAAAGTATAGATTTTTATTACGGTATTAATTTTTATTTACCTCTTCAAATTCAACGTCAGTCACTTTCTCATCAGTTCCATTTGATGAGCTGCCAGAATTTGATGTGTTCTCTGATTGGCTTGCCTGGTAGATGTCCTGACTTGCTGCTTGCCATACTGCATTAAGAGCATTTATTTTAGCCTCAATGTCGTTGACATTCTGCGCTTTATGAGCTACTTTGAGTTCTTCCAGGGCGGATTCAATTGCGGATTTTTTATCGCCCGGCAATTTGTCCCCAAATTCTTTTAACTGTTTTTCAGTCTGGAAAATCATGGAGTCTGCCTGGTTGATCTTCTCTATATTCTCACGGAGTACTTTGTCCTGTTCCGCATTTAAAGATGCTTCGTTTTTCATTCGTTCGATCTCTTCCTTCGATAATCCTGTTGATGCCTCAATACGTATATTCTGTTTCTTTCCTGTTCCTTTGTCTAAAGCACTTACATTCAGGATACCATTGGCATCAATGTCGAATGAAACTTCAATTTGAGGTATACCTCTTTGTGAAGGAGGAATTCCATCCAGAATAAAGCGCCCAACTGAACGGTTATCTTTTGCCATAGGTCTTTCTCCCTGGAGAATATGAATTTCAACAGAAGGTTGGTTGTCGGCCGCAGTAGAATAAACTTTTGATTTTTTTGTAGGGATGGTAGAATTAGCTTCAATGACCACATCATAGACACCTCCCAGGGTTTCAATACCCATTGAAAGTGGGGTAACATCAAGGAGCAAAACGTCTTTCACTTCTCCTGTGAGTACACCTCCCTGAATAGCAGCACCAATAGCCACAACTTCATCAGGGTTTACGCCTTTATTGGGTTTTTTGCCAAAAAATTCTTCTACAACTTGTTGGATTCTCGGAATACGGGTTGAACCACCAACCAATATAATTTCATCTATGTCATTTTTACTTAAGCCGGCATCCCTCATGGCATCTTCACATGGCTTAAGCGTTCTTTTTACGAGTTCATCAGCTAACTGCTCAAACTTTGAACGGCTCAACTTAAGAACAAGATGCTTTGGAACTCCGTCAACGGCGGTGATATAGGGTAAATTGACTTCTGTTTCAATCGAACTGGAAAGTTCAATTTTTGCTTTTTCAGCAGCTTCTTTCAGGCGTTGAAGGGCCATTGGATCTTTGCGAAGGTCAATGTTTTCCTGAGCCTTAAATTGATCTGCAAGAAAATCAATTATGACCTGATCAAAATCATCTCCTCCCAAATGGGTGTCACCATTTGTAGACTTGACTTCAAATACCCCATCCCCTAATTCCAGGATAGAGATGTCAAATGTTCCCCCACCTAAGTCATAGACAGCAATGGTCATGTCCTTTGTCTTCTTGTCAAGACCATATGCAAGAGCCGCAGCCGTAGGCTCATTTATAATCCTTTTTACAGTAAGTCCGGCGATTTCACCGGCCTCTTTTGTTGCCTGTCTTTGGGAGTCATTAAAATAGGCCGGAACGGTGATAACAGCTTCAGTCACTTCATGTCCAAGGAAGTCTTCAGCTGTTTTTTTCATTTTTTGAAGCACTATTGCGGAAATCTCCTGAGCCGTGTAATGCCTTCCGTCGATATCAACTTTGCAGGAATTATTTTCACCTTTGACCACTTTATAAGGCATTCGGCTGGCTTCTTTGAGCATTTCATCAAAACGCCCCCCCATGAATCTTTTTATGGAGGAGATCGTTCTCTTTGGATTTGTTATAGCTTGCCTTTTAGCCGGGTCACCTACCTTGCGCTCTCCATTATCCAAAAAAGCAACTACTGAAGGGGTCGTTCGCCTGCCTTCATCATTGGCAATTACCACGGGTTCATTGCCCTCCATAACAGAAACACATGAATTTGTAGTGCCTAAGTCAATTCCAATTATTTTTCCCATTTGAGTTTTTTATTCAAATGTTGTCAATTGTTGTGCCACCATAAATTTTATGAAATTTTGGCAGGAAACTGACAAAATATTAGGACATTTTGGAATGGATAAGTGCAATAATGGCAGAAAATTACTTTACTTATTTAAAATTCAAATCTTTTGTCAGAGGGTGAGCCTGTAACGAGTCAACTGTAGGCGATTGTGGAGTAATCGATTTTATCAAAGTATGGCGTGAACTAAATATTCCAAATCCACGGGATAAATTATCATATCTGGGAATTTCCTGTGAAGCGGTAATTCCGGTATTGGCGTTCAGAAGTTCCTGGTATTCCTTTATTTCAGGCCCGCCTCCCGTCAGTATGAAATCAATCTTTGTAAGATTTCTTTCAACGGCAGGATCTGGAACTAATTTATCGTGTAAAAAATTATAAAAACTTGAACCATAAGCTTTTGCGCTGGTAAAAATATCCCCATTCCCTTCCTTGCCCGGCAAGCCAGAGGCCAATGGAACTTCAATGATAACACTCGTTTTATTTTGAGTCACGATATTGAATTCGTCTACATAGACCAGGGCTTTTAAATCAAAAATCCGGGCATTCGATTTATGTTTCCATTGAAAATCATAAGAGCTGACGCTGAAAAATTTCAATTGCCGGGTATTGTCATCCGGAATAGTAAATTTTAAATCTGAAACTGCAACAATCCTGCTGGTAACTTCCTCGAGACCTTCTCCCGGTTTGACATGAAGCAATAAGCTGTCTCCCCCGTTAACCTGGATGTTTTTTGTCAGTATTTTGTAAAGGTAGTTAGGAGATTTGGCGAAGGGCCCTGAATTCCTTTGGTACCCTTCAAAGTTTCCATCCACCTTCACAAGCTCATATTCCTTCTTTTGGGTAATATTGATGAGTTTTACAGTGGGATTCTCATAGTATAAACTGTCGGGCCTCAGGGCAATTTGAGAAGCCGGGATATTTTCGTCTACATACGCTTTTTGAATTCTGAAATATTGTGCAGAGTCTGTTCTGCTAAAGAGAGCATAAATGACAGGTATATCCTTGTAAGGTTCAGTTAATTGAAAATCCTCCGAGCAGGAATGTATAGTGGCGAGCAAAATAAGTAGAGTGCAGATTTTTAAATAGGTATTCATGTGGTAAAGATAGGCTCTTTCCGCTATGATTAATTCCAATTTTGAGCAGTCTTTATGTCAGTTTAAAAATGCGCTGATTTTGCAGGTAAATACTTGGAGGGACTCTGCGAACTCAGTCAATTCTAGTACCTTTGGTGCATGTCAGTGCAAAAGGAAATAAGGCGTATCACAACCCACACCCTTCAGGAAATGAAGGAACGAGGGGAAAAGATTGCAATGCTTACCGCATATGACTTTTCGATGGCGAGATTGTTGGATGCCGCTGGAATCGATGTGCTGCTTGTAGGTGACTCTGCTTCAAATGTCATGGCGGGACATGAGACGACTTTACCAATTACACTAGACCAAATGATTTATCATGCCCAATCAGTAGTTCGGGCAGTTAAAAGATCACTTGTTGTCGTTGACATGCCTTTCGGCTCATATCAAGGAAATAGCCGACTGGCTTTGGAGTCTGCCATTCGAATAATGAAAGAAAGCGGTGCCCATGCTGTTAAGCTTGAAGGTGGTGAGGAAATAGTTGAATCCATAAAAAGGATTTTATCAGCCGGAATACCAGTGATGGGTCATCTAGGACTCACTCCTCAATCCATTTATAAATTTGGCACATATGTCGTTCGTGCAAGAGAAGAAGCCGAGGCTGAGAAACTTAAATCAGATGCGCTTCTTTTACAGCATTCCGGTTGTTTTTCAATGGTGCTCGAGAAAATACCAGCTCACCTGGCTGAAATTGTCAGTCAAAGTTTGGTTATTCCAACTATTGGGATTGGCGCCGGAGCAGGAACCGATGGTCAGGTTTTAGTTAGTCATGATATGTTGGGGATCAATTTTGATTTTCATCCCCGGTTTTTAAGACGATACGCAAATCTACAGGAAGTCATTGAAGGCGGAGTAAGCCACTATGTCAAAGACGTTAAATCAGGTGACTTTCCAAATCCAAACGAACAATACTAATTCATGCCTTTGCGACGAGCTTTTTATCCTTTATTGGGTTTAACGCTATTTTTTGCGATTCTTCTTGCCTGGATGGTTTACCATTCGGCTTTTCGCGCAAACATTCGTTCGAGCCACCCTTACTATGAACTTTTTATCAGGAAATCCTATACATGGGACTCTATACAACCCATGCTTGATACGATATTGATCAATAAAACCAGCTTTAACACGCTTCGGTCATTAATCGGATTAATGGATCTGAAAGAAGGCAGGTATGTCCTGAAGCCTGATATGGACAATGTTAGATTGATCCGGAAACTCCGGTCCGGTGACCAGGATCCAATCCGGCTTACGATCAATAATGTACGCGATTTACCTCAGCTATGTGGAAAATTGGGCAGCCAACTTATGGCAGATTCTGTTGATTTATTGAATTTTTTAATGGATAGCTCCAATTACCTTAATCTGGGATATAATTCCAAAACTATTTTATGTGCATTTTTGCCAAATACATATCAGGTTTATTGGACCGTAAGTGCGGAGAAGCTTTTAGACAGGATGATACAAGAGAAGGATTTATTCTGGAGCAAGAAAGACCGGATTGAAAAAGCGCGTCGGTTGAATTTAAATCCAAATGAAGTATATACTCTCGCATCTATTGTTGAAAAGGAAACAAATGCGGAGGAGGAAAAAGGCCTCATAAGCGGAGTGTATCTCAATCGTTTGAAATCCGGGATGAAACTGCAAGCCGATCCAACGGTAGTTTATGCTCTCGGTGTTCAGGGATTACAAAGGGTGTTGCATGAACATTTAATTGTGGAATCACCTTACAATACCTATTTAAATGAAGGTTTACCTCCAGGTCCAATATGTATGCCTTCGACGTCCACTTTGGACTCTGTATTGAATGCCACACCTCATAATTATTATTTCTTTTGTGCCAGGCCCGGATATGAAGGCTCACATGCATTCTCAGAAAGTATAGAGGCGCATTACCAATGTGCCCGTAAATACAGGCAGTGGCTGAATTCTGAACAAATAAAATAGGGCTTTTACTCTTTTTCGCTTCCTTCCTTTTTAGGGAGGCTGGCTCTTCTTGCCAGTTTCATTTGCCATGGATTGTTGCCATATTTTGCCGTGCCTATTAATATCATATGCGTTGGATCAAATTTTGCTTTCCATTCAGAAGAAGCCTTTTCGGACCTTAACTCAAGAATGCCATCTTTATCGTTGTAGGTAAAATAGCCGCTATCGGTAGTCGCATCATACAAGCCTTGTTTGAATGTTCCATCTGGAAGAAGATCCAGCCATTGTCCTTTATATAAATTTTCTTTGGGCACTTCATCCTTTATGGACAGGGCAAAACTATAGTGCCATATTTGGTCTACCAGAAGAGGTGGGAATTTTTGAGATTTTGAAGCTGAAATAAAATCAGCGTCCGGCAGTTTATGGGCGACTGGTTGAGGCGGCACGGATTCCACTTTAGGAGTTGTTGCAGTTGCAGTTATTTCAGGAATTGCAGGAGTCTGAGAAGGCTTACTGGTCTTACCTTTGCATGAGAGGAGGAAAAGCAGAGTAAATGAAAGGATGATGAGTCTCATAAGTAATACAATTTAAATAAATGATTGATCCGGGCAAAGTTATAGAAAGTTTAGCTTTATTTCGTTTGGATCAGAAACTACTAATCGGCGTTAGCGGTGGTGTCGATTCCATGGTTTTAACTAAGGTCCTGATCGAAAAGGGATACCAGCTTGGATTAGCTCATGTCAATTATAAGTTAAGGGCAGAAGAAAGCGATCTCGATGAAGCTTTGATTCGCGATTTCGCTACAGAGAACAATGTGCCATTTTATTGTAAAGAATGCCCTCTAAATCAAATTAGTCATATTCAGGAAGATGCGCGAAAGCTTCGTTACGCCTTTTTTGAGAATTTGAAATCAGAATTTGGCTACCATTTTATACTAACTGCCCATCATGCAGATGATCAGATTGAAGGATTCTTTCTTCATTTATTCAGAGGCTCCGGATTGAAAGGTCTTTCGGGAATGGATGTGCGATCCGGTGACTTGATTCGTCCTTTTCTTTCTTTTAGAAAGGCCGAAATTCTTGAATATGCTATTGCAAACAATATACCTTTCAGACAGGACCAGTCGAATTCATCCACTTACTACAGCAGGAATTTTCTAAGAAATGAGATATTTCCTTTGCTTCAAAAAAGATTTCCTTCTTTCGATGAAATGGTTTTACGAAGCATGGATCATATTCACCATCAAAAAATTTATTTTGAAGAGGAGTATTTGAAATGGTTTGCCTCAGTGAAGGGAGCTGCCACTGACCTG
Source organism: uncultured Saprospiraceae bacterium (assembly GCA_964439105.1). Taxonomy (GTDB): domain Bacteria; phylum Bacteroidota; class Bacteroidia; order Chitinophagales; family Saprospiraceae; genus Vicinibacter. The sequence goes on from CAYTNG010000003.1 coordinate 94,417, forward strand.
GTTGAGATTTCACAGGATTCGGAAAAAAGTTCCGGTTTTTTGAGCTACTTTCTGGCTCAGGAAGGGTTTCATCCGAATATTATTAAAGATATACTTAAACATAATCATTCAAGCGGCAGAATTTTTAAAAGTAGTTCTGGTGGAACCCTGCTTGTTGACAGAAATAGGATGATCTACAACCGTAGGCCTACAGATGAAGTTTTATTATCATATGAAATAAATAGAACGGATACATTCGTTCAAACAAAATTCGGCAATTTTGCCATCGATTGTACAGAACCCGGTAGGGTTGATTATAGCGATGCGAAATCAAATACCATAGCAGTTTTTGATGCAGATCTGTTGAACTTTCCTCTTTCCATACGCCAATGGAGGCCGGGAGACCGGATCTCACCTTTTGGAAAAATGTCCGGATCCAGAAAACTCCAGGATGTTTTTGCAGATCATAAAATAGACTTGTTCTCAAAAAAAAGGATACCTGTGTGTTGCAGTGGCGATTCAGTTATCTGGGTTCCAGGATTAATACGTAGCAGGGATGCGATTCTTACAAGTTCATCAAAAAAAGTGATGCGTATCAGTTGGACGGCTTTGAATTAACGTGACTTTGGACGACCGAACAGGTCTTTATTTCCTTGTCCCAGAACTGGTTTTTCAATAGGTGCCGTTTCTAAAATTTGTCCTTTAAGATATGGGATGTGTTCATAGAGACCATCCTTCCACTCATAGGCTTCATAAGTGCCATCTGGAACTTCAAGTTGTTCTCCACTTTTGGGGTCGGTAAAAGAGGTGATGTGATCTTGCATGATCTGCTTGGTAATGGGATCGAACTCAAATACAGCATTTGCACTGGAAGAATACGACAGGACCAGTCTGTTTACAGTGACTATTTCATCATCCATTTTTTTCTTGAAGAGGGGCGCTCCAAAAATAGGCTTCCCATCAATGAAATGAAGGGGTTCAATAATGCGATGTTTGCTACCATCGTTTGATAAAGAAAACCCTAACAATAAATAGGAACCTCCAAAGTCACCTGGAAAAACATGGTAATAAAGGGCACCATACCAATTTTTATCTGAAAACTCTTCGTAGTTTATTCTTTTTAAATTCCTGGGAGTGGATTTCATTAATAGAACTTTTCCTTTTGAAGGAAGGATGCAACTATAATAAGTATACTCTCCAGGGTTATACTCCAATTGCCAGCTGTAAATTTTATATTTACCATCAGGAGTGGTAAGATGAACTACTGATGGATGAAAATTCAGACTTGCACTGTCGTCGATGCTCTGAATATTCCGATTAAAGAGATTTATAAATTCAGATTCTGCATATTTTCTGTGAGATGCACTTTTTAATGAAATCATCGCATCACCCCAAAATTGGAGACTATCCAAACCTCCATGATCTTGGGAAGACAAAGTGTGTAGCGTTGATAAGCTGATAACAAAAAAAGCAATTCCTCTCATGGTGTGATAACGGAGGAGTTATACTCAATTATTGCGTTGCCGGACATTGAACTAACTTCATGTAGTCAGGTTTGTCAGATGCGTATTTATGTCTGAATTCAGAAGCTATTTTTCCCTTTCTTAAGAGGAAAACACCTGGCATTTGAAAGCCGTCACCAAGTTGAAGTCCAAAGCCGTATCCTTTTATAACACCAGCCTCTATACCTCTAACCCATGATCTGAATCCAAACAGTTGATTAAAAGTACCCTTTAGCAAGCCGAATTCTTTGTATAAGTGGCATTCCGGATCAGAGATACGGTCTATATCCAGAAGATCATATTTTTGAAAATAATTTACCGCAATTTCCTCCGTTGACATATGCACGAGGACCAAAGCAATGTTCTTGTCTGCCAATTCGTTTTTCAGGCGTGCCAGCTCTTCCAGTGCTTCCCGGCAAAAAGTACAGCCAAAATGCCTCAGAAAAACAAGTAAGACATCCTGGCTAAAACTTAACTCATAAACGCCAACGCCCTTGTGGGTAGACATTTGTTGTAAAGTTGCCCGCAGAATATTCATAGCAAGCAAACAGCTTTACCACGGAATTGTTCAGCAACAACTCAGACTGCCAAGTTGTCGTAGACATGCATTGTTGAGCGCACTTCCTCGGACGATTGATTTAGCAATTGCTGTTCCGAGTCCGAAAGTTTTAAGGATAGAATCGACTCTACCCCATTTTGGCCAAGTTTAACCGGCACACCTACAAATACATCATTCAGACCATATTCCCCAGACAGTAAAACACAGCATGGGAAAATCCTCTTTTCATCTTTAACGATGGCTTCGACCATCTGTGCTGCGGCTGCCCCGGGCGCATACCAGGCAGAAGTGCCCATGAGTTTAACCAATTCTCCTCCCCCAACCTTAGTCCTTTCAACAATCGCATGAAGCTTTTCATTGTCGATTAGCTCAGTCACAGGAATTCCCGAAACAGTAGTAAATCTTGGCAATGGAACCATTGAATCACCATGGCCTCCCATTAAAATAGCCTGTATGTCTTTTGGAGATACATCCAGAGCCTCGGAGAGGAAAGCCCGGTATCGTGCGGTGTCAAGAATTCCTGCCATGCCGATTACTCTTTCCTTTGGCAGTCCGGACACTTTGAACGCAGCGTAGGTCATAACATCTAATGGATTGGAGACTACGATAATGATAGGATTTTTCGAATACTCCATAATCGACCTGGTGACGGAATTCACTATGGATGCATTCGTACTAATGAGGTCATCCCTGGTCATACCCGGTTTTCTGGGTAATCCGGCAGTAATTACGACGATGTCTGAATTGGCTGTAAGAGCATAGTCATCAGTCCCAATAAGTCTGGTGGAATAATAATCTATCGGAGCCTGCTGATAACTGTCCAGGGCCTTGCCTTTCGCCATGTCAGATTTAATATCTACAAGCACTATTTCTTTAATGAAATCTTTGTGCGCCAACACATTAGCAACTGTGGCACCCACATTTCCCGCGCCAACTACCGTAACTTTTTTCATTTTCTATACGTTATATTGTTAAAAACGCAAAACTAGAATAGGAAGTATTAATTTTGCATGCCTTTTAATACATATTTAATAAAAATTATATGAATAGATTTTTTAGTGCACTGGTAACATTAATTTGTTTACACCAAGCTGGGTTTAGCCAGACACATGGCGGGTTTTGTGGGACCAGTGGATATGATAACTATTACATTAAGCAACGAATGCTCCAAAACCGTGAAGACTGGGCGGGAAAAATCATGCAAAGAAATGGTGGGCCCTATTATGTGCCTGTAAATTATTGGCTTGTCGCCAAATCTGATGGCTCGGGTAGATTGCCTTTCAAAAATGTAATTGACCATCTGTGCGCGATGAATAAAATTTATGAAAACCTCGATATTGTATTTTATTTAAATGGGGCTTCAAATGTCAATAACAACTACATTTATGACGACCCAAGCAGTACTTTAGGCAAAGCCTACATTAATCAAATTATGCTTTCCAATAAGAATGCGATTAATATTTTTACCGCAAGTATTGCGAATGCATCCGATCCTAATGTTCTCGCTTTTTATACCCGTGATGGAGACTATGTAGTAACCAATAAAAACTACGTGAACTCAGATGCATCGACCATTGCACACGAGGTAGGCCATTACTTTAGTTTGGCTCACACATTTTACGGATGGGAGGGTACAATTTATAAAGATCTTACGGAGAATTGTATAAAAGCCACTCCGACAGTTGTAACAGGTTTGGGCTTTCCTGTGGATGTGGAGTATGTTGACCGTGACCGGCCAGGGCCAAATGGTAAAAAACATTGCGAAGTTGCCGCTGATGGATTTTGCGATACCCCTGCAGACTATAATTTAGGTTATGGTTGGACAGGTGGTTGTAATTATGATGATTGTGCTAAAGACCCTGACAATGTGAAGCTCGATCCTATGGAAACAAACTTCATGAGTTATTTTCTGAATTGTATCGCAGTTTTTACTACCCAGCAGAAAGAGGCAATCGTGAAAGATTACCTTTCCAATAACCGTAATTATTTGCGTCGGACACAGGCTTATAATCCATTGCCCCTTATAACAGATCCTGTAATTTATATAAAACCAACTACATCTAACCAACCTATAGGTTATGATATCGTTTCTTTTGATTGGGAGGACGTCCCCAATGCAGAGTATTATATTTTTGAGGTCGCTGAAAATACCGGCTTTAATATAAATGCTAAAACGTATATCCTAAACCACTCTGATACGGTCCTCACTACACTGAAAGCTAAGAAAACTTATTTTTGGCGAGTAACCCCTTACAATAAGAATAGCTTCTGTTCAGTACCAAAACTGGCTAGTTTTACTACTCCTTCCTGGACGGTGGCTGCAGATGATTTGAATACGGAACACAAATCGTTCATTTCATTTGCAGGTAAGCAAGGAGGACAACTTTTTTTTAATTCTGAAACCAGATCTTCCTATATTCTTCAGATTGTGAATGTCAACGGCGCAGTACAACATGAGATAGCAATTATGGCTAATTCTGGTATGAATGCTATTGACCTTCCAATGTGCGCGCAGGGATTTTATTTTTACAGGGTCTGGGATGCAAATGATTTAAAATTTACTGGTAAATTCCTTCACCCTTAATTCGCATTAAATAATGAAATTTGTTTTTGCGGTAATTTGTGCACTGACCGCTTCTATTGGCGTTGCACAAAACAACTTTTGCGGTACCTCAAGACAGGACCAATTGAATTGTCTGGCATCTGTTCAGTATGTCAGCCAAACAGGCAGGACTGAACTAGCCATCCAATATATTCCTATCAAAGTTCATAATGTGAGCAATGATAACGCAAGCAGCTTTTTTGCTGCGTGGCCTTTATTTGAAACGTTATGTACATTAAATGAAGATTTTAAAGCTTCAGGAATCCAATTCTATCTTGATGGGGACTTCAATTATATTCGGAACTCTTCCTGGAATGACCATGCTGAATTCTGGAAAGGAGAAGAAATGATGAAAGCCAGCAATTTTCCCGAAGTCGTCAATTGCTATCTTGTAAGCAATCCTGCTGGAAATTGCGGCTACTTTACTTATACGGGGGATGCGGTAGCTTTAAATAAATCTTGTCTTGGAAGATACAGCCACACATGGGCACATGAACTGGGTCATTACTTTTCATTACCGCACACATTTTTTGGATGGGAAGGAATTAATTATAGCAGTAGCAAAAGCACAGCCAGCTATCAGAAGGATGTTTTTACGCGAATTGAAAATGTTCCCCGTCTGGATTGTACTACTCAGGCAGATAACTTTTGTGATACGTACCCGGATTATATAAGCAATCGCTGGTCATGTAACAATGAGGGAAAAAGTCCGCTGATCCTTAAGGATGTCAATGATTCTTTATTCCGCGCTGACGGAACACTATTTATGTCCTATGCTGGAGACAATTGCATGAATCGATTCAGCAATGATCAGATAAATGCTATGATGAGGAGCATTGAAGGTCCCAGAAAAGAACTTAAAAGACTTGGGCTGTTGCCTAAATTTATTGAAAAAGCTCCGATAATACTGAACACCCCTTCTGCAGGTGATATGACCGAGACTCGAAATGTATTGTTTTCCTGGGAGCCTGTAACAAATGCAAAATATTATGTTCTTCAGATTAGCAGGACTTCAAACTTTAGTGTAGTCATCAAAAATCTGTTATTGACAAAGCCTTATGAATTGATTGACTCTCTTATTCAGGGTAAAGATTATTGGTGGAGAGTTCGCGCATACTCTGATTTTGACTTTTGTGGAACTGAATCAGCTGTAGGAGTTTGTAAAACAAAAGCAGTGTTGACATCTGATGAAAATCTTAAGATTGTTAATGGTCGGAATGTACAACCCAACCCAGCTAAATTGGGATCTATGATTCTGTTGGAAGTGCCATTTCAATTTGATCATGTACTGAGTTTGGATCTTATAGCATTAAATGGTAAGCATATTCCGGTTAAAGATTTTGAAGTTCGCGATCAGAATGTATTATTGAAAATCGACGAACCGAATGAAGGACTGTTTATATTGCAACTGAACACAAACAACGGAAATACGAATTCAAAAATCATATTGACTCATTAAATTATGAATGTACACGAATACCAGGGTAAGGAATTGTTGCAACGATTTAATATTAAGGTTCAGCGGGGTATAATACTAAGCCATAAAGAAGAAGCATCTGCTGCATTTAAAATGCTCAGGCAACAGACAGGTACGGATTTTGCAGTGGTCAAAGCCCAAATTCATGCCGGTGGTCGGGGTAAGGGCGGAGGCATTAAGTTAGCTAAAACGGAACAAGAGGTTTCTCAATTTGTCGATCAAATTCTTGGTATGCAATTGAAAACACCTCAGACCCCTGGAGGCCTTGATGGAGATGGAAAATTGGTCCGCAAAGTTTTCTTGGCTGAAGACAGTTATGCTCCCGATTTCAATAAGTGTAAGGAATTTTATTTCTCTGTTCTTACTGATCGTGCTGAACAAAAAAACGTCATCATTTACTCTCCTCAGGGAGGAATGGATATAGAAAAGGTTGCCGAAGAAACTCCGGATCTCGTGTACAAAGAATATGTTGATCCAGCTCTGGGTTTTCAAGACTTTCAAGGAAGAAAAATTGCTTTTAATCTTGGCCTTTCAGGAAAAGCATTTAAGGAAATGCTCTCTTTCACCAAAGCACTTTACAATGCTTTTGTAAGTCTGGATTTGACATTGGCAGAGATCAATCCAACATTAGTTAACAACAACGATGAAATTATTGCAGTAGACTGTAAAATAAGTATTGACGATAATGCACTTTATCGCCATTCCGATCTTGAAGCTTACAGAGATGAATTTGAGGAGGATCCTACCGAAGTGGAAGCCAGATCCTTTAATTTGAACTATGTAAAGCTTGATGGGGATGTGGGATGTATGGTAAATGGTGCAGGTTTGGCAATGGCCACCATGGATATAATCAAATTGTCCGGGGGCAATCCCGCCAATTTTCTTGATGTGGGTGGAACGGCTGATGCGCAGCGCGTGGAACAAGCTTTCCGAATCATTCTAAAAGACCCTGCAGTTAAAGCTATCCTTGTTAATATTTTCGGCGGTATTGTGAGATGCGATCGCGTAGCTCAGGGAATCGTAGATGCCTATAAAAACATGGGAAACATTGAAGTTCCTATCATAGTGCGTCTTCAAGGTACAAATGCCGAAATTGCAAAGAAACTAATTGACGAATCTGGTTTGAAAGTGCACAGTGCGATTGAATTGCAAGATGCAGCTAAACTAGTAGGTCAAGTATTACATAGCTGATTGATTACATTATCACTTAGTAAGTTAAATACCTATATTCGAAGAGCAATAGGTATTAATTTTCAAGAGCCTGTATGGATTACTGCGGAAATTTTAAACAGCAATACCAAATCAGGGCATACGTATTTAGAACTTGCGGAAAAAGATGATTCAAATTCCATAATCGCCCAGGCATCAGCAGTTCTTTGGAAAAATCAACGCCACTATTTGCAGGATACGAACACAGTAGATCTGGATCAGTTATTGAAACCAGGTCTTGAGATTAGGATTTGCGTAAAAGTCGATTTCCATATTAGATATGGCCTTAAGTTAGTTATTGATCAGCTCGATGCTCAATTTTCACTGGGGAAGATTGCACAGAACAGGCAAAAAACGATTGCAAAGCTGATTGAAGAACAATTGTGGCAGAAGAATAAACAAATTGAATTGCCAATGGTAGTTCAAAAAGTGGCTTTGTTTGCCAGTGCTAGTACCGCGGCTTATGCTGATTTTATAGATCAACTATATTCTAATCCTTTCGGATATCAATTTCATGTTGAACTTTTTGATGTAACCGTTCAAGGCGATGCAGCAACCCGTTCTTTGATAGATGCATTTGTGAAAATCACGAAAAGAACATCTGATTTTGATGTAGTTGTTTTAATACGCGGTGGCGGTTCCAAACATGATTTATTTGATTTTGATTCTTTTGAGGTTTCACAGGCTATTTCTCTTTGTGGCATTCCCGTTTTAACTGGTATCGGCCATCATGTCGATGAGTCCATTGCAGATTTATCAGCACACACTGCTTTGAAAACACCTACGGCAGTAGCTGAATTTATTTTGCATCAAAATTTAAGTTTTGAGAACAGGATAAAGGAAAATTGTCAGGAGATGATAAGATATTCGAGAGAACTTATCACTGCAAATTTATTTACTTTAAAACAAGTTCAACACAATATTCAATCTACAGGAAATCTTCAAGTGCTTCAGTCTAAGCATGCATTAAGTGAATGGAAGAATCAGCTTGTTCTCACTTCCAGACTTTTGGTGGCTATGCAAAAATCGTCATTGCAGGATTGCATGCATGTTCTTGAAAGTAACGATCCTGAATATATTTTGTCCAAAGGTTATAGTTTAACTTATGCGAATGGAGCATTGGTTAGTAGTGGTTCGCAGTTTTCAAGAGGAGATATATTAATCTCTCATTTTAATTTTGGTGATATTAAAAGTATAATTGATTCAGAATGGCCAGAAAAAAAATAAGCTACAAGGAAACTTTTAATGAACTTGAGATGATTTCTCAAAGAATTAAGAATAATGAAATTCCTGTTGAAGAACTTCCGGAAGTTATACAGCGCGCCAAGTTGTTAGTGCAATTATGCAGTGAAATGCTGCGGAATGTCGAAGAAAGCCTGAAAGACGAAGGGTAAGTTGCGAAGTACTGATTTAGGCCTTATCATTTCTTTTAAATAATAGTTTTATGTCATCGAATATGTTGCGGTCTCTCATCGCGGACCAGCTAAGTAAAAGGCCTGGAACTGCCATGATGATGCAAGGCAGCCATGCACCCCAGAAGCCATCAACTCTAAGTCCTTCCGCAAGTCGTTTGAAGAATGTATTAAGCAGGATGTATGAGACAAAGACAAGAATACATAATATTAAAGGATAGCCATAACCTCCCTTCCGCACAATTGCCCCTAAGGGGGCTCCAATAAATATGAAGAGCAAACAGACAAATGCAAGTGCAAATTTTATCCACAAATCATACTCAATTTTAGCTTTTTGCTTTTTAAAGTGTTTGTTTTCGGTATATTTAGAAGTTATTTTACCTTCTTCCAGTTCTATGGTTCTAACTACTCCGGAACTTAAGACCTCATAAAATTTCTTATTTCTTGAATTTCCAACATTAAATAAGCTATCAAGCGTTTTATGATCGATACGAGAATAGTATTGTTTTGCAATCTGACTTTGTCCATTTATGGAATCTGTGCTCTTTTGTAAATTGAGACCTTTCCCATAATTGTTAAAAAAATAAGTTGCATTTCTATTCATTAAGTTGTTAAAACTATCAATCTCTGAGATTAACTGAGGAGTGTTTTTCATTTTGCGATCACTCTTAAACAGATCCTCATCTGTCCTGTCCAATTCAAATTCACCAAGGTCAAAGACTTTTATCAAACTTTTAAATTGAATTTTTACAAAAGGGAAATTGCCTCTGTTGCGTTCAGATCTACCTGGATCTTGATAGACGTATCCGTTTTGCAAGTCCATGACAAGGTACCTTTGTTCAGGTGTAACATACATTTTGCCATCTTTAGCTGAAATCGTTGTTTGCTCTTTGGTGGTTTCAACTTTGCTATGGTCATAAATTAAAATGTCTTTGATGTCTTTACCATTACCTCCTTTTTCTCCTATGCGTATTGTGTAGCCATAAAAGTCGTTATTAAATGCTGCAGCTTCCAGTGCCAGGGTAGGTTTTTGCCTTTTTAAATCATGCAGGCGGCTAATATATTTTAAATTTGAAAAGGGAATGATATACTCTGAGCAAATAAAAGAAAACATTACGACGCACATGGAAAGGACAATTAATGGACGCATAATACGCACAAGGGAAATTCCAGCCGATTTCATGCTAGACAATTCATATCGCTCTCCTAAATTTCCAAAAAGAAAAACACCGGCTAAAAGTACACCGATCGGGAGTGCTAAAGGGACCAGTGAAAATCCTAGATAAAAAAGAAATTCAAGAATGATTGCTATTCCTGCACCTTTGCCTAAAATGTCATCCACATATAACCAAAACACCTGCATGACCAGAACAAATAATGCCATAAAAAAAGAAAGGATAAATGGCGGGAAGAAGCCTTTTATCAGCATTAAATCCAATCTTTTAATGCGAAATATCATAAATGGATGGACATTATGTTCTTTGCGTTAGTTGACGTTTTGAGTATGCATTTAATTGCATCTTTTAATAAAAAAATCAATATGTAGTTTTTTTACTTTATGAATTAATCTGGCAGAATCCAAAGAAGTGTGAAAGCTGTCAACAACAACGGAATAATATTCTGAACCTGGAAATGTTGTAATATAAGCACTGTTAATGCCAGCTTGAAATAGTTTATCTTTTCTCTTTCGGGCATTGTCAGGAACTAGAAAACTGCCGGATATTATGTAAGAAGGCAATTTTGAGGTATCCATGATAGGTGAATCCGAAATCAAATAATTTGCGTAATTGTCGTCGGCTTGTGAGTTCATTGGGAAAGGTTCATGCAAATTCCTATATGGAGTCACATTTATATTCAAGAAAAGGCACATTTGAAAAATTGAAATTAAGCAAATGTTCATACGGTATTATTCAATTGGCAAAACTATAGTATATATTTAAATTTATGCCTTATTTGACTTAAAATTCATCTATATATGAGGATCGTCTTTATGGGAACTCCGGAATTTGCAATCCCTTCACTTGAAGCCATTGCAAAGAATTACACCCTAATAGCTGTGATTACTGCTCCGGATAAACCTGCGGGACGTGGTCATAAACTGGTCCAGTCGCCAGTAAAGTTGTGGGCATTAGAGCACAATGTGTGTTTGTTGCAGCCTGCTAACTTAAAATCAAAACAGCTGATGAACATGCTTAGGGAGTTAAAACCGGATCTTTTTGTAGTCGTAGCCTTCCGAATGCTCCCATTTGATTTATTAAATCTTCCTGCTATGGGATCAATTAATGTTCACGCCAGTTTGTTGCCAAAATACCGGGGTGCTGCTCCAATTCAAAGGGCCATCATGGCAGGTGAAAAAGAAACCGGAATTACGGTTTTTAAATTAGCATCTCAAATTGATACCGGTCAAATTATTTCCCAAAAAGTAGTTCCAATTGGTCCGGATATGACTGGTGGAGAACTACATGATATACTAAAGCTTGAAGGGTCTACTGTTCTGCTGGAAGCTTTGCATGTCTTAGAAGAGCAAAAGGAAATTTATACAATTCAGGAAGAAAGCTTTGCAACCCATGCTCCCAAAATATTCAGGGAGGATTGTCAGATTGACTTTAGTAAAGATGTTCAAGAAGTGTACAATCAAATTAGAGCCTTAATACCCTATCCATGTTCCTGGTTTATATTTAAAAATAGAACTTTTAAAATATTTGAAGCAAGGTGTATAATTGAAAATCACAGCCAAGTTGTTGGATCGTTGTTTACAATAGGTAGTAAATTGTGTTTGGCATGTAAAAACGGATATATACAGGTTTTTTTAATTCAAGAGGAAGGTAAACGAGTATTGAATGCCACAGAATTTATCAATGGAGCTAAAGTAAGAGGTCTGATTTAATCTGGTACGGCATCAATCAATTGTTTGGTATACTCTTCCATAGGTTGATTGATCAATTTAGTACTTTCATTTGCTTCAACGATTTGCCCTCCTTTCAATACAATGATACGGTCGGATAAAAAATGGACGACACTCAAATCATGGGAAATAAACAAATAACTTAAGCTAAATCGCTCACGAAGTTCTTTTAGTAAGTTAAGTATCTGGGCCTGAACACTGACATCTAAAGCTGAAACAGCTTCATCGCATATAATCAGGCTGGGGTTAACAGAAAGAGCCCTGGCAATGCAGACCCGTTGTCTTTGACCACCTGAAAACTGATGAGGATATCTATGAAAATGCGATTCATGTAAACCGACGGATTCAAGCAAATAAACAGATCTGGAATACCTTTCCTTATCATTAGCATACAGATTATGTATACGCATGGGTTCAATTATGGATGTACCGATCTTTTGCATGGGATTTAAAGAACTGTAGGGATCCTGAAAAACCATTTGAATTTCCCTGCGCATATTCTTTAAATCTGTCGAGCGCAACATGCGAATATCCCTGCCCTTGTACGATATAATTCCGTCATTTGCGTGAACGAGCTTTACAATGGCTTTCCCAATAGAACTTTTACCGGATCCTGACTCACCAACCAGTCCGACTATTTCACCTTCCTTAATATTTAAGTTCACCTTTTTAACAGCTTCAAAATATTTGTTTTTACCAAATAATTCATCAGACCTCACGAGATATCGTATAGTAAGGTCTTTGCATTCAAGAAGATTTTTTTTGTCCGTGAAATGGGTTCCAGCGTTGACGATCTCTTCATTCGTAAGGTATTCAAAATCTACACTTTGCTTACTGTCAGGGGATTTAAAGTCGGAAACGGTAAGAAGCTTTTTTACCTTGCGTTTTAATGGAGGTCTGCAATGTAAAAGTCCTTTAGTGTAATTTTCGACAGGATTCGAAAATAATTCTTTGACTGGAGCTTGTTCGATTATTCTGCCGGATTGCATGACGGCAACTTCATCACATAATTCCTTCACCAAACCTAGGTCATGGCTAATAAACAAGATAGAACAACCTACTTCTTGCTGTATTTGTTTGAATAAGCGAAGGATGTGTTTTTGAATACTGACATCAAGAGCGGTGGTAGGTTCATCTGCGATTATAAGTTGAGGTCTGTTTATGATAGCCTGCGCAATTAATACCCGCTGCATTTGACCTCCTGACAACTCATGAGGAAATGAATGATAAATACGCGCCGGATCAACAAGTCCAACTTTAAGTAATGTTTGAAGAACGCGTTCTTTAACTTCGGAATTTTTTAAGTTAAAATGAGCTTTTACCGCTTCTGAAATTTGGAAACCACATGTGAGTACCGGGTTAAGTGCTGATAATGCTTCCTGAAATACCATTGAAATACTCTTACCCCTGTAACTTCTTATTTGATGACTTGATAGCTTTAGTAAATCAATTGTGCTGTTTTGATCGTGCCACAGAATTTCCCCGCCTTGAATTAGGGCATTCGGACTTAATAATTGCAATATGCTAAATCCTGTCAACGTTTTACCTGAACCACTCTCCCCTACAATTCCTATTATTTTATTACGAGGAATAGAAAGATTGACTCCTTTGAGCACTTCAGTTTCATTTTGAGGACTGAAGCCAAGTCTTAAATCCTTTATTTCAAGCAAATTCACATTGCAAAATAATTAAATTTCAGACTTCTGTTTTTAGATTATTTGATATAAATTTAAATTTGTTAAATTTTACTCGAGTTAATTGATGAAAACGCTTTTAAAAACCCTGCTGGCAATTATTGTCTTTGCGATAGCTTTCTTTATTATTGCTCCAATACTATTGAAGCCCAAAATAAATACTTTCGTCAAGGATATAGCATCCAGTCAAATAAATGGAAAACTGGATTTTAAAGATCTGGATGTCTCTCTTATAAGGAGATTTCCCAGCGCAAGCGTTAGAATTTCAAATATCAAACTGGATAATTACCATGATTGGGATACTTCGGAAGTTCTTAACATGGAAATGCTTGAACTTAAGTTTAATTTAATAGATATTCTTACGAATTCTTCAGATTTTAATATAAGCAGAATTTATCTAAACAAACCCCATTTATCGATCGTGCAGTTGGATTCCACAACGAGTACACTATCCGCCCTATTAAAGGAAAATGCCAATGAAAAGAAGGAAAAGGAAATGTCCTTATCTATTGAATCGTATGAGATCATTGACGGATTTATTGACTATAATAATCGGTTTACCAACAGCCATTTGAATATTTCTGGTCTGAATCATTCCGGAAAATTCAAAACAGAAGGCAATTTGACTACAAGTGATAGCAAATCATCCATTTCAGCTATTGATTACTCTGAATCAGGCATCTCCCTTTTTAAAGACTTGCAATGGAGCAGTCTGATTCAACTGGAAATAGATAAACAAAAGAATTCTTATAATTTTAAGAATTCAAGTATTTCCATGAATGCATTTAAATTAAACCTTAACGGGCTCATCCGTTTACAAGGTGATAGCACAGAAATGCAATTGGAACTTCAATGTCCAAAAACGGATTTTAAGGATCTGTTTTCCTTGCTGCCTAATGCCTATACCAAGGACTATGCAAATGTGCTATCTAAAGGAAATTTTATGTTAAGTGCAAAACTAAATGGCTGGTATCATGCATTGTCAAAAACGTATCCGTTGTGGGATTTTAATTTAAATGTGGCTGATGGCGAGTTGAAGTATCCCGGTAAATCCATTTCCCTTTCTGATGTTCGTTTTACTTTAAACTCAAAAAATCAAAATTCGGATGGCTCAGGTGCTTTTATACATTTGGATACTATGTTTTTGGCGCTTGGCAACAGTTCAATAGAGGGCCATGTTTTTTATGAAAATTTTCTAAAATCAGCTATTTATAAAGGCTTAATGAAAGGTAAGCTGGATTTTAAAACGTTGTCTGATTTTTATCCTCTTTCTGACGATGTAAAAATCTCAGGCAATGCGGATGCTAAGCTTCTGTTCTCTTTTACTGAAGAAAATCTTAAATCTGCGAATTATGCTGATTTTGAATGTATGGCAACCTTTATAGGAAAAAATATTATGTATTCTGATTCAAAGGGTTTGCCAATGCGGGTTAATTCGGTCGATATAGCACTGAACCCCAAGTCCGCTTCTATAAATAATTGTGACCTGGCAATCGGAGAAAGTCAATTAGAATTGAAGGGAACTATTCCGCAATTTCTTAATGCAATTTTGCAAGATGGAACTTTGCAAATGAATATAGATTTGAGTGCTTCCAGGATTAATTTAAATCAACTAATGTCGGATAAAGATAAAGGCAAAACGGATTCATTAGATAAAATGAAAAGTACACCACCTGCATTCTTATCTAAACTTGATTTAAAACTTCGTGGAAATGTGAAGGATTGCACATATGAAGATTACCTGATTCAAAATGTTGTCGCCGACTGTAGTTTTAACTCGGGGAGTTTTAGAATACACAAGGGAGACCTTATGTTGAATAGGAATCTGGTACATGTTGCCGGTCAATTCGACAACATACTGAACTACGTATATAAGAATGACATCCTATTGGGTTCGATGAAATGCAATTCGTCCTTTTTCGATCTGGATGCCTTTTTAATTCCTTCTGCTGGTGAAGCTGCAAATTCAAAAAATTCACCAGAATACCTGGTATTTCCAAGTGGAATGAAAATAGATATTTATGTAGATGCCAATAAGGTTAGTTATAAGCCTATGGTTTTGAACCAGGTGAAGGGAATGCTTCACCTTGAAGACCAGGCCCTCGAATTTCATGATGCGAAGGCTACTGTAGCAGGCGGCGAAATGGCTCTTGAAGGAGTTTTGCAAACGAAAGAAAATAGTAATCCTGTTTTTAATTTTAAATATGACCTAAACAAGCTTCAATTCAGGAAGGCATTTCAGGAATTTACTACCATTTCTAAGCTTGTACCACTTTTTAATTACATTGAGGGTTACTTCAATGGAAGTATGATTTTTCGAGGTGAACTTGGCAAGGATTTATTTCCCGTATATGATCAATTAAGTATGGAAGGATTAATTGAAACCCTGGAAGGATCTATTAAAAATTTCAAGCCATTAATGGCTATATCTGAAAAACTTAAACTCGATCAGTTCAAATCATTGAATATAAAAAATACTAAAAATTGGTTTACAGTACAAGGTGGTACAGTTCAAATTCAAGACTTTAAAAGGCAAATTGATGATATATCAATGGATGTTCAAGGAAGTCATAAAATTTCCGGTCCAATGGATTACTCAATTATTGTCACAATTCCTCAATCAAAGCTATCTAAATATACAAAGGGAATCGGTATTGATGAAGGTGTCAATTATTTCAATGCACTGATGAAAAAGGCAGGAATACAAAAGGAGTTATCTAAAAACTTAAACATGCTTGTAAAGATTAAAGGCACAATTGCTAAACCTGAAATTTCCATTAAAGTTGTACCTGATCTGGGTTCAGGCGAAGTTATTTCAGAGGAAGGAAATGCTAATAATGATGCTTTAAATCAAGCAACTGAATCAGCAGGAAAGGCTCTTGGTTCAATGGTCGAAAAGAAGAAAGCAGAGATTTCAGAAAAAGCACAGGTTCTTGAAGACAGCATCAGGAATAAGGCCGCCAAAAAGATAGATGAATTTGAATCGAAAGCTAAAGAAACAATTGAAAAAGAAGTCTCTCAGAAGATTGATTCCACTTTGGGTAAAGTCATAAAGGAACCAGTTGATTCCATTTCTGATAAATTGTTGAAGGGCGCCGGAAAAAAACAGCTTGATAGCCTTAAAAATAAAATTAAAGGATGGAACCCCTTTAAAAAATAAGGCTTGCCGGAAGGCAAGCCTTATGATTAAAAAGATAATTTTCAATATTACACAGAAAATTTAATTCCTGTATTTTATTAATTAAGCTTGACTTTGAGGACATTGGATGCAATTTCTGATCCAACTTGGTAGCCCGCATCGATACTCGATCTGAATTGAATAGCTCCATATAAATCTGAATAGGAGGCTTCTTTTGCCATTTCTTCAAATGAATCAAAATACTTCTTGTTTTCCCTTAAATCGATTCTTGTACTTTGGGTGTAATCCATAAAGGAATATCTGTAACCAAATGTTTCGCTAAATATTCTTGAGCTGGCACTGTATAAGACAGCCTTTTCAGAAACATATTCCGGTACAGGTAAACTTGGCAGATAAGGGATGTAATAACGGTCAATGTTTTGCTTGATATACGTCGATGGGCGTAATAACATGGTGGCATATTTTATTTTCCATGTTATTATGTAGGAATCATAATGGGCAATGGAAAGTCGTAAAAATAGTTTACATGCATTTTCGAGGTCAAGCTGTTTCTCTTTGATGAGCTGCTGCATCAGTAAAAAATTATGACAAACAGGAGAAGCATGCTTGTCATTTGAAGAATTCCAGTATTCAAGTACATCCCGCTGGTGTGTGTCAAGGCTGGTGGAAATATTATAGGCTTCCACTGCTTCTGCGTACATAATTGAGTTTTTATCTGTAGAATACTTTAATGTATTGGGAACACTTGCTACATATAAATTGTCCAGAATACAAACGCGGTTATTACCCCAGTATGGCATTAAAGGCTTTGCAAAATAATCCGGTGGAGTTGGAATCCAAGATCCTTCTTTTTGAGGCAATTCATAAGTAGGATAATTGTGAAGGTAAGCTTCTGACTGACCGTCTGTTTGAGAATAATCAACCATTTTCCAACCGATACTATTTCCAAGCTCAATTGAGTTAGTAATGGTTTCAGGATCCAATTCCACGGACTCTTGCAAAGCAAATTTATCCCTTAAGGTTTTTATCCTTGACAGGTTTTCAGATCCTGAGCTCTTATACATCTCAGTGGCTACCTGATAAAGTGCATAGCTGGCTACAATTAACCAATTATACTTTTTACTGGGATCAGCCTGGGGCAAGGTCGTATTGAATCCATTTAAGCGTACCTGCAAGGTTTGATAATTTTGCAAACCGGGTAGCAAAGATTCATAAAGGGTCAAGGCAATGTAATACATTGACCGGCTGGCAATTGGATCATTAAAACCATTGCATTTTGATGTTAAATCCAGAGACAGGTCAACCCAATCGGTCATAAAGCCTGAATCTTTTTGATTGATAAAGTGGGTGGGAACAAGCGTATTTGGCTCTTTTGAACAAGAAACCAAGCTTATAAAGATGCTACATAATAGCAAACGCCCTAAAGTGTTACTAGAATAGGTCATACTCAAAGGTTTTAAATAATTAATAGCAGTTTCCTGCTTCATGCAAATATATTATAAAAAATTATAAT
This sequence comes from uncultured Saprospiraceae bacterium, assembly GCA_964439105.1. Classification (GTDB taxonomy): domain Bacteria; phylum Bacteroidota; class Bacteroidia; order Chitinophagales; family Saprospiraceae; genus Vicinibacter. Next base: position 112,408 of record CAYTNG010000003.1, read on the forward strand.
ATGTAAGCATAGGTTAAAAAATCTTTCGCAATATCCTTTGAGTTGGTTTTTTTGTTTGTTTTAATCTTTGATAGTCAATAGCTTATCCATTATTTCTCCAAGCTGTTCCGCTGCTATTTTTTTTGTTAATATTTTTTTGTTTGCATCAAGTATATAAATTTGAGGGGTAGTTTTTAAGTCATAGATCAGTTTAAATCTGGAACTATGGCTCGGATCGTATAAATTGATCCATAGTGGCATAGTCATTTTATCAACAGCTTCCCAACAAGCTTTGTTGGATTCTGTACCTATTTGAGAACAAACAGCCACGACTTCTACTCCTTTTGACTTATATTTTTCGTAAAAGTCTATTAATGAAGGCATTGCTTTTTTGCAATGGCCACAATCCGGCGCCCAAAATATCAATACTATGTATGGACTTTTGATGTCATGCAAATGAACTGGAATGGAATCTTTTGTGAAAAGTCGAATGTCCGGTGCAATGCGATCGATCAGTAAGGGCTTCAGCGCCTTGGCATCTTTGATCATTTTGGCAAGATTTTCCTGATCTAACCAGGGGGCTTTGCCTTTTGCGTAATAATTTTCAACCAAATGCACATAAACGGCGTCCATGCCAACATACTTACTGCTGGCATACATGTTTAAAGAGTGGGATAATAAGAATTTGAAGTTTTCACCCTGAGGTGCCATTTTATTGAATAAATAGTCTAATGCCTCTGCTATAGAATCTGGATGTTGAATGGTTAACTTTTGAAGATACCGATCTATTTTTTGAGAAAACAAAGGCAATCTTACGGCTCTGTCGTCTGTAAAATCGGCATAATCAAAATAATGACTCTTGTAATAATCAAAAATATACTGGTCTCTTTTATCGGCGCTGATTTCCGGAAATTCTGGTATCTGGACATCCCTGCTCCAGTTTATTAAAAGGCTTAGAAGGGATTTTGGTTTGGATCGGATCATTTGATCCTGTTTGTCTTTGACCTCGTCATCAATTTTAGATAATTGAATTTTATACTTTTTTTTCTTAACACTGTCTTGCTCAGATTTTATGATTAGAGACAGCGAGTCAGAAAGTAAACGTCTTGAGGACAAGTAATCAACATAAGAATTGAACTCTTCATTTAATTTAGAGTCTTTAAAACGAAGTTGATCATTTAATGCTCCAAATTCGGTCTCTACACTGAATTTTTGATTGTCTTTGTCCACCAGAATTTGAAAGAAATCATGATCTGGTTTTGTCACAATCAGGTACATACCAGGCTCTAAAAAGCTATCTCTTTGAAATATAAACTGACCATTTGCCCGGATAGCGGTATCCCGGATATACTGCTTGTCTCCATAGTGGTATCCCAATAAGAGGGTATCATTCGTATACCCTTTAATTTGAACTTTAATTTTATAGGATTGACCTGATAGGACATTTCCGCCTGGTACAACCAGCGCCAGAATGTATAACAATGACAGAAATAAAGACCTTCTAAAGATGCTCTTCATAATAAGCAAATATATAATATATCAGAATTTGAACGTAAAACAAGAACTTTTCTAACAAAATATTAACCCGTAATGTTTCGATTTAGTATGTCCGAATAAATTTGGGCTTGTGATAAACCAATGGCCTCATTACTAAAAAGGGCTTTGGCTTCCCGGGCGATTTGCCACCTGTCAAAAGAGATACGACTTTCAGCCCAATGTAATAGCAAAGCTGAAAGTTGCTGCGAATCACCAACGGGGGTTAAGAAACCGTTGGAGGAGTTGATGACTTCAGGTATGCCACCCACAGGAGTGCTGATCACCGGTGTACCGCAACAGAGGGATTCGGCGATGACACAGGGCATATTTTCTTTATTGCTGAATAACACAAAAACATCCGCTTCCTGATACAGTTTTGCCAGATCCTCCCCTTTTAATTTGCCGTGGAAACTGATTTTATCACTTAATCTCAAAGTTTTTATTTGGTCGAGAATCAGACCTAAATCAATGCCATAGCCGACAAGATGAAAGTGAAAATCTAATCCGGATAATTGAACCAGTTTTAAGCCCTCCAGGATTCCTGTTATGTTTTTGTGGGCATTTTTAAATTCAGAGACATGAAGTATTTGTAAATCCTTTACGTTTGTTTTCGTTTCGTATTTAAACAATGTACAGTCTACATTATTGAAAATGCGAAATGGGTGTCGGTTTTCAAATCCAAATTTTTTCATCCCCAATTCCAGATCCTTTGATACTGTGATCAATGCGGAAGCTTTTGAAACAAGGATTTTTTTAATCCAATAGATTGGATTCCACTTATTCGGCCTTGTTTCAGAGATAAAAAAGGTGTTATGTTCAGTAAGTATATAAGGAATACTATAAATGAGGCGAATGATCCATGCGCAAAATGCTGTCCTGCTCATGATATGTGCATGAATTAATATTGGCTTTCCATATAATTTTTGAATTTTGCTGTAGAATTTTATAAATAAGTAAAAGTATAAGAGTGCCTTGGCTAATTTATCAAGGAAAGGTATCGAGATGATTTTGGATGAATAATAAACTTTGAGCTCGCGAATTCCTGACTCTAAAGCTTCTTCGAAATAGTAATACCTGCCTGCAGGGACTGCATCAGAAATTTTCAGGAATAGGACATGACTCTTAATGTAAGGATTTGTTGATAAAATATGTCTTTGAACAAAAATTCCTTCTAAATCATCTTTTTGATTGGGATACCACTTTGGAAGGTGCAAAATATAATCTTCTCTCATGAAGAACTCCTGGCTTTATTTTGCGAATTTGAAAGCAGATAAAGTACCGCCATTCGAATTGCAACACCATTTTCAACCTGATCCAAAATGATTGAATAAGGTGAGTCTGCGGCATCAGTGTTTAACTCTACGCCACGATTTATTGGCCCTGGATGCATGAGTATGATTTTTTTACCAATGCGGTCAAGTTTATCTCTGTTGATTCCAAAGAATTGAGAGTACTCCCTGACTGAAGGGAAGTATTGCTGTTCCATTCTTTCCGTTTGGATACGTAAAACATTTACAACATCGCACCAGGATAATACTTTTTCCAGATTGTACTCTGTCTCAACACCCAAACTTGTCAGATATTTAGGAATTAATGTGGGTGGGCCACATACCTTTATCTGGGCACCCAATTTTTTCAGACAAAGTATATTGCTTAATGCTACTCTGCTATGCAAAATATCACCTACAAGGGCTACTTTGATACCTTTAATTTTACCGCATGCCTCTTGGATAGAATAAGCGTCTAAAAGTGCCTGTGTTGGATGTTCGTGTGTACCGTCTCCCGCATTGACAATTTGAGCATCTACCTTTTCAGACAAAAACCGGGCAGCCCCAACTGCAGGATGACGAAGAACTATCATGTCCACTTTCATCGCAAGAATATTCTGCACGGTATCCAGTAGGGTTTCTCCTTTGGAAACTGAAGAGGAGCCGGAGGAGAAATTTATTACATCTGCAGACAACCTCTTTTCTGCTAACTCAAAGGACATTCTCGTTCTTGTTGAATTTTCAAAAAAAAGGTTAGCGATTGTGACATCGCGCATAGAAGGTACCTTCTTAATGGGACGTTGAAGGACCTCTTTGAATTGTTTTCCAAATTCAAGTATCAACTCAATGTCCCGAATACTCAGTTCTTTAATTCCAACAAGATGCTTTATGCTTAAACTCGGTTCTGCCATTTATATAATTTGACTTGACTTGTTTCTGTCTGCCTCGTAAAAAAGTACACGGTCTGCACCATCTTCCTCCTTCCAATCAACTTTTACATAAGATTCATCCAATGCATCTACGGTTGTTCCGTAATAATCAGCCTGGATCGGCAACTGTCTGTTTAAACGCCTGTCAATTAATACTAGAAGCTCAACGCTTCTTGGTCTGCCGTAATTCTGAAGTTCCAATAATGCAGCTTGAATCGTTCTTCCCGTGTATAAAACATCATCGACTAAAATGACTTTTTGATTTTCAATTAAAAAGTCCATTTTATTAGGATAGGCATTTATGATCTTATTACTATGCCGGAAGTCATCTCTGGAAAAGGTGATATCCAGTTTGCCCAGTTTTATTTGTAGTTTCTTATTAATTTGTTTTAATCTGGTTACGATCCGCTCCGCTAATAATACCCCCTTATGTTGTATACCCAAGATACAGCATTCTTCGAAATTCCCATGATGCTCAATCAGCTGGAAACACATTCGATCAATTGCAATTTGCATATGTTTGTCAGACCATAATATGATGAATTTATTTTTCATTTTCCCTTATTTCTTATTCTGCATTTTTTGCCATGCATCTTTTAATTCAACAGTTCTGTTAAAAACCAGTTTCTCCTTGCTGGAATCCGGATCAAGAGCAAAATAGCCGTTACGAATAAATTGATAGGATTCATTTTGGCCCATTTCTTTAATGCCGGGCTCAACCTTAGCATCTGTGACAATTTCCAGAGAGTTTGGATTAATAAAATTCTTGAAATCTTCATCCTGTCGATTGGGGTCACTCACAGAAAAAAGCCGGTCATATAATCTAAGTTCGACTGTAATAGCGCTACTTTCTTCAACCCAATGAATTGTTGATTTTACTTTTATGCCAGAATGATCTTGACCGCTTTTGCTATCCTTAAAGTATGTGCAATTTAAGGAAAGAATGTTTCCGTCTTTGTCCTTTATGACTTCTTCGCACTGTATGATATATGCTCCTTTAAGCCTGACTTTACCACCCGGGACAAGGCGGAAAAATTGCTGTGGTGCATTTTCCATAAAATCGCTTTGCTCAATATAAATGTGTTTTCCAAAGGGTATGTGTCGGGTTCCTCCGTTGGGATCTTCGGGATTGTTTTCAAGCTCAATCATTTCCAGGCCCTCACTGTAATTTGTGATAATTACTTTTAAAGGTCTGACGATCCCCATAATTCGTATAGCTTTTTTATTTAGATCTTCTCTGACGGCATGTTCCAGGAGTGCGAGATCAATAACATTATCTCTTTTTGCGACACCAACCATAGTCGCAAAGTTGCGAATGGATTCGGGTGTATAGCCTTTTCTCCGGAATGCACTTAATGTGGGCATTCGCGGATCATCCCAACCCTTTACAATCCCTTCTTTTACCAATTGAAGAAGCTTCCTTTTAGACATTACGGTATAGCTTAAATTTAATCTTGCAAACTCGTATTGCTTGGATGGAAAAATTCCCAATTCCTGAATAAACCAATTGTAAAGCGGTTTGTGATTTTCAAATTCTAAAGTGCAAATGGAATGTGTAATTCCTTCAATAGAATCAGATTGTCCATGTGCAAAATCGTACATTGGATAGATGCACCATGTAGTGCCTGTTCTGTGGTGAGGACGATACAAAATTCGGTATAAAATTGGATCCCGCAAGTGCATGTTGGGCGACGACATATCGATTTTTGCCCTAAGCACTTTTGATCCTTCTTCGAATTCTCCTTTTTTCATGCGCTCAAAGAGGTCTAAATTGACTTCCACGCTGCGTTCGCGAAAAGGACTTGCAATGCCGGGCTCCGAAGGATTTTTTTTCATCTCAGCTATTTCTTCGGAACTGGAATCATCCACATAAGCTTTGCCCTTTTGTATCAGCTGTACTGCGAATCGATAGAGTTGCTCAAAATAATCTGATGCATAATATTCACGGTCTTCCCAGTCGAATCCCAACCACCTGATATCATTTTTAATAGACTCTACATACTCCACTTCTTCTGTAACTGGATTGGTGTCGTCAAATCTTAAATTAGTCTTTCCGTTATATTTGATCGCAAGTCCAAAATTCAGACAAATGGATTTTGCATGTCCGATATGAAGGTAGCCATTAGGTTCCGGAGGAAATCTTGTATGTACCCGCCCACCATGTTTGCCATTGCGGATGTCTTCCTCTATGATTTCTTCTATAAAATTTAATTGTTTATTTAGATTATCCATAATTTTATTTACATCCGTTCAGGCATTTCAATTCCAAGGCAATCCATACCATGTTCAATGACATTGGCAATATTTCTACATAATACAAGTCGAAATTGAATTAAGGATTCCGACTCTGCATTTAAAATTCGATGATCATGGTAAAATTTATGAAATTCTTTTGCCAGAGAATATAGGTAATTAGCCAGGTGGCTGGGGTCCAATTGTTTCGCTGCGACATGAATGACATCTGGATAACTGTAAAGTAATCGCAATAACATCCTTTCCGGTTTACCTACCTCCAAATCTTTGAATTCCTTATTGCCTAAATTTGCTTTGCGAAGAATAGATTTAATCCGAACGTAGGCATTTACAATATAAGGTCCTGTATGCCCTTGCATGTCAACGGATTCTTTAGGATCGAAAATCATGCGTTTTTTGGGGCCAACCTTGAGAATAAAATATTTGAGTGCAGCCATTCCGATTAATGTAAAAATGTTCTGCTGCTCATCTTGCGGAAGTACATTGATTTCACCTCTTTCTTCTGCAGTATATTGGGCCTCTTTGATGACATCGTTGATTAGGTCGTCGGCGTCAACTACATTGCCTTCTCTTGATTTCATTCTGCCCTCTGGTAAATCAACCATACCATAGGATAAATGGTATAGCTGATCTGCGTATGGCTCTCCCATTCGCTTTAATGTTTCAAACAAGACTTTGAAATGATAATCCTGCTCATCAGCTACGACATAAATGTAACTGTCTGCATGATGCTTGTTATGCCGCATATGGGCAGTTCCAAGGTCCTGAGTAATGTATAAGCTGGTGCCATCACTCCGCATCAGAATTTTCTTGTCCAAGCCGCAGTCTTCCAGATTAATCCAGACAGAACCATCCGATTCCTGTTGGAAAATGTGCTTGTCGAGTCCGGACTTAATTAAATCCTTTCCAAGTAAATAGGTTTGAGACTCGTAGTAATAATGGTCAAAATGAACTTGGAGGCGTTTGAAAGTTTCTTCAAATCCAATATACACCCACTCATTCATTTTCTTCCAAAGTGAAATAGATTCATTCTCGCCTGTTTCCCAGCGCACTAAAAGTTCCCGGACTTCTTTGCCAATTGGGCTAGCCAAGTTGAAGTATTCGTTCTTATATCTGGAAAAAAAAGACGTTTCGTTTTCATTTTCCTTACGATGTATTTGGTAAGCCTTTTTGCCATCATCACTGCTTTGCCATAAAGCGTATTCTTCTCTGAACTTGTTTTCAAATAAAACGTAATATTCACCTACAAAATGATCGGGTTTTTGGCCAACGCTTTCAGGTGTAGCTCCGTTACTCCACTTTTTCCAGGCATACATGCTTTTACAAATAGCGATCCCACGGTCATTAATTACCTGGGTAGTTTCAACATGGTGTCCTGAGGCTTGCAAAATTTTATGAACCGACCAACCAAGCAATATGTTCCGAATGTGACCTAAATGTAAGGGCTTGTTAGTGTTAGGGCTACAATACTCAATGAGGTATTTTCTGCTAACTTGACCGGATTTAATTTGATCGGCTAAAGGAATTTTGGAAAAATTTACATTTTGCTCATTCCAGAAAGAATTGGAAACAGAAAAGTTAAAGAAACCTTTTACAACCTGGAATGAACAGATCTGGTTATTTTCAATAAGAAAAGTGCCGATTTTGTCACCTATCAATTGGGGATTGATACCTAATTTTTTAACCCATGGGAACAAAACAAAGGTATAGTCTTCACCATGTTCAGGTGCACAGGACTGTAAAATATATTCCTGCGTTTGGCCCTTGTACTCAAATAGTTGCTCAAAGGCATCTTTGAAAAGATTGGATAAATGTTCCATTTCCAATGCAAAATTAAGAAACTAAGGCTTAAAGAAGCTGAAAAAGGTTTGGCCGTAATTTCTTGATTTCCAATAAAATGGATTTGAGCTGAATTCATGATCCGGATTGTGTTCCAGGACAAAAAGTCCTTCAATCTTTAATAACTTGCTGTTAAATATCTCATTCGGGATAAGGTTGAGGCGCTCAAGCGGATAAGGTGGACCCGCAAAAATGTAGTCAAACTGTTCGGAAGTTGATTTAATGTAATCCAAATAATCTGATTGGATAAGATGGACATATTCCCTGATATTGAATTCCATCAGCGTTTTCTCAACATACCTTAGACATGGTTTAAATTTATCTACATAAGTGACATCGGTGCATCCTCTTGAAATTAATTCATAGCTATGTGCCCCGGACCCTCCAAACAAGTCAAGCGCTTTGATGTGACTATAGTTTAGCGTGTTTGATAAAATGTTAAACAAACCTTCCCTTGCAATATCAGTTGTAGGGCGTGTAGGCCATTTGTCAGCAGGGGGATAAAAAGTTCGCCCTTTAAGAAATCCGCCAGAAATTCTCATTTACAGATCTTCCAGTTTTAAAGGAATATGTTGGATTGATCTGACATAGGTTTGTGCTTTGTTGTACAATTGTGAATCCTTATCTACCATTCCAAGTATAAACAATGTATGTTCTGCCATATTAAGATCGTTTATTAAAAATGCATTTCTAATGTGGTAAATGAATTCTTCGGAAGATTTAAATGTTTTTAGATTCAAATACACAAAATGGGAGAAGGTTTTTACAAAACAAAGCATATGGTTTGTATGAATATAAACACCGGCATAACGATCAACGTTAGTGGTAATATGCATCGACATTGAAGGAAGAAATTCAACGATATGTTGAATGTTTCCCGGTTCTTCTAAATCATTAAAATTAGAAATTGGTATTGTGAAACAAACCGTATTAGCAAGGCGAGGATTAAAATTTTTCAGAAGTTGGTAACCTGGTGGAACATGCAATAATGATGGTTCCATAATTTCAGAAACGTCAAGACATGTAAATGCAGGTGTAAAACTTATAGCCCGATTGTTTATAAGTACAATTTCTGAATTTATATTTGAAGTTAACACGGCTTATTAGACTGGTAAAGTAACATTCTGAACTCAAAAATACTATTTTTACAAAATAATAATCTGTATTTTCTGTATGCCTGTTAATATACTTGCAATTGAATCCTCATGTGATGACACTTCCGTGGCCATATTACAAGATGGCCAAATATTGGCAAATGAGACCGCAAGCCAATGGATTCATCGCAAATATGGGGGCGTTGTGCCTGAGGCTGCTTCCAGATTACATGTGGAATCTATTATTTCATTAACAGACTCTGCGCTTGTAAATGCCGGAATGAGCTTGTCAGAATTGTCTGCAATAGCTGTCACCAGGGGGCCTGGATTAATGGGTGCTTTATTAGTGGGAATTACCCATGCCAAAGCTTTAAGTTTAAGTTTGAATATTCCATTAATCGATGTAAATCATTTGCATGCTCATATCTTATCTCTTTTCATAGATCATAGCCCTGATTATCCTATGCTTTGCCTAACAGTTAGTGGTGGGCATACACAATTGCTACTCATCCAAAGTGCATTTGAAATTGAGCTATTAGGTCAAACGAAAGATGACGCAGCAGGTGAAGCTTTTGATAAATGTGGAAAACTGCTTGGACTACCCTATCCTGCCGGGCCTCATATGGACCGTTTAGCTAAAATGGGAAGGGTTGTATATTCTTTTCCAACTGCACAAATTTCGGGGTTTGATTTTAGTTTCAGTGGTTTAAAGACTGCGGTGCTCTATTTTTTAAGGGATGAGCTTAAGAAAAACCCGGACTTTATTAACGAAAACCTGCCGAATCTCTGTGCCTCCATACAATCGGCTATTCTCAGTCCTCTGATTTCTAAAATTCTTAAAGCTACAAAAGAACGTGAGATCTCTGTTGTGGGCGTAGCTGGTGGCGTTTCTGCAAATTCAGGTTTGCGTTTGGAGTTAAATAAACTTGCTGATTTGAACAATTGGAAGCTGATTACACCAAAATTAAGCTATTGTACGGATAATGCCGCGATGATTGCCATGGTTGGTTATGCAAAATATCAAAAGAAGGATTTCGCATTGCTTGATATGAACGCCTTGGCAAGATATCCTATTACTTAAGCTCAACAAGCGTTGTGCCTAATCCACCTTCGGAATCATCTGGATGACGCCAGGTTTTAACGAATTTGTTCTTTCTTAAATAGTCATGAACCAATTTGCGCAATACACCCGTGCCCTTTCCATGCACAATTTTAAATTCGGATAGACCTGATACAAGGACCTGATCAAAGAAAAGGTCTAAAGATTGTATTGCTTCAGATGGGATAATGCCACGTAAATCAACAGAAGTCAATGTATTCGAAGCTTTTTCAATAAGATCATAACCGGTTTTAACCTTTTTGTCAAACTCATTTCTTTTTTCCTCCTGATGTATGTCATCTTTTGATACTCTTATAGTAATGAAATCCGTTTGCACTTCAATCTCGTTACCAATAATTTTATTTATAGTGCCCTTTATATTGTTTTTATAGAGGATGACTTTATCGCCGGGTTTAAAACTTAGATTCTGCTTTCTTGGGCTTTTTAAATTATGATATGTTCTGTCAAGATTAAGAATTTCGCTTTCTAATCGGAGGGCATTGTTTTTCAATTCTTCAGCCGCCTTTCTGGCTGCAATTATATCAAGCTTTGATTCAATTTCATGAATCAACTTGTTCATAGCATCTTTGCTTTCATGGGCCTGGATATACTCTGCATGCTTAATATCCATTTTGAGTTTTATTCTCTTGAGCTCATGTTGTTTTTGAAGTGATTCATAGGCTTTTATTAATTTGTTTAAAGAGTTAATTTTCTCCTGAAGTTCTTCATTTTTTTTGGTTAAATGGCCCTTTTCCAACTCAAGTTTATTGACAAGCTTTTCAAAACTGACTACACCTGTATTCATCTTCATTTTAGCCGAAGCAATGATATCAGCCGGGAAACGTAGCTTTTTCGCCATATCAAAAGCATATGAGCTTCCAGGACGACCCATCTCCAATTCAAATTTGGGCTTCATTTCCTTTTCATCATAAATCATAGAAGCATTGATCAGACCTTTCTTTTTATGTGCCAATGCTTTAAGGTTGCTGTAGTGAGTCGTAATAATCCCAAAACTAAATTGCTTTATTAATCCTTCTAAAACGCTCTCCGCAATGGCACCGCCAATTGAAGGGTCAGTGCCGCTACCAAACTCATCTATTAGAAATAGGCTTTCCGGATTGCCTTTTTTCAATAATAGCTGCATAAATTTAAGCTTGGCAGAATATGTACTCAAGTCGTTTTCGAGGGACTGCTCGTCCCCTATATCAATAAAAAGTTCATCAAATAAATAAAAATCTGAATCCGGACCCACAGGTAATAAAAATCCGTTTTTGAGCATGAGATGTAAAATGCCAATAGTTTTAAGAGCTATGGATTTGCCACCTGCATTGGGGCCGGATATTAAAACAATGCGATGGTCCTTGTCTGCAAAAATTCGAAGTGGAACAATAGGCTGATTAGTCGATTCGAGTTTTAAATACAGTAAGGGGTGGCGGCCTTGTTCAATTTTCAAAATTGGGGATCCGCTTAATTTGGGTTTAATGGCACCTAATTTCATTGCCATATGTGCCTTTGACAAGAGTACATCGAAGTCTACTAATGTGATATATCCACGCTTTAGATCTTCTGCATAAGGCCTGCAGAAGGCTGTTATCTGAACCAGGATCCGATGCATTTCCCGACGTTCTTCATATTCTAATTCCGTTAACTCATTGTTATACAGAATGCAAACCTGTGGTTCAATAAAAGTTGTTTTTCCACTATCGGATTCACCTGCAATGACACCGGTCACTTTCCTCTTGTACTCGGATTTAACTCGCAGCACATACCGGCCATTATATACAGATTCTTCTCCTTCCGCAAGCAGTAATGCTTTCTTACATTTTTCAAGTTCAGCTTTAAATACCCGGTATAAATTAGATTTTTTTTCCTGAATCTGTTTGCGGATTGAACTCAATTTTTCAGAAGCATTATCTCTGATATGATAATCTTCGTTTAACAATGAATTTAAATAGATTCGTAGTTTGCTAAGATTTGGAAATAAATCTAAATATTCTGTGAGAGAGAATAAGTTCAGCTTATTTGCAAGACCTTGAATTCTATTCAGCTTGTGTAAGTTTTCAGAGAGGATTCCTATTTGCTTTAGAACATCAATAGTTAAACAGTAATTATCAATATGTACATGCGTAAGGTGCTCATCAAAATTTGCAATGTATTGAATGCCGATGTGTGTATTCTTCAGGAGATTTGTCAAATCATCTGTAATAGATAATTCTCTTTCAATGGTCATGTCCCGGCTTCCATGAAAGGAATCTAATATTTTCATTTTTGCATCATCAAGGCATGCAAATCCGGCTGTCATTTCCAGAATCTTATCAAATTCCAGCTGGTCATATATTTTCTTAAAATGAGCAGGTGTCTTTATCCTAGATTTTACCATTGTTCAATTTAATGGATTTTGAAGTCTTTTTTAACTCCTTATTAAAGTCCAGTAAATTATCAAATTCTTTACGTATGCTAATTCCTGTTCCTATTTTATGTTTGAGTCCTTCGATAGACTCGTCTCCCTTATAATACACTCTTAATTTTAATCCCTGGACTGGTGTATTCCATTCAATTACAGTTTCAGGGTAAAAAATCGAAGTGCCAACTAATTGTGAGTTTGATTTATAATTACCTCCAAGGGTTACGACCAATTGATCATTCCAAAGGCGATGACGAAGACTCAGAACAATTTCACTTTCATTTAAGTTAGTGCCGCCAAGTGATTTGTTTTGGACATCGTAACCTATGTTGAAATCCACGCCTGATATAAAGTTTACATCGTTAAAAGCGTTATTGAGAAGGTTGGTTACAAAAAGTGAAAACTGGTTTGAAAGCATTTCACTCATCGTATTTATTGTTGTGGTCCCAATATTGCTAATGAGACCTCCTTCAAAAGGAGTCGTTGTATTTAAAAACGTACCCAGAACCAATAATCCAAATATCTGTTGATTCAATTGATCCTGGTTTTGCTTTAAGTAGCGAATTTTGTTATCGACATAATTTTTTAATTGTCCTGTCAATTGAGGAAGCTCAATATCAAATTGTATATCGGGTTTTAGAAGGGAACCCCTGAGTAACATTTTAACTTTAACTTCAGTGCGCCGTTTGGCAACTTCAGTAAGTTCAAGGTCTTCTCCAAGATATTCCTGAACCAATAAGTAAGGTGCGGCCAACAAACCTTCATAAACTGCCTCGACATTGATGTTGGCATTTAGTGGGTCACCTGTCCAGTTTGCTACACCTCCTCTCGTCAGCGTAAAAGGTTTGTTGACAAAATTGTAAAGTGTAAAAAGATACTGCCCCTCCTCAATTTCGTAATCACCGTAAATGCTGAATAACCCGTTTCGCAATGATTTAATCTGAAGATTTCCACGGCCTCTCCCTTTTAATACATCGCCGGTGACTTCATCAAAAATAATAGAGACTTCTGCATCTTCGTTAAGCTCCATTTGCATATTCAGGTTTAGACCAGATATGCTTTGGGACTCCGTGGAAACAGTATCAGTAATTTTAATATTCTTATCCCGGAATCGAATGAATTTTGAGCGATCACTGACAACAGTCTGACTCATAGGTATGTAGATCTTGGTTCCTTTGCTTGAAACCGCAGTAACATTCATTTGCATTTGATCGAAACTTCCTGTAAAACTTACATCTATTGCGCCAATTCCTTTTCCATAATAACTGGACTGTTTATTCTTTTTTGTGTCAAGGACAAGAGCATAGTTTGATTTGACCCGGACATCGGCACCCCAGTTTTTCATATTGTGGTGGTAAATGCTGCCGGAAACTAATAAGTTATTATTCAGTTTGTCTTGTATGGAAATGTCATTAAAAAGAATATTGTTTTTCTTAAGTTGAATGGATTGGTCTTTGATTAGTATAGGTACGCCTAAATAATCTATAAATGTAGAAGCTTCTTTAATCTTTAATTCACCCTCCAGATTCAATGCATGTTGTTCTGAGTAAAAACGAATTTTACCATCACCACCACCCGTGGAGTTTGATATAGAGCTCACAAAATTTTCAAGAAATGTAAATGGGAAATTTTTTACATCAAACTTTACATCAAAGTCAAATGGGGTGTTGGAATATTGTTTTGATCCATTTGGAATATTTAATGTGCCCTCCCCCGTCAATAATATATCCTTGTATTTGCTGTGTAGAGTTACTTTCCAGGGCAAATCAGGATTATCTGCTTTCAGGTTTAAATTCATTGCACCCAGAAAACTTTTATTAAATTTAAAATTTACAAATTTAAGGCCCAATTCTGTTCCTGTTAAAGTCTTTAAATTTGGCAAGGTTAGAGTTGAACTAAAAAGGCCCTCGAAGTGAACTGTATTACTTTTAAGCAAGCCGTTTACAAAATCAATATTGAATCCATCTGTTTGCAGGACAATTCCTTGATTGTCAAAATCTCTTAAACTGAGATAATGGATGGAATCCGTAAGTTCTGTAAATCTGATTTGAAGGAGTTGATTGGATTTTTCAAAATAATTTAATGGATTAATAACCCATCTCTTATTATTTATATAGAGGTCCCTTGCAAGTATTTGATGCCTGAAATAGTTCTTTTTGTATTGAAGATTTGAAAATGCATTAAAAAGTATATTGGAATTGTCAGATCCGAATAGTTGTAAATGAGTAGTACCTGAAGTTCCACCCAGTGTAGCAATGAACTTGCCATTGCCACATACCGCTTTTTTGTCGTTAAGCATATTTGTAACGGTTGCAACGATATAGAGTTGGTCAGTACTTCGAATGCTTAAACCTATTTTGTCTAATACGAGATTGCCGCTAGATATGTCAAAACGGTTTGTTTTAATTTCTAATTTGTCCTGCGAAGGGTCAAAATCAAAATCGCTGTCCAAATTTGAAATATTGAAAGGCAAGCCTGTCAGGCTTTTTAATTTTTCTCCATCCTTAAGGTATACATTTCCTTTTATGCTTAAGGTGCCTGGCATCTGAATGACTGAGTCTGAAACGATACTTGTCATTCCTGGATATTTCCTTTCCAGGAAATATAAAAATTCCTTTTTAATATTATTAAAATCAAAGCTACCAGTGGCTTGGAGGTCAAGAATATCAGAATTGATATGTAATGTGCGAATCAGATCTTTATAGTACTGGCTAATATAAATATTCTTTATTAATGTAGTTTTTGCAGAATCAATTATTTCAAGATTCGACATGTCCACAATGCCGTTTATGGTTTTATTGGGATTAATGATGATATTTCCACTAAAGCTTCCTTTAATTTGATCAGGTAATTTGCCTAATTTGAAGACTTGTAAATTTAGTTTTTCAATTTCTGCTTTTGCCTTAATGTGGGCTTCATTATTTTCTTTTGTAAAATCCCCACTTAATTGCATGTTTACATTTTGATCCGCAATGGACAGATTTCCGCTAAAATTATTTTTTGACAAAGAACCTGAGAATTCCGCATTTGACAAGGAATACGACTTGTATGTAAATTGATGAACGGAGGCTTGCAATTTTGCATGGACAGTTTCTGCCGTCAGGCCATATCCGTCTGATACATTTGCAGTAAAATCGACAATGCCTATGTCAGGAGCATTAATAAGCTTACCTAAGTCAAAGCGAATTAAATTAAGCGAACCGGAATAAGAGGCATGTTCAATATTATTTTCGTAAGACATCTTCAGGTCTGAACGCAAGCTGCCTAAATCAGTATCAAATGTGCCATATGCCACAAAATTTTTCAAAAATCCATCGAAGCTACCTTTAAAATGAATGTCTTTAAGTTTGTCTAATGCAATGGAGCTGTTGTCATTACTGAGCAAAGTATTTGCGAAGCCAGAGCTGATTTTTAAATCCGAAACTTTTAAATTTATAAGCTCTTTGCCAGTTTTGCCAATATTCCGGATTTGACCTGTGGCGTTTATTTGAAACTGAGCACCAATGCTTGCTGAAAATTTTGATAATTGGCAACTACGCTTTGAACCTTTTAATTCCAGTGAAATTCGCAATGGGGTGTCTTTGTGAATTCGATCACTTAATGGAATTTTAAGCTCGGGAAAAAAGTAATTGATTTCTGAAATACAACTAATTCCCTTTGAAATACTTAGTTGTCCGGAAACTTCATCTTGTAACAATGAAGAGAAAAGAGCTTTACTTGATCTGAGCGCACCTTTGGCTTCGATCTGGGATTTATTGGTGTTGGCTTTTAGTCTTCCAAGGTATAATGAGTTGTTGTCTAATCTGAAATTATTTATTTGAAAATCTTTGATTTGTATTCCGGAATTTGTGTTTGTCTTTAAAGTAAGGAATTCGATTTGTTTCAGATCCTCACTTGCAAAATTATAAGTACTGGAAAAGTAAATATTTGCAAAGTCATATTGTTGTGATGTCTCTCCCGTGGCTGATTTATAACTAACTTTTCCATTATTGCAATTGATAAATTTAACGAAGAATGACGGCTTTATTTTGCAACTGTCTTCCGGCCTTGTTGAGCTTGAAATTCTATCCAATGAGCGTGATTCAGGTTCTATTGTTCGCTGTACAGTAATTTGAGGATCGTCTAAAAGAACTGTCCGAACCTGAAAGTACTTTATAGCCTGATTAATGCTATCAACTGAAATATAAACACGTTTACCTGAAACGGAAATTTGGGTATGCTCGTTAGCAAATTTAATTCTGGGATTGAAAAGTTCAAGTTGTTTAAGTACAAGATTCAGCGCATTGCCGCTAGACCCACTGCTTTTGAATTTTAATAGAAATAAATCTAAATTGGAATCTGATTCTCCTTCATACGTTTTAATATTCACGTACGCATTTAAAAATTCTATATTTTTTAAAGCTAATCTGTTTTTAAGCAATGTATGAATGCTGCTTAATAGTCCGATGGAAATTTTTTCAGAATGTAGCAATGTATCCTGATGATGATCAAGAATTAGTAAGTCTGAGGTAAGTCCGGTTGCAAGGTCAAAGGCAATATGATTAACCTGGATATTCTGTTCATACCTGGAGTTTAAAAATGCTATTGCCTGTTGACTGATATAATTTTGAACCTGGCTGGTTTTTATAAAAAGTATAAGAAGGACCCATATTAAAAGGAGAAAATGAAATATTCTAAAAATAAAAGATAAAAAGCGGCGTAGGTAAATGAAAACCCTTAAAATCAATTTTATTTTAGAAGTATCGCTCACTTTTGAATGAAGGCTAGGAATTTGAAGATTGCAACAGATTTAAAATTTTTAATGCTTGGCATGTTTCTTTCACATCATGTACACGGACAATTTGAACACCTTTAAGTGCAGCCCATATCATAGCTACCAGACTTCCGCTGAGGGCTTCATCTGCTGAGGTATTTAAGGTCTTCCATATCATTGACTTTCGAGAAACACCGACTAATACCGGCTTCTCCAGTATTTGAAACGCTTCAATGCATCTCAGTAGTTTGTAATTGTCATGTAGAGATTTACTGAATCCAAATCCAGGGTCGATAATAAGATTATAGAGGCCCATTTGCCTATATTTTAACAGAAGGTCTCGAAAATAAACTATTATATCATGGCAAATATTATCATATTTCCTGTTTTCTGGATGCATCATAGTACTTGGAAGACCACGCATATGCATAATAATCAATGTTTTATGATACTTTGCTACAAGCTCTGGTAGTTTAGGGTCGTATAATCCGCCTGAGATGTCATTAATGATGTCAACTCCAAGATCTAGAACTTTTTGAGTTGTGGCACTATGGACCGTATCAATGGATATTACTATTTCCGGAAAATGATGTTTAATCTCTTTTAAAATGGGTAAAAGTCGTTTTTGTTCAAGAATTTCGTCCGGAATCGTTGCACCTGGTCTGCTTGAAAAAGCCCCAAGGTCCAAAATATCGAGGCCATCTTCAATCATGCACTCCACCCTTTTAAGCCCATCCTGGACACTCCCTGCAATGCTGTTTTTAAAAAAACTTTCGGGGTCGAGATTCAGAATTCCCATTACCTGCACTGACTTGGGGATCTGGTCTGATGAATAAATGCTTCCCTTTTGAAACAAACTGAATCTAATTAATGCATAAAGTTATAATACCTTATTGACATTAGATTATCGAATTGCTACTTAAGCTGAAATAGCTAGTTGATTTATTTTCAATGAGTTATGTTATTTGTTGGGATTTCCAAAAAAGTTTATCTTTGCTTGATTTTTAAACCTTCAAGCTTACACGGGTATGGCCTACAACAGACTTGTCAGTTCAATACTGAAATATGGCGCATTTGCCTTACTGGTTCTAGCAAACAGCTATATTTTGGAATATATTCTCCGTTTAGGGCTTGATGCGAATAAAAAAGACGTCTGTGCCTCTGAAGAAAATGTTGCCGGCAATAGCAACAAATTGCAACACTTTGGTTTTGAGCCACAGCATTTTGCAATTTCCTGGACAAAAATGAGTGCGGGTGAAACTATAGGTAAAGTTTTAAACAGATACTCGATTCCAAGTGAAAAAATAGATAAAATCATATCTAATGTCAGTCAGGTTTTCTCCCCTACCAAGTTCAATACAGCTAATAAACTAGCATTCGTAAGCACTAATCCTTGCGAACATCCTGATTATTTTTGTTACGAAGTCAGTCCTTCCCAATACCTTGTATGTGAGCTTAGAGGGGAACATTGTGTTCGACTGGTCGACCGGGAGGTTACTCATAAAAGAGAAACAGCTGTTGGTTATATTGAATCTAATTTATGGAATGCGCTGGTAAGCCAGGATATATCAATTAACCTGATTGACCAAATGGAAGATGCGCTTGCTTCAGCGGTTGACTTTATGCATGTTCAAAAGGGCAATACTTATAAACTAATATTTGACAGGATATATGTTGATGGTATAAAGACGGATCGCGGCGAGCTTATTGCAGCCTATTTTGATACTGGTTTTTCTGACCATTATTCATTTAAATATTCATTCAATAACTCTGAAGGTTATTATGACCTTAAAGGAGCACCAATGAAAAGTCAGTTTTTGAAAGCACCCTTAAGGTTTTCAAGAATAAGTTCGGGATTTACGATGAATCGTTTTCATCCCGTGTTAAAATACAGTCGTCCACATCTTGGAACCGATTATGCCGCACCTTATGGGACTCCTGTTATGGCAGTTGGTTCTGGCGTGGTTGAAGCTGCGGCTTATTCAGGAGGTAACGGTAATTTTGTTAAAATCAGACACGATAAAACCTATCAGACCCAATATCTTCATTTGTCTAAATTTGCAAATGGAATTTTTAGAGGAGCTCCTGTCGGACAAGGTCAAATTATTGGCTATGTGGGCTCTACAGGATTAGCTACGGGTCCTCATGTATGTTTCCGTTTTTGGAAAGACGGGCGTCAGGTTGATCATAGAAGATTGCATTTTCCTTCTCCTGAGCCATTGCCAGCTCATATTTTACCTGACTTTTTTGAGAAGAGAGATCAATTGGTTAAGGAGTTGGATGGACTTGAATCCAAAACTGCACTACAAAGAACCAAAGCGTCTTAATATTTATTGGACCTGATCCAGTGTAAATCCGAAAGTGCTACCTGCACCCTCTTTGCTGCGAACATGTAAGGCTTGTTGATGTGCATCCGCAATGTGTTTTACTATGGATAAACCCAGTCCCGACCCTCCGGACTCCCGTGATCGACTTTTGTCCACTCTGTAAAATCTGTCAAATACATGCGGAAGATGTTCTTCAGCTATGCCAATGCCATTGTCGCTGACTTCAATTAATATTTTTGTATCCAGGTTGTAAATGGATATTTTAACAAATCCGTTGAATTTGCCGTACTTAATTCCGTTGTTGACCAAATTGCTTAATGCAATCCGGATGTATTCTTTATCTGCATAGACCATTTGATCTTCGTCTGCCCCTGTTTTAAACATTAATTTTATTTGCTTTTGATCAGCGAGGCTTTGATGCTCATCAATTACTTCATCTGCGAGCTCTTTGATATTAAATATTTCCGGTGAAAGGACGCGTTCGCCGGACTCAAGTTTATAAACAATAGATAAATCTTCAATGATTTCCTGCAACCGGGTGGCATTTTTTAAAGCCTTCTTCAAGAAGGATGTAGATTGGTGAGGATCATTGAACTTATCATCAAGAATGGTTTGTAAATAAGCTTGAATGTTGAAAATAGGAGTCTTGAGTTCATGGGATACATTGCCAATGTATTGTCTCCTGAAGGCTTCCATTTCTTTAATATGTACGATTTCGAGGTTTTTCTTACTGATCCATTTAATGGCATCCATTTCTGCATTCTCCAGACTTTGTCGGTCCTGGGTGAGATATCCGATATAACTGCTGTCCTGGGATTTTGTTTCGCTGATGAGTTTATAAATCAGCTTTATCCTTCTGTATATAAATAGTTGTATTAAAAATCTTACTGGCCAGAAAAACAAAATGGGAACTACTAGAGATAGTATCAGAAAGCTATATATGGAGATGGACTTAGATTTGCCTAAGAACAAAATAAAAGAAAAGCCCAATATTCCGATAGTATATAGAGCACTTATTAATGCAGCAAGCGAGCCAGGCTTAATGTTTTTTATCAATTCAGGCCTCAAATTTATAGCCCACTCCTTTAATGGTTTTAATATAGGAGTCATTTAACTTTTCTCTTAATTTACGAATGTGCACATCAATAGTCCGGTCCCCTACAATAATGTCTTTGCCCCAGATTTTATCCAGAATTTCTTCTCTCCTGAATACCTTTCCAGGATCGCTTGCCAATAAATATAAAAGTAAGAATTCTTTACGGGCCAATTCAGGTTTTTGGCTTTTATAGATGACCTCCATTTTCATGGGGTTGATTTGCAAATCTTCAAATGAAAGAATCTCATTATTCCCTTCGTTGCTGAGGGGCTTTATTTTTCGCCTTATGAGGGCTTTAATTCTGCTGATAAGAACTTTTATTGCCACAGGTTTGCTGACAAAGTCATCGCCGCCATAATCAAGTGCGTTTATGTGGGAATCTTCGTCGCCGCGCGCAGTCAGAAAAAGAATACTTACATTATCAAAGGCACGATTATTTCGGATCTGCTTACATGTTTGCAAGCCATCCAAAACAGGCATCATAATATCCAACAGGATGAGATCGGGGTGAAAGCTTTCCATTTTTTTTAAAGCAATCTCTCCATTTGATGCGGTTTCAATAGTGAAGCCTTCCTTTTGTAAGTTGTATGTCAGGATTTCGAGAATATCAGGTTCGTCATCTACTATCAATAATTTATACTTCATGTTACTATTTTAAGATAAACTTAGAAGCAGACAATTATGTTGGCGTCCCAATATTATCAAATTATTAAATTATTGAAATTTAGATGCTTCAGCCTGTTTTTTAAACTTTTGCAGCAGTTTTTCATATTCTGAAGGATGTGATTCAAAATAGACTTTTATCGAATCAAATTGTTTTTCTGTAAGTGAACTTTCAGTTAGTAAATTATGGAAGTGGATTTGTGTCATACTATCTTTAATGGAGCTTGCTTGTTGGCTATACAGTTCATTCAAATAAAATAGTTCGTATAAGATATAGTTGAACTTTTCCAATTCCGTATTTGCAGGAGGGACATCCTTTGGGTTTTGACACGAAATCATAGTCAAAAGTCCCAATAAAATAATGAATTGATTATGTGGCTTCATAATGATTTAGGAGCCATAAAACTTGTAATTATTATGTCTTTTGTCTTCAAATCAGACCATATGCCGGATGTAACAGTACAGGCCAATATCGAACAAGTTGGCATATGGCTTTCTGTTTGTGCATTTAAATCAGTGTATATATTGTCAAGCATTGGGTTGTGTCCAATCACCAAAGTAGTTTGAAAATCTTCTTTTAAGTTCACCAAGCATAAAATATAGTCTTGAGCTGTTCCATAATATAGCATTTCATTTTGTTGAATTTGATCATACGGTATGTTCAATTCGGCTGCAAAACACTTTGCAGTGGAAAGGGCCCGAACGGCAGGACTTGAAATAAGAGCAGGTGAAGCTATTTTAAAATGACTTGATAACCAATGTGCCATTTTGGGGGCGTCGTTTGCCCCACGATTATTAAGAGGTCTTTCAAAGTCAGACAAGCCAGGATTACTCCAACTGGATTTGGCATGGCGAATAAAGAATAACTGCTTCATTTTGACCTTATAATTTTACAAAATTAATAAATTTGCTGGTTGAAACCTGCCCTTAATGATTCAAAAGAAGCACACCCTTAATTTTAATAACTTTGAATACTTTATACCTGATGCGGATATTGCGGTATATAGGCAAAGAATTGAGGCAGGTGCGGTTATCAAGGCAAATCAAATTTCAAAAAATTGCTGGACTTATTCTCTTAAGGAAGAAGGTGCTTTAATAGACTGCGAAGTAATATATAGCTCGTTGGGTCTCAAAAGTTATACCTGCGGGTGTGGGTCAAAGGATATTAAAAAGCCGTGTGTTCATGTATTGATTCTATTGTTTTGGCATATCCATAAAATCTTAAAGAGAAATCTATCCAAATCCCAAGTTTACGAAGTTAAGGACTTTGAGCATTTGCAGACTCATGAGCTTATTCATATCATTCAGGTATTAGGAAGCATAAATGAGGTTTCTAAAATTTGGGTTTCATTTATTGGTATTTTAATAAAAGATAAGAAATCTGGGTACACTGCTATTTCTGAATTGATTTCTGAAAATATGAAGCAAATTAGAAAGCTATACAAAAATGAAGCATCTGTTCTTAAGTACATGCTGATGTCCTTTCGTGAAGTTTACCAAATTGCTTTAATGGCTTTCAGGGATAACGAATCAGAAAGAGCTATTATTCTTTTGACTTCAGGTCTGCACCATAGTTATGTGTTCTCAAGTTCGCTTCAAACGTTTAGTAAGAGTAAATTTAATGTGCTGACTCTTAAAATTCAAGCCGCCCTTGATGAGATAGTGCCAACCATTATTGCTCCTCATTCAAGGCAAAGAATTTCTCAATTGTTGTTTAATGTCATTACCGATGTGCATTATTATGCCTTAAATTTCGATTCCAATTTGTTTCAATTATTACATAAGCTTAATATAAAGAAGGTTCAGAAAATAGAACTTAATACACAATTAAGCCTGCGCATTAAATCAACTTTATCAGACGAATTGAAGTTGCTTCATATGGATATATTATACACCATAGATGCAGATTATTTTGTCAATCACTTGACACGTTGGTTGCAAGAACAAAGTATTCCAAGTTATATTGTTTCAAATTGGTTAAATTCAAGACAGGGAAAAGTATTCAATGACCATGCAATAAGCTTGTATAAAATATTGTTTCCTTTGCTTACAAAAGACTTAAAGAACTATTCATTGCCTTATATATTAAATTACTATTCAAGAGCAAATGGCAAGGCGGTCGACATGTTCTTGATAGATTTGTATTATGAACTGGACTCAATCCCATCATTGGAATTATTTGATAAACTATACTCTATCAGGGAGTTTAGTCCGGAAAAAATATTGGTATATCTGCAGTTAAAGCATCAATCATTACACTCGTTGAACAAATTAATGGCAGATATTTATAAATCTATTAAAGACTGGGAAAATTTGGTATCCACTTTGAGGAATTCAAATGATATTTATCTTATCATGCAATATGATTCGCATCTTCCTGTTTCACATCGTATGATGTTAAAGGATATTTACCTCCGCAATCTTATTGAAATAAAAAATAATTATGGGGGTCAGGAATCAAATAAAATGATACAATTTATCATAGCCCATTTTAAGTCAATATTTGATGCAGCAAATTTGGCGGAACTAAAGACCCACTTTCAGGCGCAAACAAATTATAAAGCAGAACGAAACTCTTTAAAATGAAATTCAAAATTCCTGTTCTATTGATAGTACTTTTATTCTACGGATGTGCTAGCAAAATTAAGTTTAATAGTGAGAGAGCGAATTGTATTAATCTTTATGAAGTCACCACGCGGATTTATTCTGAAAAGAATCAGTTAAAAGTAATTACAGCTGATCTTCCACGGATCAAAAGTTTGTTTTTTAATGTTATTGCATTACAGTCACCAATGTCATATGACATGTCTCAAAATGCATTTAACCCGGGTAATCCATTCGCAATCAATGATTTCAAAAATGTTGATCTAGGAATAGGAAGCAATAATGACTTGACCATGCTGATTGACTCCAGCCATATTATTGGGATTTCTGTGTTGTTGGAGTTTAATTTTAATCTTACGGGGCCAAACCATAATTGGAGATTAACGAAACCAGAATTATACATGTCTTCAGATAAAATAGTTGATGGCAGATATAATCCGGAATATGTACAACTGGATTTAACGAATAACAAAGCTGCTGATTTAATATTTGACGCTTTTCGGGAAACCTTAGACAATTTTGCTTTTGACGGGGCTGTCATATATGATCTGGATAAGACACCCTTGGAATTTCAGGATAAAGTGTTCAATTATATGAAATCTAATCCAACTAAGCTTTTTATACACCATGGAGAGTCAGAAGTGGCCCATGTTTCGTACAACATGAATATGAAACATTTATACACATTATTTCATAAAACATACAATGATAGTTCATTTGTCGAGGACTATGTGCGCTATCTTGAATATGCTAAATCTCATCCTTCGACTCATGCTACATTAGACTATTTTGTCAATTTCTATTATGGGACTGATGTGCAGTTTTACTACAATGCTTATAAGTATTTTGTTATGTTTTGTGCATTTGCACCAGGCATCAGCTGGACAATGAATGGACAGGAAGGTCCCTTGTTTGAGCCTGTAAATCTTTTTAGCACAAAGACTATCAAATGGAATTTTAAATATATGCAGGATCAGTACCGTAGTCTTAATCTGCAAAAATTATCCAATCCTGCTTTATGGAACTCAGGCAGCCAAAATTATCCTGAAGTCATATCTGATTCGAAAGATGTCCTTGCACTTGAAAGAAGGAATGGGGAGAAATACTGTGTATTGTTATTTAATTTACGAAATAAGGAAAGTAGATTTAAAATAATGAAAAACTATTCAAGCTGTAATGATTTATTTAATAAAGTTCCTGTACGATATATGTCTGATACTACATATTCTTTAGGCCCACTTCAAGCTGTAATGTTCTCAAATGTATTATGACTATTGAAATTTGGTATGTTGGAAATACTCAACCAGGTCCGTATATGGACTTGGAGAGAGATTTTGTTTCAAGGTTGAATTATTTTTATAAAACGGAAATCAAAGTTTTTAAACACACAAGGAGCACAAAAGATCCTATAAAGCAATTGCAATTGGAAGAAGATTGGTTTTTACAGCAACTTTCAAAGAAGAAAAAATGTGTAGTTTTATTAGATGAAAATGGCCTGCAATTTAAAAGCCGTCCATTTGCAAGTTGGTTTAACCAGAATATCTTAACTCAATCTTTGAACCCTTGCTTTATTATTGGAGGTGCATTTGGATTTACCGAAAATATGAAGAAAAATGCGGATTACAAAATAGCACTCTCTAATTTTACATTATCGCATATGCTTGCCAGAGTTGTATTGCTGGAGCAATTATATCGTGCGTGTACTCTTTTACATAATCATCCCTACCACAATGATTGACAGTTCTAACACGATGACCTTTGCATTAATTTGTGCAAAAGCATTAATATTTATCTTATGTCAGGTGAATAGGGATTTGTATGATAAATTAAAACATTTTCCTTATGTCGAACATAAAGATGGAAGTTATTATCGTTGGTTTACTTCCGGATTTGTTCATGCAAATTTTTTACATTTATTTATGAATTTATTTGTGTTGTACCAATTTGGAACTACTGTTGAACATATTTATAAAATGAAATATGGATTTGTTGCAGGGGGTCTTATTTATTTACTTATTTATGTTTTCATACTTGTACTTTCTGGACTTCCAACATTCTTGAAATTTAGAAAAAACTACACGTATTCTAGCATAGGTGCTTCAGGTGCTGTATCAGGTATATTATTTATCTATATTTTGTATTATCCTTTTGCCTTGCTGTACTTTTTAGGTTTATTACCTATTCCTGCATTGCTATTTGGTATGATTTACCTTGGATATAGCAAATGGGCCTCGGGGAATACAACGGATCATATAGACCATGATGCGCACTACTATGGCGCATTATTTGGTATTGCATTTGGGCTTTGTGTAAAATACCTTTTGTGAGCGTAAATTATTTTACAGATCAGCTTCCATAAATGGGTAGCGATAATTCACAGGTGGCGCAAAATTCTCCTTGATCGTTCTAGGCGATACCCATCTGTATAAGTTAAGCGCAGATCCTGCTTTATCATTTGTACCCGATGCTCTTGCTCCGCCAAAGGGCTGCTGCCCGACAACAGCACCAGTGGGCTTGTCATTTATGTAAAAATTGCCAGCGCAATTCCGAAGTTTATGACTTGAATCAATAATGATATTTCTGTCCTGGGCAAAAAGTGCACCTGTTAAAGCATAGGGGGAAGTCGAATCAATAATAGAATGTATAGCATCATATTCCGCATCCTGATAAACATAGATGCTTAAGACAGGGCCAAATATTTCTTCACACATTGTTATATATCCCGGATTTTTTGCAAGCAAGACCGTAGGCTGAATGAAATAGCCAACCGACTTGTCGCAATGCCCCCCAAAAAGCACTTCAACATCAGGATGATTTTTAGCATTTTGAATGTATGAATTTATTTTATCAAAAGCTTTTTCGTCAATAACCGCATTTATAAAATTAGTAAAATCTTCAGGTGTTCCCATTTTTAGGGTATTCAAATCTTCCAGTAAAAATTTCTTAACCTGGGGCCAAATACTTTGTGGAATGTAAGCTCTTGATGCGGCACTGCATTTTTGTCCTTGAAACTCAAATGCACCCCGGCAAAGCGCAACAGCAACTGACTTAGGGTCAGCGGATGTATGGGCAAGCACAAAGTCTTTGCCTCCGGTTTCACCTACTAATCGAGGAAATGATTTGTATAACTCCAAATTGGAAGCAACGTTTTTCCAAATAGATTGAAAAACTGCAGTCGATCCGGTAAAATGCAGTCCTGCAAAATCTCTATGTTTGAAAATAACTGAACCCGCTGTGCTTCCATCAACAAATACCAGATTAATGACACCCGGTGGCAAACCAGCTTCAATCAGAATTTCCATGATAAGTGAGGCAGAGTATATTTGAGTTTCGGCGGGCTTCCAAACTACTACATTTCCCATTAATGCAGGGGCACAGGGTAAGTTACCAGCAATGGAGGTGAAATTAAATGGCGTTAATGCAAAAATGAAACCCTCCAATGGTCTGTACTCCGTTTGATTCCAGATCAGAGCTGAAGAATCTGGCTGCGTACTGTATATTTCAGTAAGAAACTTTACATTATACCTCAAAAAATCACAGAATTCACACACTGCATCAATTTCTGATTGGAATATATTTTTCGATTGCCCAAGCATTGTGTGGGCATTAGTCAAAGCTCTGTACTTGCCCGCGATCAGGTCAGCCGCTTTAAGAAAAATTGCAGCGCGATCCTGCCATGGCATGCTTTCCCAACTTTCCTTCGCACTCAAGGCTGCATGTATCGCATCTTCTATATGCTGTGCATTCCCTTTGTAATAATATCCAAGTGTCAGACTCAGCTCATGAGGACATTTTATTTGTCGTCGATCGTCTGAGGTGGTTGGATTGCCATTAATGGTCATCGGTATTTCTTTTGGATTTTGTCGCAGCTCTTCCAACATTCTCTTTACTTCAACCCTTTCTGATGAACCTGGCTTGTAATTCAATACAATTTCATTAGAGACATTTGGGATCTTTACAATTTGATTAGGCATAAAAAGTTATATCTAGTTATATAAATCTGATATTATTTCAGACGGAACCAGTGTGCTTACATCAGCTTTTGCTAAAATGAGCTCACGAACGATAGTGCTACTGACATGAGATAATTCAGGCCTTGAAATCAGAAAAACGGTTTCAAGACCCGGAACCAGGCAATTGTTTATTTGTGAAATTGTCTTTTCATAATCGAAATCTGTTGCATTTCGAATACCGCGAAGCAAATAATTGGCGCCAATTTCCTTACAATAAGCAGCAGTAAGACCTTCGTATTTGCTTACAGACACATTGTATAAAGGTGAAATCAAATCTGTTATCCATGCCATCCGCTTTTCCAAGGGGTACAAAATCTTCTTTTGGGAATTTATGCCAATTGCGATATATAGGTGATCAAAAAGGCTTGAAGCCCTTTGTATTACATCTATATGACCTTTTGTTATAGGATCAAATGAACCCGGAAAGACAGCGATTTTACTCATTTGCAAGGATAATCACAAAGATAAACTCATTGTGAGAAATGACATGTCTTAAGACATGTCATGTATTTCAATTAACATTAGATCCTTGAGAACCCTTATTTTTACACAAATTATTTTTCATGCATTTTGATATAATCGTAATAGGTTCAGGTCCAGGAGGTTATGTTGCCGCCATCCGTGCGGCTCAACTGGGGAAGAAAGTAGCAATTGTTGAGCGGGAGTCTTTGGGTGGTATTTGTCTGAATTGGGGGTGTATACCTACCAAAGCATTGCTTAAAAGCGCTCAGGTGTTTGAATATCTCAATCATGCCTCTGATTATGGAATCATGGTCAAAGATGCAAAAGCCGATTTTAGTGCAGTAGTTAAACGTAGTCGCAACGTGGCTGAAGGTATGAGTAAAGGCGTTCAGTTCTTAATGAAAAAAAATAAAATTGAGGTAATTTTAGGTACTGCCAGACTTAATAAATCAAAGAAGGTAGAGGTTACCGATGTTGGAGGTAAAGTATCTGAATTCTCTGCAAGCCATATTATTTTGGCTACCGGAGGCAGGGCAAAGCAACTTCCGGGCTTGCAAATTGATGGTACCCATATTATAGACTATAGAAAAGCAATGACTCTGGATAAACAACCAGATAAAATGGTTATAGTTGGTGCCGGCGCTATCGGAGTGGAGTTTGCCTATTTCTATCATTCACTTGGAACAAAGGTGACCATTGTAGAATTTATGGAGCAAGGATTAGTTCCTCGTGAAGATGCAGATATCTCAAAAGAACTTACTAAAATTTTCAAGAAAAAAGGGATAGAAACATTAGCTAATACAAGTGTGGTGTCCGTGGACATAAAAAAATCCGGCCTTACTGTAAAAACGCAAAACAGAAAGGACGGTAAAGAGATACTTATAGATTGCGATATTGTTCTGTCTGCTGCTGGAATTAGTCCTAACACGGAAAATCTTGGACTTGAAGATCTTGGTATAAAGCTAGATACAGGATTAGTATCCGTCGATAAACATTATCAGACAAATGTTCCCGGTATTTATGCAATTGGTGATATCGTTCCAGGCCAGGCGCTTGCGCATGTAGCCAGTGCAGAAGGTATTCATTGCGTCGAAGCTATTTGTGGAATGAATCCGGATCCAATTGACTACAACAATATCCCTGGGTGTACGTACTGCAGTCCTGAAATTGCCTCAGTTGGTTATACTGAATTACAAGCAAAGGAAGCCGGATATGAAATTTTGATTGGAAAATTTCCATTTTCGGCAAGTGGAAAAGCAAGTGCCGCCGGAGCAAAGGATGGTTTTGTAAAAGTATTGTTCGATAAAAAATATGGTGAATTTCTAGGCGCACATTTTATTGGAATGAATGTGACAGAAATGATTTCAGAAGTTGTTGTGGCGCGTCGTTTGGAAACTACAGGACATGAAATTCTGAAAGCAGTTCACCCGCACCCAACAATGTCAGAGGCTATAATGGAGGCAACAGCAGCTGCTTATGGTGAGGTGATCCATCTCTAGTGTTAATATCGGATCCCAAATCTTTTAAAAGCATGCACCATGAGCCATGCAGGCCCTATCAATAGGAATTGTACATCCTGGAAAAAGGATGGCTTTTTTCCTTCGATCTTATGTCCGATAAATTGACCTATCCAGGCCATTATAAAAATACCTGATAAGACATAGATGGCTTTAATTTCAGTCACCAGACAATAGTTTGCTAAAATTTGATTTCCCTCTAATAATGCAATTCCAATGATTGCAAAGCCAAGAGCCAAGACTACGGAGAGTCTGAGGTAATAGAAAAAGGAAAGAAGCAAAATAACAAAAGCCCAATTCAAAAAGGTAGTTTGCCCGTATATAAATGGAATTTGCATGATTAATCCAGTAAACGAAAACAAAATAGAAGGAATGCAAATCCAGTGTATGATTTTGTTGGTAGAGTTTTGGTGGCTTTGACCATAGACTTCCATTAAATTGTCAATTTTTCTCATATTTAGGACTTAGCGTATTTTCTTAAACATTTTAAAGTGAAGTATACCTACTTCTGTGAAACCATTTCCTGATATGGTATATCCAAGCTTTTTGTAAAAAGCTACTGCAAGGTCTCTGGCATGCAATTCAATTTTTTCAAATCCATGTTGTTTAGCCCATGTCTCTGAAATGCCAACTAATGCCTTGCCTACCCCGCTCCCCCTTTTGTCTTCCTGAATTGCAACCTGGCGCATTTTTAATACTTTTTGTGAGATGGGTTTTAAGCTTAGACTTCCTATTAATATTAGACCTTCGTCAAAAACAGCTATATGCGTTTCATCGTACTCTTCTTCCAGCTGCCATTGTAAGAACTCAAGATGCAGAGGTTTTCTTAAAACTAAATCCCGAAGCCTGACCGCTTCATCATACTCAGGGCTCATGAACTCAATTTCTAAAAATTGCATGTTATTAACTAGTGGTAGTTTCCAAAAATGGCATCTGAAAAATCAAAAGCCAATCCAAACTTTGGAAGTAAAATGTGATCGATTAGCTTTCTTGAACCAAAATACTCAATCAAATGCTCCATGGGCATATTTCCGGTAAGAGAGTCTTTTGCCATAGGACAGCCTCCGAAACCACGTATCGCCCCATCAAATCGATAACAACCTGCCTGATAGGCGGCATTTATTTTATCCTCCCATTGACCTGGCTGTGTGTGAAAGTGGGAACCAAATTCAACATCAGGATATTCGGTGACTAAATTAGAGAATAAGTATTCAATATTTTCCGGGTTGGCAACACCTATCGTATCCGATAGTGCTATAGTTCGGATTTCCAACTTTTGTAGTTGTTGCACCCATTGTAATGCAATATCCGCATTCCACACATCCCCATACGGATTGCCAAAGGCCATTGATAAATAGATTATAAGTTCTTTATGGGCTTTGAAACAAATATTTTGAATTTCCGTGATCAGTTCCAAAGACTCTTCCATTGTTGTATTGGTATTTCGCAATTGGAAAGTTTCAGAGATGCTAAATGGAAAACCCAAATAGCTGATTTTTGATAATCCGGCTGCTTCCAGTGCTCCTCTTTTATTTGCGATGATTGCGAGCAGCTTTGAGTTTGAATTGCTCAAATCAAGAGCTTCTAAAACTTCTTTTGTGTCCCGCATTTGCGGGATGGCTTTTGGAGATACGAAACTTCCAAAATCTATAATATCAAAATGGGTATCGATGAGTTTTTGTATGTATTTGATTTTCAATTGTGTAGGCACGAATTCATGCAGGCCTTGCATGGCATCTCTGGGGCATTCTGTTAATTTTATTCGGGAAATCATCTTCATTTTGAACGAAGTAGAACAGCTTTGTCGTTTTTAATGAAATAGCTTCAAATTTACCATGGAATTGCGAAAGAAAACTTTGTTCTTACTATCTGGCTTTCTTCTATTTGTTTTTGGAATGCTTTCCATAATTCTGAGCCTGGTCGGGGTGCGACTTACATTACTTGTTCCAATTGATAATCTGGGCTTTTTATGGGCATTTGTCATCAAGATGCTGATGATATTGTCGGGAATCCTTTTGGCCTTTTCCGCAAGCTCAGATCATGAGCCTGAATAATGTTTTATGTAATCATTTACAATAATTTATAAAAAAAATACGTCCTTTGTAACCAAATAATTAACCAGAATGTCGCAATACACTTCATTCAATGCAGATCTCGTCGAAGGAAAGAATAAGCGAACGGGATTTCTGATCTCTGCAATTATACATGCATTGATTTTACTGCTCATTCTTGTCAGAATTCTCGAGTTCCCGGTCGAACCTCCTCAAGAATATGCCATTGAGTTACTCGGTCCTAAGCCTCAAATTACTGAAGTTATAGATAACCCACCCGGTGGCGGAAATAGTGCTGGACCTGAAGATACCGAACCTGCTGCAGGTGGATCACCAGGTAGTGAAGCACCACCCTCTCCGACACCTGAAGAGGCCGTTAAGGTTGAGGAAAAGATCGAACCTGTTAAGCCAAATCCTATACCGGTTCAATCAAGTCCTAAACCTGTATTGAGTACACCAACTCCTGAAGTTGTTAAAGTTGAGGCTCCCAAGCCATCAGAAAATGCATCGAACAAGCCTACTACATCCGTACCATCTCCTACTCCACCTGTAATTGTGAGCAAACCAAGCACCGGAGGGGCTAATGGTACTTCTGGTCGTGCAAACTCCGGAGATGATGATTCACCCGGTACCGGAGGCTCAGGAACGGGCTCAGGTACAGGCAATGGGTCTGGGGGAGCCGCTGTTGGTAATGGTACAGGCGGCGGTGGTGGTCAGGGGAACGGAACCGGAGGAGGTTCAGGGGATGGCGTAGGGGTTGATTTCGATGCCATCGGTGTGCTGAAAAGAAAAGTGATTTGGCGGCCTGATCTTAAGGATTTGGCAAGAGAAAGTGCCCAAAGTGTTGTATTCAATATGTGTGTTAACCGCGATGGCGCCGTTACATACATTAAATACAACTCTCTCAAATCTAAAACCAAGGAAGTTAAATTTATTAGGGAAGCTACACTCAAAATGCAACAATATAAATTTCAGGCAGATCCTAAAGCAGCTAGAAAGGAATGTGGAACATTCACATTTAATGCACTTGGTATCATTCAAAAATTAAATTAATGTTCCAAGTACAACAAGTACTTCTTTCGTAAAGCTTTAAATTGGGTGATGCCTTTCTCCCAGGTTTTGCGAATTTCGAATTCAGATTTGCCTTCCAGGATCATTTTTCTGAGTTGATCGGTTCCAGCTAGCTTATCGATAAAATTGTTTTTCAGGAAAAAAGAATCTTTATTTGGATAATTCTTATAGGCTTCAATTAGAAGCTGAAGATTTAATTTTTTAACCTGAACCAGGCTATCTGTGGAAATGCTTCTAAGATTTACTCCACTGCATACCTGATTTAAATACAATGGATTTTTAGCACCGGCCTTTGATTCTGGAGTAAATTTGAAGTCTCCTTTATACCCTGGAGCGCCATAAATTTGAAAGGGATAGTCGGTACCCCTTCCAACACTTATAGCAGTGCCTTCAAAAAGGCACAGACTGGGATATAATAAAATGGATCTGTAATTCGGTAAATTTGGTGAAGGCCTTTCTTCAGGACAGTATTGAGAGTTATGAGTGTAATTAATACAAGGTACGACTGTCAAATTTAAAGTATTACAGGACGAAATCCAGCATTCACCTTCTATCATCTTAGCTAGCTCGCCTATGGTGAGGCCATAAACAATTGGGATTGGTAAAATTCCTACGAAAGAATGAAATTGACTATCCAAAACGGGTCCATCAACATAATGACCGTTTGGATTAGGTCTGTCCAGAACGATAAGAGGCTTTCCATTTTGAGCGCATGCTTCCATCACTTGATGCAAGGTATTTATATAGGTGTAAAAGCGCACCCCGACATCTTGCAAATCAAACAGCATGACATCAATTTCTTCAAGATCAGATTTTTTAGGTTTATGGTTTTTCCCATATAGAGATGCAACACGGCAATTCAAATTCGTGTCAAATGTATCTTTAATGGACTGTCCGGCATCGTGATCACCGCGGAATCCATGCTCAGGTGCAAAAATGATTTTTATGTAAAATCCTGCAGAGTGAAGACTATCTGCGAGATGTAATTTGCCAATTTTGGAGGCTTGATTAACAACCAAGCCAATTTTCTTATTTTTTAAATAATTAAAATATTGGTCGGTTTGATTTGCACCAGGTCTAATAACTTCGGAACTTTGCGGTAATCGGAAATCACAATTCAATGCATTCTCAGGTATTGGAAAGCAGATAAGGAATACAAAAAAAATGAAACCAAAAACGCCCAAATTTGCCATTATAGATATTGAAACAACGGGTGGAATTGCAACCCGGGATAAAATTACGGAAATTGGTTTAATAATCGTTGAAGATGGAGAAGTAATTGACCAATTTGAAAGTCTGATCAATCCGGAGAGAAGCATCCCCTATGAGATTACGAGGATCACTGGAATTACCAATGAAATGGTTGAAGGAGCACCAAAATTTTATGAACTTGCAAAAGATATCATATTAAAGACCGAAGGATGCATTTTTGTAGCTCACAACGTGCACTTCGACTATGGCTTTATAAAACAGGAGTTTCAAAATTTAGGTTATACCTACAGTCGAAAAAAATTATGCACACTTCAATTAAGCAGAAGGTTTTTTCGAGGTTTGAAATCTTATAGTCTGGGTAATTTAATTCAGCATTTTGATATCGCTGTAAAGGACAGACACAGGGCGATGGAAGACGCAAAGGCTACACTTGTGCTTTTTCAAAAGATTATGCTTGCGGATCATACGGGTGAATTTATTGAAAGAAATGTTCCGGAATTACTTGCTGCCAGTAAGCTACCACCAACGATTAAGCAGGAAACCATCCAGTTGCTTCCTGAACGTTCAGGAGTTTATTATATGTTGGATTATACCTTAAGGCCACTTTATATTGGGAAAAGTAAAAATATTAAAGACCGCATTATTCAGCATTTCAATGACACAAGCATTAAAACAAAAAAAATGATGCAGTCTGTTTCTCAAATAGATTTTACAATTACCGGGAATGAATTAATGGCGTGCTTATTGGAAGCTGAGGAAATAAAGAGACATCAGCCTGAGATAAATAAAGCCTTGCGCAAAAAAAGCCACAATTTTTTACTAGTGGTATCTCGACAACCGAATGATTTTATGAGATTTCGAATCAAGCAAGCTGAATGGCTGGAGGCAAATGAAGAAGTAATTTTTCATCATCCCACAAGGCAATCTGCAAAAGAGCATCTTGACGCTATAATGGGAACATTTCGTTTGTGTCCAAAGATAAATGAGGAACTAGATTATCCAGGGCCATGTATGTCTTATCAAATTGCTAAATGCAACGGGGCTTGTATCATGAAGGAAGAATTAAAACTTTACAATGAAAGGTTTCAGGAAGCTGTAAATGAAATAAATTGTGTTTTTAAAGATAGTTTTCTCGTGATTGGGCAAGGTATAGAGCCTGATGAAAAATCAGTTTTATATATTGATAAGGGATTTTGTTGCTTTTTAGGATATATTAGTAATGAGGAAAGTTTAATGGATGTTGAATCAATAAAAGATAAATTGAAACCTTATCAAGGAAATGTTGAAACAAACAGGATTATTTCATACTACTTAAAGAAAAGTACAGGGTATCAACTTTTAAAGCTGCAATAGCTCAAACATAGTATGTTGAAAATATTTTGCTTTCTCAGTGGTGTATTTTCTTGGATCCTGATCTCCGGGACCATATAAAATATCTCTTGATATATTAATTAGGAGACCACCCATTTTATTCATTCCACTTTGTATAGTATTTTTTAAATCCCCACCTTGTGTGCCAATTCCAGGAACTAACAAAAAGTGATTTGGACAAATATTCCGGATAATTTGAAAATATTTTGGTTGTGTTGCTCCACAAACGAACATCATTTTTTCTGGGGAATATGCTCGACTATACAAATTTAGTACGTGTTCAAAAACTTTTTCACCGGTCTGAAGTGTTACCAATTCAATATCCTCGCTGCCTCGGTTTGAGGTTAATGCGAGTACTATTGCCCATTTATTATCATACGTCATAAATGGTTCGATGGAATCAAGACCCATGTAGGGATGCAGGGTGACTGCATCCACTTTCAATTCATTATAATAATAGTCTGCATACTGTTTTGATGTATTTCCGATATCCGCTCGCTTTGCATCCAGGATTATAAGGCATTCTTCAGGAATCAAACGAATCACTGATTGAAGCTGCTCCCATCCTTTTGGGCCATGGGCTTCAAAAAAAGCGACATTTAATTTGTAGGCGATTGCATAGGGGTGTGTCCAGTCTATAATATCAGTGCAAAACTTTTGAAGGGGCTTGTCACTTTGTGTATAACTTGAATGAAGCTTGGAGATGTCCGGATCCAGGCCAACACAAAGCATGGATTTCTTTCTTTTAATTTCTTCAAAAATAAAATTTGAATTTTTCATAGCCTGGTATGCAATTAATTAGTACTAACTATGCGTGCTGGATCAAAAATGAGGTTACGCAACTCCACTTTGTTTACCAAATTTTTTGCAATGCCATTAAAGAGATCTTTAAAATGAGCTGGTGTATGCATGGCATGTCCCGTATCAAAGTCACTTCGTACTTTTTCTTTTATTGGAACCTGGCCAAGCAAAGTTGAATTGGTCTTGACAGCAAGACGTTCTCCTGCCCCACTTCCAAAAATATAATAGCGTTTTGCAGGCTGGTCATCCGGTTCAAACCACGACATGTTCTCAATAACTCCTAAAATTGGGACAGAAATTTGATCCATTAGAAGCATATTAGCAGCTTTTAATGCATCTACATAGGAAACTTCCTGTGGAGTGGTTACGATTACAGCGCCTGTAAGAGGAACTGTCTGAACTAAGGTAAGTTGAATATCACCTGTTCCCGGTGGTAAATCAATAATTAAGAAATCCAATTCAGGCCATTCCGTATCCTGAAAAAATTGTTTAATGATAGCTGCAAGACGCGGACCACGAAGAACGACAGCCTGCTCTGCTTCAATAATGTTGCCAAGCGATACAGTGTGAATGCCCTCAACCTCAATAGGCACCAGTTTTGGCTTTCCTTCAATCATGACCACCTGGGGTTTAAGTGACTGAATTCCAAGCATTGTAGGCATACTTGGACCGTACAAATCGGCGTCCATTAGGCCTGTTTTATAACCTAAATCTCTTAGCGCCACAGCCAGGCTGACAGAAACGGTGGATTTTCCAACCCCACCCTTACCGGAAGCCACCGCAATAACATTTTTAATTTGGGGCACAGTTAAGTTCGGAGCTTCGGAATAAGAGCTTTGATTTATAAAATGAACATGTGGAGCCAAATCTGGAAATTGGATCGTTAATAAGCTGTAAATACTGGCGTAAAGTTCATCCTTGAAAGTATAATTTCCGGCTGGAATATGGATATTAAAGTGTATGGTATTTCCTTCCAGATGCAGATTTCTAACCATTTTTTGGCTTACAATGTCCTTGCCGGTTTGAGGATCAAGCACTTCTTTAAGACAGCTTACGATTTTTTCTATTTGTTCATTCATATTAAAAGCAAATTTAAATTGATATACTGCTGACGGACAGCCTAAAATTAATAATTTTGCAATGCAAGTCCGAAATGAGAACCATAGTCTTTGGCAAAGATACTTTACCGGAATTTAGAAATCCAGTTGTAGCAATTGGATCATTTGACGGTTTGCACCTGGGTCACCATGAGATTCTAAAAAATCTCTTTGACTCTGCACAAAGGCTTGAAGGAGATTCAATTCTCATTACTTTTGATCCGCATCCTCGTTTCGTGCTGGATCCCGGAGACAAGCGTTTTGCTTTGATTTGCTCAATGGAAGAGAAAATCAGGATCTTGGAACAAACTAAATTATCATTCTTGATAATTATTCCTTTTGATTATTCATTTTCTCTCCTGATGCCCCAAGAATTTGTCGAACGAATTCTGATGGACAAAATCAAGCCTTCAAAAATTATAGCAGGCTATGATCATAGATTTGGTAAGGACGGACGTGGTGACAATGATTTGCTAAGGCAATATGCAGCAAACGGTATATTTGAATTCGAAGAAGCCGAAGTTTTTACTTTAGGAAAGGAAGTAGTGAGTTCTACAAGAATTAGGGAATTGCTTTTTCAAGGTAAGGTTAGGCAGGCTAATGCATTATTAGGGTATCCTTTTACTTTAACAGGTGAAGTTGTTTCCGGTAAAAAACTGGGTAGAAAGATCGGTTATAGAACTGCAAATCTAAATTTACATTATCCAAACAAAATAATACCCAAAAACGGAATCTACTCAGCACTTTGTACAGTAAATGGTATTTCGTGTGAAGCCATGTTATATATTGGCAACAGCGAGAGTGTTGGTAAAGATCTGGAGCGCCAAATTGAAGTTCATATCCTTGATTTTAATCAAGACATCTATGGCCAGATTATTAAAGTGGAATTATTGGATTTCATTAGAGATGATAAAAAGTTTAATAGTCTTGATGATTTGACGCGACAGATTGCCCAGGATGAAAGAAGTATACGCCAATCCATTTTAAAATTCAAACTTCGGTCAAGTGTGCGCGGCGTGCCTAAAATTTCTATTGCAATTTTAAATTATAATGGGCAAAGTTTATTGGAGACCTATTTGCCAGGTATAGTAAAGAACGCACCAAGAGATTGTGAATTAGTTTTGATTGACAATGGGTCTTCGGATGGTTCTTTGCATTTTGTTCAACATCACTTTCCTGAAGTTCGCATAATTCGCTTAATGAAAAACTACGGATTCGCGTCAGGTTACAATAAAGCGATTGCACAACTGGATTCCGATTATATCGTCTTTTTAAATTCTGACATACGTGTTGATGCTGACTGGATTTCACCGGTCATTGAATTTATGATGAAGGATCCATTGGTCATGGTATGTCAGCCTAAAATATTGTCGGATACAAACAAACATTTATTTGAATATGCAGGGGCTGCAGGTGGCTTTATAGACGGACTTGCTTACCCTTTTTGCAGAGGCCGGATTATTGATCATCTCGAGGAAGACAGAGGACAATACGATGATTCACAGGAGATCTTTTGGGCAAGCGGTGCAGCTATGGTCGTAAAAGCAATTTCCTTTAAAGCTTTAGGCGGCTTTGACGAAGATTATTTTGCTCATCAGGAGGAAATTGATCTCTGCTGGCGTATTAAAAGAATAGGAGGCAAGGTTTACGCCTTTGGTAAAACTCATGTGTTTCACCTAGGAGGAGGCACACTGGATTATGATAATCCCCGTAAAACCTATTTGAATTTTAGAAATAACTTATTTACGCTTTTTAAAAACGAAAAATGGATACATCTTGCCTATATATTGCCAATTCGTTTTGTACTGGATTTCATGATAGGTGCCAGTTATTTGATGAAAGGTAAAGTAAAGGTTTTTTACAAGATACTTCAGGCTTACATTTTGTTCATAATAAATTTGCTTTATCTGATCTATAAAAAGGCAAATCAGGATGATTTAATTGAGTCTTTGAGGGTTGATAAAGTGCGGATGACTGGAGTGCTGAAGTCTTCAATATTTTATCAATTTTATGTGAGTACCAACCGCGTTTTTTCCTCTATTCCTGCAAGTTATTTTAAGAAATGATTAAGTCGCTGGATTTTTTATATACTTCCAATGATTTTATAGCTGTATTCAAACCTCCTGGATTACTTAGTATTCCTGATCGTTATAATGCGCAATTACCTTCCATGTACCATTTACTAAAAGAGGAAGGTTATTCTGTTTTGCCTGTGCACAGGCTGGACAAAGACACTTCGGGTGTGATTTTATTTGCATTGCATGAAGATGCGCATAAAGTAATTAATTTGCTTTTTCAAAATAACCTTGTCCATAAGACATACCATGCATTGGTTGAGGGAAATTCCATGCCGGACCAGGGGGAGATAGATGCTCCGATTGCCCATTCAAAAGAGGATTTGGGTAGAATGATTATACACCCTAAAGGCAAAATGAGTATCACACGCTTTGAAGTATTAAAACGATTCAGGGGATTCAGTCTATTGAAAGTTGAGCCTAAAACAGGGAGAACACACCAAATCCGTGTTCATTTTGCACACATGGGAATGCCGATAGTTGCAGATCCAATTTATGGGGTCCGCACCCAACTTTCTATTTCTGATTTAAAGAAAGCTTCTAAAATAAAAGGATTTGAGGACATTCGGCCACTCATTTCCAGGACGGCTCTTCATGCTTTTTCTCTCAAATTCAGTTACTTAGACTCGGGTATTGAGATTGCAGCCCCCTACCCTAAGGATTTTAAAGCTTGTTTGCATCAACTGGAGAAGTTGGCAAGTTTTTAAATTCTCCGATCTCATTTTTTTATAAATTTGTAACAGATCCCGTTTTCAAATCCCTTTCTCAATTTTAATTTTATTAGTATGCTACATATTGCCATTGCGGATGACCATGCCATGTTTGTTGATGGGATTGAGTCCATTCTTAAAAACGAAAAAACCATAAAAGTTGTCGATCGCTGTTTTGACGGGAATTCTGTATTTAATATGCTTAAAGGTCAAAAAATTGATGTTCTGCTTCTGGACATTAACCTTCCTGATATTAGTGGTATTGAAGTAGCAAAAAAACTAAATGCAGAATTTCCTGATGTTAAAATTATAGCCTTGTCCATGTATAATGAAGAAAGTATAGTTAGTGAAATACTAAAAAATGGCGCATTGGGATATGTATTAAAAAATACAGGACGTGATGAACTTATTCAAGCCATTCACACGGTTTCACAAGGTCAAACCTATTTTAGTAAGGATGTGACTGAAACAATTATGGGCTCACTATTGAAAAAGCCGAATATTAAGAAAACGATGTTCAGAGCTCCCAAGTTATCTATTCGTGAAAAGCAAATACTGTCATTAATCGTTAAAGAATTTACGACTCAGGAAATCGGAGAACGTTTATTCATAAGCTTAAAGACAGTCGAAACCCACAGAAGCAATCTAATTTCAAAACTGAACGTGAGAAATACCGCAGGTCTTGTCCGTGCTGCAATTGAACTAAATTTGCTGGATAATTTTACAATAGATTGAGCTTTATGAGTGCCAAAATATCCTTTTGCTCAATTATTGCATTTATATTTTACTGCTCAATACAGGCATTTACGCAAGATACTGCTCAGGTTGTCAAAGACTCTTTCGAAGTAGTTTTATTAGACCCTGAAAGTTTCCAAAGAGAAATTGAAGAGAACATAACTGCACATAAATACCAGGAAGCCGTAAGTGTTTTACTTACTACAATAGAATATTTTAAACAGGAAAATGAGTTGGACAAGGTGTACTATTACCGCTTTGTCTTATCCAGAATCTATATGTACTTAGGGATGTTGCAAAAGGCAGTAAATACCCTGGAATATTGTCATGTTTATTTTAAGCAGGAAAACAGAGATCTTGATGTGGTGCGTTCACAGCACTTCCTGGCCTACTTATATAAGAAGTTAGGTAATACGGACATGGCATTATATTTTCTAGGATTATGCGAAACATCTAAGGCTGATGTGTACAATGAATTTTGTCAGCATGAACATGAATTGATTGAAAGTTTACTGTACCTAAGCAGACTAAAAAATCACGATAAAATTAACTCAATTTACAAGTATGCAAAATCCATCTCTAATCTTGACCTCCAACTGAAATCCCTGGAGGTTCTTGGAGATTATTATTATCATTACTCAAGATATAAACAAGCTGAAAATGTATATAAGAAAGCTCTTGATCTTGCGAAGTCTGCAAATTATATGGATTACTGCAAGCAGTTTAGTTTCCGTTTATATGAATGTAGTAATTATGGTGGTCAATTTCGGAAAGCATCGGAATATCTGCTAAGTTATGTTTCCTATAATGATACTTTAAACCAAATAAAGAATTCTGAAAGTTTTATCCGCCAAATTAACCGATTTGAGCAGAAGGAAATTCAAACTGAAAAAATTGACTTGGAGAAAAACAAACGTTTGTTTGAGTTAAAGTCAAGGAGATCAAATTTCACTTTATACAGTCTTTTGTTTAGTATAGGCGCAATATTACTTGCAGGCTTTTTTGTGATTTTATTTTATCAGCAAAAACTTGAAACCAATCAAATTATTCACAATCAAACTGAACAAATTAATAAGCAGAAAATTAAAGAGTTGGAAAATGATTTGCAATTACAGTCCCTGCAAGCAATGATAGATGGTCAGGAATCGGAGCGCGAGAGAATTGCAAAGGATCTCCATGATTCACTTGGGGGTGTTTTGTCAACTATAAAATTGCGTTTTGACAAGCTGGCACATGAACAGAAAATTGATGACAAAGATTCATTTGCTAAACTTTATACATTAATTGATGCGGCATGCGATGAAGTGCGGTATATCTCAAATGACTTAAAGCCGGGATCACTTGAAAAACTAGGTCTGATTGAAGCGATAAAGGATATGCTTAACAGATATAATCTTGAAAATGGTCCTGAAATTATTTTTCAGTACTATGGGTTTGAAAACGGCGGGCAAATTGACTCAAATATTGCATTAAATATATTTCGAATTATTCAGGAACTGGTGAACAACAGTATTAAGCATGCAAACTGCAAGGAAATTTTTGTCCAAATGCAGAAAAAGGGTAATGAAATGAGCATAAGCGTGGAAGACGATGGTAAAGGCTTTGACGCAAGCATTGTCAAAAAAGGTATGGGCCTGGAGAATATCAGAAGCCGGGTTAATTACCTAAAGGGCGAATTAAATATTGAATCATCTGAAAATCAAGGTACTATATTCTTGGTTCATTTGCCTATCCGTTAATAAAAGGGCTAAACTCAGGGTTTTCCCTGATTTTTAAAATTCAGGGTTTTGCCCGATGCAGGATCTAACTGATTACCTCATTTTTGTATTGCCGTTAAGCACTAAAACGTTAGTACTCCGGTAAGCTTGATTTGAATATTGAAAATGGGATCCAGGATAAGGACTACCGTTCTATCTTCTTAGGTTTGGTTATGTAAAACAGGAATATTTAGGTTGATTTTAACTATTTTATAGTTAGTCGTTTCTCGACAAATTAAATGCAATTCTGAACGGTAGTCCTTTCTTGGTGAACTTTAGTATCGTGTAAAGAAATTTGAAATAGATATACAGTTTTGATCTGGTTTTATCATGATGTGTACACCCAAGGCTTTAAGATGTTTCATTTTAAAGCCTTTTTTATTAGACTATTGATGTGCTGAATTTTCCAGAGAAAGCCCAGCTTTTAAGCAGTACTTTCATTCAAGAGGTCATCCCAAGCCGAGTAAGCATCATTTAAACGCTTTTTATAATTTGAATAATTTTCAAGAGTCTGAAGATGATCTGTTTTGAGATAAAAGTCTTCAGCAGACATGGCAGCCTCTATTTTTGAAATTTCATCTTCAATTTTTTGGATTTCCTTTTCAATATTTTGAATCTGCCTGCTTGACTTTTTTCTTTGCTGATAATCACCCCCACTCTTTGGCTTGTCTTGGTAAGTTGAAGTCTCATTTGTGGCCAAATGAGTTAAAGTCTCCTTTTGCGTTTTCTCCAGATAATACTCAATATCGCCTTCGTAAATTTTGATAGTCTGGTCGGTAAATAATATTGTTTTTTCTGCCAGTCCTTTCAAAAATTCGCGGTCATGCGAAACAATTATTAATGTCCCTTGATAGTTTTGTAAGGCATTTTTTAATCGTTCTTTTGATGGAATGTCAAGATGGTGAGTGGGCTCGTCCAGTATCAACAAATTATGTTCCTTAACCAGCAATAAAGCTAATCGGACTCTCGCTTTTTCTCCGCCACTCAGGACGGAAATTTTTTTATCTGTATCTTCGCCGCTGAATCCTAAGCCTCCAAGTATCGACCTCACCATTGATCTTGTTTCCGGAAGCGCACTACTTTCTACTGCCTCCAGTGCTGTAGCTTTATGATCTAGAATGTCTTCATGCTCTTGAGCATAATACCCTATTCTTACATTATGGCCTAGAGATGCTTCCCCTTTTGATATTTGACTATCACCGGTTATTATCTTCACAAGTGTACTTTTTCCATTTCCGTTTGCCCCTATAAAACTTAATTTAGTCCCACGCTCAACAAATAAATTAACATCCTTTAATACTTCATGTTCTCCATAACTTTTATAAACGTGTTTTAATTCAAATACCTTAAGACCACTTGCATTGGATGGGCTAAATCGCAGTTGCATGGTACCCATTTCCGCCTCAGGTATTTGTATTCGGTCCATACGCTCAAGTTCATGTATAAGGGATTGAGCGAAACTTGCTTTGGATGCTTTGTACCGGAATTTATCAATCAGCATTTCCTTTTGCTGTATCATTTTTTGTTGA
The DNA here is from genome assembly GCA_964439105.1 of uncultured Saprospiraceae bacterium. Classification (GTDB taxonomy): domain Bacteria; phylum Bacteroidota; class Bacteroidia; order Chitinophagales; family Saprospiraceae; genus Vicinibacter. Next base: position 156,653 of record CAYTNG010000003.1, read on the forward strand.
GAGGTATATTCTTTCATTTCTACCTCCTGCCTTTGTTTTCTGTAAACTTTATACGATGAGTAATTTCCTTTGAAATCATATAATCGGGACCTGTCGATTTCCAATATCCGGTTAGCTATATTATCGAGGAAAGCGAGATCATGCGAAATGAGTAGAACAGTGCCTTCATAATTATGCAAGTAGTCCTCAAGCCAACGCATGGCTAATAAGTCCAGGTGATTGTTTGGCTCATCCAGTAAAAGTAGATCTGGCTTTGAAACCAGCAATTTTGCAATTTCAATGCGCATACGCCATCCTCCACTAAATTCAGATGTCTTTCTCGAAAAATCACCTTGTTTGAAACCAAGGCCCGATAGAATTTTCTCAACTAATCCATCCAATTTGTCCACGTCTAAATAATCCAATCGCAGTTGAACATGCTCCATGCGCGTGATAATAGACTCTAGTGCCTTGGCGTCCTTAACAATCTCCAAGTTGGAATGAAGTTCCTCTAATTCTTTGGAATATATCGCAATGTTTTCAAGTGATGATTTGACTTCATCAAAGACTGAAAGTCCTTTATCCGGAGGTAGTTCTTGTCTTAAACTACCTATCACGGGCTGTCCCTGTAGTTCAAGATATCCTGAGTCTGGAAGCAATTGCCCAGTTAGAAGTTTAAATAAAGTTGATTTTCCGGCGCCATTTCGCCCTGTAATTGCAACCTTTTCACCTGAATTGATGGCAAAACTCAGTTGATCAAATAATATACGACCACCAAAATAGACACTTAAGTTTTGAGCACGTATCACAATTCCTAATTCATAAGTTCATCGCCCTCTAACTCAGAAATTGCGCTATAATGATTACCCTTGTGATCCAATATTTCTTTCCATAAATGTTCAGGGTTGCTTTTAAAAATAAAGTTTGGCTCCATAGAAGATACAAGCCATGAACCCGTCGATAATTCTTCTTCCAATTGCCCTTTGGTCCAGCCACTGTAACCAATGTAAAAACGAATGTGTTGGGATAATATAAGTTTACATTCAATCAGAAACTTCAATTTATCATAGTTTCCGCTCCAGTAAACGCCTCTTGAAATTTTGATACTGTCATCCAACAAATCACCGACGCAATGTATAAAATACATCGAATCATTGTCGACCGGTCCTCCATAGTGTATATTAGCTTCAAAGTCTCCAAAATCGCTTGTCAAATCGGATAACTTTAATTCTGTCTTTTTGTTGAGGATGAATCCGACCGATCCTTCGTCTTTATGATAATCAGCTAACAAAACAGCTGTTCGTTTAAAATTTGGATCAAGCATGAAAGGTTCAGAAATGAGTACCTGTCCTGTTGAAAGAGCTGGATTTGATTTTAGTTCCGACATATTACAAAGTTTTAACAGGAATATCTCTTTGAATTCTTTTCATAAATCCACTTAGTACAGTGCCATTTCCACCAACTTCATAAAATTCAGTAAATCCATCGGAAATCATATTTTGCATAGTCTGTGTCCATAAAACGGGCGAAGTGAGCTGTGCAACCAGATTTTCTTTAATCCGAACTGCATCCGTTTCAGGTTTCGCATGCAGATTTTGATAAATTGGGCAGATTGGATCGGAAAAGGGTGTGCTTGTTATTGCTTTTTCAAGTTCATTCTTTGCAGGAAGCATAAGTGGGGAATGAAAGGCACCACCAACTGATAATAGAATGAAGCGTTTGGCACCCGCTTCAACCATTTTAGTTTCAATAAGTTGCATGCCACGCAAGCTGCCTGAAATAACCAACTGCCCCGGGCAATTATAATTTGCTGGGATGACTATCTCTTCCGTCATACCTGAGCAAATTTCTTCTATTTTGGAATCCTCTAGTCCGACGATGGCAGCCATCGTACCGGGATTAGTTTCACAGGCGTGTTGCATTGCTTGAGCGCGTATCTGGACAAGCTCAAGACCTTTTTCAAAAGTCAGTACATGGGCGGCAACAAGAGCAGAAAATTCTCCGAGGGAATGCCCGGCAACTCCATGAAATGGAATAGATGCACCCAGAATCTTGGCTTTAATAACTGAATGTACAAAAACAGATGGTTGTGTGATGCGAGTTGCTTTCAAATCTTCTTCTGAACCTTCGAACATCACTTCAGTTAAATTATATCCTAAGACCTCGTTTGCTTTATCAAATAAAGCTTTTGCACGCTGATCCTGCTCATATAACTCCTTGCCCATGCCCTTAAACTGGCTGGCCTGACCCGGGAACAAAAATGCAGATTTACTCATATTAAATCGAATCGGAATGTATTAAATCTAAAAACTCATTTCGCGTCTCAACTTTACGGAAAATTCCTGTAAAAGCGGATGTTTTGGTTATAGAATTTTGCTTTTGAACACCACGCATCATCATGCACATATGTCGAGCTTCAATCACTACAGCAGCTCCCAGCGGCTTGATAGTGTCCTGTAGACAATTGAGAATTTCATGGGTAAGTCTCTCTTGTACCTGAAGCCTCCTTGAATATACATCAACAAGCCTGGCAAGCTTGCTGAGGCCTACGATATGGCCATTTGGTATGTATGCAATATGAGCCTTGCCAAAAAAGGGCAACAGGTGGTGCTCACATAAACTGTAAAGCTCGATATCTTTAACAACCACCATTTCACTATATTCCTGTTTAAATAAGGCGCTTTGTAAAACTTTGGATCCGTCTTGCGCATATCCCTGGGTGAAGAACTCAAATGCTTTGGCGGCCCTTTCCGGGGTCTTTTCCAAGCCATCCCTCCCAAGGTCTTCTCCTATTCCATTTAATATTTGAGAATAGAATTTTATTAAATCCAAATTCTTTAATTCCTTCATGGTCCTATTTTAGTGAAATTAAACCAATTTAACTTAGAAATGGTTCGGAAACAAACGGACAATATGAGTATTTAATCTAAAAAACCAGTATTCACATCGAAATTAAGGGTTATAAATTATTGACATTCCTATATTTAAGTCATATATTATGACAAATACACCCATTCAAACCGTAAAATACACAGAGACTAATCACCTCGCACAGTCAATATTTTGGATACTGTTTATAGGATTAGGCTTTTATGTCAGACCTGTTGCATGGAATATTGCCGAGACATTTTTTTGGTCCCTTGTTAACACGATTTTCTTTGCGATCGCAGTTAATGTGAATTTGTATCTGTTGATACCCCGTTTTATGCTGAGACAATCACTTGTTGTTTATCTCAGTCTGTTGGTAGCCGTTTCTTTTTTGCTCACACCATTGATTAGTTTATTTAATATATGGATGGTCGGATCCGAAGAGCTCACCCATTCAAAATGGTTGCTTCTTCCTCAGTTTCATTTTATCAATTTATTGATTGTGAGTTCGTTAAGCACAATTATACGATTGCCCTTGGATTGGCTTAAAATGCAAGCTGAAAAAAATGAGCTAATTACCAAAAATGTGGAAACGGAGCTGCAATCGCTAAAGAACCAAATTAACCCTCACTTTTTATTCAATACCCTGAATAACTTATATGCTCTGACATTGAAGAAATCAGACCTGGCTCCAAGAATTGTTTTGAAGCTATCAGATATGATGCGCTACATGCTATATGAATGCAACGAGGACTCTGTTATGATCAGCAAGGAAATTCATTACATTGAAAATTATATAGATTTAGAAAAATTGAGATATAGTTCGGAAACGGAAATTAAATTGAATGTTGATCCGCAATTAAATGAATTTCAGATTGCACCTCTACTACTCATACCTTTTGTTGAAAACAGTTTTAAGCACGGTGCTCAGCCAAGTGTCAGTAGTGCTTTCATACACATTAGTGCTTTATTAAAAGACACTAAATTGCATTTTAGTGTATATAATTCAAAACCTCAAGCAGGTCCTGGTCATGTATATTCTACAGCAAAGCATGGAGGCGTTGGCCTTGTTAATGCACGCAAACGTCTGGAATTGATCTATCCTGAAAGATATGAACTTCATATTGACGATGCACCTGAATCCTACCGAATAGAACTTATTATTGATTTATAAAAAATACCTTGATGATACGAACATTAATAATTGATGACGAACCTCTGGCTGTTGAAATCCTGGAAACTTATGTAAATCAGATACCAGGACTAAAACTTGTTGGAAAATGCTATAACGCACTCGAGGCAAATGAATTTCTTCAAAAAACGGAGGTAGATTTGGTATTGGTAGATATTCAAATGCCTCAAATGACAGGCATAGAACTGGTCAAAAGTCTATCCAATCCCCCAAAAGTTATTTTTACCACAGCTTACCCCGAGTTTGCTGTTCAGGGATTTGATTTAAATGCAGTCGATTATCTTCTTAAGCCCATAGCTTTTGATCGTTTTTTAAGGGCCGTAAATAAATTAAGTTCATCTGAAAAAACATCAGAAGTTAATGCAGAAACCCAGGATTTTATTTTCGTCAAATCTGATAAAAAATTAATTAAATTAAATTATGGAGATATACTTTTCATCGAAGGACTAAAGGATTATGTTATGATCTATACGGATGCAGGGCGCATCATTACGCTTCAGACCATGAAATCACTTGAAGAAAAACTACCCGATCAAATTTTCGTAAGAGTTCACCGTTCCTATATCGTAAATGTTAAAAAAATTAATTCGATACATAATGACGATGTTGAAATTATTCTAAAAGGACAAAGTAAACTTATCCCGATAGGCAATAATTATTCTGACAACTTGGGCAGAATTATCAATAAGAACAGGATTTAATTTTTTTGTATATTCAATTTATTTAATCTATCTATCTTATTAAGTGTTGTATTGCCTTTAAAGCCGCTAACAGCTTCTTTATTACGCAAATCAATATTTTGGCGATATACCTGAAAGTGTTCTTTTCCTTTTCGGACGGCTTTTGCTTCCCAATCAAAACTATAATTTCCTTTTCCTTTCTTTAATTCGCGAACTACAAAGCCCTCTTTTCTTTTCTCCGCGACAGAAATGCCATAGGTATCATCTGATGTCGTGGGAGTTAATTGAATTGTAACTTCTTCAGTACGTGCTACTGTTATAAAATGATCTGAATAAGGAATGAATGCTTCTCCATTTTTCAAATTGCCTGTTCCTCTCTCATAAGCGGCAGCCTCCGGACCTTCCACGCATGCATACCAAATTTCACGATCCCTATTATTAGGGTCTTTCATTCTGAAGCTCTTAATATCAGAAAAAATATATCCATCATAAAATTGGTCAACAAACATTCCTGCATGCTCTGTATTATCTCTTCCAATTATTCCAATAAAAGGATATTGTGGCCCAAGGACAGTGTATCCCGCATAAAAATTAGTAGTCTGGTTAGAGCTATTATTTAAATATAATTCTCCGGCTGAATTGCTGCTCAACAATGCTGCAGCTTCTCTTTTTGTTTTACCTGATAATACTGTAATATAACCCTGAGTTGCATCATCATTAAGGTAACTTAACCAAATTCTGTCCAGTCCATTTTTGTCATGCAAATAAATATCTCCACCGTCAACCTGATTGGCTTCTGCTACGAAGATATCTTTATTTTTCAAATAAAATGTGAGAGAGGAATCAACAATTGAAAGTCCGGAATATTCAATTGGATTGTCTCTTACTTTCCTGTACATATCAAAATTGCCTACGGTTAAAATCGCATCGCTTTCAGGCTGGGCTCCTTTTAATCCAAGACCATAGGGATTTAAAACTGAATAAACAGCATTTGAATTAATATCGTAATTCCAAAATTCCAAATCCGAGTAAGGCACTCCAGTTGTAAATGTATTAATGCCAAAAGTCAGGTTATTATTGGAATATAAATTAATGTATCCGGGATTAAAAATATTGGTAAGTTTAACATTTCCTTCTTTTCTGGTCTGTGTCATTTCTGATGTCAGGATCCTGCTACTGTCAGTACCACTAGCAGATTGAATTTCGACTTGTGTAAGCAAAGGAGTCGTACTTAAATTAACTCGCTTAATTGCAGCGGGATCATCTATTATCAAATCTGTTCCAGATTTACGCCAAAATGAATTGCCGGAGTTAGATTGAATAGGAAGGTGATTCCATTCTCCTTTGGAGAATACAAGCACATCCCCCGAATCTGGATTTGTCATGGATAGAGGAAAACCGTTTAATTTAGTAACCTTTGGGTTTGGATAATTACCCGAAAGATCTCCGGTTGCTATAGTTCCGACAATTATATCATTTCCGGGATCCACATCTACGAATCCGGGATTCCATTGATTCCCATTCCAAATTAGCACTTGCTGAGTTAAAGGATTCACGTCTAAAATAGGTCTTCCTTGCAGTGCCTGGACCTTTGGATTTGGATATGTTCCTTTTAAGTCTCCTCCTGCACTTGCGTTAATAAGAATATCATCATTCGGATCCACATCAATGAATGCCGGACTCCATTGATTGTTATTCCATAAGAGAGCCTGCTGAGCTTGCGGATTTGAGTTTTTTACCGGTCTTCCTTGAATTGCAATTACTGTTGGAGCGGGAAGATTTCCGTTCAAATCGCCGTTTACAGGACTTCCCGATTTAAGATCATCCGTAGGGTCCGAATCTCCGGTATTTGTAATTTTATTACCTTCTATTTGTATTCCTGGACCCGCCGTAAGATTCGTTTTTTCAGCATAAAGTGCATATGGAACACTTAAAAAAGGGGAAATACTATTAAGTTCATAGTTGTTACCTCCATTTGGGTCCAATTCAGTTTTTAGATAAAACCCACCCTGCTCCCATTCAATGAGATCAAACTTTCCCTGTAGAGGCAATCCATAACCAATATACAGTGTCGCCAAACCAAATTCATTTGTTACCGATCTTTGCTCTTCAGCATATATAGTAACTCCCCCGGTTGAACCTTTTATAATGCTAAATTTGAAATTGACGCTTTTATTGCCCACAGGCCTGCCGCTATTATCTCTTACGATCGCTTGATAATTCAATCCATTGGGAACTTGAGCTGAGGTGATGGATAATGCGGACAACAGGACTAAGCACACAACTGTAATCTTCATGTACTTGTTTTTAAATAATTTGATTCCCATTATTTTAAATTATTAAATTTTACAATTACTTTATCTGATCAGTTTTTGAAGAACTACTTTTAAGTTCGTTAATTCTGTTTTCCAGAATTGAAATGTCCTTCTGAAGCTTAAGTATCAAAGTTTGTTGCTCTTGTATAGCTTTTACTAACGGCACAACAAAATCAGCGTAGCGAAGGCCATAAAAATCCTTTTCATTTTGAGGCTTGTCAATACCACTAAAATCAAACAGACATTCCTTTGCTGCAAGTTCAACATCCTGTGCGATAAATCCGGTTTGTCTGTTTTTTAGTTCAGATTCCCTGTTGGCTGTACTTGATTTATCATTAGGATTTACGGTTCTGGTGTCCTTCTTAATTCCCAGTTCATTTTGCAAGGATGGGACATCAAGAATGTAACTAACAGGTCTTAACTTAAGAATGAAATCCAAACCTTTTATATCATCCCTTATATCATATTTAAACCGACCATCTGATAGACTTGTCCATGATTTGTAACCTCCAACTGAAATGGTGTTTGGGTCTCCTATCCGAATCTGGAAACTAGCATTAACGCGGGAATCACAACCAATTGCTGTGCTATATTGAAAACTTAAATTCCCATTATTCATTGCACGATCTCCCACATATGTGCAATTTTGGTTTTGAGTACCCAAAGAACCTGCCTCTTTACCAACGGCCGTTACAGAGTATCCATCTGTATTATTGTACATCGCAAATGACCCAATGGCCGTATTGTAAATTCCCCTATAGTTTTTTAATAAGGCTTCAGATCCTATTGCGGTGTTATTTATACCTGTAGTGTTTGAATTCAAACTATTATAGCCTAATGCCGTGTTATAGGATCCTGATTCATTCGAAAACATAGAGCCTGATCCAATAGCTGTATTCACATTTCCGTCTATATTTCCAAACATGGCTGTAGACCCTATTGCTATATTTAATGCTCCGCTAATATTCGCGCTTAGGGAATTGGAACCTAATGCGACATTTGAGTATCCGGAATCATTGGCAAACATAGTATGATACCCCAATGCCGTATTTGAGTGGCCGCTTGTATTGCCATATAAGCCAGCTACTCCTACAACTGTATTTCGGTCACCACTTAAATTGTTGTATAGGCAATAATTGCCCATGGATATATTTCCCGATCCCTTTGTATTGCTATACATAGATTTAGATCCTATTGCTATATTTTCTACTCCTTCATTCATAGTCGCACCGTTCGTCCCGTTATTAAAAAGAGTTGAATCACCAATAGCGATAATATCATTTCGTCCCTGATTAAATGCTTGAGAATAGACCCCGATGGCAATATTGTTATTGCCTCCATTAACGAGCATCAAGGTATTTGCTCCAATAGCAATGTTGTTATTTCCCTTTTGATAATTACTCATTGCTCTAAAGCCGAGCGCGCAGTTGGAATTACCTTCTTCTCCTAACAACAGAGCTTCATATCCGATGGCGACATTATTTTTTCCAAGCTTATTGCCCCAAAGTGAATAGGTGCCAAGGCCAACATTGCGACTGCCATGTGTATTATAGACTCCACTATATTGCCCTATAAATGCATTTCCAAAACCAAGATCAAAAACATTCCCATCATTTTGAAGTCCTGCATCGCGTCCAATAAATAGATTGCTGCCAGGCCCTTCAAAGTGTAATTGTGTACTTCCATAAGTATTTTTCTTTAAGGTCATTAAATCTTCTCCGCCTAAGCCAAAGCGAATGAGATGGTCACCCGGAGTTTTTTCAACATCTACATATGTTTTACCTTCAATATCTGAAATTTTAGTGTTGATTCCAGCAGGAAACAAAATAGTATTGCCGGAGCTGATGCTTAATTCTCGAGTGCTATTATTGTACGCAAGGGTTTGAATTTCATTAGTATTACTTAAGTCACCTGAATTTTTAATTTCAGTACCGTTTATAGTTATCCCGGGACCTGCTGTGTATTCTGATATAATTCCTGATTCTAGGTCTTCCCTTTTAATAGTACCATTCAATATGTTACCACTTGTTACACTGTTTTCATTTAAGGAAAGAGGGCTGATTGCTGTGCCATTACCTTTAAGACTATTATCCGTTTGCACTGTTTGAGAGCCCCAATTATCTGAACCTGTAGGAAGCTGTACCGTGCCTCCTCCTTTTGATAAACTTAGTTCATTATTATTGATGGATATAGATTGAATTTCATTAAACGCGCTACTGTCATGAGCAACAATTTTATTGTTATTTATCTCAATTCCGGATCCTCCCACTAAGGGAGTCTTTGATGCATACAGGGCATAAGGAACCGACAAAAAAGGGCTTATACTTGAGAGTTCATAATTAGTACCACCGTTAGGGTCTATTTCGATTTTAATAAAATAAGGACTTAAGCTCCAATCTATATTTTCAATTTTATTGGCAATTGGCAAGCCATAGCCAATTATTGAATTCACAAGTCCAAATTCATTACTTGCAGTCCTATGCTCTTCAGCATACGATAAACTTCCATTAGCGCTTCCCTGAAGAATACTGATGCGAATACTTACATTTCTGTTTCCCAGAATTTTACCATTTTGGTCTCGGATAATAGACTGAAAGTTTAATCCTTGTGGTACTTGAGAAAATAGCAGGAAAGGTATCTGCAATAATACCAGAATAAAATGTTTCATATCACGATAAACTTTATGGTTTTAACTGATGACGGGTTATTGCTCTTTAATTCAATTAGGTATGCTCCTGCTTCAAGGTTTTGAATTTGCAACGGCTTACCCATCCATTTACCTTTAGTGAGCTCTTTGGAATTGAGATCTAGAATTCGATATTCCAGTGTGCCTTGATAACTTGTATGAATATTAAAATAGCTGTCTGATGGATTTGGAAATAAGTATAGGGATTGAAACCCCTCTTCCTCTGTCTTAATAATTATAAACGGATCAGGCTGAATGACACCGGAAGTGCCATAATTACTTTTTGAGATCGATTTTAACGTTACTGTGCTTATTTCGCCAACAGAATATGAGAAGCTGTAATTTGCAGAAATTGCACTTCCTCCATTTGCATCAATCACATATTGTGTATGACCTGCCTGCATGGATAAACTTAATAGTACCGATAGGCCTAAATCTTTTATATATTTCATATAAATAAACTTAGTACGGAACAAGTCTTGGAATGAGGTCTATAATCATTCCAATATATGATCTTAGGCATTTTACAGATTCTTTGCCTGAATCCAGAGGGTATGCTGAAAAATAAACAAGCCCCTGAAAGGGGCTCATTTATTCTAAAAACTTAGATTAAACTGGTTATATAAAAAAACAGGGATTATCTGATAATTTCAATTTTTTTGCTGATGGGTCCAAGGGCAGTTTCTACTTTAAGGATGTAGAGACCGTTGCTTATATTTTGTAAATCAAGCTGATTTTGTTTAGCTGAGGGCTTAGCTATTGTTTTTACAATTCTTCCGTCTAAAGAATACAAGGATAATTTCTTAATCGTGTTCAATCCATTCAAATGAATGGTCAAATGATCGGATGCGGGCACTGGAAAAACAAGTAAGTCGCTGGGATCCAATTCATTAACTTTTGATTTTTTCTTTCCAATTTGGATATAAGCTACTTGATTTTCCAGGCGGCTTAGCTGTCCTTGATCATTTAGTATTGTAATGTTATTAAAATAGAGAGGTACTTTAACGTATTCATCTTCCTTTCTAAATCCTCTTAAGTCATCTTCTACAATAAAGGTTATCAATTCTGTAGCACCCTTTCCACTTACCTTGTTGGCATTAGCTCGTACGAAACCACTTTCGATTCTTCCGTCCCAGGGTTTTTGCGACATGTGCATGGTTGCAGCATTCAATGCAGCCCAACCCTGATCGTAAAATCCTATATCCAGACTTGGCTCATAGACCACATCGGTGTTGTAATCCAGCTCGTAGGCATAGCCACCCAAATTCAGTACCGGATAGTCCTGATCCCCCAGGACTACTTCAATCATGGCCAAATCACCGGAATCTGCATTTGGCGTCAGCACATTCAGTATAAAGGGGAAATCGCCACGATCATAGACCGGTTTAGGAACTAATGAATGTTGTTTCCTGTAGAAATTATGAATATAGAGGGTATCCATGCAGTCAACAACTCCGTTGCCGTCGGTATCTGCATTTTTTAAATTTGAATAACCATTGGAAAGTGAATTGCCCCAATTATCAGCACGTAAAGCTCTGAAAGTGGATGTAGATTGGTACATCCGGCTATTTCCTTTTGCCCCCAGATGATAGCCCATCTCCAGCAAGTCCAGCATGGTGACTTCTCCATCCAGGTTGACATCCCCAGGCCATACACAATCCCCTGAACATTGTTTTGCGCAATTCTTACTTTCTACATAGATGGATACATCACAATTGACTTCGATACATTCGTTTGTAGAAGGAATGCAATAGGTGACTTTAAACTGTTTATTTCCTGCAAAGTCCTTTGGGGGAAAATAAATCAATGTGTTATATCCTATTACAGTATCCTTACAGCCCTTATAGTCGAGATAAACCGTATCGTAGCCAGGAAAAAACTTAACACTATCTTCAGGAGAGCTGAAGTCGTAGGCATCGATCGGAATATGGTACCCGAAGACTAAGGGTACATTTTTAGGAGTTGAAAAACTATAGGTGGTTCGGTTATCAGGCTGCCAATTGCCAACAAAGAGTTTTACCTCTCCGTATTCACAGTTTCCTTGAGGGCAGACTTTATAGGTGAATGACTGAACTCCTTCATATCCGGCTTCAGGCTCATAGCTGAAATCCCCTAAATTATTAAGTTTAGTCAAGGTGCCCCGGCTGGGGTTTTGATCCAGCAGGAAGGCATACTTTTTGACCACATCATTATTGGCCACATTGAATACAATTGTAGAGTCTTTGGGCAGGAAAAACTGGTCATCCACTACAATTTTGCTTTGAGCCTTAACGGCGTATACCTCCACAAAAACATAGCGGTAACTTCCATTTTGAACAACTGCAAAAGTGTCGTTACCGGTAAAGCTTGAAATAGGTTTATATACAACTGTATAGTCCGAATTAAAATCCAGACTGCCATGCTGCGGAGCCAAGTAGGTGGAATATCCGCTTTGGGGCAAGGGTATACTTAGTTTAACTCCTTTGGGTGTTCCAATGTACAAGCTGTCACTGGGAATATTGCCAGGATCGACAACATTTACAATCAGGTTGCCATCCTTACAACGATTAAATGTATCGCAAACCGTGTAATTGAGGTAAGCAATACCTTTAAAATCAGGACTTGGCCTTAATCGCAGGGTGGTATCATTTGGCTTGCTTGCAATGAGATGGCTTGCTGCCCCAATGCCTGTAATACTTAAAAAATGATAGTTTCCAATGGAGGAGCTGTCATTAGTCAGCGGATACACATCCACATCTCCACTGTTGCGGTCAACTGCGTATGCATCCGGACGAATTTCAAGATACGACTTACTGACTTCAAAAACAAAGCTGAGATACTTGTATTTACCACTGAAGTCTTTATATTCGTATGTTGCGGTATCCCTGCCCGTAAAACCACTGGAAGGTGTGTAGGTCACCTCAGGGTCATATTTCGTTCCGCCGAGGATAAATGAGCCATTTGCCGTAGAATCGATAATAATTCTCTTATCCTGGTAGGTATTAGGAAGATAACTTATACTTGAATTGAGCAACTGTCTGAAGACCAAATATGGCCCCTGAACCTCTTGGGCATTTAGGCAAAACGCCAATAGACAAAATAACAGCGATGTGTAAGTCCTGTTTTGTTGCATAACCAGTACCACAAATATAGATGCTTGAATCCATATTTCAAAACCATATATACATATTTTTAATATTCATATATTGAAAAAACACCATATAAATATTAATGCATTGAAATACAATGCTTTAAATACATAATAAATTTTAAATAAAAAGTGATTTTCCACTCCCGGCATGGTCAAATTTGTAAAAAAATGATTGGCTCTGTACCTTTAACAAAACTATGAAAGACTCCAAGATTTACAGATTTTTAGAAAGCCTCAGTTCGAAAGAACTTCGAAAATTCAGAAAATTTTTAGAGTCGCCTTATTTCAATACTCAAATAGCCTTAACAGAGCTCTTCAGCCAAATGGAATCGCACATAAGCTCCACAGACAAAAAAGAGCTTACCAAAGAGGAGATTTGGAATTCGGTTTTTCCAAACGAAGTTTTTGATTATGACAGACTTCGTAAATACATGCACAAATTAATGGAGCTTGCCTATGATTTTCTGGCACAGGAGATTTATGAAGAAAGTGCAGCCCATAAAGCACACTATTTATTAGAAATGCTGGTACGCAAACAAATGGACGATTATCTCCCTAACGCAATTCAATCCGGCGTTTCATTGATGCATAAAATTCAAAACCGACATGGTCTGTATTATTTTGATTTATACGCGATAGAAAGGTTTAAATATGTATTGGCAAACTTTGAATCCAAGCGCGTCATAAAGTCAAATATCCAAAATTTGAATTTATCTGAAGTCGACGAAAACCTCAATGTTTTTTATATTTCTGAGAAGCTACGAAACTACTGTCTGGTCTTGAGTTGGAGTAAAATGATTGAAATAGAAACAAAAGTGCCACTCATTGATCAGATTATTGACCTCGTTGATCCAAAATACATTTCAATCCCTTCTATTGCAATTTATTACCAGATTTATCTGACTTTTATTAATCCGGATATTCATGTCCACTTTTATAAATTAAAGGAATTAATAAAATTACACATTCACTTATTTCCGGGCAACGAAGCACGTGACATTGTTAATGCGGCTATTAATTATACGATACAACAGCAAAACAAGGGAAACATGAGTTTTGCTCAGGACAATTTTGAACTTTGGAAGCATGGCTTAGAGACCCAAGTCGTATTAATTAATGATGAAATTTCTCCCTGGTCATTTAAAAACATTGTAACCTTGGCTTTAAGGTTAAATCAATTTAAATGGGTTGAAACTTTTATAGATGATTATGGTCCAAAAATCAATGTGTCATTTCGAGAAAATGCGATCAATTACAATAGAGCATCCCTATATTTCTATAAGAAGGAATATGACAGAGCTATTCCCCTACTACAGAAAGTGCAGTTCGATGAAATTAACTATGGACTTGGTGCAAAATCCATATTGTTAGCATGTTATTATGAATTAGATGAATTTGATGCATTGTATTCACATATTGAATCGTTTAAAGTATTTATTAAGCGCCATAAAGCAATAACAGATGATATTAAAAAGAGCTATATTCAATTAGCTAATTTTACAAAAAAACTACTTGAGAGTGGTGGCGATAAATCAAAATTACTTTCAATCAAGGAAAGTATAGTTTCAAGTCAAACTTCAAGTAAAAAATGGCTTCTCGAAAAAGTCGAGGAACTTCAAAAATAATAGTTTAATTACAAGTACTTGCCGAAAATCTAGTGTTTACATTTTAGGACCACGTCTGGTTCAAACCTCAAATGGTTCTTAGCTCATTTTGCTGTTATAAAGGACAATTCCCGGCATTGTTATCAGACAGATGTATAAGACCCTTCAATTCCAATTACTGTAATGCATTTTTAAATACTTTAAGACAACGTGCGCGAGAGGAAGCATGCTCAACAATGGGATTTAGATATGCATCCGTACCATATTCAGGTATCCATTTTCTAATAAAAACACCCTTGGGATCAAAACGCTTTTGTTGGGCATCCGGGCTAAAAATTCTAAAATAGGGAGCTGCATCCGTACCGCATCCTGCTGCCCATTGCCAACCACCGTTGTTACTCGCTAAATCAAAGTCCAATAATTTTTCAGCAAAATAAGCTTCGCCCCATCGCCAATCTATCAATAAGTGTTTTACTAAAAAACTGGCAGTGATCATACGCAATCTGTTGTGCATAAAACCTGTGAGGTTGAGTTGACGTATTCCTGCATCTACCATGGGATAGCCGGTCCTTCCTTCACACCAAGCTCTAAATAAAGTTTCGTCGTTTTCCCACCGGATCCGGTCATACGCAGGTTTAAAGGATTGTTGCTCCACATAAGGAAATGCCTGCAATATCATACTATAAAAATCCCGCCATAACAATTCACTGAAATAAACCTGATTAAAAAGAATGGCCTTTCTGGCTTTCTCACGAATGCTGATAGTCCCAAAACGGAAGTGTATCCCTAGATGTGAAGTGCCATCGATAGCCGGGAAATCTCGCATTTTATCGTATTGGGAAATTACTTTTATAGCTACGATTTTATCAGGTAGGCTCAAACTGCTTTTTCGAAATCCAATTGATTCAAGACTTAAGAGATCTGTCTTTTTTGACTTAAAGAAAGCATCCACAAAGTGTTCCGAAGGATAGGATTCCAGCCATTTGGATTCTGAAGCATTCGCTCCATCCTGCAGTAATAGTTTATTGATTTTGTTCTTATACGCCGTAAATACCGTATATGGATTTCCATCATCCTTGAGAACTTCATCTTTTTCAAAAAGAACATGATCCTTATAGCTACTAACTTTGACACCTCTTGATTTTAAAAATTCAGACACCTTATGATCTCTGTCTTTTGCGTAGTATTCATAATCGCGGTTATACACTACCTGAGAAATTCTAAACTCTGATGTCAACTGCTTCCAAACATCAATGGGCTTTCCATGTCTTACAATCAAATCTGAGCCATATGTCTGCAACAAGAGTTTTAACTGTTGAATTTGCTGATAAATGAAGCCAACACGAGCATCTTCCTTGTTTTCCAGTTTTTCCAGAATCGATTCATCAAATATAAAGACAGGAATAACCTGGAGCCCTGACTGCAAAGCATGATAAAGTCCGCAATTATCCTCAATCCTGATGTCTCGCCGGAACCAAAATGCGCAAAATTTCATACGTTTTTAACAGGTCAACTGGTCTGATGTTCAATGTATTGTTAATCTTTTAGGCGTATACACTGCATCAAATCTCAATTACTACATTTGTAGTAAAGAGTCCAATATGAAATTTATTTGTAGTACAATTGCTTTTTGTCTGATACTCTCATCCTGTAAGCAGGATAAAAGTTTTGATTCCAAGGAGTTAGCAGAACTTGAAAAATCCTTTGAAACCAATCCAAGCGACACGACTTATGATAAATTAATTACGAGATACCTGGAGATCATGCAGGAAAGGAAGGATGACAAAAGCCTTCTAGAACAAATGTTAATCAAATGTGCTACTGCCAGTAAAAAAATGGATAATTGCCGGCAAACTGTCATCTTTCTGAATAATCTCATTAAGAATCATTATGGACGGAGTGATACCCCCGAAAATATTCTTGAAATGATCCGTTGTCTCAGGAAGGAAAATAAAGTCTATGCTGCCGATATTCTATCAATTTGTTTTGCAGAAGCATTTCCCTCTCACCCTAAAAAAGTGGAATTGTTAACTGCTCTTTCCCAGCAAAAATCAGCAGAGGAATATCTTGTAGAACTTGCAAAAACCATGTTTCCAGATACGGGTAATAGTTATAATAAGGATATTGCTTTTAATTACGTGGATGCTTGTGAAGCGTATGCGTTGGTTTTACCTAATTCCGATAAATCACCTGAATTCCTCTTTAGTGCAGCACAAACGGCTAAGTTGCTTCAAACATGGGAAAAATGTATCAGCCTGTTTGACTGGATCATTGAGAAGTATCCAACTCATCCAAAAGCTGAAAACTCTGCATTTATGAAAGCCTTCTTATTTGATAATGATCTGAAAGACACAGCAAACGCACGTAAATATTATCTGGAGTTTGTAGCGAAATACCCCAAAAGTGATTTTGTTGATGACGCTCAGGTTTTAATGAAAAATCTCGGCAAAACAGAAGAGCAAATTCTACATGATTTACAAAATAAGAATAAAACGCAGTAATCAGGTATTTACTGTAAAAACTGTTTGTGCCAGCTTTCTCCTAATGGCTTAAGCCATCCTGTTTGAAATTCTTGTTTTGTCTTGACCAAAGGATCAAAAAACAAAGTTTGATCCGTAATGGATCCATCTGCATAAGCCTTAGCTAGTTCAGAACTATGGATAGATAAAACACGTTCGTTTTCTAAATAATGAAATATAAATCGATTAAAAAAATCGCGAACCAGCTTATTCTCAAGCTGATGAATAAACTGTACAGAGGAATCAATACTGCAGCCTCCGGGCTTGTTTATATTTTCATCAACTATCAATATAATAAAATAGCCATGCAATAACCCACCTGTTGCTCTAAGATCTTCCCTGTGGCTTGTCCATAACTTTGTGAAATGTACGATTTCCCTCTGTACTTCTGGCACTAATTCTTCCGGAATTTCTCTATCGGCTGAATAAATCCAAACTCTCGAATCATCAGGAAATGAAATAAAATCGTTCATAGCTTTTTTTGGTTTTCAAGGATTAACTCAGCCAAATCATATACCATAACATGATCTTGTTTGTTGTTTGCCTTAATACCATCCGTTAGCATCGTTATACAAAATGGACAATTGGCCACTACCTTATCGGAGCCACTCTCGAATACATCCTTTATGCGTTCTTCGTTTATTCGGATTTGTCCATGTTCTTCTTCTTTAAACATCTGCGCACCGCCTGCACCGCAACACAAACCGTTTTTTCTGGATCTTTTCATTTCCCGGATTTCGATCTGAAGACTTTCAATGACATGCCTGGGGGCTTCATATATGTCATTTGCCCTTCCCAGGTAGCAGGAATCGTGGTAAGTGACTGTCGAGACTTTTCCGTCTGAGGCAAGTTTGATTTTACCTGTTTGTATAAGCTCTTCAAGGAAACTTGAATAATGAATAACTTCATAATTTCCACCTAAATCAGGGTATTCGTTTTTCAACGTGTTAAAACAGTGAGGGCAGGTACAAACTATTTTTTTAATCTGGTAATTGTTTAATGTCTCAATATTTTGAAGAGCTAACATTTGAAATAAAAATTCGTTTCCAGCTCTGCGGGCAGGGTCTCCTGTACATTTTTCCTCATCCCCTAAAATCGCATAAGAGACTCCACTGGTATTGAGAATCTCACAAAATGCGCGGGTCACTTTTTGAGCCCTTGCATCAAAACTTCCGGCACAACCTACCCAGAAGAGGATGTCGGGATGCTCCCCCTTTGCTATAAAATCTTGAATCGTAGCTACATGCATAGGAATTAAGTTTTTAACCATTGCGTTCTTGGTTCAGACATTGCCCACACCGATTGATTGTTTTCTAAACTATTAAACATAGGAAGCCAATCCTGAGGTCCTCCACTATTCATTAAAATGTCATAACGCCTTAATTCAATAATAGGCTTTAAAGGATTGATTCCAACAGGACATGCTTCTACACAAGCATTACATGTTGTGCAGGCATATAATTCTTCACGAGAAATGATATCGTACAAGGATTTTCCATCTGTTATTTCAGTCTGGCCGTTAGAAGGATCAAAATGATAGACTTTATTTTTAACAATTTGTTCTGACCTGTCCCTAATATCCATCATAATTTTTCTGGGACTTAATTTCTTGCCCGTTTGATTTGCAGGACATACCGATGTGCAACGCCCGCATTCCGTGCACGAAAAGGCCTGCAGCAGTGTAGTCCAGGAAAGTTGATGTACGTCAGAAGCTCCAAAATAGTCCAAAGGCTTATCGAGTTGTTTCTGAGGCAATTCAAACATGCTTCGAACTTCATTTTCAACTTCAGGAATATTTTCCAGTTTTCCCTTTTGATCGAGATTCGCGTAATAGCTAGTAGGAAAAGCGAGTAAAATGTGCAAATGCTTACTATAAGGTAAATACAATATAAATCCTAGAACTACAATATAGTGCAACCACCAAAAACAGCGTTCAATGAAAGCGAGTGCAGACACATCTAAACTAATTAAGAACGTACCTGTAGTAAATGATGATAAATAAAATGTACCTGCGTTCGGATAATATTCTCGATCAATTACCTGAAGTTGCTGATAGGCCCCGTTCATAAAAAAAATGCTTATTATCAAAATAATTTCCCCAAATAAAATGAGGTTGGCATCCCGAAAGGGCCAGCCCTTCAATTCATCTTTCTGGAATCTTGGCAGTTTTAGAAGATTTCGACGGCTCAGAAAAACAATCGTAGCGACAAATGCCAGGAGGCTAAGTACTTCTATGGTATTTATAATCAAGGTATAAAAGGGACCCAGCTTATTTGCAAAATATCGGTGGGTATGGAAAATTCCATCCGTAAAAATCTCAAGTAGTTCTATTTGGGTTATAATGAAAGCTATATAAATGAACAGATGGAAAATACCGGCAATAGGTTTAGTGAACATCTTACCTTGTCCCAAGGCAAAAAGCACCATGTTTTTCCACCTTTGAGCCACTGGACCAAATACAGTTTCCGACTTGCCTAATTGAATGGCTTTTGCTATTTCATTGAATTTTCTGAACGCGATGAATGCGCTGATGGTAGTTATTAGTATAAACGCTATAGTTTGAATCATGGAATTACTTATTCAAATTCAAATATTTATAACTTATTTTGCCTATTAAAATCGCATTAAGGTATGATTATCCTGAATAAAGAACAAATAAAGCAAAAAATCAGAAGAATGGCAATGGAGGTTTATGAACGCCATGCTGATGAAAAGGAACTATTGATAGCGGGTATAAATAATAAAGGCCTTTCTCTGGCCAGCCTGCTTGCAAAAGAAATTAAGGAGATTAGTCCTATTGACTGTCAGTTAGTGAATGTACGGATCAATCCTGCAAATCCAATTGAACAGCCTGCCAGGATCCTTGTTCCGGATATTTCCCTGACTGGAAAAAGTATCGTCTTGGTGGATGATGTTTCCAATTCAGGTCGAACGATGTTCTATGCCATGCAGGTTTTTATGAAGGAACTTCCAAATAGCCTGGAAACTGCCGTATTAATTGAGAGGACACATAAAAAATTTCCTGTTGAAGTTCGATTCGTGGGTACCACTTTGGCCACGACCATCCAGGAAAATATCGAAGTTTATCTGGAAAAGTCTCAAAATTGGCGCGTAGAGCTAAGTTGATTTTCAATTTTTTTATAAATTAGGGGAACTGAAGCTTTTCCAGTCAGATAGCCTAATTGGTATAACCGTTCAGATTCCCTTAGATCAAATTTTGAAATGGAAGCAATTTCCGGACTTTCCACGAGGATATCGCATAGATCTTTTTGATCACATGAGTTGCTGTTAATAGCCAATTCCAAAACTCTGGTCAGCAATTTAAAGCTACTATTTAAATCGTATTCTGTATTTGCCACCAGGGGCAATAAACTGACTCCTATAAGTAAATCGCATTCTTGCCGTATTACCACGGCGGGCATATTTAGTAAAATTCCACCATCCAAAAATAAATGACCATTCATTCGAATGGGTTTAAACAACATGGGAATGCAGCAAGAAGCCAAAACGGGTGCAATCACCGATCCTTTATCAAAGACGTCTAATGATCCTAGGGTTAAATTGGTTGCGGTTATTTTTGCAGGTATTCGTAAACTCTCAAATCCATCATAGGGAATATTTTTTTTCAAAATGGATTCAAGGTAATCCATGCCAATAAGACCTCTTTCCGGTAAGGATGGCCTTATAAAATTAAACCATTTCGTATTTAAAGCGATTGCCAGCATCTCCTTAGGTGGTATGCCGGAAGCATATAATACGCCTACAAGAGCACCGGCACTAGTTCCGGAAATTACAGAGAATTCAATTCCGGCTTCGGAAAAAGCTTGTAATACACCAATATGGTAAATTCCACGCGCACCACCTCCTGAAAGGCAGAGTCCGATTTTCATACAATTTTTAATAATCTAACTTCAGGAAGCGTTGAAAAGTTGTATACTGCCCCATTAATTTCAGAAAGTACCAACCACCTGGAATATCAAGATCAATATTTTTACAAAAAGGGAGTCTTTTTATAATACGTCCTTGCAGATCCATTATTTCCATATATTCAAATTCCATATTAGTGGAAATAAATACATTGTCTGAAGCAGGATTGGGAAAAATTTCAACATTTAGCTTTTGAACATGATTTGTGCTGCTGATGATTTCGATATCTGATAAATAACGGGGCATTATTTGGTAACCATCCAAAAACGGACTTGCCACATCAAATTGAGAGCCAATGCCTGTCACATTGAAGCGTCCGCCAGGTGCTGCAGTGCCATGTAGGTCGACGTTATCATCAACGCGCAAATCAAACGTGTCCTGGCCATTTGTAATTTTTACCGTAAACCCCAAGGGATTATTATTCCAGCTTAAAGGATCTACCAATTCTACATTCTTAATTTCTATTAACTGGGATTCGGTGCTTTCACTTAAAGAACTTACAAGGCTTGGAGAAATAAGTGGATTGCCTTGTTTTACGAGTTGTAAGCTGTCCGGCAGCATTTGGGCAAGGCCATTAAATTGAGAGACCATGCCCTTTATTCTTAACAGGTCGCCTTCTTTAACAGTATAGTTTAAATTTCCTGAGCTTAAAAAAACTCCAATCCCGTCGTTGTTTTTATCTATGATTGTAAATTGCAAACCAACAGGCCTGAGATTCACTCCATAGACTGTACCTTCTATGGCACATCTTTTATTTAAAGAATCTAGGACCCCATCGCTGTTCACTGTTCTTAATTGTCTGACAGCTATATCCGGATAGTTAAGGTCCTTTTTACGGACAAGGATGCTTCCTTTCATGCCGCTGGATGCATGCACATCACACTGATATTCATACTCACCGGCTGTGTTGAATTTATGAATGTACGACCAATTGTCTGAAGAAGGAGCTCCGCTAAAAAAATCTTCAGGGTTGGATGGAAATGAAATTGTTGAGCCATTTACATTATGTAAACCTCCCTGATTAATCCATTCAATTTGTTCCCCCACGTAGATTTCAATATGAGAGGGTGTAAATTCAATATTTTTAGAAATGATCGTATAATCAGCGCAAACAACGCTATTGTCCTTTCCAGGAGTTGCAAACACCTCTTTTCCATTTACTGTTTTAGAAGTTTTAAATCTGGACGGTCTCCAATACAAGGAATTGTTATTGTCCACTGTTGACCGGCAAAGTTCGAGACTTGATCCATTTCCATTTGCCTCATTAGACCAGGAACTGAAATAATGAACGCTGTCTATTGCGTTTGAAGAAGCATCGAGAAGGGTGATTACTTCATCCGTATTTCTTAATCCCCCGCTGGTCCACTTAAAAGCTTTGACTGCAAAAACAGAGTCCAGCCTATTACTGTCCACCGCCAGGACAAAGTAAGACTTGGGCATGATCAAACTGTCCGGAAACGTAAATATGACAGCATCTTTAATGGAATAATCTTTTATATTCACAGGAATACTTCCGGCATTGAAGAATTCAATAAATTCTAAATAATCAGTTCCACTCTCAGGTGGATTGTACATTATTTCATTTATGATGATCTGGCTATTCAATTTACTGATGAAAAGCATCGTGAAAATAATCAGGGAATATTTTTTCATAATATTGATTTAAATTAAATATAGAATTTGTTTAGTGTATTAAGCTCAGTTAAAATGGAATTTGTCATTTATTTTGAAAGAGGAATGATAGCAATTAATTCAGAAAACGTGTATTATATGATAAACAACCTACTTGCCATTTTTATCGAATTCTATAACCTACCTAAATTGCCCTTCATAAGATCCAGGCAAGCTCAATTGCTAAAGCCCACTCCCCTGTCAGCACATCCCGTATTTAAAGTCGAAACCCAAAATTGGATCATCCAAAAGCTATTCAAATATAGACAAATGAAAGTAATAAAAATAAGGTGCAGGATTAAAAATTTTATGATTTAAGGAAAAGTGAAAGAATTCAATTTACTTAGATCAATCTAATTTGAAGAATCCTTTACATTCCAATATAAAGATTTAAGTTATTAGTAGAATATTTCTGCCATCATGCATCTGACACTTCCACCTCCTGTCATTTCTATTGTAGGAATAGGTATGGATATGATATTCGTGTGCTTTTCTAATGCGGATAATTGGCTTTGTGTCAATGAATGATGGGCCGTTTCAGACA
Organism: uncultured Saprospiraceae bacterium; assembly: GCA_964439105.1. GTDB lineage: Bacteria > Bacteroidota > Bacteroidia > Chitinophagales > Saprospiraceae > Vicinibacter. Next base: position 179,768 of record CAYTNG010000003.1, read on the forward strand.
TTATTAAATATGAAGTATTCGTTTTGGATTTTAGTTGCAGCATGTTCCCTGCGAACTTTCTTACTTGCTCTTGGCTAATTTCAATTATTTCCTTTCCTGTTGCCTTTAACTTTTGTAAAATCCTTTCTCGTTCTGCATGAGGAATAGATTCTGAACAGATAACCACAAAGTCAGTGCCTAAGGCCATCATCACATTGGTATGATAAATAGCTGTCTGATGATCATCAAATGCATGAAAGAATATATTTTCATATCCTGTTAATTCGGAGAATACATGCAGCAGCTGTGCATCAGTCCTTGGACTTAAACAGGCGTATGCAATTTTATGCACCCGATCCAATATAAGACTTCCTGTTCCTTCAAGATATTGTTGATTATTTTCAAATTCCACCATGCTATATCTTTTACTAAAATGGAAAGTATGAAATAATAAATCCAGGATATCCATTCTGCGTTCCCTTCTTCTATTTTCAGTACACATGGGATAGGTAATCACATATCCCTCAGCATGTGTGCTAAACCAGTTATTGGGAAATATAGCATCGGGTAGTTTTAAATTTGCATCATCCTCAACAACGAGTACATGTATTCCTAAATTTCGCAAAGTTTGAACCATCTGATCAAATTCACCCTGCGCAAGTAGATTTAATCGTTCTTCATCAATTGCAACACTTTTTTGCTGAAACACATTTGTATTAGCTGTTTCAAGATTAAAACCAAAATGTGAAGGCCTTACCATTAAAATTGTATCGGTAATTTGTGAGTTTGTGAAATTCATGTCTTCGTTTGTTAAATAAAATTAGGATTTCATCGCGTCAGCTCTTAACACTGCACTCAAGCGATCACCTAAGTACTTTCTAATAATAAAATGCAAGCCATATATGGCAGGAGTTAGTAAAATGGCCATTGTTAATTTGTAAAAATAGTTCATAGTGCCTACTGCTAGGACCAATTTAATAGGCCAATTTGCACCAAAATAAAAGGCAATAAAAAGAACAATGTAGCTATCAAAAAATTGAGATATCAGAGTTGATCCTGTTGACCGCAACCATATTTTTTGTTCTCCTGTCCATTTTTTTATTCGATGAAAGATGTATGCGTCCAAAATCTGTCCGATAAAAAAGGCTGTGATAGATGCAAAAATAATTTTCAGACCTTGTCCAAAGACAAGATTAAATGCCGTGTTATAATTTGAAACCTGTGACTTCAGTTCCATTTTCTTGGCAGGATCAGTTGCAAATTCAAGATGTGATTTTATCCAAAAGTCAGCTGGCGTGAGATGAATAGCTATAAAAACCATTAAAAATGCATAGCCTATCATCGCAACTGCAAGATAAGATAGACGAACAACACCTTTAGTTCCAAAATATTCGTTAATGACATCTGTTAGCACAAATACAACAGGCCATAGCAAAACTCCGGCGGTTAGTTGAAAACTTAAATTTTTTTGCCCAAACAAGTCTATGGCAAATGGAGACAAGCCAAGGGACTTTTCTAAACTAAAAATTTTAACTCCAATAAATTCAGCAATGAGTGCATTCGTAATAAAAACGACGCTTAAAAAAATATATAGCTGGTTTGCCTTATTTTTGCCTTCAATTTTCATGATCTTGTCAACAATTCCCGTAAAATTAAGTTTATTTTCTTTGAGGTTTACTCCATGGCTAAATTTGGTATTGATTTAAAAACAGGAGCTGTTTCTACCAGAAACGACTTCATTGTAGGAATTGACCTGGGGACTACGAACAGCCTCATAGCCTATATCAACTCTGAGCAAGCTGCAATTATTCCTGTTGGGCATGAGGGGAATGGTTTGCTTCCTTCAATTATTCATATTTCAGAGGAAAACAACTTTATTGTTGGGCAGAAAGCAAAGTCTTTTTTAGATTCTGATCCAGGGCAAACGGTATACTCAATTAAGCGTTTTATGGGTAAAACTGCCGAGGATCTTAAAAAACAACACGGAAATACTCCCTCCTACCCAATTGAAATGAATCCCTCGACAGGCCTTCTTCAAGTTCCCATTTCAGGCATAGTATATACGCCTGAGGAACTTTCTTCATTTATCTTGATGGAGCTTAAGGCAGAAGCTGAGTTTTTGCTTAAGCAAAAAATTGAAAAAGCAGTTATAACTGTTCCTGCCTATTTCTCTGATAATCAGCGACAGGCAACTCGACGTGCAGGCGAGCTGGCGGGACTTGAAGTTCTCAGAATTATTAATGAGCCGACCGCCGCAAGTCTTGCGTACGGCATTGGCATAAAACGGGATGAACATAAAACCGTAATGGTCTATGATTTAGGCGGTGGAACCTTTGACGTTTCTGTGTTGCGCATAGATGATGGAGTTTTTGAGGTGCTTTCAACAAACGGGGATAATTTTCTGGGAGGCGATGATATAGATGAAGCAATCGTACAATATTGGATTAAATCAGAGTCCTTATCCAATAAATTAGAAAGACACAAGCTGCGGCTGCTCGCGGAAAAAGCTAAAATCGATTTATCTCAAAATGACATGTGGACACATAATGAAGGAGAATTTCATTTGAGTCTCAACGTTTCTGAATTGGACCTGCTTGCTTCCTCAGTCATAGACAGGACTATAATATGTTGCCAAACTGCATTGCGGGACTGCAATTTGCAATTTTCTGATCTTGACGAAATTTTGTTAGTTGGTGGATCGTCCAGGCTGGCATTGGTTAAAAGAACTTTAGGTAAACATTTCAGAAAACCATTAAATGATTATTTGAATCCGGACCAGGTTGTTGCACTAGGAGCTGCCATTCAAGCCGATATCCTTGCCGGTAACCGGAAAGATCTTTTGCTATTAGACGTAACTCCTTTGAGTATGGGTATAGAAACAGTCGGTGGCCTTATGGATACGATTATCCCGAGAAATTCGAAAATACCACTCAGGCTGGCAAAAATGTATACAACTTCAAAAGACGGTCAAAAAAATATTAGAATTACTGTTTTCCAGGGAGAACGCGAGTTGGTTAAGGACAACATTAAGCTTGCTGAATTTATTCTTTCCAATTTGGATCCGCTGCCAGCCGGACTTCCTAAACTTGAAGTCGTTTTTTCAATTGATGTGGATGGTATATTAACTGTTAAAGCAAAAGAATTAAAAAGTCAGAAAGAACAACAAATTGAAATCAGATCTGCATTTAATCTTCAGCAAGAAGTCATACTTGAAAAATTAAAGGATTCTGTCTCTAAAGCACAGGAAGACCAGGAAAAAAGGGCACTAATTGATAGTTTAAACGAAGGACAATATGTCTTGCTTAATGCTTCCAGATTCCTAAAACAAAATGATATGTACTTATCAGAGTCAGAGAAGAATATTATTTGTACAAAAATCGGCTTTCTTGAAGCAGCATTGCAAAAATCTGAAAAGGAAGTGATCCACCATGCTATCGAAGATTTTAATCAGGCAACTGCAGAGATAGCCCACAGATTGATGGATATACATATTCAAGAGTCACTCAAAGGCAACTCTGTAAATGAGATGTAAATTATGGCAAAAATTAAGAACAGCTTTAGTTCATTAGAAGATTTAAAACAATTTATTGATCCAAATGATAATTCACTCCATGAAAATATTCAACCGGTTGAAGGCAATACAGACAAAATAACATTAACTATTGACAAGAATCTAAAACTTAGGGTCCATTTAGATAGATTAAAAGCTTCAAAATTAGTAAGCCGAATTACAGGCTTAGACTCAAACCCTGAATATATGGCGGATTTATGCAAAACCTTAAAGCAAAAATGCGGCGTTGGTGGCTCAGTAAAAGATGGTGAAATACTGATACAAGGGGATCAAGTCAATAAAATTGTTGACTACCTTCACAGCATTGGATTTAAAAATGCAAAGCGTAGCGGAGGATGAGCATCAGATTTCAGATTAAAGCTGTCATATGTTTTATATTTCCATTTGTGCTTTTAATAAGCCTATTATTTGAATTTTCTTGTAGTGGCCTAAATACTTCCAATCCTGAAAATGAGGCCAACTCCAGTTATGAATATTTAAAATGGAAATTTCAATTTGAACAGGCTGATCGCAATTTTAATGAGGGATTGTTATTTTATCGAAATTATTTAACGACAAAACGTAAAAATGGATTAGAAAATCGAACGCCAAACAACCTGCCCTGGCGTTTCCTGGGACCCGATAATATTTATGGAAGAACACTTTGTCTGGGTATAAGTCCAAAGGATACATCTGAATTATGGATGGGTTCCGCATGTTCCGGTTTATGGCATTCCAAATCAGGAGGCATTGGACAGAATGCCTGGAATCATGTTCCTTTAGGGTATCCCGTTCAGGCGATATCCGCTATATCTATCCACGATGCGGATCCCAATATTATCTATGTAGGGACCGGAGAAACATATACCTATCAAAATAATACGGGTGGAGTTGTTACAAGGACTCTAAGAGGTTCCAGAGGAATTGGGTTATTAAAAACACGAGATGGTGGGAAAACATGGAACTTGTCACTGGACTTAATCGAAGAACCCTCTTCGTGCATTTGGAAAATCTGTATAAATCCTCACAATAATGATCAGGTTTTTATAGCCGGCACAATGGGAGTAATGAGATCGGATGATGCCGGTTTACATTGGGAAAAGGTACTTGATTCCTGTCTTGTAACGGATTTAGAAATTGACCCTGAGTGGCCTGACATACTTTATGCCGGCATTGGTGGTATAGGGCAATCAAAAACAGGCCTATATAAGTCAGAAAATAGTGGCAATTCTTGGATAAAATTAAGTTCAGCAAACCTCGATCATTTACAGGGACGAATTATGATCGATATATGCAAAGAGAATCCGGAGAAGGTTGTGGCAGCTTTTGCAGATAGTTTCCAATCCATAGGCATTTTACGTACCATAGACCGATTTGACAAAACTTCGTATTGGACTCCAACAAAGGATGTATGTGAACATCAGGGATGGTATGCGAATGGACTTCTTTTAAAAAAAGATGACCCATCAAAATTGCTGATGGGAGGAGTGGACTTATACTATGATTCAAGTGGTACAGGAAATAAATTATACAATCTAGTCTATAAGAAAGTCAAAGTACATGCCGATTTTCATGACATCCTATCGAACCCATTAGATCCTAAGAAAGTGTATTTTTTAACTGATGGAGGTTTATTTCGCTCTAATGATTTCGGAAATACTACGGTTTCATGTAACTCCGGTTATGTGTCAACGCAATTTTATACAGGCAGTACAGATGATCGCGCAAAATATATACTGGGCGGTTTGCAGGATAATAAGACAGCTCTTTACAGAGATTCAGGAATTTGGCAAAGCATAGGCCTTGGAGATGGTACTTTTAATGCGTTTCATCCCTATGAAGATTCAGTATTGTATATTTCATCCCAATTTCAGAATCTTTATATAAGTAAAGATTTTGGACAATCAACTACTGAATTGATTGCACCTAATACAAATGCTGGATTTGTCTCGCCATTTATTATAAATGGCAATTTGCCAGGTACAATTTTGTCAGGCGGTGATCAATTGTGGACGAGTCACGATGACGGAAAATCCTGGAAAAAAATATCGTACACTCAATTTGGGGAAAAAACCGTCACAATAGCACAAGATAAGTGGAACCCAAAAAGATACTTAATTGCATGTTTTTCACCTTCTAATAGCACAGGCAGCCTTTATGAATATACTGAGGAGCGCCAAGCTATAGTGCGACAGAACTATCCGGAACAAAGTCGCTATATCCGGGCGATCCAATCTGATCCGCTTGTTCCGAAACATTGGTACATGGCATTGGGAAACTATGGTCGGGCAGGAATTTTAGAATCTACTAATGATGGAAACAATTGGGAGTTCTGCAGAAATGAAGGGTTGCCGGAAGTTCCATTTCATGTCATACTAATTGACCCTGCTGTTAAAGGTCAATTGTATGCTGGTTGTGATCTAGGCCTTTTTGTTAGCTTTGATGGTGGAGAACATTGGCAGGCATTTAACGATCATCCCTATGATATGGTTCCGGTATATGACATCAAATACACCCCGTCAAATGATGAGCTTATTCTCTTTACACATGGATACGGCGTATATTCTGTGAAAAGGCCTCAAAATACAGCGACAAGTATTCAGGAAAAATTTTCTACTAAAATCGAGCAGGTAATAATAAGAGGGCCTTTGGGCGAAACATCTGTGTTTTTACCGCAACTTACAGAAAAATGTTATCTAACAGGAATAGATGGAAGAATGAGTATATACCACATTATAAACAAAACTATAGATGCCAGATTAAATCCAACAGGATTATATATACTGACAACCCCTGACGGCATAAAGAAAAGGTTTTTTCTACCTTGAAGTTAAAATTGGACTTTTAGCATTCTTGTTTTACCTTCTATATCTCTTCGAAATTCTAATTTAGTAAATCCCGAATTTCGAAAAGCTAAACCAACTTCGTTATACCTGAATTCGTTGAGTTCTACGTAAATACTACCTTGCTTTACTAAATTTTTTGAAGCATAGTCTGCAATTTTTTTATAGAAAATATCCGGATCAGGCCCTGAAGGAAATAATGCTATTTCAGGTTCAAATTGCAGCACACTGCGGTCCATTTCTGCTATTTCGTTTTTTGAAATATAAGGTGGATTTGAGACAATCAAGTTAAAATTGCCTTTAATCAAGTCCTTGTCGTTTAGAAAATCACAAATTTGAAATTCAATATTACACTGATTATTCCTGGCGTTTTGTTTTGCATAGTCAAGTGCTTCGGTTGAAATATCAATTGCCCTAATTTCCCAATCAGGATGTTGTTTCTTTAAATATATTGCAATGCAACCGCTTCCCGTACCAATATCCAACACTTTTAGATTTTGATCATTCCTGTGCATCTCATGAATCCAATAAACTAATTCTTCGGTCTCTGGGCGCGGTATGAGCACCCCGGGCCCAACTTCAAGATCCAAATCTATAAAGGGTGCGGAACTTGTAATGTATTGAACAGGATAGCCTTGCCGGATTTTTTCTAGCCACAATTGAAACCAAAGTTGATCAGCCAACTCGTATTTATCGAAAGAAATCCAATCTGATTTGCTTTGAATTTTATGCCATATATGATTTGCTATGCTGTTGATATACAGTTTATTAACGTCCTTATTAAGACTTAAAGCTAATATCTGGCACAGTTCTTGTTTTGTCATTTACGTATTATAAAAATATATAATATGTCTAAATTACTGAGAGAATTGAATTGCCTTGAATACTTGCGTTTTGTTCAAGTAAAATGGACCCTTTTCGTATCACTGCAGCTGCTATCCTTTTTTGCTTTGTCACCTTGTTACTCTCAAGCCAGGGATCCTTTCATGATTGAAAGTATGAAAACTTCGGAACACATCCGTTCTGAAAATATTTTTATAAAATCTAAAATTACAAATAAGCAAGAATTACTAAGTAAATTTAAAACATACGACCTTAAATTATCAAGTCTCTCAAATATTGCAAATGGATTTGAACCTATAAGGGCCATACCTATTCCCATTGCAGAAAATATATACAAAAAGTATATTTATACAGAGTATGATTTTTTTGATCCGGAATTTGAAGCTCGACTTCTTACTGAAAATGGTGCTGAATCCATATCCATACAAAAGGGTATTCAGCTAAAAGGAATTCCGGAAGATGGAAAATCCGGATTTAGTACTTTAAGCCTCTTTCAAAATGAAGTCTATGGTATGGTATATGATGAGGAGGGGACCAAACTAAGTATTCTGCCATTAAAGGGCGAAAACGCAAATGAGGGAAGATGCGTTTTTGTTGATGAAAAGGAATTAAATTACGATCGTCTTCATTCATCCTGTCAAACCGATGATTACTTGCAATATTTTGAATCAAATGTTGCTTTAGACTATCGCCTCGGAGATAACTGCAAAAAAATTGGAATCAGTGTTGATGCGGACTATGATTTGTATTTGAGATTCAACAAAAATATTCAAGCAGTAAGTAACTATATTATTGGTCTTTTTAACAATGTGCATACCTTGTATAAAAGAGAAGGTATCACAATCATGTTATCGCAAATCAATATTCACATTACTGAAGATAACTTTAGCCATATTAGTGCAAGTACTGACCTTGAAACATTTAGAAAAAAATATCCTAATTCAGCTAAACAAGTAAAACTTCTTTTATCAGGCTATCAAAAAAATAACGAAGCCCCGTTAGGAGGAATATCGTATATAAACACAATATGCAATTCATCTTATTCGTATGCCTATGCAAACGTATATGGCTCTTTTTCAAATGTTCCTTTCTACAGTTGGGATGTTTTTATGGCCACTCATGAACTTGGACATGTATTCAGCTCACGTCATACTCATGCATGTGTGTGGGGCGTAGCGAAAAATAAGGCCATAGATAATTGTGCAAAATTAGAAGGCAGTTGTGCATCTCCCGGAATTCCCGAAAAAGGTACTTTGATGAGCTATTGCTATTTAAAAGGAATGCCTGGAATTGATTTTCTTTCCGGTTTTGGTAGAGAACCTGGCGAACTCATCAGGACTACCATAAAGAATTCTTCATGCTTAAGTTCATATATACCTGAAAACAATACTCTTTCTACACCCAATGTGGAGATAACTGCAAATGTGGAATGTAATGATGGCGTTTACACTCATTATTATTTTGATAATAATACCGCATCTCCCAGCGATGATATTCTTCTTTTATCCATCGATACAAAGGGAAACAACATAGGCCATATAGGAGACTCCGCCTTTACTCTTCGATTAAACAGCACAAAAAATTACGGTTCGGGTGATGCGACTCAGATTACGGCAAGCTATGTAGATCGGGGTACACAATTTTATGTGGGTAATAAGTTTTGGACAATTAAGACTACTAATCCCATTAAAACACCAATAATAGTTCGATACTATTTAAATAAATCAGATTTGGCAGATCTTCAAAATATACCTGGCAGCAGTATCATGGATAGTGTACAGTTATTTCAAATATCTGAACCGGGGAACATAAATCCGGAAACCAATCATGAAAATACTGGCAAAGAACAATTTACAGCATACAAATCCAATGCAAAACCCACGATAGGAAAATATACATATGTCTTAAATTCGAATGGTATCTATTCATTGGACCTGCTTACCGCATCCCTTGCCAATACAGGATATGGAATTAGTATAAAAGCATCAGTGTTCACAAAATTTAATGCTGTGCAGTTACAAAATAGTGGTGGCCGATCTTTAGTTTCCTTTTCAACTTCATACGAAAATAATGTATCTCATTTTATAATTCAAAAAACTAGAGACAACATTCACTATGATTCTGTTGGAGTAGTAAAAGCAACTAGTCAAAGTTCTACACCAAGAAGTTATAGTTTATCTTTAAGTAATGTTGTCAACTCTGAAGAAAGCATCCGCATTAAAGCAATTGGGCCTAATAAAACCACTGTTTATTCTCCCAGTGTAAGTATCACTAACAGTTATGCATCAAGTAATCCGGTATCACTTTATCCTAATCCGGTAACTGCCGGAGTCCTGTTCTTTGATTATAATCACGTGGGCATTTCAGAAACCATACGCATCCAGATAACAGATGCATACGGCAGAATAGAAACGGAATATTCTGAACAAGCATTAGCAGGCCCAAATTATTACAACCTAAATACTTCTAAGCTAGTCAACGGCATGCATTATCTTTCTATCATTACTAAGAATAATACTATTAAAAAATCTTTTTCAGTGAATCAATAGTCGAATGAGTGCAGTGGAGCTTATAATAAAATATCGGCTTTATGAACAGTCTAATCTATTAGAAACGGATTCAGAAGAGCTATTAAACAGTGCATATGAAGCAGCCATACAAGCTTATGCACCCTACTCAAATTTTGCTGTTGGTTGTGCTTTGTTGTTAAGTGATGGCACTACCATAGGTTCCTGTAATCAGGAGAATGCATCCTTTCCATGTGGTATTTGTGCTGAAAGAGCCGCTTTATACCAATTTGGAAATATGAGATCTGACAGGAAAATAATTCAAATGGCGGTCAGCACCCTGAAAGCACTAAATACTGGCAGCCTCCCTGCTTCTCCCTGCGGATTTTGCAGACAGGTTATGGTAGAATTTGAAAAACAAAATGGTCAGCCATATGAAGTAATAATAGGACAACCGGATAAGAAATGCATTGTGTTTAATTCAGCTTCCGATTTACTGCCATTATACTTTCATGCAGATTTCCTGAGTTGAATATTTATAAATTGTGGATCGTTGCGAACTGAATAGCTCTTACTAAATCCTCCTCAGTGTCAATACCCGGTATTGGATGATCTTGTTCCACAGTGAGAATGCGGAAGCCATTGTCAAGCCATCTTAGCTGTTCAAGCATCTCACATTGTTCAATTTCCGAAACTTGCAATTTTGTCAATTCCAGCAGAACTGAACGTTGAAATGCATACATTCCAATATGTCTCCAGTAATTACAGTATTCTGAATCCGGTTGCAAATCGCGTTGAAATGGAATAACCGCTCTGGAGAAATATAAAGCATACTTTTCTTTAGACCTGACCACTTTTACTAAATTGGGATTCGCAACTTCTTCCTTATTTTCAAATTTGCATACCGGAGTTCCAATTGCAGCATTCTGATCGATAAGTTCTTTAACCAAATTATCAATAGCTACTGGAGAAATGAAAGGTTCGTCACCCTGGATGTTAATCACGTAATCATACGCATCGTAATGAAAAGCGGCCTCTCCTATTCGATCAGTGCCACTGAGATGATTCGAATGACTCATTTGTACATCAGCACCGAAGGATTTCACATGATTATAAATATCCTCGTGGTCCGTAATAACAGCGACATGATCAAGAAACTTTGATTTTTTGCATTGGAAATAGACTCTTTTAATAATGGAATGTTCCCCTATTTTTTTCAAGAGCTTACCCTGCAACCTGGAAGAAGCTAACCTGGCGGGTATCATTCCAATCAGCTTTTTGTCCTTATACATATTATATTAGAATTAATTATAATATATTTGTCTTTAGATTACAATTTTCTATGAAATTTATTTACATATATAAGCTACAAATTTGCTGGCTTTTACTGAGTTTTAGCCCATTTTTTTATATAAATTCCCAAAGCAATTATCCCCTTTTGATCCTAAGGAAGGATACGTCCGGTGTTTTTCTATTCACTCACCAGGTGGATAAATCCGAAAGCTTATATTCCATTGCAAGAATGTACAGACTTCCAATAGATGATCTGACACGTTGGAATCAAGCATATCTTTCAAAAATCTTACGCCCAGGTCAAGAATTGCGAATTCCCTTAAATCCGCAGTTGCTGAGTGCAGATTCTATTTCAGGTTCAATCCCTGTAAGATACCAGGTAGAATCTTCGGACTTGCTTTACCATCTTAGCACACGAATTTGTGGCTATCCTTTGTCTACTTTCAAAGCTATTAATAAGCTTAAATCGGATCAAATTCGAAAAGGTCAAGTTCTCTTAATGGGCTATTTGAAGCCTGTAGCTGCTATTGAAAGTCCAAAATTAGATCTGACTGAATCCTTGTCGAATACATCAATGGAGGACACATTAGCCCTTGAATTTCACAAGAATACGAATGGTCTTGCCTTAAGTGAAACAAAAGCAATGGGTTCTGGCCGTTTGTTTGTTTTGCACAATGAGGCGGAAATGGATTCATACATTGAACTTACAAACCCCGTTCTGAATAGAAAAGTCCTCGCGAAAGTAATTGGCCGCATTCCCCCCGTTTATGAAAAGAACATACAAGTTATTGTATCCCAAGAAGTTGCGAAATTGCTAGGTGCTGTGGATCATCGTTTTTTCGTTCAATTAAGGTACAATTAAAAAGAAGTACCTTTGGCATTTCTTATGATGAATTACTACCAAAATATTTTACAAACAATAGGCAATACGCCTCTTATTCGTCTCTCAAAAGTAGTAGATGATATTCCTGCATTGGTTCTAGCGAAAGTAGAAACTTTTAATCCAGGACACTCCATTAAAGACCGTATGGCTGTAAAAATGGTGGATGATGCTGAATCTAGTGGAAAATTGAGACCTGGCGGAACCATTATAGAATGTACAAGTGGAAATACGGGAATGGGACTGGCTTTAGTAGCTTGTGTTAGAGGTTACAAGTGCATTTTTACGACTTCTGATAAACAGTCGAAAGAAAAACTTGATATGCTAAAGGCATTAGGTGCCGACGTCATCGTATGTCCCACAAATGTATCTCCGGACGACCCCCGATCCTATTATTCTGTAGCAGAAAAACTAAGTAAAGAAATACCTAATTCATTTTGGTGTAATCAATATGACAATTTATCTAATGCACAGGCTCATTATGAATCAACAGGTCCTGAGATTTGGAAACAAACGGAAGGTCGCATAACTCACCTGGTTGTTGGCGTTGGAACAGGAGGTACTATTTCAGGTGTGGCACGTTATTTAAAAGAGCAAAATCCGGAAATAAAGATTTGGGGAATTGATACATACGGTTCGGTATTTAAAAAATATAAGGAGACCGGTATTTTTGATGAGAATGAAATTTACCCCTACATTACTGAAGGAATCGGAGAAGATATTCTTCCAAAAAATGTGGACTTTGAACTGATCGATCTGTTTGAGAAAGTTTCTGATAAAGATGGCGCACTTTATGCTAGGAGGCTCGCCCGGGAAGAAGGAATTTTACTTGGATATTCAGCGGGTTCTGCGCTCGCAGGTCTACATCAATTGAAAAATCTCTTAAAGCCTGAAGACGTGGTTGTTCTTATTTTTCACGACCATGGAAGTCGTTATATTGGTAAAATTTACAACGATGATTGGATGCGCGAAAGAGGCTTTCTCCAAAAAGAGATTACCCTAATTGATTTAGTGCGGGCAAAATCGGATAAACGCTTTTTCTATATAACTCCGAATGAAAAAGTGCGAAGTGTACTGGCATTAATGAAAGAACACGATATTTCTCAAGTACCTGTAATGGAGGGTGAAAACTTAATTGGGACGGTTTCTGAAACCATGTTGCTTAGTTATATTTTGGAAAACCCATTGCAGCATACCGAAAACGAAATAAAGCAAATTATGACCGACCCGATGCCCTTGGTACCATTGGATACTCCATTAAGTATGATCAATCGTTATTTTTCAGAGAAGGTTCCTGGAATTTTGACAAAAGATCAATCCGGAAATTACCATGTTATTACTAAATACGATGTAATCAGAGCTTTATAATTCGCTTTGCATGTGAATAAACATGCGAATACGCCTTTGCTTTTTCATTCCAGATTCCTTTTTCGTCATAACTGTCTTTGTGCACACAATACGAGGCATGTATTAGTTCATGTTGGTTTATTGCGATTCCGACGTGAACAATTTCATTTAAAGAATTTTTATAAAAGAGCAGGTCGCCGGGAACTATTTCATTCAGATGAACATCCAAGCCATATAGAGCCTGATCCTTTGCGTCTCTTGGTAAACGGAATGCCATAATCCTGGCAAACAACTGAACAAGTCCGCTACAATCTATACCTGTACATAGACGCCCACCCCAGAGATAAGGACTGCCGGCAAAATTTCTAAAAACACATTCGAATGCGTCATCAATATTTAGGGCCTTGCAATATTTTCCTTTAAAATGTGAAATTTCCTCTTGAGTCAACAGGCTTCCAAACGAAAGGCGAATTGCAGTATTAATATGTTGCAACATACCAGATTCAATCACGGTGTAAAAGCTTAACAGATCTGAAGAATCAGCTTTATAATAATATTCTTCTAAATCTATCCAACCACAATAATCATCGTGCAAGGATTTTACAAACAGCCAATTATTCTGCTTCTCCAGTATCGTAAATTGTTCTCCGTAGAGAAGCTGATTCAGCATTTCAGATTTATGCGAAGACTGCACTCTCACTGCAATGTTTGGCAAATTGAGTCTGTAAATCATAAAGTAAATATAGGCCAATAATGGTACCTTTGTTGAAAGAGTTTTTCCAATGAAAATGCCTTTCTTTTTTATTTTATTATACCTTCTCTTGACGGAACTTCAAGGTCAGGATGTTAATTTTTCTCAATTTAACTCAATCGCGGCATATTACAATCCTGCTTTTGCCGGGAGCTTTCCTGGTGAATTTAAAGTGAACTCGATGTACAGAAATCAATGGGTTGGTTTGCAAGACAGACCTTTAACCAGCCTGTCCATAGCTGCAGATATTAAATTCCATCTAGGTCCGGCAGATCTCCTAAACGATTACATTGCAGCAAATGTGAACTTTATTACTGACAGAGCTCAAATCTATGATTGGAATAGCAACGAAATAAGTTTAAGCATCGCCTATCATAAACTGCTAAATAAATTTAATAAAAGTTTTTTAACCGGTGCTTTTTCATTTGGTGTGACTCAAAGATCAGTAAATTACGACAATATATATTTTGAAGACCAGTTCGATGGAATTAGCAAATATAACAATCCAACAAATGAGTTATTACCCTCTAATATTCACTCTAAGCCTTCATTAAAAGCGGGTTTGCAATACAGGATGCAATTCTCCAAAAAACTTGGTTTTCGAACGGGCTTTTCTATTCAAAAATTGTTTAGCCCGGATCTCTCGTTCTATCAGGATTTTAAAAATAAAGATTACAATGGAGAGAATTCAAATATTGCATTAAATCAATTCAATGTAATTATGAATTTCCTGTGTAAGCTTACAAATACAGAGGAACTCTATCCAAAACTTATGTACTCTGCCCAAGGTCCTCATGCTATTATTCTTACCGGCTTGACGTATAGGAAGACTTTTTACCAGCTAAATGAAACAGCGTTTCACGGAGGAATTTCCAGTCGTCTTGTGAAAAGTAATCAAGGTATCACCCCTGCAGATATAGGATTTCAATTGGGTATTGAATTAACAAATATGGTAATAGGAATACAATATGACTTCGGTATTCATGACGCACTTAAATACAAAGCTCCAAGTCATTCCTTTGAAATTAGTCTAAGTCTTTATGGTGAAGCTCAGGAAACCGAGACATTGATGTTGCCAAGATTTTGAATTACCAGAATTAGTTCAAAGCTGTATAGCTAATTATTTCCAGGCCATAAGCTTGCAAGCCAATTGTCTTCTTTGGAGCATTAGAGACTATATTCATTTTACCAACGCCTAAATCCCTTAATATCTGGGAACCAATACCAATTTCTCTTTGCTCCTGTTCCGGCCGCGACATGATATTTGAAGCCCTATTCTCAATCCGAGATAAGGGGTCATTTGCCTGTGTTGAATTAGAAAGGAGTAACAAAACTGCGTTCGGATATTTGTCTAGTATATGAAATGCCCTCATCAGATAGGCATCAGCTCCGTTTATCACGACATCTACGAGTTCCGCAAAAGTGTCTGCATGTTGTACACGCACTACACAAGTTTCAGCTGGAGTTGGGGTACCTTTTACGAAAGCAATATGAAGATCACCGGTATTCAATTGCTTATATTGAATAATGGAATATTCTGATTTCAAAATACGCACGTGATGTGTTCCCTCTCTTCTTATTAACTTTTCACTTCGAAGCCTGTATTCAACTAAATCGTGAATTGAAATAATTTTTAGTCCAAACTGCTGTGCTTTTTCCATTAATTGTGGAAGCCTTGCCATAGAACCGTCTTCATTTAGAATTTCTATCAGGGCTCCTGATGGCTGCAATCCAGCTAATTTCGCCATATCAATGACCGCTTCTGTATGTCCGGCTCTTTGTAATACACCACCTGCCTTGGCCCTCAAAGGAAAAATATGTCCCGGTCTTGCAAAGTCACTGGCAATAAATTTCTTATCTGCTAGAGCCCGAATAGTAAGGGAACGATCATATGCTGAAATCCCGGTGCTGCAGCCATTGCCTATTAAGTCTACCGAGACCGTAAATGCCGTTTCATGAAGAGATGTATTGTTTCGCACCATTAAAGGAAGATTCAATTCATCTGCGCGGTTTTCTTCTAGAGGCACGCATAGCAATCCTCTGCCCTGAGTTGCCATAAAATTAACGATTTGAGGAGTAATGGTCTCTGCCGCACAAATGAAGTCCCCTTCATTCTCGCGATCCTCGTTGTCAACGACTATTAGAATATTGCCTTGACGAAATTCTCTGATGGCTTCTTCTATTGGATGAAATTCGTTCATATTAAATCAATCTTTTAGGTGGCTCCCAGGTACTTTGGTTTAATCCTTTCAAATACAGAATCAGTCCACAAAATAATGCAATATTCATTGTAATAAAATATCGCCATCCCCTTAAAACACGCAGATGGATGTCAAGTCGGCGAAGAATTATATCCGTAATTGGGAGAATCACTATACTTACAAAATTCAGATAACTAATAAACGTAAAAAAAGGAAAAGACATGAAAGCGAGAATCATAGAAGAAAGAATTTGAACGATGATCAGAACAGGCCCAAACCATCTAAGAACTTTATGAGATATAAAAACAAAATAAAGTCCAGGTCTCCACTTTAAGTTCAATTTAGTAAATAAAGAGAGATTCAGAAAATTACCGGATGAAATTCGCTGTTTTCGTTTAAATTCTTCTTCAAATTGATTAGGGATGTTCTCATAGCATTTTGCATCCAGATTGGTAATACACTTGCCCCCGGATAACATAGCATGCATGGAAATATAAAAGTCATCCACAATGATTTCCTTTGGTAAGTGTATTGCATAGGTCGATCGCAATCCGTAGCAACCACCAAAGGCACCCATGGACATTCCCCATAACTGTCCTTCAATATATTTTAGCTGAATTTCCAGGCTCATGTAATCCTTTTCAGATTGGCTGATTCCATCTTTGCGGATTCCCTTTTGAATAATTCTAGAATCAACCACTGCGACTTGCTTGTCGGAAAAAGAATTTGCAAGTTGCCTTAGTGTATCCTTTTCAAATAAAACATTCGCATCCGTATAAACTAAAATGTGATTTTCAGATGGGGAATGCATCCGCAAGGCCTCACGCGTTAAGTGATCAATAATTGTACTTTTGCCATTACGGGATTCATATATATAAATATGTACACAGTTGTATTCATCACGAAATAACTGAATAATGTTATTGGATTCATCCGTCGAGCCATCTGATCCTATAAATATATGTAGCAATTCTTTCGGGTAATCTGAATCCAAAATGGATTGAAGTTTTTGGGAAATAATCAACTCTTCATTGTAAACAGAAATTATACAGCTTATCAATGGCAACTTCTTGCTTTCTGCGCCTGCTTTGTCTTGACGAGAGCTAACAGATTTAATAATAAGAAGAAATAGCGGGTACAAAAAATAGGTATAAATCAATAAAAATGAGGCTGCAGCCCAAAGTATCTGAAAAAATACTGGCATTTATAATGACTTATTCTGGATTGGAATGATCATGCAGTAAATTCTGATACGTTTTGGCAAGTTGTATTCCCAAAGTATCGCTATTAAAATGCTCCAAAACAAAGTTCCGGGCATTTTCGCCTATTTGCTTCAATTTATTATAGTTCGCTTCACAGTAGTCAAGACTTGCGATAAAATCTTCAACAGAATTTGCAATGATCACTTCTTTCATATGATGTGCAGGAATCCCCTCCAGGCCAATGGAAGTAGTGATTACAACCCTGCCAAGAGCCATAGCTTCTAAAATTTTGACACGTATTCCTGAACCTGCCATAACGGGTACTACTAGTACCGGATATTTTAAAAGAAAGGCTTTCGCATTTTGTATTTCAGGGTGATAAAACACCTTATTGAGATTTAATTGACTAAAGTAAGGAGGTGCATTGCGACCCGCAAAATGAAAACTTAAGTTTGGAAATTTCTCATGAATTAAAGGCCAAACTTCTTTTAAGAACCATTTTAGCGATTCTGAATTAGGCATCCAATCAAGTGATCCAATAAAAGAAATAGCCAGGAGATTATCAAATGCGGAATAATCCGGATTGTAATCCTTTAATTGAATTCCAACTGGACTCGCCATACAACCATTTTTATAACCCAGAGATTTAAAATGGTTTAAATCGCGCTCTGTAATGGCTACTAAATAATCATAGTTATTCAGAATTCGGATCTCAAAATTCTTAAGTTTCTCACTAAGGTATTTTAAATACATCTTTTTAGGCAAGAACCGAATCGTATTTGATATGCGGGACCAGATTTCATGTTCAATATTGTGAGCTCTTAATACAATAAGCGCTTTGGAATGTTCCTTGATATCTTCTATAAAAGGTGCCAGGTAAAGAGTCTCCAATTGTATGATATCATAATCATTTTTATTCAATAAATCGATGAGCTTTGCTCTGAAATCTTCTGAAACAAACCGGCTAATATGGTAGGATTCATCCGTGAACAAATTCAGAAATGCATCTTTAAAACTGATCCTGTTGTCAACTTCTATACTATGGATTTCAGAATAATACCGAATCTCTTCAGGTACACTTCCATTAAATTCTACGAAGTGCTTCGTCGTATTCATGGCAAGCAAACTAAGCTCGCATCCGGCATCTGATAGTGATTTACCCAATTGCAGAATAGCAATCGACTCACCATCCTTCGCAGGATAAGGAAATTTCTTACAGAGCTGAAGAATCTTCATGCGTATTACTCAGACAAAAGTTAAAACCGTGCAAAATTAAGGTTACCGTACAATTTTGAAAGGCAAATCAAGTATCTAACTGAATATTTGGATAAATTATTTCAACAAGCTTAATCTACCTTTGTATATAATTTCTTTGTATGCACCTAACTCGATTTGCGCAATGTATATAATTGAATGTCAAGGCATAACTAAAAAGTTTCAAAAGCTCGAGGTACTTAAAGGCGTTGACCTTAAACTTGAGAAAGGTCAATTCGTTAGTATACTTGGTGCATCTGGTGCAGGGAAGAGTACTTTATTGCATATTATCGGGACCCTTGAAAAAGCCGATTCCGGTATTCTTCATCTGTTTGGTCAGGATATTTCCAAATCATCGCCTAAAGACCTGGCTAGCTTTAGAAATGGCCACATCGGTTTCATTTTTCAATTTCACCATCTTTTACCCGAGTTTACCGCTCTGGAAAATACTGCTCTACCGGGATATATTGCAAAACGAGATCAAACTGAACTTCATAAAGAAGCTAAGATACTTTTAGAGCGCCTGGGACTTGAAAGCAGAATGCATCACAAGCCCGGTGAACTATCAGGTGGAGAGCAGCAAAGAGTTGCGCTTGCCAGGGCATTGATCAACAAGCCCTCTCTTTTATTAGCAGATGAACCAACTGGAAACCTGGATAGAGAAAATGCGCAAACCGTATTGCGTTTAATTATGGAACTCAGACAAGAGCTGAATATGACTGTTTTACTTGTTACTCATGATCGTGAAATTGCTCAAAAGTCTGAATATTCCTTATACATGAAAGATGGTCTCATTGTAAAATCCTGATTAATTTTCTTATTTTATGAAGTTAGCTTCCATTACTTGCCTATTCATTTTGATCATTGGTTGTGGGCATGAAAAGTTACCGGTTCTGGGTTTTCGCGAAGTAGTCAACGGCAAAACTGAAATTGCAAAAACCCCGAATTTTGCATATCAAAATCAATTTGGGATGGTGGTTGACTCCAATTTCCTTCAAGGAAAAATTCATATAGCCAATTTCTTTTTTACATCCTGTCCGACGATTTGTCCAAAAACAATAAAAAGTATGAAGCGTTTATCAGATCATTTTGGCCAGGATTCAGATATACAGTTTCTCAATTTTAGTATTGATTTCAGAAATGATTCCGTTCCCCGTTTAAAGCATTATTTCGATAAGCTGGGAATTTCTAACACGAACTTTCATTTGCTGCGTATGCCTGATAAAGATGAACTTGCCAGAGTGCCGCCAAAATATATGAGCGTTGCACTTGAAGATTCTACTTCAGCCGGTGGATTTGACCATAGCGGGTGGCTTTTACTTGTTGATAGGGAGCGTCATATTCGTTCTTATTGTCTGGGCACAGATGAAAAAGATGTCACTCGATTTATTAAAGATATCGAACAACTTAAAAGTGAATAAGTTACCGTATTACTTATTTCTATTTTCAAGTTTCTTTTATCTTACCTGTCAAATGTCTACGGAGACATTTAAGGAAGGACAAGCTCTGTATCAAAGGCATTGTGAAACCTGTCACGGCTCAATGGCTGAGGGTTTTGTGAAGCTTTACCCCTCATTGAAAGACAAGATTGTGAGTGAGGAGCTTCGACTAAAGTATGTCTGTTTAATTAGGAATGGCACAGATACTTTGCACCAGCCATTGCCTGAAATACGAATGCCTGCTTTCGGTCAATTAAGCGACATTGAGATTTGCAACATTATCAATTACCTGAGTTCAAGATACTGGAACCTGCCACCTGTCAGACTTGATGCCGTTGAAACTTATCTCAGATTTTGCAATACTCGCTAAAAGTGAAATGCAGCGACCATTGATGGTAGTATTCTCAATTGGTTCACCCTCCTGTTTTCAATGACATTAAAATAAAATATATTTTTTCTGTCATAGGCATTGGTTACTGCCATTGTTACATCAAAAAACATATTTTTTGTTATGGGGAATTTTCTTTTAATGGAGACATCCAGCCTGTGGTAATAGGGCAATCTCCCGGAGTTAATTTTATCAGCATAAATCACTCCAATAGGAGCGTTTTCTATGCCAAAAACGGTTTCCAGTCCTTTTGGAATTTTGCTATCCTCAAAAAATCCTTGAATTTTTGTAAATGCAAAACCACTACCCAGGTTCCACCTAATTCCAGCTTCCCAGAGCTTTCTAGCACCGAATTGGTAGTCAATTACGAGATTCACATTATGTCTTCGGTCAAACAATGCCGGAAATTGCTGTGTCCCATCATCACGGTTTACAAAACCCAAGCTGTATCCCAACCAGATACTCCAGTCAACCCATTTTGTTTTTAGTAAAAAGTCTATACCATATGCCTCTCCGGTTTCCTTGCTGTAATCGGATTCGGTTACTGTTCTTTTGTTTCGGTTTAAATTGTAGAGGGTGTTGAAATCTTTATAGTACGTTTCAACGTTAAGGTCTATATTGTCACGTATATCATATTCAAATCCGAGAACTGCATGACTCGCTTTAATCAAATCAGGACTCGTGATAAAACCCACAAACAGGTTCACTATGTCTCGCTCGCTGACAGAACTCATGAGGCTTTGCGTATATAATCCTCCTGCACTTTTAATACGAAATACTTCACTCACATTGTATTTAATGCCAAAACGCGGTTCCAAGGCAGTCGTTTTTAAAGAAGCATAATACTGTAGACGCAGGCTTGGATCTATAACCCAGTTTCCAAGAACTTTTCTGAATTTGAAGTAACCCGCGAGTTCAGTATTGTTTTCTTCCTTGTTTATAGTGATGTTTTTAAAATTTGCAAACTTAAAATCAGTTGAATTGGCATTGAATTCTATACCATACCGGAATTCTGAATTGTTGCCAAAATATGTAAAATCGAAATTTGCTTGCAGACCTTTCAGTTGACTTGTTCGTGGTGATTCATTAATCTCATTGAGTGTAATTAGATATTTAGAGTAGGCAATATTTCCTCCTACAATTAAGCTGCTATTTGCAGGGATCAGCTTGAAGTTTGTACCAAAGCCAATAGAGTTCCAGTCCAGATCAGCTAATCCGGTATACTGCACTTTATCATTAAAACTAAATCCAAACAAATTAAAAAAGCTTCCATT
Source organism: uncultured Saprospiraceae bacterium (assembly GCA_964439105.1). Classification (GTDB taxonomy): domain Bacteria; phylum Bacteroidota; class Bacteroidia; order Chitinophagales; family Saprospiraceae; genus Vicinibacter. The sequence continues at coordinate 201,519 of CAYTNG010000003.1, forward strand.
CGAGGAAACCGTGCTTATTTTTCCAAAATAATCCTGGAACTTAAAAGGAAGGTTTTCTGCTGATGTGTCGAGTGCATATTTGTATAGAGCAGATGAAGTTTGATCTATAAACGAAGTCTTTCCAGTAAACAGGTAAGAAGTACTACCCTTTCCAGTCTCTGAAAATGGTATAATCGGCCCTTCAATCAGGGCTTTTGCTAAAAATGGACTGGCAGAAACAAGACCCGATGTCCTGGTTTTATTTCCTTCCCTGGTTTTAATGTCAACTATGGCAGATACACGACCGCCAAATTCTGCTGGAAATCCACCGGTTAAAACATCAACTGAACGGATTGCTTCCGTCTCAAATACGCTAAACAAACCTATGGAGTGAAACGGATTAAATATGGTCATCCCATCCAATAGTATCCTGTTTTGAACTGGCGATCCTCCGCGAATGTAAATCTGGCCTCCCTGATCACCTGTACTCACAACACCGGGAATAATTTGCAGATATTGTGCAATATCAGCTTCCCCTCCTGTAGAGGGCAAGGCTTTGATCTCCTGAGGAGTCACTGTGAGCGAAGAAATTTTGACCTCCGTCCTTGCCTGCTGCTTCTTTCCGGAAATACTGACTTCTCCAAGCAAGGTAGTGGACTCCGTCATATAAACTTGCTTGTTGATAATTTGATTTCCTCTGATACTCATGGGAATATTAAGGGTATCAAAGCCAAGATAAGATATAACAAGGGTATATTCCCCGGCAGGGATAGACGAAATATTAAAGAATCCGAGATTGTCAGAGACGTCTCCCAACTGAGTGCCCTTAAGGAAAACGCTGGCAAAACTCATGGGTTCGCCAGTAAGTTTGTTGTAGACATTACCGCGTAATGATGCCTTTTGACCATTAATAGTCAATGTCAAACATATTATATTTATTAATAATATAAATTTATTCATACATAGTTTATTGCAGCACAAAAGTAGTGCTTCATATTATAAATACTTAATTAACATTTAAATCTCTAAACGATTGACACAGTCAAATGTTAGGAATTCATGTATAAAGAAAAACCATCTGGCAGACATGGAATAAAATTTAAACTTCCATCTGCCGGATTATCAAAAAACAATCCCTTTAAAAGGCTCCTGGAGGTTTTTCATGAAATTATGTTGGCAACATCCGGGGATGTTGGGAGTACATTTCAATGGATGAATGAAATTGACCGCAGATACGGTTTATTTCCTAAAAATTATCGACTCCCGGATTTTATTAAAGATCTGGAACAAAACAAGTTTATTCGAAAAGATTCCGTAGAAAGTAATCCTTCAAAATTTATTCCTACAGGAAAATTTGAAATCTCCTTACGCCAAAATGCTTTCTTATCGCTATTTGGTAAAATTAAAAAATCGAAGCCGGGTCACCATACTTCAAAAATTGCTGGAAAAAGCGATGAATTCTTAGGGGATCTGAGACCTTTTGAATTCGGTGATTCACATTACCAAATTGAACCTTCCGAGTCTATAAAAAATGCTATTGTGCGTCATGGTACGAAGAACATTGAGATAGATGAGAGAGATTTAGTAAGTTATGATAGCGCAATGCAATCCCAATGTGCGACAGTATTAATGATAGATATTTCGCACTCAATGGTTTTATATGGTGAGGACCGGATTACACCTGCAAAAAAAGTAGCCATTGCATTGAGCGAGATGATTCGCCAGTATTATCCCAAAGACAAACTTGACATCGTTGTATTTGGAGATGAGGCATGGCAAATTCGCATATCCGATATTCCTTATTTGGAAGTTGGGCCATATCATACAAACACTGTAGCAGGCTTAAATCTTGCTATAAGTCTTTTAAACAAAAGTAAAAGTCCAAATAAGCACATAATGATGATTACGGATGGCAAACCATCCTGTATTAAAAGAGGTAAAGAGTATTACAAAAATGCATTTGGTTTGGATCCTTATATCATAAACCGAACACTTGCACTTGCCAGAAAATGTCGGAAATCAGGAATCGCAGTTACTACTTTTATGGTTAGCACAGATCCATATCTTATTGAATTTATAGAGCAGTTTTCCAAGGAAGCAAAAGGGAAATCATTTTATACAGGCTTAGAGAAACTTGGCGACGAGATTTTTAGTCAGTACAACAAAAGGAAAAATAAATTTTAAAAGCATGCTTGCAAAAACATTATCAGAATTAAAAAAATCCGGATATAAGCCTAAAACAATACGTGAAGAATTAAGAAATAATCTTATTTCGAATATTCAAAAAGGCCAATCCATATTTAAAGGCATTTACGGTTATGAGAACACTGTAATTCCTGATGTGGAAAGAGCCTTGCTTTCCGGACATAATATTTTATTTCTTGGCCTCAGAGGACAGGCGAAAACGAAAATGGCCAGATTAATGCCTTTGCTTTTAGATGAGCTCATCCCTGTAGTGGCAGGCAGTGAAATTAACGATGACCCTTACAGACCCATTAGCAAGTATGCGAAGGACGTAATCGCCGAAATGGGTGATCATACACCCATTAGTTGGATCAGCCGACAAGAAAGATATGTAGAGAAACTTGCTACTCCGGACGTTTCTGTTGCAGATCTCATCGGAGATCTCGATCCTATCAAAGCCGCACAAAAGCAATTGAGTTTTGATAACGAATATGCTATTCACTATGGACTGATTCCTCGTGCCAATCGATCCATATTTGTAATAAATGAATTACCAGATTTGCAAGCGCGAATTCAGGTTTCTCTCTTCAGTATTCTCGAAGAAATGGACCTGCAGATTCGGGGCTTTAAAATAAAATTGCCATTGGATTTATTTTTTGTTTTCACCGCAAATCCTGAGGATTATACCCAAAGAGGAAATATTATAACGCCTCTAAAAGACAGAATAGAAAGTCAAATTTTGACACATTACCCCGAGGAACTGGATACCGCTCTTAAAATAAGTATCCAGGAGGCTCATATTTCATCCAGCGAACAACTTAAAATCCATATACCCTCTGTACTGCAAAGAATAGTTGAAGACATTGCTTTTGTGGCAAGAGAAAGTGAACTTGTGGATGAAAAAAGTGGTGTTTCAGCACGCCTTGGGATATCCGCCCATGAATTATTGTACAGTGCCGTGGAGCGAAGATTACTTTGCAACAAAGAGAAATCCGGCACCGCCCGTCTCACCGATTTACTTTCCATCGTTCCTGCAATAACGGGTAAAATGGAACTGGTTTATGAAGGTGAACAGATAGGACTTTACGAAGTGGCTTTAAGCCTGATTAATGAAGCAATCAGCCGGCAAACCAGAAATTTATTTCCTATCATACAGCAAGCCAAACAAAAACTTAATCCAGATTACAAAATAATCTACGAGTGGTTTTCAAAGGGTAATGAACTGATTATTGATTCGGATGCCACGCAAAAAGATTATAGAACGAAGCTTGAAGCTATTCCCGGTGCAGATGGCCTTATGAAAAATTTCCATAAAGACGAAAAACTATTTGCTTTAGAGTGCTTACTACACTTATTAGCCGCAGACAACATTATTCAACGTGAATGGATGGACAATCGAATCGTATTTAAAGATCAACTTGCCAGTATGCTAAATGATTTAAACATTGATTCGAATTAATATTTGCAGAACCTTTTAACCAATTACTCGAATACAAATTCGCATTGGTCGTATTCTTTAGTCTTCTAAGACTGATTTAATGTATCTTTGAGACTCTTAAAACATTGCAAGTGAGTATTTTATTTTTTCTTATTGTAAGCTATCTTTTAATGTGCTTCAGCCTGATGCCTGTTTTTAAAAAGGCAGGGGAAGAAGCCTTTAAAGCCTGGATTCCTGGACTTAACTTTGGTATATGGGCAAAAATGGTAGGACACAGGGCATCTTTCGCCTGGTGGTTATTGTTTCCTATAGTCAATTTTTTTGTATTCGCAGGATTGTGCATCGATTTGGTAAAATCCTTTGGAAAATTAAGCTTTTGGGATTCCGTTCTTGCTGTAGTTTATCCACCACTAGCTTTTTGGCTCATCGGCAATGATTCAAAATCAAATTTCATTGAACCGGCTTATTTAAAAGAGAACGAATTTAATCAGGCCTTACACCTCGCTCAAAAAAATAAGGACTGGAAACAGGTTCAAAAATTAAAGGCCACTAATAAGTATGCCCGAGGTGTACTCAGAGAATGGGCGGAGTCCATCATTTTTGCTGTTTTTGCAGCTGCATTTATCCGTATGTTTCTGATAGAAGCTTATGTTATCCCAACACCTTCAATGGAAGGAACCCTAAAGGTTGGAGATTTTCTCTTTGTAAGTAAAGCGCATTATGGAATACGGACTCCCATGACCATTGCAATGATTCCCTTATTGCACAATAGAATTCCTAAGCTGGATATTGAATCCTATCTTACAAAACCCAGCCTTCCCTACTTCAGATTACCTGCACTGACAAAAATAAAACGTAACGATCCGTTTGTATTTAATTGGCCCGTTGGAGATAGCGTTTATGTTACACCCACCAGGTCATGGACGTATTTTCAAACTTTGACTCAGGCAGATGCAGCCCGAGAATGCAAAGGACTTCCATTAATAGTTAGGCCTTTAGACAAAAAGGATCATTATATCAAGAGATGCGTAGGAATGCCAGGAGATAGTTTACAAGTAATAGACAAGCAACTCTATATCAATGGGATGCCTGCAGAAAATCCAACCCATCTTCAGTTCCTATATCAGGTAAGCTCAACTACTACGACCATTAGCCGCAAAAAATTAATTGAATGGGGTGTAAATGTATATGACGAGTACTCCAAAGCCGGCTATTATTTTTTAGATAATGAACAGTTAAGCAAGTTAAAAGCAATGGGTAATGATGTGGTAGCAACGCCCTTCAATTATCCGGACAATAAAGTTTTCCCTCACGATCCCGCACATTTTCCAAATTGGACTTTTGATAATTATGGCCCTATCTGGATCCCTGCAAAAGGTACATCGGTTCATTTAAGTCTCGAAAATATCGCTTTGTATTCAAGAATTATTTCGGTTTATGAGAATAATAAGCTTGAAGTAAAGGATCAAAAGATTTTTATTAACGGATCACCAACAGATACATACACCTTTCACCAAGATTATTATTGGGCTATGGGAGACAACAGGCATAATTCGGAAGATTCAAGAGCCTGGGGCTTTGTCCCATTTGATCATATTGTAGGAAAGCCTTTATTTATTTGGTTCAGTTTGAAAAATGGAAGTTTTTCAAACGGTATAAATTGGAATCGAATTTTTAAATCTACAAACACGTTGTAATTCAAATTATTCATTCCCAATTTAACTTTAGAAATCAATCTGACCGAGCGGGTAATTTCTTTATTTTTCTAAAATAGACTCTAGCAATAATTTTTAATATATATCACTATCAAAGGTCTTATTAATAGTTCTTTGTTATTAGGAGTACTCAAATGCCTGCCAGATGATTTTTAGTCTTAAATAATAAATGCTGATTCCGGTTGTTTGCATCATCATAATATTTTGGTTTTTAAAATCACCCTATTACTTTCTGTAAAACATAATATTATAATTGCTATTTCTGTAAAGAAGGCATGACTAATTTTACCTATGCATGCTCCCATGCTCTGTGCGGATCATTTAGCAACATTTATCCCTTCCATTCGTTGAAAAACTATGTTCATGCACAAGGGCCAGATTCTGGATCAAATTAACTATAGCCCAGGTTCCGGCATTGTAAGTCTCGTGCCCTCTTTAAGCTATTATTTATACGACTTGGGCCTGGAGTCCTCTATAATAGGCCTGACAAAATTTTGCGACAGTCCAAATGGAGAACATCATAAGACTCCAAAGATCGGAGGAACAAAAAATCCTCGTCTCGACTTGATAAAACATATTAACCCGGGTATAATCCTGGCAAACAAGGAAGAAAACAGAAAAGAGGACATCGAGGAATTAAGCTATTGTTCTCCGGTATACCTTACGGATATTGGTAACTTGAAGGACATGTTCAGAATGATGCTTGAATTGGGAGTGATTTTTAATCGGCATGAACTGGCTAACAGTTATGTGGAACGCATCCAATCTGGAATGGATGAATTGCGTACATACACCCATGAAAATTTCTGTTGTAAAGTGTGCTACCTCATTTGGAAAGATCCTCTTATGACCGTTGGTTCAGGTACATTTATTCACGAAATACTTATGACGGCCGGTTTCTACAATGTGTTTGGTGAGAAAATCAGGTATCCGGAGATTCAATTTGCAGAATTAAAAGAAAAGCAACCTGATGTACTGTTGCTTTCAAGCGAGCCATTTCCTTTCAACGAAATGCATGAATCTATTTTTAAACCTTTTAATTGCCTGTTAGTTGACGGGCGGATGTTTTCCTGGTATGGTAGTTTTATTTTACAAAGTATTTCCTATCTTAAAGCCTTAAATTTCAGAATAAAGAACATCAGATGAGACTTGTTATCCTGGCACTTTTTCTCTTCGTTTTCAAGCCTGTAGTAAGGGCTCAGGAAATAAATATTGATTATCAGTACACCATTCAGTTCAGGCAATACCTATTGATAGAAGACTTCCTTCAGCAAAATGATCCCGAACATTTTATTGAATCATTCGAATCATTAAGCACAAATGGGCTTATTTATTCTCTGACCTTTCATCATGGACTTGCAAAAAAAGACATTCTGAAGTGGCTTCGCAACCAATCAGAAATAGAATTATTTCAACCGGTTATTCCTCTTCGTTTCAGAGGCTGCAATCCCAATGACAGTGCCTATCTTGGGCAATATAATATGGAACTCATGAAATTCGATGAAGTCTGGTGTTTTAAATCTAATGGCATAAACCCATTGGGTGACACACTTGTCGTGGGAGTAATAGACAATGGATTTAATTATCAGTTGCGAGATATAGCTCCTAATGTCTTTATCAACTATGGGGAAATTCCTGATAATGGCTTGGATGATGATCAGAATGGATATAAGGACGACTATTACGGTTTAAATGCCAAGAGCTTTAATGAAGGAGACAATCACAATTCAGACAATCATGGTACTCAGGTCATTTCCGTGGTAGGTGCGAAAGGAAACAATAAAATCGATTTAACGGGGACAAACCAAAATATTAAAATCCTCATTTGTTCCGCTGGAACATCTGATCAATTGGTAAAATGTTACCATTATTTTGTCAAAATGAAGAGAGACTATATCGCTTCCGGTGGTAAAAAAGGAGCCTACATCGTTTCTTCTAATCTTTCCGCCGGCTTTGACGGATATTTTCCCTCAGATTTACCGCTTATATGCAGCGCCTACGACAGCCTTGGGACCGTTGGTATTCTAAGTAGTGTTGCTACCATCAATGACAATGAAGATATCGGTCTTGTTGGAGATATTCCGGGTCTCTGCCCTAGCATTCATATGATTACGGTCACCAATACGAATCGATTTGACAAAAAAGTACTCAATGCGGGTTTCAACAAGGATCATGTTGATATTGGGGCGTGTGGGGAAGAGATACCTATGCTTGATCAACTCGGCCTGGTAAGAGAAGAGTCCGGATGTAGTTTTTCCAGCCCCCATGTAGCAGGCCTTATTTCGCTATTGTACCAATTTTGTCCAAAGATCAACGAACTCAACAAATCAAATCCTGAAGCTTGTAATAAAATAATGAGGAGCCTGATTTTAAACTGCGGGACACCGCTTACAGACCTAAGTGGAATTACAACCAGCGGTAATAGACTAAATGCCCTACATTCCTTGCAATGCCTTAATGAATTTTGTAGCCTGGACAGCCTTGCAGGAGAGTTGGAGGTCAGGCCTAACCCGGGAAACGGTTTATTTACCATTCTATTTAAGCCCGAAACCTTTGGTAGTTATAAATTGCAGATATACAATTCCTTAGGGCAAATATTCGACACACAGAACATCGAGTATAAGCCTGATGCACCTTATAGACATATGTTGGATTTAAGTAATTATTCACCCGGAGTATATTATTTGTTAATAGAAGGTGAAAACACTAAGGTGAGTGAACGCATAATTAAAATATAGGCTTTACTATTTGGTAATTTATTGTATTTTTGCCCTCTGTTTAAAAAAGGGCTCCGTAGCTCAACTGAATAGAGCACCTGACTACGGATCAGGAGGTTTAAGGTTTGAATCCTTACGGAGTCACCATTAAAAACATAATTTTTCATATAGTATGTCTAAAGTATGTGATTTAACGGGAACAAGGCCAATGTATGGCAACAATGTTTCCCACTCCAATCGTAAAACAAGGAGAAGATTTAATCCGAATCTTCAGAAAAAGTCCTTTTTTGTACCTGAAACAGGCGAATGGATTAATTTAAAAGTAACGGCTAAAGCTTTGAGGACAATAGACAAGCTTGGTCTTTATGCATTTATGAAAAAACTTGCTAAAAAAGCTTAATTTAAGATTATGGCTAAGAAATCTAAAGGCAACAGACAACAAATCATTCTTGAGTGTACAGAACACAAGACAAGTGGATTGCCAGGTACATCTCGTTATGTTTCTGAAAAAAACAGAAAGAACACCCCGGATAGATTGGAACTTAAGAAATACAACCCAATTCTAAAAAAATACACCGTTCACAAAGAAATTAAATAACCATGGCTAAAGTATCAAAGAACGCAAGGGTTGCTCAAAGAGCAGCAAACGCAGGATCTGGTAGGGATCATGTTAAAGTGATCAAATCCATTAAAGATCCCGTAACCGGAAAATATACTTACAAAGAAATGATTGTTCATAAAGACAAGGTAAAAGAGTTTTTCGAGCAATCTAAGTAATTCATTTTAAAGCTATATGTAAGAAGCTTTCCTTTGGGAGGCTTCTTTTTTTATTTAATTTCGGAGCAATGGGATTTTTTGATCGGTTTTTCAATAAAGAGAAGGAAGCAGAACTGGATAAGGGGCTCTCAAAAACAAAGGAAGGTTTCTTTTCAAAACTCGCGAAAGCCATTGCCGGCAAAAGCAAAATCGATGATGAAATTCTAGATGAGCTTGAAACAATTCTTATTAGCTCCGACGTTGGACTCGAGACCACAATCAAAATTATCAATCGACTTCAAACTAAAGCCCAAAAAGATAAATTTATTGGCACAGACCAGCTATCGGAGCTTCTGAGGCAAGAAATCATACACTTACTCACCGAAAACCACACAGAAGACCTGGATGGGTTTCAAAGTGGACCTCAAAAGCCATATATCATATTGGTAGTAGGTGTCAACGGAGTTGGAAAAACGACTACCATCGGTAAACTAGCTTACCAATATAGCCAGCAGGGAAAAAAAGTGATGATCGCTGCAGGCGACACTTTCAGGGCAGCTGCCGAAAGCCAACTAAAAATCTGGTCAGGACGGGTGGGATGTGATTTTTTTAGTAAAGGTATGGGGGCAGATCCTTCTGCTGTAGCTTACGAAGCCGGACAGTATGCACTGCAACACGATGTGGATGTTGCCATTATTGATACTGCGGGAAGGCTTCATACCAAAATAAATCTGATGGCTGAACTTGCCAAAATCAATAGGAGCCTTGACAAATCCATCCCCGGAGCACCACATGAAGTCCTTTTGGTTCTGGATGCAACAACCGGACAAAATGCAATTGAACAATGCAAACATTTTATCAAAAGTGCGCATGTGACGGGTATTATTCTCACGAAATTAGATGGCACAGCTAAGGGAGGGGTCGCACTTGGGATCTCAGATCAATTCAAAATACCTCTTAAATATATTGGCGTGGGTGAAGGGATCACACAGTTCCAGGTATTTAACAAAGAAGCATTCGTGAACAGTCTGTTTACAAAATCAAGCAAAGACCACGCTTGATCATCAATGCCATTGAGGACTGAACATCATTTTTGAGACTTTAATAGTGTCTAAATTGTTAAAATTGCCATTTTCTGATTTACTCTCAATAATATTGTCTTAGAAACAATATCATTCTTTAATGAAACTTCAAAATAAATTCTTATTGCCTGTTCTCACAGGTGCAGTTATCCTTTTTCTTGCGAATTCATCCGATCCACCAAATGCCAAAACTGGAGCTCCTTTTGATGGTATTTGCTCTGATTGTCATGGCGGGGGCAGTTTTCAAGGCACTGTTAGCGTTTCCGGCTTACCATCAGACATTATGCCCAACACCACCTATCATTTGACATTAACTCTCACAGCTACATCTGGCAGCCCAACTAAAGGAGGTTTCCAAATCGTAGCGGTAAATTCATCCAATGTAAATATTGGTGACTTGATAAATACAGGTACGGAAACCGGTACTTCAAACACCGGAGGGAGAGAATACCTGGACCATAGAGGTGCAAAATCTTTCTCTGGAAATTCGGTCAACTGGACCTTTGACTGGAAATCTCCGAATGGGCCCAATGGAGCAGTGATCACATTGTATTTTGCCGGCAATTTTGCAAACGGAAACAATTCAACATCAGGTGATGCTATTGAAAATGCATCCATTTCAGGAACTTTAATGGGTGGAGGCACCCCACTGTCAGCATCTATTAGCGCAAAAACTAACGTAAGTTGTTTTGGTGGCTCAAATGGAAGTATGACTGTAACTGCAGCAGGTGGAACAAGTCCTTATACTTATCTTTGGTCAGATGGCAGTACGAACAATCCAGCTATTAGCTTAACCGCCGGAACTTATACTGTTACCGTTACAGATAATGGAGGATCCACAGCAACAGCCACATCTAGCATTAGTCAACCTTCACAGTTACAGCATACGCTAACTATCGTTCGTAATGTAACCTGTCCAGGTGGACGAGACGGTCTTGTATCAACAAATGCTTCGGGAGGCACCCCACCCTATACCATAAGTTATTCAGGCGGGTCTTCCAGCAATCTCGCTGCAGGAATGTATTCAGTAATCGTAACAGATGCTAATAAATGCACCTCAATGTCTGAATTTGAAATAGTTCAACCCTCTCCCTACTCTATTCAAACAGATATTTTCAAAAATCCATTATGCCCTTCTGATAGTACCGGTGAAATTTCATTGGAAGTAATAGGGGCAACGCCACCATATAAATATAAATGGAACAGCGGCGATACCATCTTTCATATTATATTGAAACCAACAGGTAGTTATAAAGTCACTATAACGGATAAAAACAATTGTGGCATTGTACAGAGCTATGTCTTATCAGCGGTTGATACTTCAGCTCCTACAATGTCTCTGCATTCAACGACACTGTATTTGGATTCTAACGGTTCCTGCTCCCTTCAAATTGATAAAGTTCTACAATCCCTGTCTGATAATTGCGATAAAAAACCATCAGTAACATTAAGCAGGGATCATTTTCTCTGTTCTGACCTTGGTACGAAATATGTTCGAATTACAGCACAGGATGTTTCCGGAAACAGCAAAACTGATTCTGTTTTGATTGAAATCAAAGATACCCTGAAGCCTGTGTTTACTGCCTGGTCAGATACCACTTTTACGAGTTGCAATGTGGCTTCACCAAAAATTCAAGCCAACGACAATTGTGGGATTTTTTCCTTAAGACAAACTAAAGGAATTCCGGCGGGCGACATTTTTCCAATTGGTCTTACTGAAATGGAATTTGTTGCACGTGACAGTAGCGGTAATGAACAACTAGCTCAATTCAAGGTTCATGTGGAACAACCATTATCCACTCAAATTGATACTGAGTTTTTTGAGATTTGCTACCGGGATACATTTCATGTTTCTCTTGCTCTCAAAAATAAAAATCTAAGTGGATTTACTTTTTTAAGTAAAGGTGACAGCCTCTATTTAAGAAATGATACCGTGCTGAACCTAAAACTTACGCGACCGGATTCTTTGTTTTACACGGTTCGTGATTCCAACAATTGTCAAATTTTTGACACCATAATTCCACATTATCCTGACAGTCTCATTTTTCTAGATACTGTCATTGTAAAAGATTTTAATGCCACAAACGGAGAGAAAGGGTCCCTAACTGCGATTATTCAGAATGTGGATTCTATTGCCATTTATAATGACGCCGGAGAATATATAAACAATAGTGGTTTAAATCTGGATCCAGGCAGATATTATATTCACGCATACTTTTCCTCATGTGAAGTTGTTTTTGGGCCTTTTGAAGTTAAATTGATCATTCAAACAGAACAACAGCTTTTATCTTCCTGTTCCGTTTTACCTAATCCTGTTTACAATCAGTTTGTAATCACTAAAAGTGAAAGTTTGCCTGCTTTGGAATTACAGGTTTTCAACACCCAGGGAAATCGCTTGTACAAAAAGAGTATGCAAGAAAGCACTGAAACCATTGATGTCGGCTCCTGGCCGTCTGGATTGTACTTTTTGATAATGAGCGGACGAGTTTCTTTTCAATCAATTAAAATTACAAAATTGTAATTCCAGAAGTCTTCAAGAATCTCAATTACAGGTATCGGCTAACTAATATAAAATGATAAGACTATTCGTCTAGTTTAAGTACGTCCAGAAAGGCTTTTTGAGGCACATCTATTGTACCGATTTGACGCATTTTCTTCTTGCCCTCTTTTTGTTTTTCAAGAAGTTTTCGCTTCCTTGAAATGTCACCTCCATAACATTTAGCGGTGACGTCCTTTCGCATTGCAGATATGGTTTCCCGTGCTATAATTTTACCACCAATGGCGGCTTGAATGGCAATCACAAATTGGTGCTTAGGTAAGATTTCTTTTAATTTACCGCACATTCGCCTGCCCACTGATTCTGCTTTACTGCGATGAACCAAAGCTGTCAGTGCATCCACATTATCTCCATTCAACTTAATATCCAGTTTAACCAGGTCTGATTTGCGATAATCCAGCGGATGATAATCAAATGAGGCATAGCCTCTTGTAGTTGATTTAAGTCGGTCATAAAAATCAAAAACAATTTCAGCCAGTGGCATTTCAAACTGAAGTTCAACGCGATCCGTCGTGAGGTAATGCTGTTTAGTCAGAATACCACGCTTATCCAGACAAAGTTTTATGATAGAACCAATATAGTCCGGCTTTGTAATAATTTGAGCAGATATGTACGGCTCTTCAACAAATTCCAAAAAGTTGGGTTCAGGAAGATCGTTTGGTGTGTTGATTACCAATAATTCACCTTTCGTCGTTTTCGCTTTATAGCTAACATTCGGTACGGTAGTAATGACTTCCTGATTAAACTCCCTTGATAAACGCTCCTGTATAATTTCAAGATGAAGCATACCAAGAAACCCGCAACGAAATCCAAATCCGAGGGCAATTGAAGTTTCTGGCTCATAAATCAGAGAAGAATCATTCAACTTCAATTTTTCAAGACTATCCCGCAAATCCTCGAAGTATTCGTTCTCAATTGGATAAATTCCAGCAAATACCATGGGCTTTACTTCTTCAAAGCCCTTTATACCCTCTTTGCAGGGATTTTCAACTTTTGTTATGGTATCTCCTACCTTAACCTCCTTAGCGTCTTTTATGCCAGTAATTATATAGCCAACATCCCCGCATCCGATTTCATCTTTGGCTACCAAACTCATCCTGAGGATTCCAATTTCTTCAGCCACATAATCATTACCCGTATTAAAGAATCGGACTTTATCTCCCTTTTTCAGCTTGCCATTAAGTATTCTGTAATAAACAATAATTCCACGGAAGGAATTAAATACGGAATCGAATATTAGAGCTTGTAAAGGACCATCGGGATTACCCTTGGGTGGTGGTATACGATTTACAATCGCGGTCATAATATCTTCAACACCCTGGCCTGTCTTACCGCTTGCTAAAATAATGTCCTTCTTCTCACAACCTATCAAGTCAATTATTTGATCACTTACCTGATCGATCATTGCGCTTTCCATATCAATTTTATTCAAAATGGGAATGATCTCAAGATTGTGGTCAATTGCCATGTAGAGGTTCGAAATAGTCTGTGCCTGAATTCCCTGAGTGGCATCGACAAGAAGTAATGCGCCTTCGCAGGCTGCAATAGAGCGAGACACTTCATAAGAAAAATCAACATGCCCCGGCGTATCGATAAGATTGAAAGTATAGGCTATCCCTCCGGGATGCTGATAGCGCATTTGGATAGCATGCGCTTTAATTGTTATACCCCTTTCCCTTTCCAGATCCATGTCATCTAAAGCCTGATTTTGCATTTCTCGTTCAGAAATGGTTTTCGTAAACTCAAGTAATCGATCTGAGAGTGTGCTTTTCCCATGATCAATGTGGGCGATGACGCAAAAATTCCGGATGTGTTCCATATAATTAAAAAAACAGCGCGAATTTACTAGTTTCTGAACGGCTCTAGGCATAATATGCTATAATATTGAACCATTAGCTTGGAAGCATTGCATTTATTCTGTTCTAAAATGTTGTTTTACAATTCATTATACATAAATGTTAATTCAAAAGGATCTAAACAAGGCCGGGCAGCATTTTTAATTTCAAATCGTTTAATATGTATACTTAATTTTAAAGATTGAAAATCAGACTTCTATATTTATTTGTCTTCAGTTTGGTTGCATGTAGTAAACCTGAAGAAAATTCCATTCGCATCCCATCTGAGTTTTTCGTTTCGATCCGAGAACGAATAAATTCTTCAACTGACCGTGATCTTTTTTTAGATCTGTCTTCCATGTTATCCAAGTATTGTTCTCAAGATTCTCTTGTTTATAAGTTACTACCCAATGGAAATACAATAAACATTACAGTGTTTGATTCTTATAAAACCAACGGTTGCCTTAACCAATTAGATCCTTTAGATGGGCAGATCCTGCTTCCTAAATTTGCGGATAGTCTTTATTTAAATATCAGGCTCGGATCAGCATCCGAGACTAAAGCTTTTATCAGCCAAACTTCCAAAAGTTATATACTCAATATTCAAGAAGGTAAAGGTTTGGTATCAAAATATCAGCAGACCTATAAAATTCCGGATAATCTCCTTTGGGGTTATGCTTATCCGGTAGCCATAGATCCGATTTGTGAAAGCATGATACACAATCTGGTAAAAGAAATTGAGCATGAGTGTAGCACAAAATGGCTCCCGGAAGGTTATTACTCAAGTTTTACAGTTAAAGAAAACAACATATTAGTATTTTCTGAAACCCCGGCTATAACAGGTACTCTTCAAAATTTCTATTTTACACATTCCTGGACAGATGATGAAATGAATGATTTCTTTCAGAAGCTGTCCTTAAAGTATAGCAAACTGGTTGGATTCACAATTCACACGGGCTCCGGAAAGGTTTACATTTCAAACTAAAGCTTTTGTCTTTATCTTAACGGCCATATTTAAGTATGGCAACTTACCGAATAAATCTTATAAGTGATACAGTAACGCAGCCCACTCCGCAAATGCGTGCTGCGATGATGGATGCAAGACTTGGTGATGATGTATTTGGGGATGACCCTACAGCAATAGATCTCGAAATGAAAATGGCGAATCTTTTTGCAAAACAAGCCGGGCTCTTTTGTGCTTCAGGAACAATGGCGAATCAAATAGCAATAAAGGCTCACACACAGCCATTAGATGAAGTGCTTTGCGAATACAACAGTCATATCTATCAATATGAAGTGGGTGGATACGCATTTCACAGCGGAATTGCAATTCAACCGATTCCAGGTATTCAAGGAAAATTGGATAAGAACCTCATTATTGATCACATTCGACCCTATTTTGATTGGTATCCAAATACAAAATTGGTAGTACTGGAAAATTCCAGTAATCGCACTGGTGGCAATTGTTATCATTTTGATGAAATGAGATCAATTTCTCAAATATGCAAAGCGCATGGATTGTCCTTGCATCTTGATGGTGCTCGTATTTTTAATGCAATTCTAGCAAAATCGTACAGTTCATATCAGCTTGGACCTCTATTCAATTCCATTTCAGTTTGTTTGTCCAAAGGCCTGGGCTGCCCCGTTGGGACGGTTCTTTTAGGTGATTTAGACTTTATTAAAAAGGCTCGCAAAATCAGAAAAGCGATGGGCGGAGGTATGAGGCAAATTGGCTTTCTGGCCGCTGCCGGAATATATGCACTGGATCATCATATTGAACGCCTTGAAGAGGATCACAGGCATGCAAAAATAATTGCAGAATGTTTAGCTAAAAGGCCTTATGTGATGTCCATAAAACCTGTTGAAACGAACATAATCATATTTGATCTTATCCCAGAAATTTCAACAGAAAAATTTATTGCAGAATTGAATAAAAACGAAATACACGCAAGCGCATTTGGAAAAAATGCGATCCGATTTGTAACACATTTAGATATTACTTCGCAAATGGTGGACGAAGTTTGTTCTATTTTAGAAAATAAAATGAAGTTCTAACTACTTGCGGCGATTCAATTCATCTCGGATTGTAGCTGCCTTTTCGTAATTTTCTTCTTCTAAAACCTTTTTTAGAAGACTTTCTAATTCCTGAGTGCTATAACTACTAAATGACTTGATGGGCTCATTAACCTTTGGAGCCTGTTTCTTGGCATCTTCTTCTATTTCTTCTAAAACTACACCTGCAGATTCCATAATAAACTCAAAAGTGTAGATAGGACAGTCAAACCGAACAGCCAATGCCAGAGCATCTGAGGTCCTGGAGTCTATTTTCAATATTTCTCCCTCTTTTTCACAAACTAGTTGAGAAAAAAAGATGCCGTCAACAAGATTATTAATAATGACTTCCTTAATTTCTACTCCAAATGCACTTAAAGTATTTTTAAAAAGATCATGGGTTAAAGGCCTGTTCGGGGTCATGCGTTCCAAAACTACCGCAATGGCTTGTGCTTCATAGCCTCCAATAACGATTGGCAGGCGGCGTTTCCCTTCCACTTCTCCGAGCACTACAGCGTAATTCTGAGACTGTGTTACGCTATGTGACAGGGCAATAATTTCTAATTCTATAATTTCCTGATCCTGATTGGACATAATTAGCTGTGTTTTGCCTTTTTTAAGGCTTCATTCAACTTAGGTAAAACTTCAAACAGATCTCCACAAATTCCGTAATCTGCGGCTTTAAAAAAAGGTGCTTCCGCATCTTTATTAATAACAACAATTTTCTTAGAATTGTTAACTCCAGCCAGATGTTGAATTGCGCCACTAATGCCGATCGCTATATAAACATTAGGCCGTATCGCAATCCCGGTTTGTCCAACATGCTCGTGATGTGGCCTCCAACCCGCATCGGCTACAGGCCTTGAGCAAGCGGTTGCCGCATGAATAAGATCTGCAAGTTCTTCCAAAACAGGCCAATTGGAAGGGTCTTTTAATCCTCTTCCCCCTGAAACCACGACATCAGCTTCAGTTAGAGGGGTCTTTCCTTTAGTCCGTTCAACCCCTTTTAGACTTACTTTTGGAGATTGAAGCTGTACTGGTAAATGATTCAGTTCAACGGATTTAGGTGCGTGGGATTTTACACCATATGAATTAGGTAATAGCGTAATAATTCCGGATTCATTTCGAAAGCTGTACCATGCAAAAGCCTTTCCTGAAAAAACGGATTTCTTAATCCGTAGGATATTTTCCTTTAATTCAAAACCAATAGCATTACCTATGAGTCCCATAGATAATCGGATAGCCAATCTGGGGGCTACGGATTTCCAGGTGCTGTTGTTGCTTAAAATAATAAAATCTGGGCTAACAAATTTCACAACATCCGACAACAAGGAAGTCAAACCTTCTGAGTCTAAATAGTTAAAAGAACTGAATGTCAGCACTTTGTCGACACCTAAATCATTTAAACTGTCTGTTTGAATGGTATCTTCAACTGCCAATACTACTGTGCCGGACAAGCCATGTCCAATTGAAACAGCAAAGGATATAGCTTCCCTGCTGTTTTTAGTAAGTTGTCCTTCTTTTTGTTCCGCAAATATCAAAACCGTACTCACAATCAAATCAATTTAAGTTCGTTTACAAAAATGTTTACCATCCCATCGATATCCGAAGGATCAATCATTTTCACACCTGATTTGGCTTCTGGCAATTCAAAACATTCCAGATTTATGAGGTCCTCTACAGGTGCAGGAGCGATGACTTCCAGGGGTTTTTTCTTGGCATCAATTATTCCTTTCATGTTTGGAATACGCTGTTCCGCCAAACCCTTAGCCGCACTTAAAACAAAAGGAGGTACAACTTCCAAATTCATACTCCCGCCATCAATTTCAATCACACAATTGGCAACACCTTCAGAAAAGTTTAATTGATCGCATTGAGAAATAAAGGGATATGCCAACATTTCGGCAATCATTGCCCCGACCTCTGAACCATTGTGATCAAGGCTCTCCTTACCTGTAAAAACTATATCATATCCTTTATTCTTTATGAATTCCGAAATCTGATACGCTACCGATAGCGAACTGGATTTTTCCTGATCTATTCGAAATGCGGCATCAGCACCTATTGCAAGTGCTTTTCGCAATAATATTTCAGAAGTTGCACCACCTACATGGATGATATCTACAGAGCCACCCAAACTTTCTTTTAATTCTAATGCTCTGACAAGCGCATACCATTCATCATATGGGTTTAGAATGAACTGAACACCCTCTTCATTGAAATTCTTATAAGAAGAATCAAAACTAATTTTTGAAGTTGTATCCGGAGCACGGCTGATACAAACAAGTAATTTCATAAATGAGAAATTTTAAACAAAGATATATATTTACCGAGAATAGCCTTAAGAACCAGGATATGTCGCGTAAAGAGCAGCTTATAGCCTTATTAGAGTCTAATCCCACAGAGCCATTTTTACTATTTGCATTAGCCAAAGAGTTTGAGAAAGAATCACAAAATGATAAAGCACTTGCACTCTATGAACAATTGGTGACAGATCACTCAGATTATATTGGAACCTATTATCATTTTGGAAAGTTACTTGAGCAATTGGATCATCTTGAAGAAGCCCGATTGATATATCATAACGGAATTCATAAGGCTTTGTCATTCAATGACATGCATTCAGCATCTGAGCTTCGTTCTGCCTTAGATCAATTAGAAAGCGATTCACTCTAGTTCAATAAAACCACTGAATACCTTTCGAGCAGGACCATTTAACCAAATATTGGAAGCTGCGTTATTTTTCAAATCCATATCGACTCGAAGCTCTCCACCTTTTACTTTAACTTTTTGGTGTACAGTCCCTTCTAATTTACTCTTAACATTTACATAAAATGCTGTAGCAGTAATCCCTGTACCACAGGACAGCGTCTCATCTTCGACACCTCGTTCAAAAGTGGAAAGATATAGTACTGAGTCATTCACCATGTAAAAGTTTACATTTACACCTTCCTGCCCCCGACAGCTCCGCAATTTTAATCCTTCCTGCTTAACATCGATAGCAAAGGGATCCATATCGTTGACTAAAAGATGAGGTGACCCACTATCTACAAAAGCATATGTATCCAACACCTCGAATTTGGAAATATCTGCCATCTTAACAGAAATTTCATTGTCCTTTATAATTGCCTGATGGCTGCCATCAAAGGCATTAAAACTAAATCTAACAGCATTGTGTTTATGGTACATGTACAGTATGGAGGCGCGGCTTCCATTGCCACAAAAGCTTGAAATGCGTCCATCAGAATTAAAATACCGCATAAAAAAATCAGAAGTAGGATCAGATTCTAATGCTATAAGCCCATCTGCGCCTATTCCAAAATGTCTGTCACACATCCGTTTTATCAAATCTGAATTATTTAAATCAAACCATTGAAAATCAAAAAAATCTAAAATGATGAAATCATTTCCTGTCGCTTCGTATTTTTCAAAAGGAATTAATCGTTTCATAGAACAAGATTACGGAAACCTTACGTCAGGGCACAATATTTGCTAATTTAATATATCCAAAACAAGTTGTTTGTACATGAAACCCAAATTTTTAATTATAGTGTTGCTTATCAGCATCTTAGCAAGTGCGGGAGCGTCTTGGTTTACGACCAGAACAATGCTTCTCAAGAATGGCAACTTTCAGGAACAACATAGTCTTCAAAATTTACCCAAAAATGAATGGGCCAGTTCAGTTCGCCAATTATACAGTCTAGATAGGACCGGCTTGCCTGATTTTATTCAGGCTGCAGCAATCTCTACACCTGCAGTTGTTTATATTGAATCCACCCTTGAAGATGAATCGCTTTTTTTCTTTGGCGCTGAACGCGGAGGTGCTACCGGATCAGGTGTTCTTATAAGTCCGGACGGTTATATAGTTACCAATAATCACGTGATTGAAAAAGCCAGCCGAATCCAGGTATTGTTAAATGACAATAGAGAATACCAGGCTGTTTTAATAGGAACAGACCCGACTACAGATCTGGCTCTATTAAAAATTGAAGACTCCGGCCTACCCTTTCTGTATTTTGGAAATTCTGATTCAAGCCAAGTTGGAGAGTGGGTACTGGCAGTAGGAAATCCATTAAGGTTGCAATCAACTGTTACTGCAGGAATAATCTCAGCAAAGGCAAGAAACATTAATATTCTTAATAATCAGCAATATAGGATTGAATCTTTTATTCAAACAGATGCTGCGGTAAATCCGGGAAATAGTGGAGGCGCACTTGTAAATAAGGCTGGAGAGTTAATTGGAATTAATACTGCTATATTAAGTCAAACAGGAAGATATGAAGGTTATTCATTTTCAATTCCTTCAAATTTGGTCCAGAAGGTCATTACAGACATTAAGGACTATGGGGTCGTACAGCGCGGACTTCTTGGAGTAGTAATTGAAGAAATGAACAGTGAGCGAGCCAAGATTTACGGTTTAAATGCTGTAGAGGGCGTTTTCATAAGCAATACAAGCAAGAATGGGGCTGCAGATGTTGCAGGATTAAAATCTGAGGACATTATTCTTTCAATCAACAATAGAAAAATTAAGTCGGTACCTGAATTACAAGAAATCATTGGTCGATTTCGGCCCGGGGAAGAGGTACAAATTACCTATTGGAGAAATAATCAGGAGATGAAAACCTCTGCCGTGTTAAAGAATCAGGCAAATACTACAGCCGTATTAAGTGCACGCCGCGATCCCATACTACTGAATCTGGGATTTGAGTTAAGGGAATTAACTTCAGAAGAAAAATTGAAAACCCAAGCCGACGGTATAAAAGTATTAAGTATTTATTCCGGAAGTATCATTGAAAAAACGAACATGGCTCCTAATTATATCATTACACACATAAATGGCAAAAAGGTACACACTGTAGATGCCTTTATTGAAATGATTGAACAATCAGAAAATAATGTATTATTGGAGGGATTTTACGAAAAATACAAAGGAACCTATCCTTACAGGTTTAATAAACCCTGAGCATTAAAATTTTGCCATTATTAAGCACGCTAATTCATGAAGGATCTCGAATATAACTTAAATGAAGACACCAATAAACTCTCCGTTTCAAATCTAAACAGAATTTTAGAGAGGATATACGAAGGAGGTGGGCCAAAAAAGCTTGATGCGCAGCGTGCAGAAGGAAAGCTCACAGCAAGAGAGCGCATCCAATACCTGTTTGATGATGGGAAGCCACAATATGAAATAGGTTCCTTAGCCGGTTATCAGATGTACGAAGAATATGGAGGCTGTCCTGCAGGTGGTGTTATCGTCACTTTGGGTTATATCCGCAATAAATTGTGCATTGTAGTTGCTAATGATGCTACCGTAAAAGCTGGCGCATGGTTTCCAATCACCGGTAAAAAGAACCTCCGTGCACAGGAGATCGCAATGGAAAACAGGATCCCAATTATTTACCTTGTAGACAGTGCGGGAGTATTTCTTCCAATGCAGGATGAAATATTTCCCGATAAAGAGCATTTTGGTAGAATTTTTAGAAATAATGCTGTGTTGTCATCAAAAGGTGTAACTCAGATCGCCGCCATAATGGGAAGTTGTGTAGCTGGTGGTGCCTACCTACCTATTATGTCTGATGAAGCGCTTATTGTAGAAGGCACAGGCTCAATTTTTCTAGCCGGACCCTATCTTGTAAAAGCTGCTATCGGGGAAGAAACAGATCAGGAAACACTCGGTGGGGCGAGAACCCATAGTGAAGTTTCTGGTGTAACCGACTACAAAATGAAAGACGACAAGGAATGCCTTGATACAATTAAAAATATCGTCGATAAAATAAACCTGCAGCAAAAGACAAACTTTGATTTTAAAAAAGCATCAGAGCCCAAATCCGATCCCAAAAATTTGTATGCTATATTTCCATCTGATGGTTTAAAGCCTTATGACATGAAATTAATTTTGGAGTGTATCGTTGACGACTCCGAGTTGACTCAATACAAAGAGCAATATGGTAAAACCATCCTTTGTGCTTATGCACGGATAAATGGTTATGCCGTTGGGATAGTAGCCAACAACCGCAGGATAGTGAAATCTGCTAAAGGCGAAATGCAAATGGGAGGAGTTATTTATTCTGATTCGGCGGATAAAGCAACAAGGTTCATTTTAAATTGCAATCAGAAACGGATACCACTTGTTTTTATACATGATGTCACAGGATTTATGGTAGGCACTCGGTCCGAACATGGAGGAATTATTAAAGATGGTGCAAAGATGGTAAATGCAGTTGCCAATTCTACAGTTCCAAAATTTACTATAATTATAGGCAATAGTTACGGGGCAGGTAATTATGCTATGTGTGGAAAGGCCTATGATCCCCGGTTTATCGTCGCCTGGCCTTCCGCAAAAATTGCGGTTATGGGTGGAGCTCAGGCAGCTAAAGTTCTCACTCAAATTCAGGTAAATGCCCTAAAAGCTAAAGGTAATGTATTGGATGAAAAAGAAATAAAAGAGCTTTACGAAAAGATAAACGATCGTTACATGCAACAAACAAGTCCATATTATGCGGGTGCAAGACTCTGGATTGATGCAATAATTGATCCCGTTGAAACCAGGTCTTGGATTACAATGGGAATAGAAGCGGCCAAATTTGCTGAAATCGAAAAATTTAATCCTGGTGTCATCCAAACATAAAATGCAAAAACAGAAAATTAATTTTTTAAAATCACTAGGCATCGCGGGATTCCTGTTTTTCTTGATCAAAGGGATTTTATGGTTGATTTTTGGAACGGCGATTTACAAATGGTTTCAATCCATTCTGACCACTTTATTCTTAATAATATTTGCAAATTCAATGTTGCATTCCCAGTCTTCAAATTTTAGTCAGTCAGAACATCTGTTTTCCAAAGAGCCTCAACTATTTTACACGTATGCATTTACGAATAAAAATATAGTTCAAAAGTATACTACCCAGGCTTTCTTTTGCAAACTTGAAAAGAGCATAAATCCCAAAAGCTTTCAGAGATTTTCATTTCGATTAGGTAACCACAATTATTGCAATCAACTTGAATACGGAAAGTATTTGTATCCTGGAAATTACAGATAATACTTCTTCGATAGTTTAAACAATAAAACGCAAGTTCTATATTAAGAAGCTTTGGAAAATATTTTTAACCCCTGGATAATTTTGAACAACAAATCCTTCTGCATAGGCAAAACCTGCCGGTCTTCCATACACTTTTGATTTCGAAGTAATAAATTCAAAAAAGTCAGAACCGGAAATAGGTGTGTCTAATTCCTCTGAATCCGGATTAAAGAACTGGGATTTAAAACATTTGATCAATTCGATTTTTTCATGCATATACTCACTTATATCAACCACAAGGTCCGGAGTCAACTGATAATCCTGTATATAATGCATAAGTAATTGTGGCCTCCAGCGTTTTTGTAGATTTCCGGTTAGATCAAGCGTTTTTATTTTTTCAAGTCCGCTATAAAATGCAGCATCAGCAACAAGCTTTGCAGCACGTCCATGGTCAGGATGTCTGTCGGATGGTGCGTTCGCCAGTATTAATCGAGGTTTTGCAGTTCTAATCACCTTAATTATTGCGTGTATTTCCTCCTCTGAGTTTTGAAAAAAACCATCCCGTATAGCCAGTTGTACACGAAAATCCGCACCCATTTTTAAAGCTGCATTAAAAGCTTCTAGTGACCGAAGTTCAGGATTCCCTCTGGTACCCAATTCTCCTCTGCTCAAGTCCAATAACCCTACGGTAAAACCATAATGGATGTGGCTTAAAAGCGTGCCCGAACAAGAAAGTTCAATATCGTCGGGATGGATTCCTATAGCTAGAATATCTACTTCTGAAGGCAAATTTGACAATTTCATTTCTAAAGAATTTCTTAAGTTGAAATTTTAAACCCATCGCATTGTTGCAGCTCCCCAGGTAAAACCACTACCAAACGCTGCCATAGAAATCACATCTCCCCTTTTTATTTTCCCTGCTTCCCAGGCTTCACAAAGTGCAATAGGAATTGTAGCAGCTGTCGTATTCCCATATCGTTGTATGTTATTCCAAACCTGGTCATCGCGCAAGTTTAGCTTTTTTTGGACAAACTGATTTATCCTTAAGTTCGCCTGATGAGGTATGAGCATCGACAAATCTGAGGTAGCTAAATTGGATTTTGATAAAGATTCAAGAATAACTTCGGGAAATTTTTGAACTGCAGTTTTAAAAACCAATGGGCCATTCATGTTAGGATAGATTAATTCATCATCCCACATTTTCTGCGTAAGAAAAAAACCACCATATTCAACATCAGGATAACCAAAGTTTTCTTTGCCAATATGGTAACCTCCATGACAGCCCGGATTTAAGAACGCAAGCTCCTCTGCAAACGAACCATCAGAATGCAATGTGGTATTCAGGATTCCCATATTACTTTCGTTGCAAGGCTGTAAAACAACAGCCCCAGCTCCATCGCCAAAAATAACAGTGACATTACGGCCTTTTGTACTAAAGTCCAGGCCCATCGAATGCATTTCTGCACCGACAAGTAAAATATTTTTATACTGGCCGGTTTTGATATATTGATCAGCGACAGACAAGCCATAAATAAATCCGCTGCATTGATTCCGGATATCCAGGGCGCCCATTTCTTTATGCGTAATTTTCATTTCCCTTTGCAAAAGAACTGCACAACCCGGAAAATAATAATCAGGACTTAATGTTGCAAAGATGATAAAGTCAATTTCTTCAGGAGTTATACCTGCACGCTGTATGGCCTTCTCCGCAGCCCTACATCCCATTGTTGTTGTCGTTTCCTTATGAGGTACCCCGTATCTTCGTTCTACGATTCCGGTTCTTTCTTGAATCCATTCATCTGTCGTGTCCATTAATTTTTCCAGATCTATGTTGGTTACTATTCGATCAGGAACATAAAATCCAACACCTGCTATCTTTGTGCTACATTCCATTCTATCTAAATTTGTAGAGTATATTAAAACAAGGCACTTTTATTAAGTACTATATTTTCATATGGCTAAGTGTATGAACACAATCTATTTTAACCTTCTTATAAACACACCCCGAATAAAGTAGAGACTTTGCTTTGATGCACTTTCAGATTTGTGATAAAATCAGGTTTTGCGTTCCTTTTTCTTAGCTGCCGGAAAAAGAATATTATTCAAAATAAGACGGTAACCAGGAGAGTTGGGGTGAAGGCTTAAGTCTGTTGGCGGATCCCCGACAAGATGTTGGTAATCTTCTGGGTCATGTCCACCATAAAAGGTCCAGGTTCCATATCCATATGTTCCATGAATATACCGAACTTCTCCGGCAGGTTTAGTTTCCCCCAGAATCAATACATCGGATTTCACCAGATCCTTTTTAAATGCTGTTGTTTGCCCCATGAAACCCTTTACTGTTCGGGTATGGTTTTGAGATAACATAGTTGGAATGGGATCCCACTTTGCTGAAAAATCAAAAAGTGTAAAATAATCCTCCTCAGGTTTTACCTGTCGATCTGTAGTGTTGTCAATTGTGGAGAACTCATACTCCATCGGATTATCTTTAAGCTTATAATTCCTGAAGGCAAATGTTTTACTGTAGTCCAGTTTATTATTAGCCGTCAAATCCGCTGGATCACCATCAAAGTAAACGGCACATATGTCAAGACCTTCCGCAGAAAGGGCAATGTCATATGAATCAGTTGCAGAACACATAGCAAACATAAATCCTCCCCCTCCTACGTATTCTTTAATCTTTTTTGAAACAGCCAATTTACATTGACTCACCTTATCATATCCAAGCTCGTGGCTTAGCTTTTCTGCTCGTTTCTGATTTTCGATATACCACTCTTGTGTATGATAGCCCCTATAAAAACGGCCATATTGCCCTGTAAAATCCTCGTGATGCAGATGCAGCCAATCATATTTAGGCAATACATTGCTCAAAATTTCTCGGTCGTAAATTTTATCAAAAGGTATTTCAGCAAAAGTAAGCGCAAGTGTAACTGCATCATCCCAGGGTTGGATACGTTCACCCCTCTCGTTGTATTCAGGCGTATACACCGCTATTTTTGGAGCTTTTTCCAACTTCACTACTTCCTGATTCACCTCAGGATTTGCAATTTCATCCTTAATTCTAAGAAACTCAGCTGCAGATATCACCTCATAACTTACTCCTCGCGTGATACATTCTTTTTCAAAGCTTTTTGTATTGGGAAAGACAAAACTACCACCCCGGTAATTTAAAAGCCAATAGGCTTCAACTTGTTGATTAATAACCCAATATGTAATTCCATATGCTTTTAGATGGTCGTTTTGACGCAAATCCATAGGCAATAGGATGAACGACGCTACCAAAGGAGCATTATAACTTATAAAAATTAAAATAATGAAATAAAGCTTAAACTGACGCATCTTGAAACACAAATATAATTATTTGATATATTGAAAAGTATGATTCATGAACAATTCAAGTTAATATTCCTTTAATAGTTCAACCACAAGTTCATTTTATTGATATTTGTCATTTCTAAAAAAACGCAAAATGGAGCAGTTTAGTTTTCAATATCCCATATGGCTCGTCGGTTTTTGTCTGCTCCTTGCAATCGGCATTAGTTTTCTGGTCTATTATCGCAGTTCAGCGTTGAATGACAAACCCCCTGCATACAGACTTGCCCTGGCCCTTTTAAGAAGTTCTGGATTTTTCATTTTACTCTTATTATTACTTAATCCAATTTTCAAAACAAGACAGAAAGAAATCAAGAAACCTCTATTGGTATATGCGCAAGATGTTAGCGAATCAATGCGCTTAAAAGCTTCAAAACAACTTGAACCCTTTTTAATTTCTCGCGATAATTTTCTTTCTGAACTCCAAGAAAAATTTGATATCGTGTATGTTGAAGTTGGAAATGATTGCTCCATTCAAAAAACAG
This sequence comes from uncultured Saprospiraceae bacterium, assembly GCA_964439105.1. GTDB lineage: Bacteria > Bacteroidota > Bacteroidia > Chitinophagales > Saprospiraceae > Vicinibacter. Next base: position 228,710 of record CAYTNG010000003.1, read on the forward strand.
ACACATTTGATGCAACTGCAACAGATCTAAGTTCTGTTTTTGATCTTTGTATAGAGCAATTGGACATGCAGCAGCTTAAAACAGTTGTACTTGCAAGTGATGGAATATACAATAAAGGACGCAGTCCGCTTTACCACTCCCTGCTTCAGCAAGTACCTGTTCAAACCATACTATTTGGAGATACAAGTCAAAAAAAAGATATTGCCGTTCAGAATGTCTTTTTCAATGAAATTATTTATGCAGGTGATCAATGCGCAATTCAGTTAGATTTTTCAGCCTATAACTTACTGAATGAAAAAATAGATTTAAAATTAGAAGAATATTCAAACAATCAATGGAAGGAAGTCGAAAGCCAATCGTACACAAGTACTAAATATTATTCATTTGACACTAGAAACTTTACGATTCAAACAAAGCAGCCGGGTATTTTTCGTTATCGGTTTAGAATACCTGGCTTTCAGGGTGAGGAAAACGTAGTAAATAATGCTAGGGAGTTTTTTATTGAGGTCATTGATTCTAAAAAGAAAATTTTGCTCTTGGCACTCGCACCGCATCCAGATATTGCCGCGATCAAAAGTGCTCTCATGAGCTCTAAAAATTATGATGTTGTAACTAAGTTTTATCCTGAGACCCCATCCGAATATAAATCTTATGAGGCCACTATTTTGCATCAATTACCAGGGTTAAATGTTAATTATGTAAAACAAATTCAGGACCTCACTTCGCTAAATATACCCTTAATTTTCATTTGTGGCAGTCAATCAGACATCTTGCAGTTTAATAAAATTCAAGACATGATTACTATAAATGGGAACAACGGCGGAATTAATGAATCTACAGCCATTCTGTCAACTGATTTTAAACCATTTGAACTTACAGATAAAGTACAGGAATTGTCAAAAACACTTCCTCCATTGAATGCACCATTTGGAAGCTACGAATCAAAACCAGGATCTGTAGCATTATTCAAACAAAAAATTGGTAAAGTTGAAACATCATACCCATTGTGGCTTGTTTCTGAGAAAATGGGAAAGAGATCTGCATGTATCGCAGCAGACGGCCTTTGGAAATGGAGACTCGCTGAATTTGCATCCTACGGGAATACAACAATAACGGATGAATTATTATTAAAAACAATTCAATTTGTTTCACTCAAGGAAGACAAAAGAAGATTTAGAGTCATTCAGGATAAAAAAATAATAAATTCTGGAGATCCAATAATATTTAATGCCGAATTATACAATGACAATTATGAGAGAATAAATACGCCAGATGTACAAATAACGATCACAGATAGTAAAAATGCAGCATACAATTTTACTTTTTCCAAAATCGCAAATTATTATCAGCTGAACGCAGGAACACTCGGCCCGGGAGATTATAAATTCCTATCGAGTGTCAACTGGAATAACAAGGAATATAAAGCTGACGGAAGGTTTTCAATAACTGATTTAAAACTTGAATCCAGCAACACGGTGGCGAATCACGATTTGCTAAAAAATATTGCAATGCGCTCGGGTGGTCAATCATATAATCCAGAATCATTAGAACTTCTTAAAAATCAACTCCTAAACTTTGACCAGGCAAAACCTACTATTTATTACCATATCGACTTTTTACCCCTGATTAATTTAAAATGGATTTTTGCTATTCTTTGCCTACTGTTTGGTGCAGAATGGTTCCTGAGAAGATATTGGGGCAGTTACTAAATAAAAAGTACAGGTCCTACAATAAAAGCTATCTATAAAAAGGAATCCCCCTTTTTACATTAGCACTACACTAATGATCACATGTTGGAATACGTTCTGGCAAGGCCCTTTTTGTACCTGTTCGCAATTAATACAGTCGCCTACTTCTCGAACACTAGAATGGAGCTGACATTCGTGTGTGCTTCTGTATTTCTTATTCTATTCATATATTTTTTTCGGAATAACACTCCAAACTGCACACTTCGTTTGAAGTTTATGACTATCCTCTGTTTTCACTTTTTCTTGTTTTTGGTATATTCAAAAGTGCATCATTTTTCCATCCAATCTGAACGCGACCAATACATCTATGAAACATGTTATGAAACACAGCTGCTTGTCCAAAATACGCGTAGATTACAATCCAAAATTGCAGTAAGAGCATATCTTCTCAATGGCATAAATAAAACAGGCATTGAGGTATTCGTTCCTGAACTTAGTAACTTATCTGGCTTAACGTTTGGCGACACGCTTCATTGCTCTATTTCAATTGAACCCTTAAAACTGAGTTCAAATAGGCTGTACAATGCATACGACAGGTATTTATTTTTTAACCACATCACTCACAAAGGATTTTGCAGAGACTCCAACATACAGGTAATCAAATCAAAATATCCAACACCTCTTTCTATTGGACAAAAATTAGCACTGAAAGCCAATACTATTTTCGAACAATATTGTAAAGACAGCCTTAGTTTAGGCATATTGGAAGGAATAGTAATCGGTGATAAATCAAATATCGGTAATGATTTAAAGACAGTATTCCAAAACGCAGGATTAGCTCATATCCTGGCTGTTTCCGGAATGCATTTAGCAATACTATACAGTATTATACAATGTATATTCCGAGCAGCGAATAGGGTCAATACTATGCACTCCCGGTTTATCAATGAGACTATTATATTAGTAATACTTTGGCTATTTACTTACACTACGGGGCTCAGTGCCTCAGCCATACGCGCCTGTCTTATGATCAGCCTTCATACATCAGCAAAGATTCTTTCAAGAAAATCAGATCCTGTAAATACTTTATTTCTTACATGTTATATTTTGCAACTCCACGACCCTTGCATCGTAGAAGATATTGGATTTCAACTATCCGTCTCGGCTGTATTGTCCATTTTATGGTATAATCCAATTATGTCGCAACTTATTTCAGGTATACCTTTCCCCTTAAAATATATTTGCGAGATCTTTTCCATAAGCATAAGTGTTCAAGCACTTACTCTGCCATTCACCCTATACTACTTTCACAATTTTCCGCTGTATTTCCTGTTAACCAACTTAATCTGGGTTCCCCTATCCAGTTTGGTGTTATCAGGCGGCTTGGCTCTTCTATTATTACATCATATAAAACCTGTTGCGGTATTGATTTCGTGCATTTTGCAAAAATGTATTTCTTTCGGAACACATATTATAAATCATTTAAGTCATTTTAAGAGCTTTGCACTTCGGGACATGTGGTATGATACCCAATTCATCTTTCTCTATCTTTGCTGTATTATTTCCTGCTGGATCGGACTAAGATTTCAAAATCATAAATTCTATTATTTTACAATGATTTTGATATGCCTACATCCATTTCTTTATTATCAAAATGAGGTAAAAATCCATCAAAGAAATGAATTACTCATTTATTTTGAGAGAAATAAAATTCAAACTGGCATTCGCTTAGGTGCAGAATTTTATACAACTCAGATGAAAACATTTCTCCTACGTGATTACCTAAATAGGAATCGCATAAAAAAGATAACTCCATTAAGCCAAGATGAAATTTTGAAACTATTACCCATAAAATCGCTAGTTAAGTTATGTACAAAGGCACCCATAAATCATTCAAGAGAGCTAGATATTTATAAAATATGTCAAACTTCCAGTGATAGTTTGTTAGCAAATAATATATCAACAACATTGAAATATTTAACAATTAAAGATAAAATTCAGTTAATGAGTGAGCCCATTGTTATCGAACTACCTTAATTCATACAGTTGAGAAGCATACTTTCTTCTAAAAGAGAAATTACCGGACTAAGTCTTATTTTGACGGCAATGGCTAGTTATTTGTGTACAGCCTATCTATTTCAGCAAAACTATACCAATAGCGGAAAATCAAATGTGCAAGGCCAGGAAATGAATGTCAAATTATTGAATAAGTATACACAGCCGAACATATCTCCAACTAATAGTGTTTCCCTTTCCAACTGCCAAGATCAAATTTCAAGTCAATACCATATTAAGAAAGATAGTTTATTCTCTTTTGACCCTAATTCATTGTCTGCAGAGGAGGCACAACTACTGCACATCCCAAATAAAGTATACAAAAATATCAGGTCCTATTTAAGCAAAGGGGGGTGCTTTTACAAAAGCGAACAATTGCAGAAAATCTATGGACTTCAACCAGAATTGTATTTAAAGTTAAAACCATTTATCAGCATTCCAATAAAGCATATATCAATTAAAAAGACTAATTCAATCCCTTCCCGTGCACAACTCGACATTAACCTTATTTCCGCAATCCAGCTTAGTAAAGAATTTAATCTAGATAAGCAAATTTCTAACAGAATCGTGAATTACAGGAATAAGCTGGGAGGATATTACAGTCTTTACCAATTAAAAGAAGTGTATGGCCTGGAAGACAGTTCTTTTCTGGAATTACAATCAAGACTTCAAATTATTGAACCTTACCGTAAATTATTCATTAATTCTATAGCTACTGATTCATTATCCAGCCATCCTTATGTTGGCAAAAAAAGAGGACAATTAATAATTTCCTATTTAAGAATTCATGGCAAAGTAAACAAAGCGGAAGACTTAAAATTAATTTACTCCGACGACGCAAATAGCCTGGAGAAATTAATACCCTATTTGGATTATAAATAATTACTCAGGCGTTGTTTCAAGTACATCTAGTACATTTATCTTTGATCCGATAATGATTGAAGATCTTTGATGTAGTTTGTTAAGTGAGATATCTAAAATTCTGCAACCATGTTCATCGGTTGCCATTCCACCTGCCTGTTCTATCAAATAACTCATCGGATTACATTCATACAACATGCGAAGTTTGCCTTGAGGATTTTTAGCGGTTGAAGGGTATAAAAATACACCTCCAAGGCATAAAGTGCGATGAACATCAGCGACCATTGAACCTATGTACCTGAGCATTTGATCCTTTGCAGCGCATTGATTTATATAGGTCTGTATTTTTGTACTAAACTGCGAATAATAACCTTGATTAATTGAATAATACTTTCCGGTCTCAGGAATGCGCATTTTAGGATGACTCAGGCAAAATTCACCAATACCACTATCGTAAGTAAAACCATTAACTCCGCTTCCGGTTGAATAAACAAATAATGTGGAAGTCCCGTAAAGCAAATACCCGGCAGCTACCAGTTTATGTCCTGATTGCAAAAAGTCTTCATATTCCAAATCTTCATGTTCTGAAGATATTCTTTTGTAAATTCCAAAAATAGTCCCTACGCTTATATTCACATCAATATTAGAGGACCCATCTAAAGGATCCATTACGACAATATATTTCCTTGACTTTTGAATATCAGACTTAAAGGAAATAAAGTCGTCCAATTCTTCCGAAGCGATACCCGCACATTGACCTGAATTCTTCAAGTATTCTATAAACAAATCATTTGCGTAGATATCCAGCTTTTGAACAGTGTCCCCGGTTGAATTTGTGTTTCCTTCAGCGCCAAGGATATCCATTAATCCAGCCTTGTTGACCAAACGGTTTATGATCTTTCCAGCAATCCCAATATGCCTGAGAAGGCTGGAAAATTCACCATGTGCTTCACTTATAGTAGCCTGGTTTTCAACGATAAACTCCTCTAATGTAATTCTTCTTGACATGATTTTCAATTCAATGGGATTAAAATTTCAATGAGTCAGAACAGATATTTAGCTTTGTATATACGATTTTGCCATTGAAACATCTATTTACCCTAAACAGATTCTTTTTCAAGTATAAAGATAAACTGCTACTTGGAATCACATTTGTGGTTTTGTCAAATATTTTCAGGGTTTTGCAACCTCAAATAATAAGAAAAGCCCTGGATGAAATAATCTCATTTATAAAAAATGGTTCAGGCGAATCAAATAAGGATGTTTTGGGATCTTCCCTCATGAAATTTGGTCTTTATATTTTTCTTTTTGCTTTACTAATGGGCCTATTTATGTATATGATGCGTCAAACAATCATCGTAATGTCCCGCTTGATTGAATATGATCTCCGAAAAGAATTATTCATGCATTATTTACGCCAGGATTGTACATTTTTTAAAAGCAACAAAACTGGTGAACTGATGTCCCGTATTGTAGAGGACATAAATAAAGTGAGAATGTATCTTGGTCCGGCCCTGCTTTATGGAATCAATCTTATAAGTCTTGTAATTATCGTGATATTTACGATGTTCAGAGTTAATCCAAAGTTATCCTTTTATACTTTATTGCCTCTCCCATTATTATCTTATATTATTTACATTGTTAGCAACAAAATCAATAAACGCAGCGAATTAATTCAAGCACAACTTGCAAAAATAACTACCAAAAGTCAGGAGTCATTTAGCGGGATACGCATTGTCAAGTCCTATGCAACAGAGAGCTTCTGGAAGCTCGATTTTATGAATGAAACCAATAAATACAAAGATCAGTATTTAGGTCTGGCTCGTATTGATGCAATGTTTTTTCCGTCTATGCTTTTACTTATTGGTCTCTCGACATTAATTACTTTATATGTCGGAGGCCTTAATGTGTATAATGGCACTGTAACTGCCGGAAATATTGCTGAATTTGTCATTTATGTAAACATGCTCACCTGGCCTGTTTCGGCTATTGGCTGGTGTGCTTCCATTATTCAGCAAGCGGAAGCCTCACAAAAAAGAATTAATGATTTTCTACATCAGGAACCCCAATTAAAAAATGGCAGCTTGCCTTTAGATCTCAAGGGTAACTATCAAATAGATTTTAAAAATGTTAGCTTCCAATACCCGGAGGCCGGTAAACCGGCACTTTTTAATACTAATCTACGAATACTACCAGGTGAAAAAATTGGCGTTGTCGGTAAAACCGCTTCCGGCAAAACCACTTTGGCGGAATTATTAGTTCGTATGTACGACCCCCAAAAAGGTAGTGTTTGTATAAATGATATACCCATAAGCAAGTTTAGCACTCATGCGATTAGAAGCATGATTGCCTATGTCCCTCAGGATGTATTTTTATTTTCAGAAAGCATCGCAGATAATATCAATTTTGGTCAAGACAGAAAATTGGAATCTGAGATCAAGCACGTAGCTCAACTTGCTTCTATAGATAAAGACATTGAGTTCCTCCCCGAAAATTATAAATCCGTACTGGGTGAACGTGGCGTCAATCTATCAGGAGGACAAAAGCAACGTATTAGTGTTGCTCGTGCACTACTCAAGGACGCTCCCATAATTATCTTAGACGATTGTCTGTCAGCCGTAGATGCAGAAACTGAGCAACAGATTTTATCAAGTCTAGAATCTGAATTCTCCAATAAGACTGTGCTTTTTATCACCCAGAGACTTAAACAAACTCAATTCATGGACCGCATTATTGTCCTGGATGAGGGTAAAATTGTTCAGGAAGGGCCATTTCAAGCACTTATTCAGCAAGAAGGGCTATTTCAATATCTTTATCATATCGAATCCAGGTCAAATTCTTAATTTTGATAAAAATTTGTTATTTTTACAATAACAATAAAATACAACCAAGTGGAAGGCGAAAAAAACATTGAAAATATCTATTCAAAGAAGCTCAAGGCAGGAAAAAGACGCACTTATTTCTTTGATATCCGCAAAACCAAGTCTAACGATTATTTTATTTCAATTACCGAAAGCACTAAAAAATTTGAAGGCGATGGTTTTGAAAGACACAAGATTTTTGTCTATAAGGAAGATTTCAACCGATTTGTTGAAAACCTTCAGGAAGTTGTAAATGAAATAAAAACAAAGTACCTCCCGGATTATGATTATGATGCTTTTGCTAAGAGGGAAGAAGAATGGCAAAACTCAAAAAATGCAGAAGGTGAAGGGACTAATATGAGTTGGTAAAATATAGAATAGATCAATTCACAATTCATACAATTATTTTAAAAATCACTCCGGGTTTAGAATTTAAAATAAATTTTAATTCAATTTATTTTTTGTAGCATTCAGCACTTTTGCAAGTTACCCCGATTCGCCTTTTATGCCTTTTGTCTTGCCTTATCCTTGCATTATAGACAAACCAGATATAATTATAAAAATGTTTAATTTCTATTACCGGCATAAACCATTAATCAATTTATACTGATTACTTGTTGAAAATAGTCAGCACGTATTAGAATTGGACCATTGCAATCAATGGAGCTTAAATCAAACTCCGGTGAATTAAACCTAATGATAAATCTTCCAAAGAGATCAAAGAGATCAATGGATTTTAAATTTAAATTCTTGAGAACAGTTCCGTCTAAAACAATAGGATCTTCTTTTATTTCTACGAAACGGACAGGACTGCTTATATAAGCTCCATCAACATACTCTACGGAGACTTTATAGTAGAATATTCCACTCTTAGTTAATTTATCAGTATAAGTAAATACTCCATCCGGAGGTAGCACAGATAAGCTTAAAGGAAATTTATACCATTCGCCATTGTTATGCTTTTTTTCTATGTAGATCCTAGCCTTTTCCGAAGCATTATATTTCCATCTGAGTTTTACGTATCCCGGGAAATTTAGTATTTCAAAATCACTTATGGATAGATCTAAAGGTGACTGAGCATTTTCTACACAATTTTGAGCATTTAAAAATGTTTCAATGACGTCAATACTAGGAGTATTCCATGGGCGCTGTGCTATTGAGTTCATAATATTTACCTCACTGTTGTAATGATTTGAACCCGCACAATGACCTATCCATTCATGACTAGCCAGATCTTCATTAGGAGTTTTAGAACTAATATACCCTACAAGTGATCCACCGGGAAAGCAGAGTGCACCCAAAAAACTTACCCCCTGATTTGTATAATTGCCGGAATAAAAAACATAGTTATCATTGGAACCCGGGTAACCCTGTGAGTCCAGCCAATCATAAAAATTGATCAGGGTTTCTGCGATATTTGATCCATATGAAAAGGGCGTAGCCCCATCAAAGAAAACGTATTCCACTTTAATTATCACATCCCAATTAGGAGCCGCAAGATTAAATAATGATTGAACTCCTGTCACTACATTATTGAGATAATGAACAACACTATCATTAGAATTATACCCTCCTGTGCGTCGACGTTCATAACTGGTATCGATATATATTCGGATATCAAAATCCTTTGTACTGGCTCGAGTACTTACTTCAGGATTCCTGTTGTCTATTTTTAGTTGTAAAAAACTGTCCAAAACATGCTTGTAAGCTTCATATTGACAGTTGTAAATCGGGTCATCTGTGATTGGCTGTGGTAAATTGGTTTCCTGAGCATCCAATGGAAACGAGGAGCACATTAACAGAATTCCAATAACTAATAGGCTTACGTTTGGATGGGGTTTCATAAAGGGGTAATCTTAAATTCGAAATCAATATACACATTATTTTTGAAGTAAATGCAATATTCCGAATTATATTTTATAGAAATAGCTTTGCGCTATCAATCCCAATGGCAAAATGTCTACTACAACCTCACGGGGTAATCCCCATTTTCGATCATTTTTAAGAGAGCCCCCTCAACAACAGATTTATCCTCTTTATAGGTCACACCGAACCATTTAGATTCTGTAGGAATCACCTTAATCTTTTTTATCTTCTTATCCATAAGATACTGTATCAGGTCTGGTATATAAAACTCGGCAGTAGGTTCATATATATGTTTAGTCAGAAAATCAGTAAAATATGTTTCTGCATATTTAAAATAATCCAACTGAAGTCCCCACATGTTCATACTTACAGGAGTTCCGGGATCCAAAATTATTTTAAGATCTCCGGACTCATAATAAATTTCGTCAGCCTTGTGTATATTTCTACATTCCACAATTTTTTGAAGATATCCATCCGCTGATACAGAGCATACACCTCTATTTACCGTGCCATATTCTGAAAGCGTTTCCTTAAGGAGATAACTAACAACTGCATAATCGGATTGAAAATTTAAAAAATTAAACAAGGAATGAAGTGCATCTCTTCCATAAAAATCATCGGCATTAATAACTCCAAAAGCTTCATCAATACAATTTTTAGCAACCCAAATTGCATGTCCTGTTCCCCATGGTTTTGTTCGATTCGATGGGCATATGAATCCATCCGGGAGAGTGTCTATTTCTTGGAATGCATAACATAATTCTGCCCTGTCTGCCCACCTGGGTTCCACCTTGGTTCTAAATTCTTTTTCAAATTCGCGACGGATGACAAAAATTATTTTCTGAAAGCCCGCATCAATAGCATCGTATAAGGAGTAATCGATTATGGTTTCCTCATTTGGCCCAAAAGTATCCAATTGCTTAAGACCACCGTATCGACTACCCATACCCGCAGCTAGTATCAACAAACTAGGACGCTTCATAATTCAATATTTGATGTGCAATTATAACCAAAAAAAAGAAGCCGGAATTAAAGAATTCCGGCTTAAATATAGTGTTGCAGAGTTTATTATCCTGATAGAGTATATCCGCATCAATATTTTACAAGAAGTTTTGTATTCTGTGCACTGTCTGAAGCAATACGAACAAAATAGTTGCCAGCTGGTAAATTCTGTATATCCACATCCAAAGTATGATTCCCCGCGCTAATCATACCATTGTAGATCACTTTCACTTCGGAACCAAGTCCATCGAACAGAGCAATCTTAATATATTCCCGTTTTGATTCAAAGTCCAGGCTTAGCTTATATTGAGCAGGATTTGGATAGGCGTCAAATTTGAGATTGAAGTTCCTGGCAGCTTCATCCACTGCTGTAGGGGAGCATCCGTATATAATTGGCAATTGTTGAAACTCCTGAAACAATAATTGACTAACAAGAGATGGAGGCAATTCAAACCAATTTATCAATAGGGAGGCGTAAACAGATCTAAAGTCATATTGCATTGCAACACCTTCGTCGTTACCAACCGTATCCCCTATTGTTGGATTAGAACCCAATATTCCTGCATGCACGCATGAACCGAACAAGAACAAGGGTGCAGCACTACCATGATCCGTACCTGTGGAATCATTTGCTTTAATGCGACGTCCAAACTCACTAAAAGTCATTCCCAATACCCTTTTCTCATTTCCTGATTTTTCAATTTCGGCCTGAAATCCTTTAATGGCATCTGACAATTGTTTCAGCAGATCCGCATGGGTTCCTATCTCATGATCATCGGGATCACATTGTGCCGAATGGGTATCAAAACTTCCTATGTTTACTACATATACCTTAGTTTTCATACCCCCTTTAATCAATTGAGCAACGATATTCAACTGATCAAGTAGCCTGTTGCCTGTAGTCGCAATAGATCCTCCAGCAGAATTAAAAGCCGTTTTGATAACCTCCGTATAGTCATTTGTTTGTTTGAAAGTATTAATCAAATACTTTAATTCAAAGCCATAATTCGTGAGGGGGGCATTGCTTGCAAATTGAGGCTCAGGAATTTCTGCTAAAGTTGCGGGATCATTTATTGCCAAACTAAAGTTCGCCACAGGTCCCTGACATGTTTGGGAAACCAATGAGCCAATTGTTATTGCCAATGGATCAGGATAATCGCTATTTGGATAGCCTGCTGGATAGGAATTGTGATTTTCATAATAAAATCTACCTAACCACCCTGTCGTTTCCATCACTTCTGCACTGGATCCGGAAGTCCAGATATCCGTGGACCGAAAATGGGATCTGTTTTGATTTGGATAACCAACAGACTGCACTACTTGAAGCTTTGCATCATCGAATAAGGATTTTAAACCTGTCATCGAAGGATGAAGTGCGAGATCATCCCTTAATTTCAAACCTAGGCTTTCCTTGATCAATATTTTATTACGGACTTTATCCAGATTAGAATATTGATCCAAAGGAAGCACCATATTTAATCCATCATTGCCCCCAGTCAATTGGATCAGCACGAGAATCCGGTCATTCTCCGGACTCACAAAATCCAAAAACGAATTTCGAGCCACACCAGCAACTGGAATGCCATTTATAAAAAGTGGTACACTCGCAGCAGAACTTAATTGAAGAAAGGTTCTTCTTTTCATTGGGATATTATTTTAACTTAAAAAATATTCAGGCATGGAAAGAAGAGAAACAAAAAGTGGTTTAAGCCTGTTTTCAACCACTGTTTTTGCCTGTGTATTGGATGGATTCGATTTGTAGTTATTCCAAATGGCTGTCCATTGTTGTTCAGTTCCTGGTCCCAATAATTTCGATTTGAGAAAATCATACTGCTGGGATTCCAAAGGTTTTGGGAGTAAATGATCAGCAATGTCTTGAATCAATTTGGCTGCATTACCAGGATCTGCGAACCCATTAATGTAGGAAATAAGATCCAAGCCAGCCTGTCCGGTAACATTTCGTATTCTAATTTTATTTACTAATCCACTGGTAAGAGTGTATCGCAATGGAAGTGTTACAGAATTTACCCATATTTCATGATAGGATGGAGTCTGATAATAAGGGGTCCAACCTGCTACACTTGGAATATCAAAATATACTTGCTCTAGCCCCATGGTTGACCTGTAGAAATATAAAAAGAAAATGTATTTCTCCTCAATTTCAGTTGGAGAAGTCATTTTCATGGCTTTCATCGTATTGAATGTGAATTCGTAAGGCATGCGAATCAAACATCCCAGGGCTTCATCTGTATAAAAATGATTACTTGCAAAAAGCGCTCTCACTACCGGTGCAATTTCGAAGTTGTTAGCGATGAGTATATCCGCCATGGATTCTATAATATCGTTCTTAATGGCTTCATTTATTTTATAATAAACAAAATAACGGTATAGCTTAGAACATATGAAAGTAGCAGCTTCGCGTTTTTCAAAAAGAATATCCACAACAGTAGCATACTCGTTGGCATTTCCATTGGGAATCGTTCTATTGTTGAAACGATGAGACAGTTGTTTCGTAGAAGTATCATGCATTACCGGATTGAATTGAACATAAGGATAAAATGATTCATTTCTGCGATCCGCTAAAATAGTCCAGCCAGTTAAAGCTTTTGCTAATGCGAGTACATCTTGTTCTGTAAAAGTAGTATAGTCTCCAGGTCCAGCTAATTCGCCCTTTCCAAGTGTGAACAGCTCCATAAGTTCACGTGCAAAATTTTCATTTGGCGCACGGTTTGTATTTTGAGCTCCATTGAGGTACAATAGCATAGATTTGTCTATTGTAATTTTTTTGGTCAGCTCTTTAAAATTGCCCAGACAATTTTCCCTTAACAAAGAAATGTAATCGTAGTTGTATCGAGGGTCAAATATGCCTGAAACGACAAAGTGATTATGCCAGAACAGGGTCATTTTTTCAGTTAATGAAACTCCTTCCGAAAACATCTGCTCCATCAACCATGCATTCAAAGAATTTTCCTTCAATTGGACAAGACCTTGAACAGAAGGATTTAGTTTGGCGCGAACCCATTTGTCTCCTTTATTGATATCCGGGTCATCAGGAGTATCCGAATATAGTATAGGCTCTGCGGGAGTCTGTTGTTTAAGAAACAACTTGTCTAGGGTTTTTGCTAGACCATCTGATACTGCTTGCTGAATTTGTTCATGCGTAGGTCCAAACATGGTTCTACGCAGTAAATGGGCAGCTGTTGAATATGTCCAGGGGCCCGTGTAAGGTTGCAGACCACCACCAACAGGCAGTGCATCTTCCTGAAGTGTCCTTCCGGCAGCGGAGGCCGTTTCCACTCCAAGAAATTTTTTTAATGAGGCTCTTCTATCCATTGGAATTTTTTAATAAGTACAATAAAATTACCTATTTCATCTGACTTTCGTAAGATTGAAAGGTTTAATAAGGGTTTAAAAATAATTAACAATACTTTTAAGCCGGAGCGTTACAGCTATTCAATTCTGTTAAAACAGTGCTTTTCGTTAAATTTGCACGTGAAGAATAAGTTTATGATTGAAACGGATATTGCTATAATTGGAGCAGGTCCATGTGGTCTTTTTGCAGTGTTTGAGGCTGGTTTACTTCGATTAAAATGTCATCTTATTGATTACCTCCCTGTTCCCGGAGGACAACTGATCGAAATTTACCCTAAAAAACCCATATACGATATTCCAGGATATCCTGAAATCATGGCAAAAGATCTGGTTGACCAATTAATGAAACAAATTTCTCCTTTCAAGCCTGGATTCACTTTAGGAGAGCGCGTGGAGACACTCAGGAAAACAGAACAAAATAAATTTGAGTTGATAACAGACCAGGGCAGTCATATAAAAGCTTCAGTGGTTGCCATTGCAGGTGGCCTGGGCTGTTTTGAACCCAGGAAACCTGAAATTGAAAACCTCTCCTTCTACGAAGGGAAAGGTGTTGATTACATCATAAAAGATCCTGAAAAATACAGGAATAAACGATTGGTTATAAGTGGTGGTGGCGATTCTGCATTGGATTGGACTTTATATTTGGCAGACATAGCACAATGCATTTACCTGGTTCATAGACGAACCGAATTCAGGGGTGCACCTGAATCTGTCGCAAAAATTTTTGAACTTGAATCAAAAGGGAAAGTTCACATTTTACTGAATTCAGAGGTCAATGCCTTACATGGTACTGGATTATTAGAAAGTGTAGAAATCAATTCAGTACAGACAGATTGCGATTATTTTATTCCATTATTTGGCCTAAGTCCTAAATTGGGCCCAATTTCTGAATGGGGTTTGAACATTGATAAAAATGCCATCGTAGTAAATCCAATCGATTACTGCAGCTCCGTTCCAGGCATTTATGCCATAGGTGACATCAATACCTATGAAGGCAAACTCAAATTGATTTTATGTGGATTCCATGAAGCTACTTTAATGGTTCAGTCCGCATACCGGATTGTTCATGAAGGGAAAAAGCCAAGTTTTAAATACACAACAGTGACAGGTATACCAAATGCATCGTTTTAATTTTTTTAAACTTTTCCATGGCCAAACTTGAAGTTATACACATTCAGATCATTGATAAATTAAATCAAAAACATGAACTTCAGTTTCCCAATGATTCATCCTATTCATTAATGGAGATGTTAAGGGCAGCTGAACTCCCTATTCTTGGCACTTGTGGTGGACTTGCATTATGTGCCTCATGCCATGTGTACATTCTTTCAAATCAAAGCTTGCCAAACATGAAAGTTGAAGAGGAACATTTACTTGATAGTTTACATAATAGTAAATCCAATTCACGTTTATCCTGTCAACTTCGCGTGAACGATATTCTGGACGGCCTGATATGTCAGCTTGCACCCGAATAAATGAACAACACTGCACAAAATAAATCAGCCCTTATTGCTCTAATTTCCGTATGCCTGATTTGGGGAACTACCTACCTTGTAAATAAGTTAGGTGTAAGTGCCATGCCTCCGTTCTTTTTTATAGGTGTAAGGCAATTCGTAGCCGGAATTCTCATCATATTCTTTTTATTCGCTACAGGCAAATTAGCCCTGCCCGACCGCTCTTTCCTCTTCACACAATCTATTCTCGGATTGCTCATGATATCTGTTGGAAATGGCGTGGGGATTTTAGGCTTACAATATATAGATAGCGGAATTTCTGCTATCATGTCCTCAACATCTCCATTGTTGATCGCTTTACTTTATGCGAGTATATCAAGCACTAAAATTTCTTCTGTAAGCTGGACCGGTCTGATTCTTGGTACACTTGGAATATTAATTATTTGTCTTACTACATTTCATTTTGAAACAGGAAATAAATCGTGGTTAGGTTTTTTATGTACTTCAGGTTCTGTTATCGCCTGGTCTGTTGGTTCCGTTTACAGTAAAATCAGGAATGATATGTACAATCCTTTAGAAGCATCCGGTTACCAATTGCTACTGGGATCTATACCTATCCTATTGAGCTCATTTATTACTGAGGACCCCTTGCATTATACATACAACTTGACGCATTTTGCAATTTGGACTTACGTAATCGTTTTCGGATCTATAATTGCTTACTCATGCTACATATATTGCCTTGAGCACTTGCCTGTAAGCATGGCAGGATTGCATACCTATGTAAATCCTATAATTGCCCTTTTCCTGGGATCCCTGTTCCTGAATGAAAAAATGACTTTCTCCATGCTAATAGGTTCTGTGATAACATTGATTGGCGTGTATCTGGTCAGTAGTTCTCATTTTAAATTCAAATGAACTCAAATGAGCATAACAATAAGAATAATATAATTGCCTGACATTTTATTTAACCTTTATTAAAAACAAAGCACGTATGCATCAAATCATAAAATGGGCTATCATTGCAATACCCATTATTTACCTGGTCTACTTATATCCGAATCTCCCTCAAGAAATTCCGAGTCATTTTGATCTGAATGGCAATCCAGACCACTGGTCCCATAAATATACCATTTTGGTATTTCCACTTATTCTTTTAGGCTTCATGTCCCTTTTATTCCCAATATTAAAACGACTAGACCCCAAGAAAAACCTTGCAAAAATGAAAACTACATTGGATATAATTGAGCTTATCCTGATTGGTTTTACTTCAGCAATATCAATTCTTATTATTCAAAGCATGCAGCAGCATATTCTGGATGTTCGACATCTTGTCTGGATGTTTGGATTGCTTTTCATCTTTATGGGAATTCTATTTCCCCGAATTCTTCCAAATTACTTTATAGGTATTCGAACCCCATGGACACTGGAAAACGAAAAAGTTTGGACATTAACACATGTTGAAGGTGGAAAAATTTGGCAAGCCGGAGGAGCTTTTCTCATATTAGTAAGTCTCTTCATAAGACCTCCCATGCTATATTACGCATTTTTAAGCATTTGCTTATTCATCGTAATATATCCCGTAGTATATTCATATTTTCAGTTTAAAAAACTAAAAATTTAATGAACCGAAATACTGGAATTTTCCGATATAATTTGAGTGAGCAACAAATCTTTTATTTCCGCAACATTAATAAATATACCTGATGAAACTGATTTAATCAATACGATTAAACTTACTTCTTCATGGCTGAATTTAAAATAATGTATTCCTACTTCAAATGAGGATACCGGCCCATATAGTAAAGACAAGATAGACATCGTCTCTTCTTTAATTTTGTTTTTATTATTGCAAAATTCAAGTGGTAAATTCAATTCAAACTGATAGCATGGATGTGTTCTGTGGGAATAATTTTTTATATCACTAAAATAGGCTTTTGAATTAGGAATGTTTATAAATACGTTATGATTCTTCAATACAATTTTATGAATATTCAGATCTACCACTTGCCCCTCGTGATTGCCAATCTGGACATAATCTCCTATTGCAAGATCTTTTGAAAAGCTAAAATTTATTCCGCAAATGATGTCCATAAACAGCTCTTTGCTAATTATTGCAAGACCTGCAGCGACTAAACCCAAAGCAGTTAGAAGCTCTTTAAAATCCAAACCAAAAAAGCCCAGAAACATTACAAAAACTCCAAATCCAGAAAGCATGTAATAAATGTTCTGTAAGCCAACAATTACATTATCTGAAAACTTATGCCCTTCCTTTTTTCGCTTTCTGTAGATAAACTGACTAAATCTTATGATAATGTTTATGACAAGCCAAAAGGTCGCAAAATTCAACACAGGAGCAATGATTTTTGAATTTTCCAGAAGGCTTTTTACAAACTCACTTCCCAAACCATCTTTAACGGCCAAAAGAAGTAACAGGCAAACAACTTTGAGTAAAAATCTTAAGGTGATCATCTGATTTATAAATATATGATTGCAAATTTAAAGATTACTTAAGGGATCAATCGAAAAGTGCACCTTCTATTCAGCTGGTGTTGAGCCTCGGTACATTCTTCACAAACACAATTTACAGCAGGTTCGGATTCCCCATGACCTTTAAAAATCAATCTTTCAGAATTTATACCCTGCAAAACGAGCCAATCAACAGCCGCTTTGGCCCTTTTTAAAGATAGTTCATAATTATAAATCAACTCTCCCCTACAATCCGTATGTGAACCAATCGCAACATTTAATTTTGGATTCGTAATCAGAAGATTTTTCAATTCTTCAAGCGATTTCATGGCATCAGGCCGAAGATCCCATTTGTCGAAATCAAAGTACAGGGATTTCAATACAAATTCTTTATTAAATACATAGGGAACCAATTCAAAAGTATAATCGAGACTAACAGTACTATCTTTGGAAAGCAGTGGTTTGTCAGGTGTAATAAATTCAATTTCTCTATTCAAATATCCTGACCGCTTAATAAAAAAACGGTACGCCTCTCCGGCAAGGACTTTCAACTTAACCAACTTAGAAGACTTCATATCAATAACAGATCCATTTAACTTGTCCCGCAATACAACACTATCCAAATCGTTCTGATTATTAGGGCTGTATTCCTCTGAAGGAATAAATCTGAGATTTGCATACAATGTATAATTGAACCGGGTTTTTTCAGAATTATCCTGTGGGATTACCCTATTTCGCAATTCGACGCGGTAAATTGCATCTACGCGATTATTCTGTCTGTTAGAGGAAAAATAACCAGTCCTGTAAATAGAACTATCAGAAGAAGGTGATGAATCGATAAATAATGAAAAATCGTCCGATTCAGAATTAAAAGGAGGTTTCAGATTTATCGGAGGTGACCATGAGCTGTCATTTAACTGGTAAGTGCTAAAAAGGTCGAGTCCCCCAAGACCCACCAGCCCATTACTACTATAAAAAAGCGTATCATTGAACCAGACCGGAAACATTTCATTTCCAGAAGTATTGATCCGTGAACCCAGATTTACAGGTTTAGTCCACCCCTCTTCAGAATGTTCAGATTTGTATAAATCATAGCCGCCATATCCGGCAGGATCGTCTGAACTAAAAATTAGAAAATGTCCTGAAGAATGTAAAGCCGGATGAATCTGATTTCCTTTTAACTCAGAAAATAAAACTTGAACTGGTTTATTCCAAATCCCACCATTGGATTTAGAATAAAACAAATGGCAAAAATCCGACTCTTCTTCCCTGGAACCACAGCGGGTAAAATATATTTCTTCCTCCCCCGGTGAAAAGCAAAAGGGCCCTTCATTCCCTGGTGAATTGATTTCAGAAGAAAATGGGACTATCTGAAATGAATCAGAAATAAAAAGATCGCTATATGACCTTCCAGTCCAGTCAAATTTTTTGGTACTTGCTTCCGATCCAGGTTCTTTTTCCTTTACAAAAACCCAAGATCCGGATTTTAATTTGACACAATGATATTCAGAGGAAGGATCTTTACTTAATAAAATCTTTTTTACAGAGCTTACATACGGACCTGGCGTGTTTT
This sequence comes from uncultured Saprospiraceae bacterium, assembly GCA_964439105.1. GTDB lineage: Bacteria > Bacteroidota > Bacteroidia > Chitinophagales > Saprospiraceae > Vicinibacter. The sequence goes on from CAYTNG010000003.1 coordinate 247,911, forward strand.
GCCATTCCAGCAAGAGATTGCACTCGTTCATTTCTCTCCGTGCCTCAGTATTTCTTCCTGACTCTTCCCCAAAACGTCTAAATGCCTCCTTTGCAGATTCATACTCACCGTTATTTTTGAGTGCGGTTGCATATTCCCAAATTGCGGCCGACCCATAATTATGATCATAAGCCTCCCTGAACCATTTCAATGATGAACTATAATCAGAAACATATTTAAAGCACATTCCAAGTTTAAAGGCTTTTTCAGCTTTCTGTAATTCTGAACTTGCTGATTCTAATTCAGAAAGGTATAAATGACTGGCCAGAGCATATTTTTTAAGCTCAAAAGCCTGATCTCCCGTACGGATTCTGAACTCATAATTGCAAGCGAAAAGCAGTAGTATCCCTGCCCAATAGTACTTCCTCATAAAGTCCTAAGTTATCACATATCCAGATAAAATAAATGAAATAGCTTAAAATATAGCATACATACCATTTCAAAATAAAAAAGCTCCGCAACTTGTGCGAAGCTTTTAAAAAATAATTTTAGTAACAGTTACACTTTGGCAACCTGTTTAGTGGTTTTTGATAGTGATTTTTTTGCTTCAAATTTCAAATTCTTGGTAAAGTCAATAACGACCGGCATTGCTACGCAGATTGAAGAATAAGTTCCCACAACGATACCGATTATCATCGCAAAACAAAATCCTTTTGTGCTGCTTCCACCGAAAAAGAATAACAAAATAATGGTGAGCATTGTAGCTAATGACGTATTGATTGTACGAGACAATGTTGTGTTGATTGCCGCATTAACAAGTTCTTTTTGAGATTTATCACTATCCATTCGCAGATACTCACGAATCCGGTCAAACACAATTACGGTGTCGTTCATGGAATAACCTATGATCGTCAATACAGCGGCTATTAATGTCTGGTCTACCTCCATAGCAAAAGGTAAAAAACCATGAAAAAGTGAAAAGGCACCCAGTACAACTACAGTATCATGGAACAATGCTATTATAGATCCCAAACTATATTGCCACTTATAAAACCTGAAAAGAATGTAAATAAATATCACAAACAGAGAAATAAAAATGGCTTTATAGGCACTGCTCTTAATGTCATCCGCAATAATTGGGCCTACTTTACTGAAAGAAACAATATGCGTACTTGAGTTTTCATTTTTAACAAAATCGTCATATTTAACATTTTCACCCAACGCTTCATTGACTCCATCCAATAATTTTTGGTTTACGCGGTTGACTACATCTTCTCCTGTTTCATTAATCAAATAGGATGTTGTAATGTTATAGGTGTTTTTCGTATCCACACTCTTTACAACCGGATTTCCCTCCAGAGATTTAGAAAGGGAAGCTCGTAATTTTTCAACATCAACCTGCTTGTCAAAGGAGATATTATAAGAATACCCACCTTTAAATTCCACGCCAAGCTCAAACCCTCTTGTGAAAAAAGAAATAAAACTAATTATTATAAGAATAGATGAAAAAATATAATTGTATTTGCGGATACCGACCCAATCGACATTAATATGTTTAAACATCGTTTCCGTCATTTTACTAGCAAAGCTTAAAGTATGACCTTTGGTAATTGTCCACCAATCGATGATAAGCCTTGAAACGAGAACAGATGTAAAAAGTGAAAATATGATACCAATGATCAACACGATTGCGAAACCTTTTATTGGTCCCAAACCATAAATAAACAAAACGATGCAGGTCAATATAGCCGTTACGTGAGAGTCGATAATGGCAGAATAGGAATGGTAAAATCCTTTTTTAATTCCCTCCAGGTAGGTTCTACCTGCCGCCATTTCCTCCTTTATCCTTTCATAAATAATTACGTTGGCATCTACGGCTATACCCATGGTTAGAACCAATCCCGCAATACCCGGAAGGGTCAGGACTGTACCAAAAGAGGCAAGAGTAGCCAATATAAAAAGTACGTTCAGGAACATTGCGATGATAGATACAAATCCACCTCCTGTATAGTATAAAACCATGAAGAGCAGGACAAGTAAAAAACCACCAACAATGGACCACATTGATTTGGAGATATTTTCCTTACCTAAGGAAGGCCCAACTAAAGATTCCTGAACAATTTTCGTTTTAGCTGGCAATTTTCCGACTTGCAGAATATTTGCCAGGTCTTTTGCTTCATCAATAGTAAAATTTCCGCTTATCTGGGAACTACCGCCGAGAATGGGTTCCCGAACGCTAGGACAAGAAACAACCTCGTCATCCAGGACTATGGCGATTTCCCTTTTACTGTCATTGGCAGCCCGGGTCGTCATATCTCCCCAGATTTTTGCTCCTTTATTATCCATGGTGAGAGAGACCACAACCTCACCTGTAAGGTTATCCGGATTTGCAGAAGCCCTGGCGATTCGTTCCCCATCTAATGGCGCAGATTGCAATCCCGGCTTTTTCTTGATTGCATACACATTATAGGAATTGCTGGCTTTAGCTTCCGCTTTTAATTTTACAGGTTTTGCTTCAAGTCTAAATTCTAGATCATTTGGAAATATTTGTTTGATTTCCGGCTTATTGACCATCTCGAGAAATCGGGTTCTATTGCTTTTATCCACACTTCCGATTATGGCATAAGAGCCTGCAGCAGGACTGGTAGGTGTAAAAATGGACAGAAGAGGTCCCTTTTCGGCTAAAGGATCTTTTCGAATCGTATCCGTGCCAGCCAGTGTTGAATCTATTTTGTTGCCAAGTGAATCGGTTTTATAGTCATATCGATTTACCAAGGTATAGTCTTGTGCCGTCGAGCTGGAATCCCCTGCAGCAATGGCTTTCAATTTTTTATCAGCATTTACGATCCCATCAAAAACACCGGGATCACCGTTGCGGTAGACATCCCAAAACTCAAGCTTGGCACTGGCTTGAAGATATCTTCGAGCCCTTTCAGGGTTGTCTATGCCCGGAAGCTCCACAACAATCATGTCGCGGGCTTTGTCAAGAGAAACGTTAGGCTGCGTAACACCCAATTTGTCAATACGGTCTTTTAATCTTTTAAAAGTGAGGTCAACTGTCTCATTGGATATATTTCTAAGAATACGCGCTACATCGATATCCGAAGATTCTATAGTGATCCGGTCTTTCAAGCTAGAACTTCTTGAAAAAAGACTGGCTAGCGTCCTGCCATTGGATTCCTTTTTAAATTCTTCAACGAACAAACTAATAAAGTCGGATTGGCTGTTTTTCATCCGTTCTGCAGACTTAGCAAGAGCACTTTTAAATGCAGGATCCTGACTGTTACCGGACAAGGATACAAGCAGATCTGTCAAATCAACCTGAAGTATAGTACTCATACCCCCTTTCAGGTCGAGTCCAAGCGCAAGCTGTTGTTTTTTAAGATCCGGATACGTATAGTCTTTAATAAGAGGGATGCTGAATATTTTTTCACTCGATATCGAGTCCAAATATTTTGCACGGGCGATTTTTTCAGCAGCGTATCTGCCTGCCTCATCTGTAATACCTGCAGTCACTTCTTTGGCATATTCATCTGCTCTACCTTCCACCTTGTTCGTTGGTAAGTAATAAATAAATTGAAGCAGACAAACAAAAATTACGGCTGCAAGAAGCCACTTCACAATTCCTTTCTCAAACATAGGATTCAGTTAAAATTGATGAATTTATAAAAAACTCCGCAAATATAGTGTTCTCAGGGAATTCCTTAGAGCTAAAATTAAATAATGTCAGATGCCTGAACAAATTAATAATGTATATATAATAGAATATCAATACATTACAATTTAATTTATTCGATATGTCAAACGAAGGCTTAAATTGCGCGGTGCTTCCATCAGACCAGGTCTAATGGTATACACCTCATTTAAGGCATTCGCCATGTTCAGCTGGGCCTCTACTTTTTTAAATCTATACCCCAACCTGAAATCAAAAACCTGGTAACCATTTGGATGGGCATCCCGAAATTCCCGGATTCCTTTAATAAACAGAGTCACTTGAAAAAGCCAATCTATTGCTTCCACATTCGAAGCATGCTGATAGGAAATTCCTCCAAAGAATGACTTGTAATTGTATTCTGCGTCTAATCTGACCAGGTGTTTCGATCTGTATTTTAGTATATTGATGTCAGAACTGCTGTTAGCAGCGTTTTGCTGAGCCTTTGGTGCAAACTCTCTTTCGTTTATTGCCAAAGTTTTTCCTTTCAAGTCAAATTCCAAATACCTGGGATCGATAAAGGTGTAACCTGCTAACATTCGTATGGTATGGTCGCCAAATGAAATGTGGCTTTGTGTTTCCATTTCAAACCCATTGATCCGTGTGTCCCCAATATTTTTTGACTGAAATTGCAATTGATTGTTGAGAACAAATTCCATCATATCGTAATACCTGGATCCGAAATAAGATACATCAAGCCACGAATTAAAAGATCCAATTTTAAAACCTTGGCGCATGCCAAATTCCCAACTTGTCCCTTCCTCTGCTTCAAGATTTGGGTTGGGAACAATTTTAAGCCCCCCGGCAGAAGTACGAATAAATTTTTCAGCGATAGTTGGAAATCTGAAACCCTGACCCCAACTGACTCTCAAATAACTAGCCTGAAAAAGTCTTAAATTTCCTCCAAACCTAAATAATAACTTGTCATCAGTGCTATGACTTTGGATGTCAACTCCAGCGAGTTTACCTGGCCCTTTAATCCCGTAATACTCATATCGACTGCCAAAATTAAACAGTAAGCGATCCCAAAATCTCTTCTCAAATTGCATATACACCGCTCTGTTTACAGAAACAAAACTCGTGTCACTGTAAAGTTTTGCCTGAGTCCAGGATTGAGTCCACAGTGTACCCGCAATGCACTGGAGTTTTAAAGGAAGAAACTCCTTTTGGGTCTGGTATTCAACATATGCATTTTCACTTTGGTTGCTTTGATCAAAATCATTTCCATTAGTAATATGAAAATACCTGCTGATTAGTTTATGCTTCCATAATGAGCTGCTCACGTAGGTGAGGCCGGGATCTAGAGTAAATCTAGTTTTATGAGTGTTTGTAAAAGCTCCATTCTCCCCTTCGTATAAACCATTATCTTTCCAATAAAAGAAATCACTGCTTTGTCCCTTATTAAAATTAACACCCAAATTAAAAATCAACTTATCAGAAAAACGCTTTCGAAAAAGACTGTGAAACCGCCCATTTTTTGAATCACTATTGCGATTAAATCCTTTCTTTTCCAAATAGGAAGCACTGAGAGAATAATCTACGGTTGCTCTCTTCATCTTATGGCTAAAAGAAATATAAGACTCATTGGGAAATAACAAAGTCGAGTCCGAACCCCACCATTCTTTATGAGTTCCGGGTTTCAAATAAATACGTGAGGACACATTTAGAGCTGTTTCCGGCTCGGAAGATGGATAAGCAGAACGAAAATGAATAATGCCATTCATTGCAGCACTGCCATATAAGGCAGAAGCGGCACCTTTCACAATTTCAATTTGTCCAATATTTTCAAGCGGCAAATCATCCCAATAGGGTACTCCTGCATCAGGTTGCAGTACTGGCAGATCATCCATCATCAGAAGCACCCGGCTTCCGGCACCATAACTGTAGCCTGAGCCCCCTCTAATATTTGCCTGGCCATCTATAATCTGAACTCCCGGAACCCGATCAATCAAAGTTTCTGAACTTAAACTGTTTAATTTTCCAACTTCATTGGGTTTTATTACACTCATTGAAATCGTTGACTCGGCAAGTGGTTTTTCGAACCTTGAAGCACTGATTACAGTTGTTCCCAACAAATAATCCTTCATATGCAAGTACACGACATTCCCTTTAATGGAAGCTGCCTTTACTGAATAGGATTCGTAGCCCGTCATTTCAAGGCGAAGAATTGTGTTCAATGAATCAATGGATACACTTACCTGGCCCTTTTCATCACAAATAAATATTTTTGAATCAACATGAACTATCGCCCCTGCCAGCGGGGACTCATCCTCTTTACTCAGCACGATAACATTAAGTGTTTGCCTTTGTCCGCAAAGTATAAATACCTGAAAGATTAGAAAAATGATTAAATTTATCGCAGCTTTCATTGATTTTTCATTTATCAAACTATAATTACACACCAAAATATGAAGTATTTATATTATTTAATACTGGGAGCGATTTCGTTTACTGAACTTAATTCTCAGGCTTGTCTTCCAGATAGTACCCTTATCGATTCATCAGCGGGTGTTTATCCAAAACCGATTACACCTGAAAATCCGAATGGCGGCATCAAAAAAACGGCCTGTATCAACAAGCCATTTGATTTCGTATTTACGGTAGTTGTACCGGACACGGTACAGGTCCCTATTTTTCCGTCACCTCTGGCGCTGGAAAAAGTATTTATTGATACTGTTGGAGCGATATCAAACCTGCCAACTGGAATTAATTACCAGTGCAATCCACCCAACTGCGTATTTAAGAAGAATACTTTTGGTTGTTTGATTTTAAATGGGATACCTACAGCTGCAAATGTTCCGGGAGAGTATAAACCTGTCATAAAGCTAAAGTTAACTGTCAACGTTGGTGTACCCTTTGACTATTCTACCGAATACCCCGGGCCTGCATTTCCCGGAGAGTATATTTTGAAACTCCTTTCTGAAACAGATTGCGCCAGCCAATCCAAAGAAGAATTTCAGGAAAGCAATTCCTGGTATCCCAATCCAATGCAGGGTCAGATTTTATATACTGAATTATCTGAAGTTGAGAATTTCAGAATGTATGATGAGGTGGGTTCACTCATTTTTTCACAAAGCCAGGTTAAAAACAAAAAGATAGAATTGGCAAACGCTCCAAATAAAGGATTTTATATTCTGCGCTGGGCATCAGATGGTACTCATTATTATCAAAAACTTTTGATTCTTTCTGATAAATAACTCAAAAAAGGGAAATTTTAATAATTGAATATTAATTACTCTTCTTCCTCAAATTCGTCAAAAAATATTGGATCCAACATGGGTAAGCCAACCCAAAAACTTTCTTCTTTACTGACTGACATCAAGCGGAATATTCCTCCACTGGATCTGGCAATCTGTTCAGCGTAGGCAAGAAATGAATTGTAAATTTGACCTGCTGTTCGAATATTAAGTTTCTTTAAGATACCATTTAATTTACCCAATCGGTCACTTAGTATTTTATTCCGGCTTTCCGCATCAGCCGGGAGTTCCTTGATTAATTTAGAGAATACATCCATAAATACAGCATCCACCTCCTTATAATAAGGCTTTAAATCAAAGTGATTGTGGTAACTTCTTATTTTCACAATTTTTTCCGCCCAGGTCATCTCTTTAATATCAATGTCATTGTCTGCGCCTGCTATCAAAACTGCAATCATTGGGACAGCTTCAATGAGTAGCAGGTTTTCATCTTTGCTGATTTCTTTAAATACTTGTGCCATAGAATCAGTTTTTGTGTTAAACAAATATAACTACAATTCCAGATCATAACAAAGCAGCTTTAAAATATTAGCCTTTTCTAAAATGGAAGATATAGCAGTCCTTATCTTTGTTAATAAAATAATACATTGAAAGGAGAACCACTGTTATTTGAAATATCAACGATGACTCCTCTAATGGAGCAATATTATGCCATGAAAAGCAAGCATCCCGATGCACTATTGCTTTACAGGGTTGGGGATTTCTATGAAACTTTTGGAGAAGACGCTATAAAAACTTCTGCTGTTCTGGGCATCGTACTTACAAAAAGGAACAATGGAGGATCAGATATTGAATTGGCCGGCTTTCCTTATCACGCTCTTGACGCATATCTCCCGAAACTTGTACGCGCCGGGTACAGAGTCGCATTATGCGAGCAACTTGAAAAGCCATCTAAGGGCAAAAAAGTTGTTAAAAGAGGCATTACGGATGTCATTACGCCTGGCATTACAACAGATGAAAAATTATTGGATGTACGGAAAAACAATTTCCTTGCAGCCATCCATTTTAGCCAGGACAGGATAGGAGTTGCATTTGCAGATATTTCAACCGGTGAGTTTTTGGTATCCGAAGGACAGGCTGAATATATTCAAAAACTACTACTGAGCTTCCATCCATCAGAAATTATTCTTTCCAGAGCCAGGCAAAAAGAATTTGAACATCATTTTGGAGATCAATTTTATACGTATCCATTAGAAGAATGGATTTTCAGGGAAGAATATACCACTGAAAAACTTCTTCATCATTTTAAGGTAAACAGCCTCAAGGGATTTGGACTTGAAAATCAACATGAAGGGCCTGTAGCTGCCGGTGTTGTATTGCATTATCTGGAAAGCGTGGAGACCAAAAATCCTGCCCACCTATCCAGCCTAACGCGATTATCAGATGATGAATTTGTTTGGATGGATCGCTTTACAATACGCAATCTTGAGTTGATTGATCCGATACATCCGGAAGGTAGAACCTTACTATCGATAATCGATAACACCCTAAGTCCGATGGGTTCCAGATTGTTAAGAAAATGGGTTGTCCTTCCTCTGCGCGATATAGACAAAATTCAAGATCGCCTGTCCATGGTAGAAAGCTTATGCACCAACTCAGTTTTGATGGCAGAGCTTAAAAATTTATTACCGCAATTTGGGGATCTCGAGCGTCTGGTTTCCAAAATTCCTTTACGCCGTATTTCACCACGTGAGGTGAACCATATTTCCAAGTGTTTACACATTTTATTGCCGCTCAAAAAGCTATTGCTAGAACAGGAAAATCAAGGCCTTCACCATACCGGAAGATCTATACAGGAATGCCTGGCACTCAACGAACTCATAACTTTTCAATTGGCGGATGATGCGCCAAACCAAACTAACAAAGGTGGTATCTTTAAATCCGGATTTTCCCCTGAGTTAGACGAGCTGAAATATTTACTTACAAACAGCAAAGATCTCTTAATTGATATACAAAAAAAAGAAGCCCTTGAAACAGGAATACAGACTTTGAAAATTGGATACAATTCTGTCTTTGGATATTATCTGGAAGTCACCAATAAATTTAAAAATCAGGGCCTTATTCCACCACATTGGATTCGTAAACAAACTACATCTACCGGTGAGCGTTATGTGACAGAAGAATTAAAAAATCTGGAATCGCGCATCCTTGGGGCTGAAGAGCGCATTATTCAACTTGAGGAAGAGCTGTATGAAAAGCTCATCGACAAATTACAGGACTTTTGGTCCCCATTGCAGCATAATGCCCACATGATTGCATATATAGATGTCATTCACTCATTTTCCAGGTGTGCAATTCAAAATTCATTTTGTAAACCTTTAATGGACGATAGTAAAATTATTGATATAAAAGATGGGCGACATCCCGTAATAGAAAAGCAACTGCCGGATGGTGAAACCTATATACCAAATGATATTTACCTCGATTCTAATGATCAACAGATTTTAATGATAACAGGCCCTAATATGTCTGGAAAATCTGCAATTCTCAGGCAGACCGCATTAATTTGCTTGCTCGCGCAGATTGGCTCTTTCGTTCCAGCAAAAGAGGCCCGTCTTGGTGTTATTGATCGCATATTTACCAGAGTTGGTGCAAGTGACAATATCTCTTCAGGAGAATCCACGTTTATGGTAGAGATGAATGAAACTTCATCCATTCTTAACAATATTTCAGATCGATCATTAATCCTTTTGGATGAAATTGGTCGCGGTACAAGCACTTATGATGGAATATCTATCGCCTGGGCGATTGCAGAATATTTACACAATGTGAAAGACAAGCGAGCCAAGACTTTATTTGCCACGCACTATCATGAATTAAATGAACTTAGCCAATATTTAGAACGGATTCACAATTATCACGTAGCCACTCAGGAAACAAATAACAGGGTTATCTTTCTAAGAAAACTAGTTAAAGGAGGTAGCGAACATTCATTTGGAATACATGTTGCAGAAATGGCAGGAATGCCGAAATCTGTTATTTCACGGGCGAACGAAATTTTGCAAATGCTTGAAGAAAAAAGATCAAATCCAACTTCAGGATCTCGGATCAAACTTGCCATCCCAGCTTCCAGATCAGCTCAAAATGATTCAAAAACTGAATGGGCGTTTGATAAGCTGGACAAAATTGCTAAGTTGGATCTGCAATCCATAACCCCCATTGAAGCCATGCTCAAACTTCTGGAACTTCAAAAGGAAATAAAAACACAAAGCTCCACTCATTCAAGCTAGAGGTATAAATTATTTTTCAATAACGCCAAATTATCATAACATAACTAGGCATAAATCCTTCTCGAAGACAGATAAAAAGAAGCCTAAAGAAATAATTCTTCAGGCTTCTTTATTGCAACTATTTAGAATCTTTTTAAGCAATTACTCTACTATCCATTTTAAACTTTCTGTCGCATTAGTAGTATGTAGCCTAATAACGTAGATCCCTGGACTGAAATCCCTGCTATTGAGTCTTATGTCCATGCTATTGGTTTCAAAATTTTTGGCCCATACGGTTTTTCCTAATAAATCAAGGATATCCAAAGTACCGTGCTGTGCTTTTTTCAATTCAAATCTCACATTACATAACCCACTTGCCGGATTCGGAAACACTTCAAACATCGATACCAATTCCGCTTGTTCATTCGAAACAATCTCCTTAACTTCAAAAGGCCCAACTTCAAGTTCGCAGGCGTTTGCATCAATAATTTTACAAGTATAATTTCCAGTTGCCAATCCGGCAGCAGGGTTTGTATTTTGGCCATCGCTCCATATATATGAATAGGAAGGAACTCCACCCTCCAACTGTAACAATATGCTACCCAACTGCTGACCGGCAGGTGTATGTGTGACATTTACATTTGACAGCAATAATGCAAGTGGTTGCTTAACAGAAAATGATTTATTTATTCTGGTTCCTTGTTGGTCAATAATTTGAACACTATAATCACCAGCGGGGAGATTACTCAATTTACTGTCTTTCTCTCCATTACTCCAGCTAAAATTATAAGGGGGAACACCTCCTTGAACCGTGAGTTCAATTTTGCCGTCCTGCCCATTATGACAACTTACATTATGTATTTCCCAGCTTGATAAACTTAGTGCCGCTGATATTCCCACAAGAAGCTTATTGCATTTTAGCTCCTGACCACAGTCATTTGTTATTTGGAGGCAAACCTCGAACTCCCCTTCCGCATTAAATACGTGCGTAGGATTTTGTTGTGAGCTGCTGGCTCCATCTCCAAAGGTCCAATTCCAGGACTTAGGAAGACCCGTCGACAAGTCATGAAAGGAAGCTGTGAACTGATCCACAAATTGCTCAAAATCAGCTACTGGCTTCGTTTGTTGCAATACAAGTACATCTGTTGTCTGCTCACAAAAATTTACATTGTTTGAAACTTTTAATGTATAGTTTGCACCTTTATTTACGACAGGCAGTAAAGTATTTTGACCGCTTACAATATTTCCAGCCGGACTTGTCCAAAGGTAGCTGAATTCAGGACCCGTGGAAGATGAAGTCCCATCGATAATGATTTCCGTTCGTATACAACTTAAATCTGTTTCGGCGCTTGCAATTGCTATTGGTAGAATCTGATTTTTATCAACCTTAACTGTATCTGTCGCAATGCAAAGGTTTATTGTATCCTTGACATGCAATACATAGCGGCCATCATGATCGACCTTTATGTCTTTTGATTTTTTGTTGAATACGGTGTCGCCAACTTTTGTCCAATAGTATAAAACCGGAGGATGCGTGCTTGATCCCTTAAGTGATGTTTCCGTAAATTTACAATTCAATACTGTGTCACCTGTTGCAGTAATATCGGGATACACACGCAAATCATTGACAAAGACGGAGTCAAAATTCAGACATTGGGTAAGCACATTTTTAACTTTTAAGAAATAAGTGCCTGGCAAGGAAATATCCGGAGATTGTGTATCCGCACCTTTAATGATTTTTCCTGTTTTAGTCGTCCATTCATAAACGATAGCAGGCCCCTGTTCAGATTGCGACCCATCCAATGAAATAAATTCATTCTTACAGTCCACTGCCTTATCATCTCCCGCACTTGCAACAGGCTTAGAAGTTTTATCTACAAAAACCGTAATTTGCTCTGAACAAGCATGGTCATCAATAATAGTCAAAGTGTACTGTGTTCCACCGGGAAGGTCATTAAAATAATTGCTTGGCTGTTTTCCAAATCCCAAATCATAACTATAGGGCAAAACACCTCCTGTCCCCTTCGCTAAAATTGAACCATTTAAACCATCGCAATCTTCTTTGCTACTAGTAGCTGTCAATTTAAGAATAGTCGGTTGCGTAAGCGTATATGCTGACGTTGTAGTGCAGGAGTTCGCATCCGAAACAGTTACTCGATAAGTACCAGCAGGAAGTCCATCTATCTGATTAGTTGATTTTCCATTACTCCAGGAATAGGAATAAGGCGCCGTTCCAAATTCCAATTGAATGGCAATACTACCTGTTGAATTATTAAAACAATCAATGTTGATCAATTGCTTATCCGTAATTGCCAATCTTTTTGAAGGGCCCTGAACATCAAAAGGACCAAAATCCCGATAATACCCGTTTAGGTCGGTAACTCTCACAGAATAGGTTCCTCCAGGAATATTGCTTAGATCCTTTGTAGTTGCCCCATTACTCCATTTGTAAGTAAGTGTACTATGGCCCCCGGTTGGTGCCAAGACGATTTTACCGTTATCACCACACGTGGAATGCGTAATGGTTGCGGAAGCATTTAATTTAAAAGACTTCGTGATCCAGTTGACATACTCCTGGTAAGTTCTGGACTTAATATTCCAGGCACGTTTGTCAGGAGAGATGACATATAAGGTTGGGTAATATGCAATCTGATAGTCACTTTTGACACTGGGACCATTTGAAGCTGAAAGGTCTGCAATTTGATAAGGTGTACCTGCAACCCAATTTCCCTGGGTAGAACTATTACATCCCGTTGAGCCATAGAGGCAATTGGTATTTGTACTCCAGTCGGCTTCAAGCATAATCACTGTAGCGTCGTTTCCCAGATTGTTATATACCTGTTCCATGACCCCGCTGGTTTTGAAGGCCCAACAAGGACCACACCAAGTAGCCATAAAATCAAGGCATGCAGCTTTATTATTACCCATCATAGCATAGAGGCTGTAATAATTGCCATTTAAATCCTGCACTGTAAAATCCGGAGCCGTATCGCCATCATTCAATTGACAATAAGCAGATTGAAGGCATAGAATGCCGCAAAGAAGTATAAAAGTTTTACGCATGTTGGTTCATTTACTGTAAAAATAAGGATTAATCTAATTTTAACCCATTATTATACTGTAAATGATTAAATCACCTTCGAAAATTTCGCATCTGGTTCATCATATTTCCCATTCCCTGTCCCTTTGAGAACATAAACATCATCTTGCGCATTTCCTCAAACTGCTTAATAAACATGTTTACTTCATGGAGTGATTTTCCTGAACCATTAGCGATTCTGGTCTTGCGTGAGCTATTTAAAATATCCGGGTTTTTCCTTTCCTCGGGTGTCATCGATTGAATAATACATTCCACTTTGCCAAATGCAGAATTGTCAAGCTGAATATCCTTAGTCATCTTGCCCATACCGGGAATCATACCTAAAAGCTGATTGATATCCCCCATTTTCTTAATTTGTTGAATTTGACCCAAAAAGTCATTGAAATCAAACTTGTTTTGCTTGATTTTTTTCTCAATTTTCTTGGCCTCTGCTTCATCAAACTGCTCTTGTGCCTTTTCGACGAGACTGACAATATCACCCATCCCCAAAATACGCTGCGCCATCCTATCGGGATAAAAGATGTCGAGCGTTTCCATTTTTTCACCTGTGGAAACAAATTTTATAGGTTTGCCTACTGTATATTTAACTGAAAGAGCTGCTCCACCTCGGCTGTCACCATCCAATTTAGTCAGTACAACGCCGTCAAACTGAATGCGATCATGAAATGCTTGTGCCGTGTTCACCGCATCTTGACCCGTCATGGCATCTACAACAAAAAGCGTTTCTGAGGGCTGTACAGAGGACTTAAGCCTTTGAATCTCATCCATCATTTCTTCGTCAACCGAAGTTCTGCCGGCTGTGTCGATGATTACGGTATCAAGACCATTCGCCTTAGCATAATGTATAGCATTCTTTGCAATTTGTATCGGGTCCTTCGTTTCGGGTTCCTTAAAAATGGGTACACCTATAGTTTCTGCAAGAACAGTTAACTGGTCAATAGCGGCAGGACGATATACATCGCAGGCAGTGAGAAGTACTTTTTTGTTCTTTTTAGTCTTTAAGAAAAGTGCCAGTTTCCCACTGAATGTCGTTTTTCCTGATCCCTGCAAACCAGAAATGAGTATCGTGCAGGGATTTCCATTTAAATTTAATCCTTCAGCCTGGCCACCCATCAGGGCTACCAGTTCGTCCATGACGATTTTCACCATCAAGTCCCCGGGCTTTACAGATTTCAGGATGTTTTCGGTTCCGAGAGCCTTCTCCTTCACCTTATCTGTAAATTCTTTGGCGATTTTATAATTTACATCTGCCTCTACCAATGCCCTGCGGATTTCTTTAATTGACTCAGCCACATTGAGTTCGGTAAGCCTCGCATCCCCTTTAAAAACTTTAAAGACCTGTTCAAATCGCTCATTAATACTTTCAAACATATGAACCTATTTTGTGCAAAGATATTTCATCTAAAGAGCTGCCGACAAGTAAGCCTTTTAAATTATTCCTAATGCATCTGCAATTTAAAATCAAAAGCAAATGTACTTCACTGTCTGACTCCACCCTATATGAGTAAATGCTATAAACTACGCTTGAGAATAAATACTCAATAAGCAACCATCTGAGAGTTTTGAATCTTCCATTTGGTTGCATTCCATCCTGGCTCAATTTCATTCCAGGATGTTGAAACAACACCAATCCGGTCTGTTTTTAACAAATTTTCAATTTTTTCTATAAACCTAACTGATATCTCCTGATCCAGCTGATCGAAACATTGGTCCAATAACAATAGTTTTGGCTTATGGATAATTGCACGTAAAAGGGAAATGATTTGCTTCTCACTATAACTCAATGTGTTAACCTCCCTTTTAAGAAGCTGAGACAGCTCAAATTCTTCCAACAAAGAATTGATTATGAAGTCATTAGATTGTTCAAAAACCCTTTCTGCCGCCTGAAGGCACATAAGTAAATTGATGCGGACGGTTTTATTCTCCAGCAATTGAACTCTCTGGCTTGCGTAACCCATTCTTTTCCTTACATGTGCCAGGTCTAAACTAGAAATGGGTAACATATTGTATTCAAGTACTTTTAATTGACCTCTACAGTTTTGATAGTTTCCGGAAAAACATTCCAGAATTAAACTTTTGCCCACGTTATTATGGCCCATAATATGGTGCCACTCTCCCTCATTTACTTGTAATTGAATGTTTTGAATGAGTGGATGATCCCCTCTATAAACGGACCAATCGCTGGCATGAATAAGATTTGTCATATTACAATCAAAATTAGGCTCCAAAAGCTCGCCAAATGTATTTAATCCGGCATTAAACAATTTATGATTAGCAGCATTAATTAAGTATTAGCCTTTAATTTTGCAGAAATGAAACGCAACTATTTAATAGCTATGGCACTCATCGTGGCAGCTATTGGCATATTAATATCAGCCTCTAAAGATTTTTCGAGCTACTCCGCATTCGAAGATGCCAGAAAAACCGGGAAACTTGTCAAAATAGTCGGGCATCTTGCAAAGGATCAGGAAATTTATTATAACCCAGAAACAGATGCCAATTATTTTAGTTTTTACCTGACGGATAAAAACGGGGAAACCAGTAAAGTCATCTTAAAAGCACCAAAACCACAGGATTTTGAGTTATCAGAACAAATAGTTTTGACTGGAGAGATGAAGGAAAATCAGTTTGAAGCAAAAAATATGCTTCTGAAATGCCCTTCAAAATATAAGGATGAGGAAATTTATATAAAGTCCAGCACACAACTATGAGTGAGGTTCACTACACAGGTGAACATCTTTGGATTCACTATCTTGGACATAGCTTCGTTCTCGTCGCGTTCTTTTCCGCATTGTACACCATTGCTTCTCAATTTTACCTTTACAGAACTCAAAACAGTAGTTGGGCCAAAGCCCTAAAAATAGGATTCGCCATTCACTTTGTTTCAGTAATCTGCATCATTTCACTGATTCTCTACATGATGCATCAACATTTTTACGAATTTCAATATGTATGGGCTCATGTTTCTGACGAACTTCCGACAAGGTATATTTTATCAGCATTCTGGGAAGGTCAGGAAGGAAGCTTTTTACTGTGGATGTTTTGGAATAGTGCGCTTGCAAGTATATTTATTTTAAGCAAAAACAACACATTCAGGTGGATGTGCGGAAGCATTATAATTGGGGTAAATCTCATCCTTTCTACTATGCTTCTAGGGGTTTATGTGGGTGATTTCAGATTGGGCAGCAATCCCTTTGTATTGTTGCGACACACAATGGATATTCCTCTATTTAAAAATGCAGAATATACATCACTCATTAAAGGGAACGGATTAAATCCCCTGCTTCAAAATTACTGGATGATTATTCACCCCCCAACCCTATTTCTTGGTTTTGCGTCTACTGTCGTTCCGTTCGCAACATCCTGTGCAGCTCTTATTACCGGAAATCAGAAAACCTGGCTTCGCTTGACTTTGCCTTGGGCATTGTTTTCCGCGAGCGTTTTGGGTACAGGAATTTTAATGGGAGGAGCCTGGGCTTATGAAGCTTTGAGTTTTGGAGGGTACTGGGCCTGGGACCCCGTTGAGAACATGTCTCTTGTCCCCTGGATGGTCCTCGTAGCAGGGATACATACAAATCTTGTTTCAAAATCCACAGGCCATTCGTTGAAGCCTACCTTCTGGCTGTATGCGTTAAGCTTTATATTGGTTTGCTACTCTTCATTTCTCACGCGAAGTGGAATTTTAGGCGACAGTTCTGCCCATGCCTTTACTGAAATGGGCCTGGAGTGGCAGCTTGTAGGATTTTGTGTAATTGCCACTTTTTTTCCATTATACATTTATCGCAGAAAACACACCATACTGCTAACGCCGGAAAAAGAAGAAGCATTTTCCTCCCGTGAATTCTGGATGTTTGTCGGAAGTTTAATACTTCTATTCGGTGCACTTCTGATCAGTTTTACCACATCAATTCCGGTCTATAATAAAATCATCGAATCGCTTGGGGTCACCTTTCATTTCGAAACAGCAGGACTTTTGAGGGCTACTCCTCTGGATCCTGTGGCACATCACAACCAATTTCAAATTTGGATTGCTATATTTACTTCCGTCCTTTCCGGCTTTTCACTTTTTTTAAAATACAATAGTGAGCGCAACGCATTTGACTCAAGACGATTCTTTTCTTTAATTAGTTTATGTTTAGTTTTAAGTGCTGCATGCAGCATATTGATTTGCTTTACGCAATTTGAAGTGCTCCATTGGAGCCATTTCCTATTTCTTTTCTCAGGTTTTTTTGTACTGAGTTGTTCTTGCATTTATTTCATCAGACTTCTTCGAAGCAATGTACGTTTGGCAGGACCTGTACTTTCTCATGGAGGATTTGGACTATTGTTATTGGGAATATTATTTACAGGAATTAATAAGAAGATCATCTCCTCAAATGCTTTCGCCCAGGAAGGTTTGATGAACACATCAGAAAGTGAGGATCTTGCAAAGCATCTTACCCTTATCAAAGGAGAGCCCATGTTTATGAATGGCTATTGGGTATCCTACAATCGCGATACATTTATTCACAAATCGAGAATCTATACTCTTAAACTTTGGAAAGAAGACAGCACCGGAAAGCGCCTTGAAGAGTTCCAACTTTATCCGGAAATTCAATACGACAACAAACTTACAAAAGTCGCTGCGTCAAATCCTTCCATCAAAAGGGAATTTCAGCGAGATATATTTTCATTGGTTGCGCAAATACCACAAACCCAAATGGATGTTGCACTTGCACAAAAGGCTGAGGACAGCCTTAAGTTTCAACTTCACTTTTTCAAAAAAACTGATTCGATACAAACTGATGCATATACATATGTTTTAAAGAATATCGCCACAGACTTTAGTCCTGATCAATTTGAAACAAAATATTATGATCAGAAGATACAATTGCACTTTGATGTCATCCGCAAATCAGATCAAAAAACATTTCAGTGTACCCCATCTATAATTTTTCGCAACAATCTCGTTTACCGATTCCCCGCACACATCGAAGCTCTTGGGATACGGATGCAAATTCCGGATACTTTTTACACCAAGCTGGTTCCGGCATTTTCCTCACTAAATTTGGAGCATCTGAATTTAAAAGTTGATAGTTCTGCCGAACTGGAAAACGGAATCAATTTAAAACTCATAAAAATTATTCGCGATCTTCCGGAAGAATATGGGCCCATGCAATCAAATGAAATAGGAGTTGGCGCGCTGCTACAAGTAAAGAAAGGCGATGAGGAAACAGAATTATTAGCCCCCTTTATTATCCGGGATGCTCAAGTATTATCTCCCGTTATTTCCTCATTGGCTCCTGGTGTAAGTATACGATTTACCAAAATCAACCCAGAAACAGAGGAAATGAGTTTTGAGTATGGCATACATTCAATTTCCAACAAACAGGAATTTGCCTGTGAAATTGCGGAAAATGGTCCTCGCACTGATTTTATTGTAATTCAAGTTATAGAATTTCCGTGGATTGCATTAGTTTGGACTGGCAGCATTTTCATGCTTATCGGATTGGCACTTGCTTCTTATTCAAAAAGAAATCTAATCCAAGATGTCTGATACAATTGTACTTATCGGTTCGGGAAATCTAGCTTTCGCCCTCGGCAAGCATTTGCTCTACAAAGGCCATACCATTGCTCAGGTTTATTCAAGGGATCCCAAACATGCTGAAACTCTTGCAAATGTATTACAAGTCAAATGGGTTGATCAAATAGAGCACATTTTACCTGATGCATCACTTTATCTATTATGCATAAAGGATGATGCTATCCCATCATTGAGTCATTCTCTAAGCAGGCACCTTCCTAAAGAGGCATTCATTGCACATACTAGTGGAGTAAACAGCCCCCAATTAATAGATCACTATTTTATAAACAGAGGTTTGTTTTACCCCTTGCAAAGTTTTCATAAAGAACGAGTACCTGATTGGTCTCACATACCTTTATTTGTGGAAGGAGATCCAGTTGTGGTAAAACATCTCACTAATTTAGCACAAAGTCTTTCCCCAACCGTGCTGCATATGAATGATCAGATTCGCACACATCTGCACCTTGCCAGTGTATTTGCGAATAACTTCTCAAATTTCAATTTATGCATTGCAAAGCAAATTCTTAAGCAGACCAATGTTTCATTTGATGTCTTAAAAGGCCTTATGATGGAAACAGTTGAAAAGGCATTTCAATTTGATCCTTTTGACACACAAACCGGGCCTGCAAGAAGAAATGACACTTCCACAATTGAAAAGCACATCCGTCTTCTGGTTTCAGAATACCCGGAATACAGATCACTTTATAAAAAGTATTCACAAATCATCATGCAAGCCTACAAACATGAGGACCCTTGGCCAGATCGCACATCCCCATCTTCAGATTAATGTTTTTAAGTCCAACAATAAATTCATTCTAAAATTTGAAATTGGACCTTTTGAGCAATGCTATAAATTTTTGGAATCAAACCACCTGGATTCCTATGAATCTATTTGCAAGCTGGTAAATGCAGAATTTATTGAGCGCGTTTTTAAAGTTTTTGACGATATGAATAAAATATACCAGTCGAGTCAGGTCTAAGCTATAAAATAAAAAAGCCCCGATGGGGCTTTTTTGTGGAGCTGGCGGGAGTCGAACCCGCGTCCAGAGAAAGAAGAATCAGATTTTCTACATGCTTAGTTTCTTATTCAATTGTCGGGAAAAAATGAGCTAAAGAAACGAGCTAAATTTTCCGTATTCCCAAATTTCTCGCTCGCTGTCCGGGACAAACTTTGAGCCAGCCTGCATGTTCTGATGTGCATCATAAATCGTATCAGGCATCAGATTTAGAGCACAGAAGCAAACCTAATTCACTGAATTAAGCTGCAACGGCAAAAGATGTATTGCCATTTGTGGTTTGATCACTGTTTTTAACGTAGCAAGTAATCCTCCTACGGCATGCTTACCAGCCCCTTACATTTCCTGTCGATTCCATTCAACCCCAAATAACTAAAAATGGTAGATGAAGGCTCAGGACATCAATAGACTAATAATAAATTGGCCTGCAAGTATTCATTGTTCCTCCAACATTTTGGTAGATGTTTAACAGATAAAAGATGGAAAACGTTCCCCTTTTTAGAAGTAAGCAGCTAAATTTTTGTGGATACGATCCAAAATGTGATCCTCCACTTCAGGCTTTGCGAATATTTGACCCGTAATATGCTCATATAGAGAGATATATCTTTCAGTTACATGCCAAATGAAAGAATCGGGCATTTCTGGCATCAATTGCCCATCAAGACCTTGAAAATTATGGGCCATCAACCATTCGCGCACAAACTCTTTAGACAATTGAATCTGAGGTTCAGCTCTCTCGTAATTAAGAGCATACGAATTTGTTTCAAAATACCTCGAGCTATCCGGTGTATGAATTTCATCCATAAGCATGAGTTTTCCATTGTACAATCCGAATTCGTATTTCGTATCTACCAATAAAAGACCTTGCTTAGCAGCCATTTGAGAGCCTCTTTCATACAAGCTAAGAGCGATTTGACTCATCTCTTCCAGAACAGAACTGCTTACTATTTTATTTTGAACAATTTCATTCAGAGAAATATCCTGATCATGGCCTTCTGCAGCTTTTGTAGTTGGAGTAATGATAGGACTATCAAATTTTTCATTTTCCTTCATACCCTCTCTAAATGTCACACCACATAGACTGCGCTTTCCCGTTTTATATGTCCTCCAGGCATGTCCGGTGAGATAACCACGTACTACCATCTCTATAGGAATGGCCTGACATTTTTTGCCTACTGAAACATTTGGGTCAGGTGTAGAATCCAACCAGACCGGACAAATATCCCGCACTGCATTCAGAAAAAAGCTGGAAAGCTGATTTAATACCTGACCTTTAAAAGGAATTGGCCTTGGTAAAATGCAATCAAATGCAGAAATTCGGTCTGTAGCAACAATGAGTAGTTGGTTGCCTAAATCATAAACATCTCTAACCTTCCCGTGATAGACACTTTGCAGGTTCTTAAATTGAAAATCTGTATAAACTAAAGAATAGTGTTCTGGCGAAGTCGACATCCAAATTACTTAAAAAGAACGCAATTTAAAGTTTACATATTCTTTACGGCGTTTCGATCCAAAACGATTTCCTTAAGCTCTTTTAACAAAGCATATTCGTCAGGCATAATCTTTTTAAAAGCTTCCTTGACTGCAACGTAAGCGGAATCTTCAAGAACAGGAAGTTTTGACTTTAATACATCGGTAACCAAAACGAGATCTTGCTTTATCATTTGTCTGACGCGTGGAAGCTCATGCCAATCAGCTTCAATGGCAATAGCATTTACCGCAGAACCATCAACTTGCTCTAACTCAATTACAGCCTTGTCGACAATCATTTCATCCAAGGAGGTTTTTGCAATATGGGCGTTAAATAATGCCCAACATTCTTCCCTTTCGTTAGGCTTAGTTAGGAGTACTTCCAGACCCTTTTCATGGATCCGGTATACGATAAGCCGAAATTGATTTCTAACCGTCATACGGCGAAGTTAAGGATAATTTACAGAGTATAATGGTCATTATTAACAAGCAATACGTGGAAGACTGTTAAGCGAATCATTAGCTTGTGAAAGGGTTCATTCCCTGTTTGTTAAAAAAACGCCGCAATCTGCGGACTGCGTGATCGCGGACCTGGCGTATTCGCTCAATCGTAATTCCCTGCTCAGTCGACAAATCATCAATACCCATAGGGTTGTTACCTTCAAGTCCATAAAGTTTTGACAGAATCTCCCTCTCACGAGGAGAAAGCTGTGACAAGCCCAATTTGATTTCTTCTTTCAGTGAATCTTTAATGAGTGCCAAATCCGGCGCATCCATGGAATCATCCCCAATAGTACTGAGTATGCTATATTCACCATCCGTGCTATCAACAGGAGCATCCAATGACAAGGTTGCATTGGAAGATTGCAGAATAAGGTAAACGTCCTCCGCCTTCATTCCGAATATTTCAGAAATCTCTTCCGGGCTGGGCTCCCTCTCAAATTCCTGTAAAAAGGACTGGTGTGTTTCTTTTATCTGTCTCTGACTATGGTACTTGTTATAAGGGAGACGAATCATTCGGGAATTTTCAATAATAGCGGACAAAATTGATTGCCGGATCCACCAAACCGCAAAAGTTATAAATTTAAACCCCCTTGTCTCATCAAAGCGGCGGGCGGCTTTCAGCAAGCCCACATTGCCTTCATTAATTAAGTCATTTAGACTTAAACCATTATTTAAATATTGCTTAGCAACAGAAACGACGAACCTAAGATTAGCATTGACTAATTTATTTAAAGCCTCCGCATCATTTTGTCTTATTCTTCGTGCTAATTCAGCCTCTTCGTCGGGAGTAATCGGGTCAATTTTAGAGATTTCGGCTAAATAACGCTCCAACGCAATGCTTTCCCTGGACGTTATTTTTTGACTGATTTTTAATTGCCTCATGAAACCGCTGACTGAGAATATAAATGGTTGAAACAGCAAAAAAGTTTCACAACTTTCTTATTCCAGGGCAATTAATGTCTAATTGGCCGAAGTTATTTAAAGATTGGCGTAAAAAACCAATTCTTAAAATAAAAAATGAAGAGTCAAAAAGACTACTCTTCGGGCTGTCCCGGCTTGTTTTTAGGTATCAATGCCTTTCTTGAAAGTCTTAATTTTCCGGTTTTAGGATCAACTCCAACAAGTTTTACTTTCACCAGATCCCCCACTT
The DNA here is from genome assembly GCA_964439105.1 of uncultured Saprospiraceae bacterium. Classification (GTDB taxonomy): domain Bacteria; phylum Bacteroidota; class Bacteroidia; order Chitinophagales; family Saprospiraceae; genus Vicinibacter. The sequence continues at coordinate 270,871 of CAYTNG010000003.1, forward strand.
TGAACACATCTTCCACATTATCAATCCGCGAATGTGAAATTTCACTGACATGAAGTAGTCCTGATTTATTTTTAAAATCTACAAATACACCAAATGGAAATATGCTTGCTACTTTTCCATCATAGACATCACCAATTTGTGGCGTAAATGTGATGGCTTCAATCATTGCTACAGCCTGATCCAGGCCTTCCTTATTAGGTCCAAAAATATTGATGATTCCTTTATCCCCAACTTCTTCGATATTGATTTTCGTTCCCGTTTTAGCCTGCATTTCCTGGATGATTTTTCCACCAGGACCAATAACGGCACCGATAAAGCTTTTCTCGATGGTCAATTCTACAATTCTTGGTGCATGTGGCTTTAGATCAGCTCTTGGAGTTTCAATACTTTCTCCCATCCGGTCCAGAATATGGATACGGCCTGCTTTTGCCTGCTCCAGAGCCTTTTCCAGCAATTCATAAGAAAGTCCATCAATTTTCATGTCCATTTGAGTACCGCAAATTCCTTTACGGGTGCCCGTGACTTTAAAGTCCATATCTCCCAATGCATCTTCATCTCCAAGTATATCCGAAAGTATGGCGGTATCTGCGCCATCTGTGATCAATCCCATTGCTATGCCAGCCACCGCTTTCTTAATGGGCACACCTGCATCCATAAGAGCTAAAGAACCTGCACATACAGTTGCCATGGAGGAGGAGCCGTTAGACTCTAAAATATCTGACACAATTCGAACGGTATAAGGGAAGCCTTCAGGCATGACTTTACGCAGGGAGCGGGCTGCAAGATTTGCATGTCCGATTTCGCGTCTGCCTGGACCTCTCTGAGGTTTTGCTTCTCCAACAGAAAACCCCGGAAAGTTATAGTGAAGAATAAATTTTTCATTGTAGTACTGCAATGCATTATCAATCAGCAATTCATCATCCTTTGTTCCCAAAGTAACGGACGTAAGCGATTGGGTTTCTCCTCTATTGAAAATTGCAGAGCCATGCGCAGCAGGTAAATAATCAATTTCTGTCCAAATAGGTCTGACTTCTGTAGATAACCTGCCATCGAGCCGTTGACCATTTTTAAGGATCACATCGCGAACCAATTTCTTTTTGATCTTATCAAAATATTGTTTGATTTTCTGCTTGTTTTCAGAAAGATAATCTTCGCCTTTGGTTTCCTTCAGGAGGTCTATACAGCTTTGTAAAAGAGTATCAAAAGCATCTTTTCGCGCCTGTTTTGGAAAACCTGACTGGGCAATTCCAGTAATTTTGGAAGACGTTTGTTGTTCTAAAAAGGACATCAATTCCTCATCGACATCAACCACCGGGTTTAACCTCTTGACCAAAACCGCATCACCAAGCTTGGACGCAAGGTCCAATTGTGCCTGGCACTGTACTCGAATGGCCTCATGCCCAACTCGTATCGCCTCAATTAAATCAGATTCGTCGCATTCATTCGCTTCTCCTTCAACCATCATAAGGTTTTTCATAGTAGCCGCTACGATAATATCCAGTTCAGCACGCGAAAGATCTGAGCGATTGGGATTTACAATAAATTTACCGTCAATTTTTGCTACCCGGACTTCTGAAATAGGTCCCTCCCAAGGTATGTTTGAACATGATAACGCAGTGGATGCCACAAGACCGGCCAATGCATCGGGCATTGTTTCAGCATCACCGGAAATCAGATTAATGATGATCTGCGTTTCAAAAAGATAACCATCTGCAAACAAAGGGCGAATTGCGCGATCGACCAGACGTGAGATGAGAACTTCGTAATCTGATAATTTAGCTTCTCTTCTGAAAAAATTACCTGGTATTTTACCAGCTGCAGCAAAGCGCTCCTGATAATCCACAGAAAGTGGAAAAAAGTCTTGCCCTTCCCGAATTTCTTTATTGGAAACTACTGAGGCAAATAACATTGTATTGCCAAGTCTAACCATGGCCGAACCATGAGCCTGGGTGCCGAGCTTACCCGTTTCAAGGATCACTTCACGACCATCTGGAAGATTAAATGAAGTGGATATAGGCGTTTTTAAACCCATAATAAAATTTCTTAATATATTAATGAATAGAAGCGTCTCATTAGCACTCCGTGACTCGAGAATTCCTAGAAAACCAATTTGCCCGATTCAAGAAATTACTTTCTCAGGCCAAGTTGTTCCAGAACGGTTTTGTAACGTCCAAGGTCTTTGTGGTGCAAATAATTCAGGAGTTGCTTCCTTTTTCCTACAAGGTGAAGCAGAGACCTGCGACAGGAATGGTCTTTTCTGTTAGACTGCAGGTGGTCAGAAAGGATTTTTATCCTTGAAGTAAACAAAGCAATCTGGGCTTCGGTGTTACCTGAATTTTTTTCACTACCACCAAACTGCTTGAAAATTTCCTCTTTTTTTTCTTTTGTTAGATAAATGCTCATTAGATAAAATTATAAACTACCAAATGGGATCACGAAGATCTTTATTAGCGCCGCAAATATAACTATTTCATTGATTATTAGCCAATAAAACCACTTTAAGGTTTTGAGCGATTGCTGAGAATATGCATATTTAACTGTTTATCAATGATTTATAATTACACATGCTAAGCTCGTGAAGATGAAAATCCCATTGCAAGAGTATATACCTTTACTAAAGAGCTAAATTGTTGTGTGTAAAGGCTGAACACTTTTGGAAATTCACAATCCTTGCTTTTTAGCCTGGTCCCATAATTGATCCATTTCATCCAAGCTCATGTCTTCAAGCGGCCTATCCGCATTTCTCTCTATATACTGGAACCGGGCTTTGAATTTCTTATTGACTTTTTCAAGGGCAGATTCAGGATCTACTTTAAAGTAGCGGGCATAATTGACAAGAGTAAATAATACATCTCCGATTTCGTTCTCAATTTCTTCATGACCCGCATGAGAATGGATGGCATGCTGCAATTCGCCGAGTTCCTCATTGACTTTATCCCAGACCATTTCGGCGGCTTTCCACTCAAAACCTACCTGACGAACTTTTTCCTGCATTCTTTGTGCCTTTATGAGGGCCGGCATGGAGTCCGGCACGCCTTCCAGAAGACTTTTCTTACCTTCCTTTTGTTTTATCCTCTCCCAATTTTTCTTAACCTCCTCTTCTGATTCCAATTTTAGATCTCCATATATGTGGGGATGTCGGCGGATGAGCTTTTCACAAATTTCATTTATGACATCCTGAATTGTAAACCAGTTGTATTCCGAAGCAATTTTAGAATAGAACACAATATGCAACAACAGGTCACCAAGTTCTTCTTTAATGGACTCGGGTGATTCCGTTAACAAAGCATCCGCCAGTTCATAACTTTCTTCCAATGTCATGCTCCGGAGGCTTTGAAAAGTTTGCTTCTTATCCCAGGGACATTTTAATCGCAGATCTTCCATAATCTGGACCAAACGATCAAAAGGTTGAGTCATATTGTCAGACATTCGGCTAAGGCAAGAGATGACCTAATTTATCTCTTTTTGTGTTGAGATACTTATCATTATACTTATTTGCAGGTATCACCAGAGGAATACGGTCTATTACGAGTATACCATCTTGTTGAAGAGATTGAACTTTCTTGGGATTATTGGTCATTAGACGCACCTGGAGAATTCCAAGATTTTTCAAAATACTGACCGCCTTTTTATAATCTCTTTCATCCGCTTCATAACCAAGTTCATAATTGGCTTCAACGGTATCAAGACCCTCATCTTGTTTGCGATATGCTTCAATTTTTTGATGCAATCCAATACCCCTGCCTTCTTGCCTCATATAAAGCAGCAAGCCTCCTTCTGATCCCATGCGTTCCATAGCCGAATGGAGTTGTATTCCACAATCACATCTCAAAGAGCCGAACACATCACCGGTCAGACATTCCGAATGAATGCGAAGTAAAACAGGAGCCGAAAGATCCAAATCACCGGCGACTAAAGCCAAATCAGGGGCATAAGGCATGTCCATATTGGGAAAGCTATAAATCTGGAAATTCCCATGGACGGTTGGCAAAAAAGCAGAAGGAGTTGAATTCATCAACATATAGTATTAGTCCAAATCAACTCAAAACAACGGTTCTTGGGCTAATGTTGAGTTGAGTTTTGGTTAAAAGCAGAATCAGATTCTCCGAAAAGACGAGTGTCTGTTCTGCCAAAGCATTATGGCCGCACTTAAAGCCAATACGGCCGTGACTATACAAAGAATAATCATGGATTGGTTTGGTTTAACGTAAGCTTGATTCGGGCACAATATCCGAAAAATGCAAAGCAACTCCGCCAAAATCCTTAGAATTTTGATATATTTTTTATAAATATGTATTAAAGAGTCTTGAAAAGAGGGTTGCAAATAAGGGCTTTCTCTATTCTAAATTCAGAATCTTAACTTGCCATTTCCTGCAACTCAATTTCATGTCCAAATTTTCTGAAATCGACAGCCGTGACTGAGGAAACACCTGGCTCTTCCATATACACTCCATACAAAACGTCCACATCTGCCATGGTAAGTTTGTTATGTGTAATAATAATAAATTGGCTGTCTGCAGAAAACTTGCGAATAATACGGTTGAATTTTTCAATATTGATATCGTCCAGTGGTGCATCCACCTCATCAAAAATGCAAAAAGGGGCAGGTTTCAATAAATACAAGGAAAAAAGCAAGGCAATAGCTGTTAATGTTTTCTCCCCTCCTGACAATTGAGAAATCGACTTTGGACGTTTTCCCTTCGGTTTAGCGACAATGTCAATATCGCATTCCAAGGGATTGGATTCATCTTCAAGTATGAGATCACAATCATCATCCGTGGTAAATAAGGACCTGAATACAGTTTGAAAATGCACTCTGACCTGATTAAACGCCTGCATGAATCCGGCTGTGGCCGTTGATTCTATCTCCTTTATGGTTTCAATAAGACTGTCCTGGGCTTTAAGTACATCCTCCCTCTGAACTTCGATTTTCTCCATTCTGGTTTTCATTTCATCGTACGCTTCGAGAGCAAGTGGATTTACCTCTCCATAGTTGTCGATGCGGTTTTTATAGTATTGTGCCTTTTCTTCAATTGGTTGTAAATCCTGATTGGCATCAACTTCATCAGGTATAAATGAATTAAGATCTACCATGAACTCGATACGGGCCTTTTCAAAAGCAGATTGAATTTTAAACTTCAACTCAGCCTTCTGATCTCTGGTAGTATTAATGATAGATTGTAAATCCTGAATTTTTCTTTGATGCGCCTTTACATTTGTCTCCTGAACGGATATGGTGTTTCGCATCTCATAATAGGTTTTCTCCAATTCAGACAAATTGACGTCCATTGTTTTTCGAAATTCAATTCGGTCCAACAAATTAGCCCTGGATGTATCCAATTCAGAAGTCAATTTCAGAATGGAATCTTCCAATAAATCAACCTGAAGTTTATCCGAATCAAATTGTATGGCCACTTCCTGAATCTGCTTTCTCCTCAACGAAAGGTCTTTGTCAAGGTTTTCATGTTTATTTTGCCAGCGCAGCAATTCCAATTTAGATTGATTATATGCTGCAGTACTTTCAGACAGCTCAGAAGATACCCGGTTATACTCCTCGTCTGAATTTGTAAGGTGTTGGGTAAGTTCAACCAATCTGGTTTTAAGGACAGAAATTTGTTCATCATGGCCAGACAAATTCAACTTGAGCTCACTGATCCTTGTTTCATTTTTAGCAATGCGATCAATCATTTCTTGTTCTATAGTCTGCAGATGCTGCCGCTTCGCGTTAATTTCTGCAGAAAACTGCAAGAACTGGGTATGTTTCTTTCTAAGTTGCTCCAATTCAACAGGATTTCCCTGCAGTGTAATTTCTTTCAACCGGTCCTTTAACTCAGACAACTGCCTTCCTAAATCAAGGGACTGAGCTTCTAATTTCGCAATTTCAATTTCCAGTTTTTCAAGGTTTTTCTTTCGCCCAATTTTCTTTCCTTCAAAAAGACCAACAGATCCTCCACTCAACATTTTGTTGGTTTTAACAACGGAACCTGACAAAGAGACCACAGATATATGATCAGGATACCGGATAATGTCTTCCAGATGTTGCTCGTCTTCCAGCAAGTATACATTTGACAACAATTCATTAAAAAGGGGTTTATAGATTTCAGCAACTTCAATAACCGATAAAGCAGGTCTGCATCCCGGCAATGATTTTGAATCATTAGTAGCATTCCTGAATTTATCCAGTATAAAGAAATTTGCTTTTCCTTTTGTGTTGTTAAACAAAAGGCGAATAGCCTTTACTGCTTCGTCTTCATTGTGGACAACGTAATAATTAAGATAATTTTCCAGAAAAAGCTCTATGGAAGGTCTGTAGCGTTCTTCTGTATAAATGAGATCAGATAGAACGGGTACGTCCTTTCTCCAGTTCTGATGTAAAAATTTGATCGATTCAGGAAAGCCCTCCATTTTCTCTACCATACTTTTCAGAAGCTCAAACTCATTTGTCTTTGCATCTTTGCTTCTGTTAATTACGGAGAGCTTTTGGTTAAGATCATCAATTTGCTCCTGGATGGATTTAAGATTTTCCTGACGTTTTAATTCGTCTGTCGTCTTTTTTTCCAACTCTTCATTCAGCGCTTGTATTTCAATATTTAGCTCGCCAACTTTCCGATCAATTGAGAGACGTTCTTCCGATTTGGATTGCATTTCATCCTTTCCCCGAGAAGAATCCGCATTTAAATTAGAAATCTGGTTTTCGCAGATCGCTTTATTTTTTTCGAGTTCGTAAATCTGATTTTCGAGATTGTATTTATCAGACTGGAACTGATCCACACCTGATTTTAGCAAATTGAATTGCTCCTGTTTAATATTAAATCTTTGTTCCAGATCATTAACAATCGATTCTGCATTTTGAAGGTCTATACGGCATAGATCCAGTTCCGATGTGATTTTAGAACATTCCTGATCCAATGTAGCCAACTTTGCCTGAGTCTGGTTTATATTGAACTGCAACTGTTCCTTTTGTTGCCGTTGCATATGAACTTTCTGATCATTGATTTGAATCAGACTTTCAAGATTTCTGATCTCATCCAAAACTTCATTGACTTTTTTCTGAAAGTCGGATAGGTTTTTCTCCTGATCCAAATGTTCTTTCTTATGTTTCTCAATATCCGCTTCCAAAGTGTTTAACGAAGCCTCCTCCTGGCCGAGTGTCAGTAATTCATTTTGAATACTAGCCTCTATTTCATCCATCTTATTGCGAAGCGTTTTAACGCTAAGAAATTGAACCAATAATCCGGCTGATTTATATTTCTCCTTTAATTCATTAAAACGCCTCGTGCGCTTGGCTTGCTTTTCAAGTTCAATAAGGTTGTTGTTGATTTCAAAAAGAAGATCTTCAATCCTGGCAAGGTCTTCCTTTGTCGATTTAAGTTTATTCAACGACTCGCGCTTACGGGCTTTGTACTTGCTGATGCCGGCAGCCTGCTCAAACATTTTTCGGCGAGCACTTTCCTTATTCGAAAGCAAGTCCTCAACCATATTTAGTGCAATAATGGCATAGGAATCGGAGCCAACTCCTGTATCAAGGAATAAACCCGTAATATCCTTTAACCTGCAAGGAACTCCATTGAGCCTGTATTCACTGTCTCCACTTCGATAAAGCAGCCTTGCAATTTCTATATGATGGTATTCGGTGGGTAATAAATTTTTAGTATTTTCAAAATTTAAAGTCACCTGTGCCAAAGGCGCTTCTTTTTTGCGTTTCGTTCCATTAAATATGACGTCAGACATTTGCTCCAGGCGCAATTCACGACCTTTTTGTTCTCCAAGCACCCATCGGATGGCATCAACAATATTGGATTTGCCGGATCCATTCGGACCTACGATACCGGTAATATTCTCGTTGAAATGAATGGTGGTCTCTTCGGCAAAGCTCTTGAATCCTTTTATGTTCAGGTTTTTCAGTCTCATGCCGCAAAATTATCCTTTTCTTTTATATGATTTATTTCTATATATAGTCAGCGAACTTATATATGTTATTGATATATAGTCACATATAAATATTAATACTATTTTTAGAGAATAGGATCAAGCAGTTGCGAGAAGTCGAAAATAGTGTAAATTTTTACAATTTCAGGAAGCTCCAACTTCCGGATTGCAATACTTTATAAGATAAAAACCCCTGAACAAGCCAATAGGCGATTTCCGAAGACCAAGCGATCGCGAGACCATTCACCTGGTCGTGGACCCCATAATAGGTGATACTCAAGTACACCATACTTCCGATGAACTGAATCTGAAGCCCTTTAAAGGTTTCTCCTGCACCACTCACGCTATTGAAATACATAGTTGTGACGGAGTATATCAACAAGATACAAAGCATGATTCTGAAATAGGGAATCGTTTCCTGAATTAAGCCCACTTCATGGTGGCCCAGAAGAGGTGCAAGAAACACCATTGGAAAAAGTAAAAAAGGAATTGAAAAGACGGCCGTAGTCAAAAAGGCTACAAGAGAGGAATGGTGGACCAATTTAAGAACTCGTTTGTGCCTTTTTTTGCCAATTGTATTGCTCACCAAAGTATTAATGCCCGTGCTGTACCCCCAACATGGTATTGCCAGAACCAAGTAGGTAATTCGAAGTAAATTGGATATGGCCAAAGCACGTTCGCCAAGCTTTTCAATCATTGAAAAAAATAAAAACCACGAACCAATTCCCAGCAAGGATTGGAGTAAAATGGTGAAAGAAATGGAGTTAATAGTTTTTATCCATGAAAAATCGATCGCCGGGACCTTAAACAAATTAAATATTCGAATCTCTTTATCCAGCAGCATGTATCCAACAAAAACCACGAAAGCAACAATTTCGGATATACCGCTGGCCAGACCGGCCCCCGCGATACCCATTTCAGGCAAGCCCCATTTTCCAAAGACAAGAGCATAACCTAAAACAATATTCACGGTGCATAAAATCAGCGTATCGATCAATATGAAATGAGGTCTTCTGATGCCGATGTAAAGGGAAACCAATGCTAATCCAACATACGCAAAAACCAATCCTACGATCCGGTTTTCCAAAAACAATAATGATTTTTTCAGGATGAGATCTGACTGAACAAATATGGAAAGAATTGGCTCGGCAGCAAATCTGAGAAGTAAGAAAACCAGGACACCTAGTAGAAGTTCATAAAAAAGAATGGCGTAGAAGTACTTTTTTACAAATTCATAATTTCGTTCGCCAAATTTTCGCGCAATGAGAATTTGCCCACCCTTTGAGAAACCAAATGCAATAGCTGAAACGACAAGATAAAATACAGAAACGAATCCTGCGGCGGCAAAATCATTTACATCATAATAATATAGAAAAAGACTGTCTGTAAGTGCGATGATATTCTGTGCAGCACTTCCTATCATCATTGGAAGTGAAAGTTTAATTACATTTTTTACATTATACCAAAACTCGTGCAAAGCAGCAAATTGTTATTTGCCAAAGATATAAAATAATGCAAGTTTGGTATTAATTTATGCATTGCATATATAAATGCAAATTGAAGACATCTACTTAAGCATCTCCTTTCAACAGCTGTATTTGGGTAATTTCCGGCCAAATACCCACACGCCCTCTATATCCCAATACGCCAAATCCACGATTGATATAAAGGTATTTTCCATTTTCATTGTGAAGATCCGCCCATTTTGGGTAACGATACTGAATTGGACTCCATTTAAATCCAGGAATATCGATGCCCATTTGCATTCCATGTGTATGCCCGCTTAAGGTAAGGTGAACATGCTTTTGATGTTTTTTTACCACTTCTTCCCAATGTGTTGGATCATGTGAAAGCAAGACGGTAAAATCATCCGGTCGGCTTCCTTCAACAGCTTTGTCAAGATTTCCTATTTCTCCAAAACCAACACCCCAGTTTTCAACACCTGCAAGACAAATAGATTGATCTCCTTTACTTATCCTGACAGACTCATCTAACAAGAGTCTGAATCCAGCATTTTTATGATGCTCCTTAACTTTCAAAAAATTTAAATTCTTGTCAACTTCATTTTCCCAACGATGGTAATGACCATAATCATGATTTCCAAGAATGGAGTATTTACCATATGAGGCATGAAGTTTTTTGAAATCTTCAACCCAAGGATCAAATTCATCTGCAAATGTATTCACGAGATCCCCCGTAAATACAAGCAGATCACTGTCTAAGGATTGAATTAAATCCAATCCCTTGATCACACCGTCCCTGTCATCAAAACTTCCTGAGTGAATATCCGATATCTGGGTAATGGTGAACCCATGAAATTCTTCGGGTAAATCTTTAAAGAAAATTTGCTTTTTGTGTATTTTATATTGGTAGCGCCCCTTGACCAAACCGTAGGTTAAAGATAGCAAAGGAAGTGCAGCCAAAATCAATGCACCCTGGCTTACAAATTTTCTACGCGAAGGCAAAAAATCTGAACCCGAATCAATTGTTGGGCTCATTTTGTAGACGAAACCTGCTGAAACCCGGTACATATCCTCCCCAAAAAGAACAAGGATTAAGACCAGTTTTGAAATACCCAGGATCATCCAAATATTTCCCATTATCACATTTGGATAGGTCCATTGATGGGCTTTCGGATTATTACCCGTACTTAGAAATAAATAAACCGGGATAAAAATTGAGATAAGCCAATAAATTAGGACTACGAACCATCTTAAAGTGTCATTCGACCCACTCAAAAGTATTTTTACTCCCTGGAAAGCATACAAATCCAGTCCAAAAATGATAATTGCTGCAAGTAAAGGCATCAAAGTAATAGAGCTTTTGATAAAGAAAAATTTAGGGCTTTTTCATTGACATTTTTGTCAACAACAATAGGAAAACATCCTATTATAATTTTAAGTTCAACCAAGGTGATTCAAAATATAATTTTTAAAAATCCGTTCTAAATATTGAATTTAAATCCTTTTATTTCTCCTAGGCTATATAATTGGAATTCTATTGATAATCAAAACTTTAGTAGCCTATTCTAGCAATTTCTCATGTTAAACAAAGCACCAGAAACCCGGATACGCGCTCGATTTAAAGATTGTGATGCATTTGGTCATCTTTACAATACACGGTACATAGAATATATGCTGGAAGCCCGCGAAGATCAGCTGCTGGAACATTATGGAATGAACCTGATGGAGTATGTCCATGAACGAAAAATGGCCTGGGTAATCATCCATCATGAAATCACCTATTTAAAGGAGCTGAAATTAAATGAAGAAGCAATTATATCAACCTGCATGATCCACTCCGGTGACAAGAAAATTCTAGTAGAATATGCCATGTGGGACACTTCTAAAAAACAACTTAAAGCGCTCTTGTGGACACAATTTCTGCACATCGATAGTCAGACAAAAAAAGCATGCGCTCATCCAGATGATATTCAATTGATGCTCAATGAATTAAACATAAAAACCTCCAGCGATTCACAGTCTTCGCGAATCATAGAACTGAGCAAAAATTAAAGGATCGGATCTCCATTTAAAGCTCCGGAGCAAATATTTGTAAATTTGCGGAAACAGAACCCATGGAATATTCCTTTCGTGAAGTGGAGGCCAAATGGAAAAATATTTGGCAAGAAAGCGGTTTATATAAAGTTGAGAATCATTTCAACAAGGAAAAGTATTATGTTCTTGACATGTTTCCCTACCCTTCCGGTTCTGGCTTACATGTGGGCCATCCATTAGGTTACATTGCCTCAGATATTGTCTCCAGAAAAAAAAGAATGGAAGGATACCAGGTTTTGCATCCCATGGGCTTTGATGCATTTGGGCTTCCTGCCGAGCAATATGCCATTCAAACAGGAATACATCCAGCGCAATCTACCCTGCAAAACATTAAGCGGTATCGCGACCAGCTACTTAACATAGGATTGTCCTATGATTGGTCGAGGGAAGTAATCACTTGTGAACCCGCTTATTACAAATGGACTCAGTGGATTTTCCTCAAATTATTCAGTCACTATTATAATACCGAACAATCCAAGGCACGCCCAATTGAAGAACTCATCCAGGAGTTTGAGCGAACCGGCAATCTTCAGACTCGAGCAGCCCATTCAGAGGAACGATTGATTAGTGCTGATGCATGGAAAAACATGGCTCCTAAGGAAAAAGATGACGTTCTGATGAATTACCGGCTTGCATACCGCAAAACAAGTTCTGTAAACTGGTGTGAAGCTCTTGGCACTGTTTTAGCAAATGACGAAGTAAAAGACGGAGTATCAGAGAGAGGCGGGCATCCGGTAGAAAAGCGCCCCATGCTCCAATGGGCATTGCGAATCAGTGCGTATACAGAAAGATTATTACATGATTTGGATTTGTTGGAATGGCCCGAATCATTAAAATCCATGCAGCGCAACTGGATAGGAAAATCAAAAGGAGCTTTAATCCGGTTTCAGCTTCAGGGCGATTCAAAGGAGATTGAAGTTTATACTACCCGCCCGGATACCCTTTTTGGATGCAGCTTCCTGGTTCTTGCTCCAGAGCATCACATGGTTCCATTAATTACTTTAGCTGAATACAAGGACGCAGTTGAAAGTTATCGTTTTCAGAGCTCCAAAAAATCTGAGAGGGACCGTTTGGCAGAAACAAAAACAGCGAGCGGCGTTTTCACAGGATCCTATGTACTTCATCCATTTACCCGGGAACCACTTCAGGTTTGGATTGCAGATTATGTTTTAATAGAATATGGCACAGGAGCAATTATGGCCGTACCAGGTCATGACACCAGAGATGCACACTTTGCCAAAACTTTTCAGCTTCCTATTCTTAAAGTAGTTGATTTCGCAAACCATCCAAATGCAGATATTGAAGATAAGAATGGAATTTTGATTCATTCCTCCTTCCTAAATGGCTTAAAAGTTGAAGATGCGATAGATCGCATGCTACAGGAATTACAAGTAAATGGTATTGGCCGAACACAGGTTCAATATCGCATGCGGGATGCAAACTTTAGCAGGCAGAGATATTGGGGAGAACCTATACCCATTGTATACAGTTCAGACGGATGTGCCATACCCTTATCTGAGAATGAGCTTCCACTTAAATTGCCGCATTTGGATCACATACAACCAGGGGAAGGGGGTAAATCACCTCTTTCTGCCGCAAAAAAATGGCTGGAAACTGAAAACGGATTAAGGGAAACAGATACGATGCCGGGTTATGCAGGATCTTCATGGTATTTTCTCCGGTACATGGACGCGGATAATTCAAATCAATTTGCATCAAAGGAAGCCCTCTCTTATTGGAAAGACGTAGATCTCTATATCGGAGGAACAGAGCACGCAGTGGGACATTTGATGTATGCCCGCTTCTGGCATAAATTTTTATATGATTTAGGATATGTTCCCACTCTTGAACCATTTAAAAAACTGGTGAACCAAGGAATGATACAAGGGGTCATTGAATCTATTTTTCTATTAAAGAATGAAGAAGAAAAAAAGTTTGTGTCCGCAACAATATCATCTGAATTTGACTCGGATGAACTAGCAAAAATCCCGGTTCATATTGAATTTGTTAAAGATTACAATACACCTCATACGACTCTTGACAAAGAGGGAATTCGAAAATTCATGGAGTGGCGGCCTGAATTTAAACATGCCATTTTCAGTAATGAGAGCGAGTCAGGCCAATGGCACCAATTGAGTGATCAATTTAGGTTAAAAACAATTTCCGAAGTGGGTAAAATGTCAAAGAGATACCATAATGTGGTTAATCCAGACGATGTCATAGCTACTTACGGAGCGGATTGTTTTAGAATGTATGAAATGTTTTTGGGGCCCATAGAACAATCTAAACCATGGGACACTAAAGGAATTGACGGCGTATCAAAATTTTTAAAGAAATTTTTTGGCTTATTCCTTGACGAACAGGGTTCCTGGAGTTTGACAGATTTACAACCCACTGCTGAAGAGCTAAAAGTTCTGCACCAATGCATAAAAAAAGTAAATGCTGACATTGATTTGCTAAATCTCAATACCAGTATTTCTGCATTTATGATTTGCACTAACGAGCTTAAGCGAATGAACTGCAATAAGAGGGAAATTTTAATCCCACTTACCAGACTCATGGCTCCATTTGCACCCTTTATAACTGAGGAAATCTGGAATCTAGCAGGCATGCCTGGCAGCATTCATCTTTCTGATTACCCCACACATTCAGAACAATATCTTGTAAGTGACCAAATCAATTATCCAGTTAGTGTTAATGGAAAGAAGAGACTTGAATGGAAAGTAAATTCTGATTTGAGTCCGGAGGAATTAAAAAGCCAGGTACTTCAACTTGAAGAAATTCGCAAATGGCTTGAAGGAAAACCTGTAAAAAACATTATACACGTTCCCGGAAGGATGATTAATATTGTTATTTAATCAAAGCTACTTTTTTTCTCCCCGTTACGTTTTATTTGGAGAACTGCGAAGACACTAAAAGTTCCTTACTTCCGGCAGAATATACATAGAAACCCTCTCCTGACTTTACGCCCAACTTACCTGCGGCAACCATATTTACCAAAAGTGGACAAGGTGCATACTTTGGATTTCCAAAGCCACTCTGCATAACTTTTAGAATTGCCAGGCAAACATCCAAACCGATGAAGTCAGCAAGCTGAAGCGGACCCATCGGATGAGCCATGCCAAGCTTCATGATCGCATCAATTTCAGCAACTCCAGCCTCCCCTTCATATAAACTGATAATTGCTTCATTAATCATGGTCATCAATATCCTGTTTGAAACAAAACCAGGATAATCATTAACTTCAACCGGAATTTTATCGAGACTTTTCGTGATTTCAACGATCGTCTTTAATGTTTCTTCGCTTGTGCTATATCCATTAATTATCTCGACGAGTTTCATCACCGGTACCGGATTCATAAAATGCATGCCAATTAACCGCGATGGATTTTTAACAGCAGATCCAATTTTGGTGATTGAAATAGAAGATGTATTGGTTGCAAGGATGCAGGATTCTGACACCCATTGAGATAAATCAGAAAATATTTTAAGTTTTAAAGATTCGTTTTCAGTCGCCGCTTCTACTACGAGCTCGGCTTCTTTAACAGCCTCCTGAACATTGGCAAGAGTAGCTATTCTGGAAAGAATCTGAGGTTTGTCATCCGCCGTAATTTTGGATTTTTCTACCATCCGATCAAGATTCTTCGTTATGGTAAGTAATGCTTTTTGCAAAGCAGTTTCTGAAATATCTGTCAGCACGACATTATATCCATATTGTGCAAAAACATGGGCAATGCCATTTCCCATAGTTCCTGCTCCTATAACTGTTACTCTTTTCATATTTGTACAATTTTTAATGAAGCGCGCAAAGGTAATGGGCGCCAAATTAAAAGCATAATATTATGTAAATTTAAAACACAGTATATTGCCCTAAAAATCATTGAAACTTATCGTTGATTCTGGCTCCTCCAAAGCGGACTGGGCAATTTGCACAGCATCTGAAACTATTTATATCAGCACTTTAGGCATTAATCCCAGTACACAACAAATGTCTTACATGAATGACATAATACGAAGTGTTTTTATTCAATTAGATGATGTTCCCGATACAATTATACATTATGGAGCAGGTTGCAGCAGTTTAGAGGCAGTCCGAAATTTAAAAGAAGCCTATAGATGCTATTTTCCGCTTGCGACTATATATACCCAAACAGATTTATTGGGCGCCTGCAGAGCTGCATGTCAAGGTCAAGCGGGTATTGTTTGCATTTTGGGGACCGGAAGCCATGCTGCCCTTTCAGACGGGCATTCTGTGATCCATCAAATGCCATCTCTGGGGTTTATACTGGGAGACGAAGGAAGTGGCACGCATCTTGCCAAAACTTTAATACAGGCTTATTTTTTAAAAAAATGGGATGAGCCAACTATGCATCTTATCAGTCAACATTTCAAACAATTTGAAACTGACTTTGTATATGAATTTTACCAAAGCAATGAAAAAGTGCACATATTATCAAAAATAGCCCATGTCATTATAAATCAAAAAGACAGTAGCTGGGCACAACAAATAATCAGAAAATGCTTTCAGTCTTTTATAGACCTAAGGCTTCGCCGATATGAATCTGAGAATCATCTTCCTGTCCATGGGATTGGCAGTGTAGCTTATTTACTGCAGGAGGAGTTTCGCCTTTGTTTATTAGAGAACCATTTTCAAGCCGGGCAGATACTGAGAAAACCAATTGAGGCGCTTACACATTATCACAAGAAGTATGAAATCAATTAGAAGAATTGCCATTTTTACATCTGGTGGAGATGCTCCAGGAATGAATGCAGCGGTGCGATCCGTCACACGCACTGCAAGTTATAAAGACCTTCATGTATATGGAATTATGAGAGGCTATGAAGGCTTGATAGATGGTGAAATAATACGTCTTGAACCTTCAGATGTGGGAAATATCATACATCGGGGAGGCACTATTTTAAAAACAGCAAGAAGCCAGAGGTTTATGACTCCTGAAGGTCGCTTACTGGCATATGAAAACCTCAGAGCACATGACATCGATGCCCTTGTGGCCATCGGAGGAGATGGCACCTTCCGAGGCGCCATCGAATTTTGCAAAGAATATGATATTCAGATGATTGGCCTTCCGGGAACAATAGATAATGATCTCTTTGGTACAGACTATACCATCGGATTTGACACTGCTGTAAATACGGCAATTTCTGCTGTAGATAAGATAAGAGATACGGCAGACTCGCACAACAGACTCTTTCTTATAGAGGTTATGGGTAGAAATTCCGGTTTTATTGCCTTACACACTGCTATCGCTTCTGGAGCAAGTGCAATGCTTATTCCTGAAATCATAACCACCCTGGAAGATTTGGTTGAGGATTTGGAACAGGCACTTCGAAGAAAAAAATTATTTGGACTCATTATAGTTGCAGAAGGTAACAAAATTGGAAGTTGCTACACTATTGCAGAACACCTTAAAGAGCGCGTAAAGGATTACGAAATAAAAATAACTGTCATTGGTCATATTCAAAGAGGCGGCTCTCCATCCGCATTGGACAGAATATTGGCGAGTCGTTTGGGCCATGCAGCTGTTGAAGGCTTATTGAAGGGTAAGCATAATTGTATGGCTGGAATGATAAACGACAAAGTCTGCTTTACACCCTTTGAAGAAACCATTAGCACTAAAAAGGAACCTGAAATTGACCTCATTAAAATGTCAGGCATTCTGGGCCTATAGTGGATTTGAGCAAGTCGTTCACCGGTTTCCAATCCAGTTACGAAGTATCTGTGATCCTTCCGGAGTCAAAAAAGATTCCGGATGAAATTGGACTCCTTCAATATTTCTACTTACATGTCGCAATCCCATAACTACTCCATCGTCTGAAATACAAGTAACTGACAAAACAGACGGAATTATTTCTTTTTGAACGGCCCAGCTATGATATAGTCCCACTTCAAAAGAATCCGGAATATTCTGAAACAACGAACTCGAGGGCAAAGTTTTGCTTACATTTTTAATTTGTCCATGCTGAACCTTATCTTGTTTAAAAAGCCGTCCACCGTAAAATATACAAATTGCCTGCATACCTAAACAAATTCCAAGTATTGGCAGGTCTGAAGGCATACTCAGAATTTTAAACATCAGCGGAAATTCCTCAGGTAATCCGGGACCCGGGGAAAACAAAATTCTATCAAAATCAACAAGATTTGGAACCTCCTGGGCTGCACCACTTACAATTTGAACCTCAGCATCGTGTTGCTCCAACAACTGAATCAAATTAAAAGTAAATGAATCCTCATTATCAATAACAAGCACGCGTTGCTTGGGGATATTCATAAAAGCTGATAACTTTCCGCAAAATTAGCCAATAAGCAGTTCTAGAGTGGAAATATTTGATCCATATGAAAAAGTACTCGGTAAAATTAGCGATCAGTATAATCGCAAAGAACCCTTTCTATTTGCAATAAATTTCAATAAAACACTGGGATTCTGTATAAATCCAACCTATGCACAAAAAACAGGCCTGCGATTTTCAATAACTGAAAATAGTTTCGATCTCACAATTAATCATAAAGATGTTGAACTCATCTCTAGTCCTCTGAGTTACGAGGACTATACGCATAAATTCGATAAAATCAGATCTCACATTGAAAATGGAGATACGTATCTGGTAAATCTGACGCAAGAAACACCCATTCAAATTAACATAGGACTAGAGGAAATTTATGAGCGCTCCAAAGCACCTTTTAAGCTTTTCGTCCCAGGCTATTTTGCTGTATTCTCACCCGAACCATTTATACAAATAGATAAAAATACTATCAGGACGATGCCTATGAAGGGCACCATAAGTGGAGATCATCCCGATAACAAGCACATATTAAAATTAGATCCAAAAGAAAACGCAGAGCATAATACAATTGTGGATTTGCTGCGCAATGATCTTAGTATTATCGCAACTGATGTGTACGTTAAAAAATTAAAATATATTGAGCTGGTGAAGACACATTCCGGCAGCCTCTATCAAATGAGTTCAGAAATTGAAGGTACTATTCGCCAAGAATTTATAAATGATATTGGATCGCTCATTGATCACATGCTGCCGGCAGGGTCCGTAAGCGGTGCTCCCAAATTAAAAACCGTTTCAATCATTCGCGAAGTTGAAGCTTATGACCGCGGCTTCTACACGGGTATTTTTGGGTATTTTGATGGAACGCATTTGAGAAGTGCTGTAATGATCCGATTTATAGAAAATAGAGGAGACCAATATTATTACAAGTCAGGAGGTGGCCTGACCGCCTTATCCGATCCAATTTTAGAGTACAAAGAGCTTCTTCAAAAAATTTATGTTCCCATTTTTTGAAAGTATCGCTATTATTAATGGAAAGCCCAGAAATCTTCCATACCATCAAGCACGGGTTGAAACAACACTTCGTGCTTTTCACTTAACTCCAAATTCAGTATCCCTGCAAAATTTAATAGACAATCTCACACTACCCACTCAAGGCAAATATAAATTGAGAGTTTTTTACAATGCCACCAATACCAAAACCGAATTATCAAAATACATCCCTCGGATTATTCAAAAGGTTTTCTTCAAGCTTGATAATACGATTGAGTATCCTTTCAAATTAACTGAACGGAGTTGTCTTGATTGCGGTTCAAACAATCCCAATTCAGAATTTATATTTATCAAAAATGGCTATCTCACGGACAGCAGATTTAGCAACATTATCCTTTGGGATGGAAACAAATGGCTAACTCCTGCAAATCCTCTATTACAGGGTACGATGAGATCTTCACTATTAGAAAACAAAGAAATCACTGAAGATCTGATAGCGGCAAATTCAATGATTCGATTTAAACATTTCAAATTTATCAATGCGCTGAATCATCCATCCGAGCAAACATCTCTCCCCATTCACATCATACAAAATAGTACCTATCCTAAAACATGGTGAACATTAAAAAATATAGAGAGATTCAAAGTTTAGCAAGGCAATATAATGCAAAACTCATTGTAGTAAGCAAACTTCAAAGTAATGAGGACATCAAAACGATCTATGATCTTGGTCACAGAAACTTTGGGGAAAACAGAGTTCAATCTCTCTTAAGCAAAAAAGAAGATCTTCCAGGTGACATTTCCTGGCACATGATAGGAACACTTCAAAAGAATAAAATAAAATACCTTCTACCTTGGATTGAATTCATTCATTCCATTGATCACTTTGAACTTGCCTGCCAAGTCAATAAAGAAGCTAAAAAACACAATCGCAAACTTCCTGTTTTATTGGAATTAAAAATTTCTTCAGAAAATACAAAGCAAGGTTTTTCGGAAGATGAACTATTAAGGAGTATAGA
Organism: uncultured Saprospiraceae bacterium; assembly: GCA_964439105.1. Lineage (GTDB taxonomy): Bacteria > Bacteroidota > Bacteroidia > Chitinophagales > Saprospiraceae > Vicinibacter. The sequence continues at coordinate 290,669 of CAYTNG010000003.1, forward strand.
TGAAAATCCATGGTCGTCATTAGAAAATATAGAGTTAAGAGGATTGATGGGCATGGCCAGTTTTACACATGACAAATCACTTATCCGGTCTGAATTCAAAAGGCTGTATTCATGTTTTAAGAATCTAAAAGAAAAGTCAATACTGACTCATTCATTCAATGAAGTTAGCATGGGAATGTCCAGTGATTATATGATTGCTCTTGAGGAAGGATCTACAATGTTGCGTATTGGAAGTCTGTTTTTTAATAAATGATGAATTTGTTCCGACCCTGAAGTTTGGATTTCGTTTGGTAGTAAGCAAAATAAATCCCAGGCAACAGATTGCCCGGTAAATGGAAATGATAACCTAACTGAACTTCTTCATAAACCTTATTACCAGCAACATCACAGACAAACAGATAGTCTATTGGTTTATAAGATTGAATCTCAACGCTTCCATTATTTGTATAATGCCACTCTAATTTCAATTCGGATAAATCCGAAGTATGGGTAGCACTACAAATCTCTGAATATTCCAGATTGACCGCAGAAACCTGGCAATCAAAATCATTTAATTGAAATAGAAGATCCTTTGCGCTCAAATTAAGATCATTTACCCTCATTGTGTCTTTCGCCACCGTCGTAGAAAGATCTGTCGCACAATTGGTCTCTAATCTTCTCTGATCCTGAATAAGCACAAGTTTTCTTTCATGCTGAGTACCTGGCAAAGCAATTGTCCAAAATTTATCCGTTGCCCGTTCATAACAAGTTGATGAACTAGTTCCTCTCCCAGCATAATCAAATCCCTTTTGAATGTATTTAAATGATTCAACAATGGCATTGGAGCTATTGATTCTCATTATAGAATACCCATTATAATTGCGTGCGAGAGGAGCCTGTCCTCCAAAATAAAAAAAGTCCGCGTCCAATAATGCGTTCTCGGCTTGAATTGGCGCATTATAATTACGCCAGGTCCGCAGCGACAGATTATCATCAAACATTGTAACTAATATCTGATCCGGTTCAGCTCTACTTCCCAAAGTCTGAGCCAATATGTGTATAGTCGATATTTTTGTTTTTATGTAGCTCCAAGTAAATTGATTTGTAAATTTATGGTTAGCAGAATAGAGCTGTATCCGTTTTAAATTAAGAGGATTCCCATCTGAATCAATACGCATCAACATCAATCGATCCAGTGAATCAGTTGAAGCACGTACTAATCCTGAAATCAATAAATCATCAGTCTGGGAGATAGCAATAGACTGCGGCTTCTCAGAATGAATAGGTGCAATCACATTATAGGCTTTAGACCAAACAATGTCTTTGCCATCATATTTTATCAGTAATGTCTTATTCTTTTTTTCATTCAAATACTCTATTTGCATTGTTGCCAAAATAAAGAATTCGCCTCTATTTGAAATTAAATCCACCGGCTCATAATATGCATCAGGAATATTTGCATCGGATAGTAATTTGCAACTTGTAAAAACATTCAGCTTTGTATTAAAGGTTCCAATAAAAAGCAATCCTCGACTCCCAGTCCATTCAAAGTTGCCTAATAATATAAGTTCGGAATCACCATTGGCAATTAATTTTTTAAGATGCAGACTACCTGATTTATGTCTAAGCAGTGAACCTTTGAAATCGTTATTATCAATAAATGAACCCAGGAAAATTGCGTTCTCAAGGGAATCAGAGGAAAGGCAATTTAGTCCAAAATATTTTGTAACAGGCGTCACACTTCCGGATGGTGAACAAATCACAGATGTGACGTTGGTTATTTTCCAAGTGGAATCCATTATTTCCAATCCTGTCAAATATTGTGTGTACACACAGTTATGAAACAAAACAAAAAGACAAAAATATGTCGATTTAATCATCACTTAAATCTTGAGCCATTTTAAATACAACGGCGGGTTCTTGGGTAATTTTAACTGTAAAAAATACAATCCTGCAGTGACATCAGCCATATGAATCTTCAAAGACTGGCTTCCTTTTTCATACGATGCATTAATTTTTTTGCCCTCTGAATTAAAAACTGTCCAACTAAAAACGGATCCTGCAGGAAAATCGAATTGTATTAAGTTCTTGCCTGGATTTGGATATAGTTTATAATTATCATAGCTGGCGCCCGAAGAACTTAGTGTCCCATCTGTCTTAAAATTTGTCTGGTAAATAGCCACACCACCTCTGGCGTTTCCTGTTGCCACGTCAAGAATACCATCATTATCTACATCCGCAATGGATACTGTAAGCCTCTCTCCTTCATCCATTTGCCCGTAGTTAGGATTTTCCAATACAAATGTTCCGTTGAGATTATTTTCGATATCTCCAATAACTTTCATTTCACCAAAAATATTACCCGTAAAAAGTTTGTATTGACCTTTAAAGTCAACAACTTCAGGACAAGTATAAGATTTGGATGAAATGGAATTGATAATTATTTTGCCTAAACAATTTGTGTTCGGAGATTTATAATAGTCCGGATCAAAAATGGCTGCGTTAAGAGTCCCCTGATTTTGAAAATAATAAAAGCTGCCACATGCTTTATTATTCTGATCATTCGTGTTTAAACGTGAACCACTGACAATATCCGGAAGACCATCTCTATTCAAATCGACAATAAACGGAGAACTATAACTCTTTGCACTTAAGTCCTGATATGGATAGACCGGTTTTTTAAACCGGAACGGAGAACCCGGACCCGCTGTGTTCTCGCAATAAAAAAATTGTCCTTGATTTTCGCCAACAAGCAAGTCCAGGTCCCCATCTCCATCTAAATCTCCGAATGCGGGTGTAAAAGAAAAATGGGAGTCTGAACTCAATGCATATTGATTAAAATTCAGGTAATTGCTATCCTTTAGCTGGAAGACCGGAAAATTTGCACTTCCAACATTTTCAAACAACACCAACCGTGCATCACGAATATTGGAACCTCTGATAAATATCCCTTCTGTACCTATGAGTAAATCCAATTTGCCGTCCTGATTATAATCTACAAAACACGGATCAGACCCAGAGCCTAAGTCAATCATCTGGTCTGCAAGAAAGGACTTTGTCTGTAAAAGGAATTTTGGAGCCTTTGCAGTTCCGGCATTTTTATAATACCAAACATTATGTATGTTTTCTGAAATGGATCTTTGATTTGGGGAAACAAGGACATCGCGCAATCCATCATGATTGACATCCACATCCCAGGCAGCTAAAAATGTGGCAATATTTATTGAATCCGGTCCTCCTGGCCAATTTGTTTGCTGACTGCTCATATAAGGTTTTTGCACGTTTCCCCCATTAAATAAAGCAATCATTCCATTATTGGTCAAATCACCTATCAGCAAATCTGAAAGATCATCTCCATTAAGGTCCATGCTTAAAATTGTTGAGCCTGAATGCCTTGTCGTATTGGATGATTTAAACTGTGCCGCACATGTATCGGGGCTGCCGCTTAAAGTGATCTCTGAGGTAAACCCACTCTCTATAAAACGACCATAACATCGATCTGTCAGAATATAGGCTAATGTATCTTTTGAATACCCTCTTTCATGAGTAACATTCGTAAATAAACTCACCCGGTTGTTTCCGGGTTCATAGGTAATAATATCCAAATCCGAATCGCCATCAACATCAACTATGGTAGGTATATCCGTGTAATCGACCGGAATTTGCGTATCGCCATTCCCTGTTGAAAAGTAAATGATCTTATACGACTTGCCCATATCAAATTTTTCAAACTGAATTCCTCCTGCACCACCTATTGCTCTGTGCACCTCAATACCTGCCGGGCCTTCGGTATTAAATGAACTGGAAAATATATCCGTCAAACCGTCTCCATTGAAGTCTTTAAAGAGCACCCAGTCCCTCACGGGAGGAAGGAGAGATTTGTATTTGGGCTCATAGTTGAATCGTCCTGTATTTGTATTGTAAACAAATGGCAAAAAGACATCTCCTGCTCTATCGAAAACAATCAAATCATTTATCATATCTCCATCAAGGTCAAACTCTCCAAATTGAGCATTGTCCAGACCACCCGCATTCGGATAGTCTAAAACATTTCCGCCTTGATCAATAAATGGAACTTGTTTTAATTTTAGCAACTGACCGTATCCAATTTGGGAAATCAGAACAAATAGAACAATACTCAAAAACTTACTCATGCTTTGCTTCATATTACAAAAACGAACAAAGCTAGCAATTCGTTGGAAGCTCCGGTCCAATTTAGGCTTCTTGTTCACTGAATAGATTAAGAATAGAGCTAAAGGCAAGATTTAATTTCAGGAATGCTGTTAAAAATTGTTTAAAATTGGGCATAATGATATTACAGACAAGCTTTTAAAAACTAAAGTTGGCATAGAACGTTATTGTTTCATGCGACTCACGGTTCTTTTAGTTGGAATAATATTTTGGGGGCATACTCTACTCTATTCCCAGTATTATAATGCTCCTGAAGTTGTTAATGTCGAAGAGCTTCTTCATTTGATCAACAAAAAGGATGATACGATCCGGCTTTTCAATTTTTGGGCTACCTGGTGCCGACCTTGCGTTAAGGAGCTCCCCTACTTCGAAGAATTAAAAGCCAAAATGGCCTCCGTTAAATATCGTCAATATCTCATCAGTTTGGATTTTACAGATCAAATTTCAAAAAATCTCATCCCATTTCTAAAGAAGAAGAAAATAAGTTCCGAAATTCTGGTTTTGGAAGCAGGAGATCCAAATATATGGATTGACCAGATAGAACCCAGATGGTCCGGCACCATACCGGCCAGCCTTGTCTCAAGTGGAGGTCAACGTTGTTTTATTGAAAATTCGTTTGAAGACACCGAATCACTATTGAAATTTATTCATCAATGTACTCCTTAAAATACAGATTATGAAAGTTTTAGGATTTATTTTTGGTTTTTTGTATCTCTCCTCAGCTAGTTTACATTCACAGTCTTATCAAATTGGTGATCCTGTAGGGGATTTCAAACTAAAAAATGTTGATGGGAAAATAATTGGTTTATCAGATTATCCCGACGCAAAGGGTTTTATTATCGTATTTACCTGTAATCACTGCCCGTACGCTAAGTTGTATGAAAGTCGGATCATCAAGCTCGCAGAAAAATACAACAAACAAGGATATCAGCTTATTGCCGTAAATCCAAATGACCCGGGCATTGAACCTGAGGATAGCTATGACAATATGGTCCATTTGGCGAAAAAGAAAAAGTATCCTTTTCCTTATCTTTTTGACGAATCACAATCTGTATTTCCAAAATTTGGAGCTAAACGGACGCCACAGGTATTTATACTCAACAAGGACCGCATTCTCAAATACAATGGCGCCATTGACGATTTTCCAAAAGATGAATCCGGAGTTAAGCTGAAATATGTTGAGAATGCAATTGAAGCCTTAAAATCAGGAAAAGACCCGGAACCATCCATCACGAAAGCCGTGGGATGCTCTATTAAAGCCAAATCCTAACAAAAATAATTTCAATACTTGATTGTATTACAGGCATTTAGTCCACATTATTGGAGTAATAAGTCTTGCACTGACAAATACAACGCATAAGGTTTTATTTATATATAAATCATTAAATATCTTTGCGTTTTAAAAATCAATCGCGTGTCAGCAACCAACGTAGAAATTGCAAAAAAACTTGGATTAACTGAATCCGAATATAACAATATCGTTTCGGTACTTGATCGCGAGCCGAATTTCACAGAGTTGAGCATCTTCTCTGTGATGTGGTCTGAGCACTGTTCCTACAAAAATTCTATTCTTTACTTAAAAAAGCTTCCCCGTAAAGGCAGTCGTCTTCTTGTAGAAGCTGGTGAAGAAAACGCGGGTTTAGTGGACATTGGAGATGGGCTTGCATGCGCTTTTAAAATTGAGTCGCACAACCATCCTTCTGCCATCGAACCCTACCAGGGTGCGGCTACGGGAGTCGGGGGTATACACCGTGATATTTTCACCATGGGTGCCAGGCCTATAGCGGCACTTAACTCTCTACGATTTGGGGACCTTTCGCTGGCACATACCAGAAGACTTATGAAAGGAGTGGTAAAAGGCATAGGTAATTACGGAAACGCCTTTGGAGTACCTACTGTCGGTGGTGAAGTTTATTTCAATTCATGCTACAATCAGAATATTCTTGTCAATGCAATGTCTGTCGGAATCGTCGAACATGGCAAAACAGTATCCGCCAGGGCTGATGGACCTGGCAATCCGGTATTTATAGTTGGCTCTGCAACTGGCAAGGACGGTATTCATGGGGCTACCTTTGCATCGGCAGACTTAACAGAGGACTCTGCTGAAGACTTACCTGCGGTACAGGTTGGTGACCCTTTCCAGGAAAAACTGCTCCTGGAAGCAAGCCTTGAAGCAATCGCCACCGGTCAGGTTGTAGGCATGCAGGATATGGGGGCTGCCGGAATAACCTGTTCCACCTCAGAAATGTCTGCAAAATCCAATACCGGAATGAATATCTGGTTAGATAAAGTTCCTACCCGGCAAAAAAATATGCAGGCTTTTGAGATCCTCCTTTCCGAATCTCAGGAAAGAATGTTGGTCATTTGTAAAAAGGGAGGTGAAGCCAAACTTCTGCAGGTCTTTGAGAAATGGGACCTGGAATGCGTTCAAATTGGGGAGGTAACAGATAGCGGTCGCTTACATTATTTTATGAACGATCAGCTTGTTGCTGATGTGCCAGCTGAAGCCTTGGTATTAGGTGGTGGCGCTCCTGTCTATCAGCGGGAATTCAAGGAGCCCTCTTATATGGACCAAATCAAAAGCTTTGACAGTTCGAAGTTAGCAGAACCTTCAGATTTGGTTTCCGTTGCACATAAACTACTTGGCTCAGCAAATATTGCAAGCAAAAGGTGGGTTTTTGAGCAATATGATAAGATGGTTAGGACGGGAACGATGAATTCCGTTTTGGAATCCGATGCGAGTGTAGTCCGGATAAAAAATACAAAAAAGGCACTGTGCCTAAGTGTAGACTGCAATTCAAGTTACGTATTCCTGAATCCTGAAGTGGGAGGAATGATTGCAGTTTCTGAGTGTGCAAGAAATATTAGTTGCAGTGGTGGCATACCGGTTGCCATAACCAACTGTCTCAATTTTGGAAATCCCTATAATCCTGAAGTGTATTATCAATTTGTACATGCCTTACAGGGAATGGGAAAGGCCTGCCTCAAATTTGACACTCCAGTGACAGGCGGAAATGTAAGTTTTTATAATCAAACCGCCACTAAAGATGGCACCGAGCCTGTTTACCCAACGCCAGTCATCGGAATGCTTGGAATCATGGAGGATCAAAGCCTTTTTACAAGCATTGACTTTAAGAATGAGGGCGATTTAATTTATATTCTTGGGCATTGCAATAATCATATTGGCTATTCTGAATATTTGAACTGTATCCATGGCATGCAATATGCTCCAGTTCCATATTTCGATCTGGATGAAGAATACAAATTACATAAGGCGCTTCAGGCTGTTATTCATAAAAGACTCGTTTGTCATGCCCATGATGTTTCAGATGGAGGAGTATTTGCTAATTTACTGGAGTCCAGTTTTTCCGGAAAGGGCCTGGGTTTTCAAATTCAAATTCCAGCCAATCTGCGCAAAGATATTTTTCTATTTGGCGAAAGCCAGGGAAGAGCCCTTGTTAGCATCAAGCGAGAATCAAAAGAAGAATTTGAAAGTGTTTTGCACGAATTGAACGTGGAAAGTCAATTTTTGGGCGTAGTCACCGGTAGTGAAGCACGGATAGACAACCAATCCTTCGGCACTTTAGAATCCCTTAAAAACATATTTCTTAAAACTATTGAATCTTATTTTAATTAAATCAAATTTTCATAAAGATGAGACTACATTTTTACTTCGCATTTTTATTACTTGTCATCTTGAACTCATGCACTTCAAGTAATGAAATCAGTGGTAATTTTACTAATGGCCCGGACATTTCTGTTCAACTGGAAAGAATTGGTCTTGATAATACTTCTACATCTCTTGATAAACAAGAAATGAAGGGAGGGCAGTTTACATTTAAACTTCAGGAAGCACCTACCGCTGGTCTGTACCGCATTAAAATGGGTCAGCAGAACCTGATTTTTGTGATGGATGGCACGGAAAAGAAAGTTTCCTTTAAAGGTAGCTACAATGATCTCGCTTCAGGTAAGGTTGAAGTTACCGGATCACCTGCATGCCAGGAAGTATTTGAAACCATGCAGGAACTGATAGCCGCCAAAGCCAATTCTGACAATGTGAAAAGTGCAACAGACAAAATGAAAAGCCCACTTGCTGCAGGTCTTATTGCTGTCCAGTTCTTAGGATTCAGGCCTGATTTTCTTACCATCCATCAAGCTGTGCTCAAACGCATGAAAGAAAATTATGCTACTATTGAGTTTACCAAGACATATGAATCGTTTTTAGTTCAGCTGGAACAAATGGCTGCTTCTCAAGCTGCATCAGAATCTATTAAGGTTGGAATGGAAGCCCCGGACATCAGTCTTCCCTCCCCTTCCGGAAAAACATATTCCCTTTCTTCACTCCGCGGCAAAGTTGTCCTCCTGGACTTTTGGGCCAGTTGGTGCGGTCCATGCCGCAGGGAAAACCCTCATGTAGTTGAGATGTACAACAAATACAAAAGCAAAGGATTTACCGTTTTCAGCGTATCTCTGGATGGGGTCGACAGCAGGACAAAATCACAATTGGGCTCAGAATCACAGATCAAAGAGTTCACCCAGCGTTCTAAGGATGCTTGGATAGGCGCTATTGAAAAAGACAGATTAAGCTGGGAAACCCATGTGAGTGATCTAAAAAAATGGGAAAGCGAACCCGCCAGGAAATATGGTGTTCAAGCCATTCCAAAGACTTTCCTGATTGGTAAAGATGGAATCATCGTAGCTGTAAATCCAAGAGACAATCTGGAAGCTGAGATTTTAAAATCCCTCTGATATCTGTAGACTGGCTCAGGACCAATATTCCTAGAGAACAAATTTCCAGGCTAACACAATGGAGCTTGCAATTGCTGCATTCAGGGACTCTGCGCCCAGACTCAGCTGAGAGGATATTGAGAGACTTTGATTGCAATCCTGAATAATTTCATTTGAGAGACCCTGGGATTCATTACCGATACAGACAAAGTTCACATCAACAGGGTCTAAATCATGCAGACTTTTACCGTTTAAAACTGCTGCATATTTCTGCCTATCGGGGTAGTAATCGTTCATGGACTTCCATGATATCTGATGCATCGTAACACGAAGAATGCTAGCCATGGATGCCTGGACACATTTATTATTAAATGGGTCGACAGAGTCCGGAGAAATAAAAATATTTCTAACACCAAACCAATCGGCAGAACGAATAATGGTACCCAGATTTCCAGGGTCTCGAATCCGATCCAGGTATAAAATAAAATCATCAGATTGCGGCATTTCCTCTCCACTTCGAGGTAATTTAAATACCCCCAAAACAGGGTCAGGAGATTTCAAAGTTGAAATATCTTTAAAGTAACTTTCCTCCAACTCCCTTATTGTACCATTTTTATGTTCCAAACGGGAACCATGCTTAACGAGCCAGGTTTTTGAGGCAAACAAGCTGTCCAATTCAGAATTTTGACATTCGATCAATTCTAATACCAACTTAGTTCCTTCGGCAACAAATTGACCTCTCCCCTTTCGTTCTGTAACATCCCGCAAGGATTTTATCCACAATTTTTCTGATTTAGTTAGCATCTTTGTCTTGAATTAGCCCATGTACAAAGTTATACTTTTGTCGCTGTTTATGGTCGTATTGGCATCCTGCAATACAACGAAATACCTTTCTGAGGATGTGTCACTTTTAAAAACTAATAAGCTTAAGGTAAATACACCAGCAAAAAGTGAATTGGATTACCAAATCAGAGAACAACTAGACGGATTATACAAACAAAAACCAAACAGCAATTTCCTATTGGTATTTCCAAGGGAATGGTTTTATTTCAAATCAGAACACATGAAAAACAAAGATTCATGGTTCACAAAATCCCTAATCAAAATAAGCGAAACGCCGAGCATAACTGATACAAATCTCTGCAATGAAACGAAGTCAAATATGGAAGACTTACTTTTTAATGTAGGTTACTTCAACGCAAAAGCAAATTACACTATTTCCTATAAGAATAAGAAAGCTTCTGTAACATACAACATTCAAACCGGAAATCGTTTTTTTCTAAATGACATAAAAATTATTGCTGAAGACTCAGTTATCGACAGTATAGTCAATCAAGATCATGAAGCTTCACTGCTAAAATCAGGGAATCCCCTTGATTACAATGAATTCCAAAAAGAAAGAGCCCGAATCAGCGAACTTCTTTTCAACCAAGGCTATATTGATTTCAATCCACTTTATATTGAGCCCATCTTAGCGGATACCATTCACGGAAAAGCCAATATTTTAATTAGAATACGGAATCCAAGGGAAAGGTCATTTCACAACAAATTTTATATCAATAAAATTATCGTAAATCCGACATACACTCCTACAACAATTGACACAGGTCAACTTTATTTTTATGATTCACTATCTATCATGCAAAAAACTGGAGAAGAATTTATTAAGCCCAGCATATTAAGAAAGAAAATATTAATAAACCCAGGAGAAGTAGCTAATAAATCCCTTGTTGATGCAACATATGATCAACTGTATAAACTTGGGACCTACCGATTTATAAGCATAGAAAGTAAACTTGACAGCATTGAAGCAAATAAAGTGAACTACCTCATTCAACTGAGTCCGAGCAAAAAATGGGTTCTCGATTTTGGCGCTGATCTAAACTACACCTCTTTAAGAAAAACAAGTCCATCACTTCTGGGAGTTTCAGGTTATGTGCACTTAAAGAACAGGAATATGTTCAAAAGGGCAGTTGCCTTCACAACTAAACTTGAGGCCGGGACAGAACTTAATTTTAATAATCTAAGCAACTTCAATTCCATTAATGTGCATTTCGGAAATGAGTTTTCTCTTCCTTCGTTTACCGACATCACTAAAAGCTTTTCGCTTTACAAATTTATTTCAAAACCCTTTATAGACAATTTTCAAACACCGGATTCCAGAACCGTTTTAAGAGCTGGAATTGATTACGAAAACCTGGTAAGTTTATACAGATACATTTCCATTAATACGAATATTGAATACGATTGGTATATCAAAAGAAATAAGCGATTCACAGTCCGTACATTAGGCTTTTTCTTATATCTTCCAAATACTACAAATGAATTTGAAAAGTTTCTTCAAGGCAATAGATTTTTAATTAAAAGTTTCACCGACAGACGTCTTTTCACATCTTACCTGCTGGATAATCTAACCTTTTATTATCAAAGTAAGATAAAGAAAAATACGCAACATGCAGTTATCACAAGCATGAATTTATCAGGATTGGAAGTCCATCTCCTCAATTCAGCATACAATCTAATAAGCAATAATAAAGATACATTTTCCTTTATAAACTATGAATTTTCTAAATTTTATAAAGGGGAATTGGATTATCGATTTTATTTTGCTCCATCCTCAAGAAGTAAAATAGCATTCAGATTTGCTACTGGATTTGTAAAACCATTCGGGACCAGTAGTTCCATCCCATATATTAAACAATTTTATGTAGGTGGACCTCAAAGTATAAGAGCATGGAATATCCGGGAAATTGGACCTGGCGGACTAAACCTTGCAGACAGTTCAATAAATCAAACCTTTTTTGCTGCAGGCGATTTCAAACTGGAAGCCAGTTTAGAATATCGTTTTGATATTTATTGGCGGTTTAAAGGTGCTCTCTTTCTGGACGCAGGAAACATTTGGTTATTGCCGAATAGATTGACTGATGATCCTAGTGGCCGGCTTGGAAAAAATTTCCTAAAAGAAATCGCTGTGGGTACTGGAATAGGCTTGCGACTGGATCTCACCTATTTCTTATTTCGTGTGGACTATGGCTTCAAGCTTCGAAACAATTATCCCGATAAAGATGGAAAGTATTGGCTCTACGGTCCCGGAAAGGAAAATGGAGCAGTAAGTGTAAATCAGCTTTTCAAAAACTCTACCTTACACCTTGCTTTGGATTATCCCTTCTAGATCATTGCTTGCCATATTTTTGGCAAATTACGCAATGGTCCAAGGAGTGACCTCTTGCCGGACAATATTGTCTGCCATAATATATCATTTGAAGATGCACTCTATCCCAGCTTGATTCAGGAAAGAGTTTCTTCAAATCCTCTTCTGTCTTTTCAACGTTTTTACCTGAAGACAATCCCCATCTCTGTGCAAGTCGGTGTATATGTGTATCTACAGGAAAAGCTGGTTTGCCAAATGCTTGTATGAGTACTACAGATGCCGTCTTGTGGCCTACTCCAGGCAATTTTTCAAGTTCCTCCAGAGTATCCGGAACCATGCCTCCGTAATTATCAACCAAAATCCTTGATAATTCTTTGATAGCAAATGCTTTTCTTTGAAAAAGCCCGCAGGGTTTTATTATTTTTTCAATTTGACCGACATCCAGCATAGACATATCATACGGATTATCGGCAAGTGAAAATAGTATCGGACTAAGCTTATTAACACGTTCATCTGTGCATTGTGCGGACAATAGGACGGCAACCAATAATGTATAAGCATCCTTATGAAGCAGTGGTATATCAAGCTCCGGATAAATCCTGTCCAGGATCAAACTTATCTCCTTTGCTTTCTGTTTTTTATTCACTTCTGCAAAATAAATTTCATTGTATCCAAATTATCCTGGTAGTCCCATAATTCCGGACATTGAGATGCACCAAAAGGTATGGTAGAAAAATCAGAAATTTCAAAATTCGAAACAATGCACTGTATTTTTTCTTTAAATATTTCAAGCTCCGGTATAATACTATTTATGGAATCATAAAACTCATAATGAATAACTGCAACAGGCGCTGCTAGTTGTTTTGATTCTACCCATATGGCATTCCCGGATTGTAAGACAGGCTGCTTATTTACCAAATAAACGGCATGACGATATTCATAATTACTATTGTACAATGCATTCGCCCTTAAATCCGGATACATCCGATCAAATACGGAAATTATTTTTTCAACCGGATATAATTTGGGCAGGTAGATTTTACAAACATTTCTACAACCCATGCCAAAGTATCGAAAAACATCATGTGACAACATTTCAAGTTCACTTTCCGATACGCTATCGTTTAATAGTGCGATACTATTCCTATGGCTGCGCACGAGTAAGGGTTTGGCTTTAAAGTATTTTTCAAAATGACTTTTGGCAACTGAACTTCCTGTTATAATACATTTATCCACATTTGGAAGTCTTTCCACCAGTTCTATTTTGTCTCTGAACTCAACGGACAATTTGAGAAATGCTTCATAGACATATTTAGTCAGATATAAATCTTTGGAAGAAGGTTTAAAATACACTTTCTGATTACAGGCCATCGCACATAACACATCATGAAATGAAACCAAAGGAATATTTCCTGCAGCGACAATACCCAAAACTCCTTCGCAAGGATGCAAAGTTTCAGGGTACATTGCAAGCCACTTCCTTAATTTTTCTTCGTCTAAATACTTATTGCATATTTCTTCAATACTCTGATTTATATTTTGGGAAGTAAACCATGTATTTGAGCTCTGCGCTGCATATTTAGCCTGCCTGAATTCGTCGTCTTCGCGGAGAAGAACTTCCTTCCATTTCAGGCAATATTCAATAAACATATCATTATGCATATTCTATTACTCCTCTAAATTTTCCTTTCTGCTAATTGAATAATTCCTCCATTTATCCAACAAGCTCACAAATTCGGAGGGAAGATCAGACTCAAAGTATAATTTTTCTCCGGTAACCGGATGAATAAAGCCAAGTGAGCGAGCGTGCAAAGCCATCCGTGGCATCATTTTAAAACAATTCGTTACAAATTGCTTGTATTTATTAAAAATAGTTCCTTTCATAATTTGATCTCCGCCATATTTTTCATCATTAAATAAGGGATGACCTAAATACTTCATATGGACCCGAATTTGATGTGTACGCCCTGTTTCAAGACGGCATTTTACCAGACTCGTATAATAAAAACTTTCAAGCACTTGATAATGCGTTACAGCCCGCTTTCCTTCCAGGCCTTCTTTGAAAACGAACTGTTTCTGTCTGTATTTGGGATCTCTGCCAATATTTGCGTCAACAGTCCCAGTTGGAGGATCCGGTTCACCCCAAACCAAAGCATAATACTCCCTTTCAATCGAATGATCAAAAAATTGTTTTGATAAATGCGCGTGGACAAAATCTGTTTTACTCACTACCAATAAGCCGCTGGTATCTTTATCAATTCTATGTACCAACCCATACCGGTTATTTAAACCAATTTCTCCATTCGTCTCTTCACTATTTAAGTAATAAGCAAGCGCATTGACTAGTGTACCTGAATGAATACCTGCAGCAGGATGCACGACCATGCCAGTCTCCTTATCAATAATTAGCAAATACTTGTCCTCAAAAATAATATTCAGGGGAATGTCCTCCTTTTGCACATCACCATGATCCGGCAGCTTAGGCATCGCCAGCCTTAACAAATCATTTCCTGCAACTTTATAACTAGGCTTGACAAGTTTATTATTCACTAACACAAGTTCATTCTGAATGGCAGCCTGAATTCTGCTTCGCGATAATTTCGGTAGTCGGTTAGCCAGGAAAAGGTCCAGACGTTGGCTTCCCTGACCCTGGTCCACTTTTATTTCGATAAATTCGAAGAGATCCTCTCCTGATTCCGGCAATTCAAAGTTTTCTTCCATAATTTTACAGCAAATTCAAAGCTAAAACATCAAGAATGAATCAAAAATTCAATTACATAGAAAGTTTATGCGCTTCAGAGGCAAAGGTAGCCAAATCAACCGAAGCGCATAAAAATCCAATTTATGCAAGCTCAACCTTTCAATTTGAAAGCATAGAACAAGGCGTTGAGATCTTTCAGAATCAACCTGGGTCTCATGTTTACACGCGATATGGAAATCCTGGCATTGAATCCATAGCACAAAAAATAGCTGAGCTTGAGACTTTCGGCACCTCACTTTCAGCGCAAGGCCTTTTGACCAGCAGCGGCATGGCTGCCATTCATATCGCCCTTCATGCCTGCCTACACACTGGTGACTTAATCATCACTCAAGGTAACCTTTATGGAGGCACAACTGAATTACTTGAAAAAGTTTTTAAACCTCTGGGAATCAAAATTCAATATCTTGACCTCGGGATTTTAGATCAACTTGAAGATTATTTGAAATTAAATCGCGATCAAAATAAAGTCATTTTTCTTGAAACACCTGCCAATCCTAGTCTACAATGCCTTGACCTTGAGAATATCTGCCAATTAGGAAAAAGCTACCATGCAAAAATCATCGTAGACAACACATTTGCATCCCCTGTCCTGCAACAGCCTTTTAAGTATGGCGCGGATATAATTGTACACTCAACAACAAAGTATATACATGGCCATGGATTGTCAACCGGCGGGGCCTTGCTCACAACAGATAAGTCGCTCTTTAAAAATAGCATCTGGAATTTTATGAAACTTATGGGATGTAATTCAAATCCATTTGATGCCTGGCTTACCGGAATCGGCCTGAAAACCCTGGCAGTCCGGATGCAAAAACAAAGCGAAAATGCGCTCAACGTTGCTCAAAAATTAACCGGCCACGTGAAAATACCCAAAGTAAATTATCCCGGACTGGAAAGTCATCCAAGCCATCAAATCGCCAAAAAGCAAATGAATGCCTTTGGTGCAATGATCAGTTTTCAGGTGGGTACGCAATTTGAGGATGCCGTAAAATTCTGTAACCACTTAAAAATATGTGCTATTGCCCCATCTTTAGGAGAAACGGATACCATGGTGTTGCATCCGGCTTCCATGTCACATCTTAAGGTTGCTAAAGAAATCCGGGACTATTATGGCATTACAGATAATCTAATCAGAATGTCAATTGGCCTGGAACATCCTCAGGACATCTGGACTGATATCAGCCAGGCTCTTGACCATATTTGACAGGTCTTCTCGATAATTCCACAATTTGCATATCCTCAATAGATTTATCCACAATATTCATTCTAATGATTGTTTGAATTTTATGGAATCCGGAAATACCAGCAGCACCGGGATTGATATACAGCATGTTAAATTTATGGTCAAATGCAACTTTAAGAATATGCGAATGTCCACAAACCAGTATATCCGGTTTTTCTTTTGAGAGCAATTGTCTCAGCTGATTATGATATACTCCCATTTTTCCTGCTATGTGGATAAGGATCACTTTGCGATCTTCCACTTTAAAAATTTCAACTTCCTTCGCCCTGTGCCTTATGTTAAAACCATCAATATTTCCGAATACAAATCGACAAGGCTTGAAAGACTCCAGGCTGTTGATGACTTCCTCACTACCGATATCTCCGGCATGCCAAATCTCATCACAGTCCTTGAAGTAATCAAATATCCTATCGTCCAAATAGGAATGTGTATCAGAAAGAAGTCCAATGCGGATCACTCAATTGACTTTTAGAACAATTTTACCGAACTGTTCTCCTTTCTCCATTCTACTAAATGCTTCTGAAGCCAGACTTAGCGGAAATACAGCATCAATTGCAGGGCTTACCTGTTTTGAATTAACCAAATCCAACATATTTTTAAAATCATTTTGAGATCCCATTGTAGATCCAAAAATTTTCAATTGCTTCCAAAAAACCGGTTGCATGGTAAAATCGGCTAGCTTTCCCTTTGTACCTCCATAAACACATATCCGTCCACCCGGCTTAGTCAACTTTACCAAGGCACTAAAGGCTGCACCAGCAGCACCATCAATAATAATATCAAATCCATCGGGCACGATCTCAGCGAGTTGAACAGCCCATTGATCTTTTGTATAATTTACACCACCACTGGCGCCCATCTGTATTGCCTTTTTTATTTTCTCGTCACTGGAGGAATTCACAAACACATTAAGGCCTAGTGCAAGACCAAACTGCAATGCAAAGAGTGCGACACCCCCTCCAATACCCGTAATTAAAATATTTTCACCTTGGCTTGGTGTACACTTTGTAACAAGAGCACGATAAGCTGTCACTCCTGCGAGGCCTAATGCAGAAGCTTGAACTTCATCCAAATGCCCTGGTTTTTGAAAGAGTTGATCCTCTGGCACGGCAACCCATTCCGCAAAGCTACCATTTTCAGGAAGTCCCAGAATTTGAAATGCCTTAGATTGACAAGACTCATTCACTCCCCAATAAAATCCGGGATTTACAATACAGAATTCGTCCTTGCTTATTCCACAAGCATCCGATCCCGGAATTACAGGATATTTTATTCCTGCATATTGCCCTTTCATTATCCAAACATCCCTATGATTTAAAGAAGCTGCATGCACCTTTAATAAGGTTTGATGTAACTTAGGGACTGGCATCTCCCAATCCTTAAATACAGGAGGAGCCATTTTCTCATTTAGTACGATTGCTTTCACAGTATAAATATAAAAAAAGTGTCCTTACGAATAAGGACACTTTACCTTCATAAACCGATATAAAAAAATAACTTATTTACTAATAATCAATTTCTTTGTCGCAAAATAATTGCTCGTCTCCATTTGGTAATAATACATACCTTCTCCTCCAAAATCTTTTGCATCCAATTCGATGGTGTTTTTCCCCTTATGGGCTTGCAATTCAAAAGATTTTACAACTATTCCTTTAAGATCAAAAATTCGAAGTTGAACGATTTGATCTTCCGGCACCTGGAATCCTATAATGGTGCGTGTTGTAAAAGGATTGGGCTGGTTTTGAAACAGCATTGTTTGAACTAAACTTTTACCAGAACCACGCTCACCTAACTCGACAGCCATGATTTGCAAATCATTTGTATATGCTTCAGGCGTTAAACCATTGTGATATAATTGAATCAATTTGCTCAAAGCTATCGGGGTGTTTACATCAAGGAGCAGATAGAACAAAGGAGATGTTGTAATAGAAACAGGTGACAATCCATTCCAGCTCATGTTAATAATACCCTCATCTTCCCTACCGCGTCCAAGGTTCGTCTCATTAATATCCAAAACACCTGGCTCAATCTCAAGCAATTTGGCAACAGACGGGTTTATGTGAATACTCATCTGAAATCCTATTAAAGAAGCATTCCAAGAGCCGTATACCGGAATTTTAACCTTAGCCTTCGGAAGCAATTCATCCTCCAATTCTAACTTGAATACCGATTCGGATCTTTGCTCAATAGCAGAATGTAGTTCGGTTGATTTCGCACTTAGATTCACGTCCCCAGTCTTTATCGCCATAAAGTCAGCGTCCTTATTTTCTCCCGTAAGTTTATCATACTCATATGAGTCAGACCAAGGAGCGTTAAGCCATGGGTTCTCATCATTATCAAAGCTAATTCCTTTTTTAAGGAACACCCATGAAGGGACACCCTCTTTGAAACGATCTGTAATTCCCAAGATCAACTTTCTAATTTCGGAAATATCTGCTGCTGTTACACTTTGGGAATTGTTCACATCCGCTGCAATATACTGGTATGGGGTAGCAAATTTTTGGATACCCAAAATATGTTTCTGAATAAGAACAATGTCTGCCGTTGAAACACCATTATCAATATCGTCATCCTTTTTAGGTTTTAACATATACGTTTCACCTTCAGGAAGATCCAAAAACGTGTAATTACCAGTTCTCTCCGAATTAATTGCGCCTACGAGTAATCCTTCCTTATATAATTCAAGCTTGGCATTCTGCAAAACGGATTGATTATTTGTAGAAACAAGACCACTAATTATTCCACCGTTTGTAAATCTGTTAGGACAGACATTTTGTGGGTCTTGCAAAATCAGCACCGTGCGGCAGAAAGATTGATTATTCCATCCATCTGTAACATACATGTTCACATCAATTGTATCCTGAATGCCATTTTGAATATCAGCGCAGGTATACGTCCTTACTGAGTCAGAAACGATGGAACTAAACGAAAATTTGAGTTTATTTTGAGGAGTACAATTGTCTTCACTTTTCAAATCAAAATACCTCGCCGTAACAGCTATAGACTTTGTGCTTGGCATAACTACTGTCACAATTCCTGTTTTACAAAATGGCGTTGGTGCTTTACAATCATTTACGCGAAGAGTCTGATTGCACGTAGCAATGTTGCCACAAGAATCCTGCACAGACCATTCAATTTTGTGAACACCTACAGGATAATTTCCGCTTGCATTATTACCTTGCTTTACAGAACCATAAGAACCATCATTATCCAAATCAACCCGATAAGACCAAATTAGTTTATCACTGTCCGTACAATCATCGGTTGCAGATGCGATCAATTCCACATTTGCTGAACATAAAGCATCATCTGCACATATATCTTTCGTTGTGCAAGTTGCATTTGAAATAACGGGAGCCACAGTATTCCGTACATAAATTATCTGGTCTCTTGTAAAGACACCAGGAGAATTTGGATTATTTACATCATAGAGACACCAGTCTATAACTCTCCAATGTCGGATAATTTTTAAACAGTAGCCACCTACATTATAAAAACGCTCATCTGAGTAGCCAGAAATCAGACTACTGCATGTATGAACGGGAAATGTTGGTTTACGGGTAAAATCAGGATGAGCATCAGAAGCCTTACAGCCATTAACAGTAATATCTGCAGGCCAATTTATGGAGTTAACCGTTATTGGATTATTGTCTATCACTTTAATAGATTGGTCACAAGCTGTAAACAATCCACCAACTGAAGTGGCAAACCATCTTCTTCTAATGGTACCCGTTCCGCATTTGAATGCAGTTGAATCATCCGTATACGTAATTTTAACATTAGAACAGGTATTGGATGCCGTAGCACGTCCAAGTAACTTCAAGTCACTTAAATCCGTTCCGCAGTTAACCGTAATATTCTGAGGACAAGTTATGGTAGGCGCAATTTTTTCCTGAACTGTTACGGAAACCATACAGTCGTTGAAGTTACCACTGGCATCAAACACTCTAAAAACAACCATATGTGGATTTCTGGTAAGATCTTCACAACAAAAAGTCACCTTTGGCCCGAAATTAAGATTTCCGGGAATACCACACCAATCGTTCATGCGGCGTATTACCATACTATCTACAGTACAATTATCAAATGAACCATTATTCACAGAGCTTGCAAATAACGTTGCAACTCCCTGTTCATTTAAACTTACAACAGTATGTTCGTCGCAAACTGCAACTGGGTCTAATTTATCTTCAACAAGGACCTCTACACGACAACGAGTCACATTTCCACAAGCATCAGAAATCACATACTGTACCCATGTCGTATCCTTTGGAAGTCCTTTTATTACAGCTTTACCATTAATATAACTTACATTATCTGACCTATAGTCCCCTGCTTCCGGCTTGCCATCCGGGCCAGCCAATTTGTATTCTACGGTGTAGCTTGTAGCAGAGCAATCGATGATCAAATCCGGTGGTGGAATTACCGCTGTTCCAGTGCAGCTGTAATAATCCATTGGATACCGGATATAATTTTGGCTGCAACTTACGATTGGTGCTTTCTCATCAGTAACTTTAATGAACTGAACATGCTCTTGCAGATCGCCAGTGCACCAATCAAAAACTCTCCATGTTCTAAGTAGTTTAAATGAATTTCCGCAAACCGGAATCCGTATATCTCTGTAAGTAACCGCTATGTGATCGCAATGAATATTTCTTGGGACACCTGTTCCAAACCATTTTATACTTCCATTCTGAAATAGTTCTTCGTAAGGTGAAGGATTTCCATTGTCAAGGGCATTCCAACCAATCGGATAGGGTCCGATGGCAGGCTCTATGTCATCACATTTTAAAGCAGGTTTATCAAAACCGTCGTAATTTGAAGGCCATGCAATTTGAGTCAGTTGGCCTTGTGTAATATAAATTGAGTCTTTGCATGATGTCTTATTTCCTTTACAATCCACCGCTGACCAATTACGCTCAACTTGTGCATAATGCGGCGCATTACATCCAAATTTTTGATATACGTCATAATAGCACAGTTCAACATCACAGCAAAGATCAAAGTTCTTTACAACATAACACTGTGGTTTGGAAGGATGAGGCGTAACTTGAACACCCACAGGTAGTGGAAAACCAATATTCTCAGGTGAATATATGCTATCACATGAAACCAAAGCGGGCGTATCTGCGCACTCCAATTCAGGGATATATTTATCTTCTATAAGGATCTTTCCCCAACAAGCTATGCCACTACATATATGCCTGATGTTTACTTTTAAAATCTTGCCCAGATATGAGTAATCCACAATATTCCCTGGTATAGGCAGATTATTCGTATTGTAAACAGTCACCTGGTAAGAATCGTCAGGGTACAATCCACCTTCCAAAACAACACCAGGAGTTATTAAAGCCTGACAATTTCCATTTAAGCTAACGTTTACCAGATCATCACAAGCTAATGCGACATCTCCTTCAACATAAACATTTTGATAAATTGTGGTTGGCCCGCTAATCAATCGAATCAAAAAAGATCCTGGTACCTGGCCCCAATTAATTGTAAAATTATTTGTCGGACCCACAGGAACTAAGGTGCCACCGCCTAGAACCGTCACAACCCATGGACCTCCAGCAAAGTTGTAACTAACTGTTGCTCCAGGGCAAACGCTTGTATCACCACTTACATATTGAGACTTAAGCTCAGAGAGGCTAACAAAAAGTACAAGCAAAATTGCCACAACAGACTTCATATGGATGCTACTAAGCATTCGGCTGTCTGTCAAGAGTTGCATTACTCTTTTCATTGTTTTATAATTTTGTTGTAAGGACTTTTCCATAATAGGATTTTTTATATCAGCTTAATAAGTTATTTCATTTTTGATTTGGCTTTCCTCCGGGAACATAAATGTTCCCGGATTCAGCCTAATTACCCAAGAACCGTTTATTTTATGATAATCATTTTTCTGGTTGAAGAATAATCTTTCGCATCCAATCTGTAATAGATTACTCCTTTCGTGCCAAGATCATCTGAATTCAATTCGATACTATTTAATCCAGCTTTCGCTTCAATTTGGTAGCTCTTTAACAAAGTACCAGTGATATCAAATAAATCCATGCGGACGATTGAAGCTACTGGTGCCTGAAAATATATTGACGTCTTGTCCTGAAAAGGATTCGGAACATTTTGATACAGATCATATCCGTTCGAGCTGACTTCATTATTGTCTGACCGGTATACTAATGAAATGTTCAGATCTGTGCTGCGGGTATAAGCTTCAGCTGCCATTTCCTGTGATTTAATTTGAATGGAGCCCATATTAAGTGTACCTGCAGACTTCGTTCTAACTTTAAATTTAAACAAGACATTATTCGTATGAACAGAGGTTGAATTCTGAGAATTCCAACTCACTTTCAGATGGTCCCCACCAAAATTATATTGATCAGGAGTCAATGTCAGAATTCCATTTTCAACAGACAATAACTCAAATTCACCTGAATTTATCCACAATTCAAATTGTAGACCATATAATTCATCTTCAGTAAGGCAACGAACAGGTATTTCCAATATTTCGCCCTTTCTAAAAACAAGCTCAGGAAGTTCAATAAGCATTGACTTATCATTTCTGGAAATTGAATTTCCAGAAAATCCTGTAACAGCTTCTCCGGTTACATCGCCTGTTTTGATAGCCATAAAATCTCCATTGGTCATCGAAGTGCCGAGTTGATTGATCTGAAAAGTTGACTTAAATGATTGGAAATTGTCAGCTGTCAGAGATTCATTCGCATCTACAAAATTCCAGGATTCATTTTTATCAAAATGATTCTGAACTCCAAGGATTAATTTGCGCAATTCTGAAATATCACTTGCAGTAATCGTACCTGATTTATTCACATCAGCCGAAATCATCTTATATGGAGAATCGAGAGTTTCAATTCCTAAAATATGCCTTTGAATTTTTACAATATCTTTTGTCGTTATACCCAACAGCGGATCACTTTCAAATTTTGCATTCAATGAATAATCATTAAACATTTCAAGATCATTAAAAGCATATAAGCCTTGAAAATCCGTAGTGAGCTCCTTTTCCAATCCGTTGGCATCTTTCAGAATCACACTAACATTTGGAGAAGGATTGTTTTTATAACCACGGATAGAACCACTGATACTACCGAAAGTAGGAACATCGGGACAAACGTTTTGATTATCCTGAAGGATCAGCTCAGTCCTGCAGTAATCCTGATTGCCATCTTTATCTGTTACGTAAATATCAACACTAATTGTATCTGCCTTTCCATTTGCTATATCTGCACACGTAAAAGCCCTTGAAGAATCTCTAAGATTTGAAGTGAAAGAGAATTTCAACTCAGATTTTGGAGTACAATTGTCATCACTTGCGAGATCAAAGTCTTTAGCCCAGACCGTAACAGATCCTGAATTTTGCATTAACACTGTTATAAGTCCCTGGCGGCAATATGGAGTAGGACGCTTACAATCTTTTACAATTATCAAGTAACTACATGAGCTCTTATTGCCGCATTGATCCTCAACAGTCCAAATGATGCGATGTGTTCCCGAAGCAAAATTTGAACTCACTCTGTTTCTGTTTCCTGAAAAATCCACCACATTATCGTTTCCTAAATCCAGTTGATACGTCCATCTGAGATCATCTTGTGAAGTACAATTGTCTACTGCAGATGCCTCCAAAGTATGCTGAAGAGAACATCCGCTTGTAATACATAAGTATTGATTATCGCACGAACTTGTAAATCTTGGCGGCTCGGTGTTATTAATTTTTATTACTTGAGTATGGTACCATATACCGGTATTATTTGCAGGGTTATAGGAACACCAGTCAATTACTGTCCATTTTCTAAGAATTTTAAAACAAACACCTTCGACATAATTAAATGTCAGGTCATCATAAGAGGCAATTGGCTGGTTGCATTGATCCTTATTCAAGTATACAGGTCTTTTAGTAAAGTCAGGGCTTGCATTATCCGTACAACCATTCAAAATTGTATCACGTGGCCAAACGATATCAGACCAACCAAATGGAGTAGGATCTATTACACGTATTATCTGTTGGCATGAATCTCTAAGCCCTCCATTATCAATACCTACAAATTCACGCACCAGTGTTCCT
Organism: uncultured Saprospiraceae bacterium; assembly: GCA_964439105.1. Lineage (GTDB taxonomy): Bacteria > Bacteroidota > Bacteroidia > Chitinophagales > Saprospiraceae > Vicinibacter. Next base: position 314,805 of record CAYTNG010000003.1, read on the forward strand.
ACATTGCAATTATTTAAATTATTATATACACGAGACTGAATTGTTACATGACAATTATCTGTCGCTGTAGCATTTCCAAAAACATTAAGATTGCTTAAATCAGTACCACAATTCACAACGGTATCCCGGGGGCATTGAACTTTTGGCGTCAGTTTGTCTTGAACAAATGCGTCGACCATACATTCGCTTTTGTTGCCTCCACGATCGGAAACTTCTACTACAACACGTATGGATCTGGTCGCTGAAACATCATCACAACAAAACTCCTGAGTATCACTAAATGTGGTTGTACCGCAGGGCCCAGGATTCATTCTACGTACCCGGAAGGATACGCCTCCACAATTGTCGTGACTATGATCATCAAAGACAGATGCAGGGACAGTTGCCCTTCCATTTGATCCAAGGGAGATTACCGTTTTTTGCTGGCAGACAGCCACCGGAGGAGTAAGATCCTTAACAACTATATCAAATTGACAAACAGTAGAATTACCACAGCCATCGGTAACAGTATAATAGATCCAATTGCAGCCAATTGGCATATCATTTACCTGGTAGCGACCATCAGGAAGCTTAACTATATTTTGTGTATTTCCCTGACCAGCTGCAGGAGTACAATCATTAGGATTTACGGCCGGCAAATGTTTTACAGAGTATGTCCAACCAGAACAGTTTTCGATTACATAAGGTATGCGGTTGTCAACCACGGTCTGAGGTGTCAAATCCTGAGGAACCGGAAGTATAAGGCTTCCAGCGCAAGACCACGGATTCGTATTGACAGTAAAAGTGGAAGGACATGTTACTACAGGAACTTTATCATCCACGACTTTAATTTGCTGAATATAATCAATACGACGTGAAGGGTTGCACCAGTCCAGAATAAGCCATCTTCTCAATAACTTGTAAGTTCCTTTGCAAACCTGAATCGTATCATCCGTAAAATCGTATTGGATATTTCCACAATACACTCCGTTAGGCTTACCTGTTCCTTGAGCAGTAGTGTCCGGAAAACCATTGGGCAATTTAGCCCAAAGACCATCGCATTTCAAATAAGGTTTGTTTCCAGGTTGCCCGTCATAGTGTGGTGGCAGAGTAATGTCTGCCAACGTTCCCCTCCTTAAGTCAATTGTGTCAATACAACAAGCCACATAACCTCCCGGGTCTGTAGCGCACCATTTTCTGAAAATGGTCGCACTTAGAGAATCATTGCTACAGTCATATCGAACCAAACTATCGCGGTAGGTGAGATAGACAAATCCGCAGGCATCGATACCGGAAACGAGGTAAGGATACACAGATTGGTCCACTTTGTTGACAGGTACTGGAAATCCAAGCGCTGCCGGAGAAGCATCTGCCGCACAACTTATCGTATCTCTTAAACGACAGTTTAACACAGGTGCCGTCTTATCTTCAAGCACGATGTATCCCCAACAATTATTATTACACGCTATATTTCGTACATTAACTTTTAGCTTTTGATTTAAATAAGATTGATCTAAAGGCAAATGAACCTTTTTATTATTATAATAAATAGTTACCTCATAAAATCCCAATGACGCACATTCGGAAACTTCTCCCTCCAGAATCATATCTGCAAGTATATCAGCTTCGCAAATACTATTGACTGAAACCTGTACCAGGTTATTACATGCCATTTGACAATCTGACCAGCAATCCGGAATTACAGCAATATTTGAAAAGACAGTCGCACCGGGATTTGGGATCAGATATGTTGCTTGCGCCTGGTTCTGTAAAACGGAAGGCGCGCCAATTGCTCTAGGATTTACTTCTACTGTAATCTGATAAATCAGGGTATCTCCAGAAAGCAAAAATGCATTGCCGTCATTAATGTTTGGGTCTGAAGATCCGTTAAATCCAGGATTAACTGCACCTGCATTAGAACTTGCACTAACATAAGCCAACAAAGGAATGCCGACTACAGATACAAATGCAGATCCTAAATTTGAATTTAAATTCAATTGGTCAGATACCTGAATTGAGGAAGTAATTCCACAATTACCGACGAGCTGAATTCTAAATGTGGCATCGAAGTGTCCTGTCACTCCGCTGGATGGAGGCGCTACTGCTAGTAATGTTTTCTCTATCTGCAGGCATGCCTGGCTATAAGCAGACTGACCCGTCAAGAGGAGAAGCACACCCATCATTGCAAACCACTTGTATTTTACCTGTACGGCGCTAAGCACAAGCTGAATACTGTTACGAAATGTCGCGTTCATTTTGGATAATTTATTATTTGTAAAATATTTCAAACACATCATTGACAATTTTTGAGATCCTCAAAACATTACTGTTGAGGGTAATTTTGAGTTTACTCGAATAGGAGTAAGAACAAAGTGGGGGGATACCGGATTTTAAGCCAGTACTTTATTCTATTAACAGCATTTTACGCACTGCTTTATGCTCTCCCATTTCAATTTGATAATAAAGCACACCTGATCTAAAAAGTCCTTCCTTGCTGATTTCAATTGAATTCAAACCTGACTTTCCATCTCTAGTGCTTTTATGCAACACCTTACCGTCCACATCAAGAATTGACAAAGTGACTTGTCCGTCTCTTGGCAAATTGAAAGATATCTTTGTTGTATTGTTAAATGGATTGGGTTGATTTTGATACAAGTAAAAACCCTGATTCATTTCTCCCTCTTTTCCATAAGAGATTTCCAATTCGATCGGATCCGCATTAGACGTATAAGCTTCCGGACGAATTTCACTTGAAAGCACCAGAGAGTTACTTAACACTCCATTTCTTGTTGAGGTAAATACCAGATAGAAAAGTGGCTGATCTGTTTGCACTCCTGATATTTGATCCCAACTGATGCGAACCGTCGATGTAGCAGCTGATTCCACCAAATAATTAGAATCCGTAATTTTTACAGCACCCGATTCAATATCTGCAAGAGTTAGGGAATTATTATCATATGCAAATGCAATTTGCATACCTGTCAATATTCCTTCATATGTCAACTTCACAGGGATACGAATCATCTCATTTGTTTTGTATTCCATGTTATCAATCCGGATCGAGGATTGTATAGCTGACCTGTTTGCAGGGTTTTGTAGATTATTTGTTCTTGCATTTCCACTTACATCACCCATTTTAACTGCGACGAAATGGTTATCAAGAATGTTTTCATTTAACTTATCAACCTGATTGATTTCATCGAACGGCCAGGGCTGAACCGGATTTGCAAAAGTTTGCTTTCCGTTTATGAATTTCCAGGATTTATTATCAGGAAATTGAGCAGTTATTCCTAAAATCAATCTCCTGAGATCAGAGACGTCCTTTGCAGTTATAGATTGCGAATTGTTCACATCCGCAGCTATTACTTTATAAGGAGAACTTAATGTTTGAAGTCCCAATATATGTTTTTGGATTAAGACGATATCCTGTGTACTCACTCCATTCAATGGCTCATCATCTTTAGTGGCTGTTAGAATATAATTTTCATTTAATGGAAGATTGAGGAATGTATATTGGCCATCAAGCGCCGTAATCTGGTATTTCGGCATATTAGGCATGTTACCATTTAAGGTGACCATGGCATTTTCCACATTACTGTGCGCTTCATTAAATATAGCTCCTGCCAAATTTCCTGTTGTTCCGCCACCCAGGTTATCCGGACAAGCATTTCCTAGTCCATCCTGGATAATAACTTTTGTATCACAGTAATCCTGATTTCCCGCCTCATCCGTCACATACACTCTTACTTCAAACTTCTGGGATATTCCATTTGGAATTTGAGAACAGGTGTATGTTCTTGAAGCATTATTCGGATTTGAGGAAAAGGAATATCTCAAAAGATTACTTGGCGTACAATTATCCCTGCTACCAAAATTTAAATCAGAAGCCCATATCGTAACTTGCCCGTTTGTAGGCATAATCACAGTAATGATTCCAGTCTGGCAAACAGGTGTTGGTTGTTTGCGATCAACTATCGTAAACAAATAAGAACATGTTGAGCTATTTCCACATTGGTCCGTCACTGTCCAAAGTATTCTGTGCGTACCTATTGGGTAAATTCCACTTGCATTATTGCCAGTTCCTGATAAATCTTTTGAACCATTGTTTTCAAGATCAATATCATAGGTGTAAATCAACTGCGCAGGATTACAGTCATCTACTGCTTCTGCGACAAGCGTTGCAAAACCATTGCAATCAATACTTGTACCATCAAATATTACATTAGAGCATGAACTTGTAAAGGTTGGACTGATAGAATTCTTTACTTTAATAACCTGAATGTACGTCCAACGACCAACTCCGGTTGTACTATTGTAAAGACACCAGTCTACTACGGTCCAAGTCCTTAATATTTTGAAACATACGTTCTCTACTACGTTAAATACCTGATCATCATATGTTGCAATAATATTGGAGCAGTTGATATTAGATGGCCATTGCGGCTTACCCGTCAGCTCAGGGCTAACACCTGCGTGGCAACCATCAATTTCAATATGTGAAGGCCAGGTAATTGAAAGCTTACCGTTGAAAAGAGTAAAGTCTTTTACTGTGATATTTTGCTCACAAACGCGCTTGGAATTGAAGTCATCATAAAATTCATAGCGTCTTACGATGTTTCCAAGTCCACAATTATTAAGCACATAACTTATTGAACTATCGATATGCAAATTGCAATCTTCAATAACCAAACCGTCTTTTCCCCAGTAATGTGGCTGAGAAATCGAATTATTGGTTGAATCGTAGAGGTTAATGATATTGCGATCAAATTCAGCCCTGCGATAAGTACCAAAAACAGCTAAATTGGAACGATCAAACTCGCAGGATACAGTTATATCCGGAAGGCAAGTAACTACAGGTGGCTTTTTATCCTGAACAGTCACCCTGACCATACATTCATTTGTATTTCCCGCCTTGTCGGAAACCTGAAATACAACTAAAATCGGATTGTTGGGTATGTCACTACAGCAGAATTCAACATAATCTCCAAACTCATTATCATCTTTAATAGGATCAGGACATGCACCAGGATCCATGCGTCTGACTTTAAATCCCCCTAACTCGCAATTGTCATGAGATCCGTCATCGAATGTTATAGCATACACTTTAGCAGATCCATCATCTGTTAAAGTAACAACCGTTTCTAAATCACAAACAGCTATTGGTCTTGTCTTTTCAATTACAAATACTTCAGTAGCGCAGGTATCTGTATTTCCGCAAGCATCGGATCCAATAAACAAGACCCATGACAGACCAACAGGTAAATTAACAATTTTATATTGATCATTTGATAATTTGATAACTCCCGCCGTAGAGGCATCTATAGATGAAGGAGGAACATTTGGATCAGCACCTCTTTTAACCATTACAACCCAGCTGACCGAAGAACATTCTGCCAGCACTTTAGGAAGACCAAGAACAGCCTCTCCCTCACAACTGTTAGCAAGAGTAGAAACTGTAATATTAGAAGGGCATGTTATTACCGGACCTCTGTCATCCACAACTTTAATTATCTGAATACACGAAGTTTGAGTACCTGTGCACCAATCCGCAATTATCCATTCTCTTAAGATCTTATAGGTACCTTCACAAACCCTTATTTTTATGTCCTGATATGTAAAATCAAGATTTCTACAAGAAACAAATGTTGGATAGCCCGTCACGTCGGGATGTGGATTTCCGGCTAAATCTCTTTTATAGTTATCACTGCAATTCAAAGTACTGTGTGCAATGCCATCATAATTTGGAGGGCACACTACAGAATTTATATTTCCAACCCTAATAAGAATTGTATCTGTACATGTTACATCATTTCCATATCCATCCACAGCAGTCCAGTCTCGAAAAACAGTGTCAATATAAGTTACGGAAGGCGGGCAGTCCGCATGAGAAATACGATCTGAATAAGTCAATATTGTAGAACTACAATTATCGACCAAACTACTGAAAGACCGGTATCTAAATGGACCAATTTTATTTGGATTGGGAGCTCCTGCAGGCATAGGAAAACCTACCGACTCAGGACTAAGGTCTGCATTACAATTAACTGTGTATGTTTTGCATACAATGTTTGGATCTTTCTTGTCTTCAACCAGAAGTATACCCCAGCATAAGTTTCCACTGCAACGGTGGTTTACCTCTACGATATAGTATTTACCCAAATGTGTTGAATTCAAGTGAGGGCTTGTTGGAATTGGCAAGCCAGTCACCACATCTTTAATCGTCACCGTGTAATCAAGGGAGTCGTATATTCCTTCCAGAACCAAATTGGGGTAAACTGTGCCTTTACAATGTTCATCAAGCGAAAAATGAACAGTATCGTTGCAATTAATTTGAGGAGCAAACCTTCCGGTGACATGCACATTAAAAGTATCTGCACATGTTGAATTGACACTAAAAATCAAAAGATAATTACCAGGAACAGTCCCGTAATCCACTTTGAAACCAGGATAGCCTGGAGTCAGGTTCGTTACGCTTATTCCACCAGGAGGAGAAACCGATAGCTGATAATTGTTTGCACCAATAAAAGGATTAATCAATAGGGTATCCGTTTCAGCGGTGCATGCGAACTGCTGTACTCCCTTAAGAGGTGAAGGAGTACCACATGGAGGAAAGGCTTGTGAATAAAGTTCCTGAAAGCCTAAAACAGTAAGCATTACAAAGAGCCAACCCAATTTCTTATTTAGCATCCAAGAAAATGGTGTAAGTAATGGTTTGTTCATAATTGTGTTTTTATAAAATTCAATTTTGCTCATAAACACATAGACCCAAACAGAGCTTGGGCACCATGCTGGTGTAATTCTTGGTGGGGGATATAAATGAAATGATGAATCCTGAGATTCAATCAACTTCATATGCTAGTACATTGCAAGTAATATTCCAAAAAACAAGGTCCGTTTCTTAGACTAGATGAGAATAACTAATATAATTATATTCAGAATTATTATAATATTTTGATGTATTGAATTTCAATATAATACACCTTAAATAAATATTCTATTTGTAAAAATAAATTATATAACAACTAAGCAGGCTTCATCAGGGGTTTCTCATTAACAGTTCAATTTGCTGGACCAAACTTAATGTCAAGCCCAGGGAACAAATCATATCTGTCTGTATATCAATGTATTAAGTTATAATGCAAATCAATCTACCCTCTTATGGCTTTCTTGCAGCAAAAAAAAGGGGGACTCTTTTCAGAATCCCCCTTTTAATGGTTAAATTTTAAAACTATCTGCCAGCTCTAAATGCGCATTCGTCTATTTTGATAACAATATTAATCCAAAATCACAAAACGCTTTGTCGCTGTATGTTGATCTGCATCTAACTGATAGTACAGTACGCCACTTGCATTCAGTTCAGACTTCTGTACCTTAACGG